>JBBEWH010000036.1:0-669 GCA_037414955.1 Actinomycetes bacterium KLBMP 9797
CCCCCCACCAAAAACCCCACACTATCCCGGCCACAACCATGTCGCTCTAACGACTTGTGGCACGCCTTGATCATGGAGGCGGGGTGCCTTACAGGGGGCCGCGGCCGGCGCGGAGGATGAGCAGACCGAGCTGGGTGCCGTCGGCGCCCAGCTCGGTGCGGAACTTGTCGAGGATCTCCCGCTCCCGAGCGAGCACCAGCCGGGTGCCGCCCGAGGCGACCCGGGTCGCGCCCACCTGCCGCGACAGTGCGGCGCGCTCCTGCCAGAGCTGGATCAGGGCGTTGTCGATTTCGTCGATGCGCCGGCGCATCTCGGCGATGCGTTCGGCCGCTTCGGGGGCGTCGGTGCCGGTCTCGGTGCCGGTCTCGGCGCCGCTCGCCGGTCCGCTTGGCTGCTCCGCCACGTCGGTGGCCATGGGGTGCTCCCTGGGTCTCGGTCCCGGTGCTCTGGAGCCCGGAGACGCGAAAGCCCCGGGCTCCAGGAGCCCGGGGCTTCGGTAGGTCTTGTGATCAGGCGCGACCTACGGCTGCCGGACTCCCGGAGCCGTAGTAAAAGTAGAACCGCACCTGCTCGATCACGGTGAGAAGTGTAGCAGCCCTTCCCATGATCAAGGCGTGCCCCCCCGCGGTGTTACGCAGGGGGGGGGGGCGTGGTGCTTGTGCTGGGGGG
>JBBEWH010000037.1:0-84886 GCA_037414955.1 Actinomycetes bacterium KLBMP 9797
CACGAACAGGTGGTGAAGTGGAGCACCCCTTCCCATGATCACGGCGTCCCCCACGTCGTTAGAACGACGTGAGGGACGCCTTGATCATGGAGCTGGAGCGCTAGAGGCGGGTGATGCGGTTGACCGGGCCGGGGCCGATCGGGGCGCTCGGGCCGCCGAGGTGGGCGATGAGCGCATCGACGTCGAAACCGGGCGCGGTGGCCCGGTCGGTGCCGACGGTGAGCTTGGTGAACCCGTCGCCACCGTTGGCCAGGAAGTCGTTCGACGTCACCCGGTAACTGGCGGCCGGGTCGATCGGCGCGCCGTTCAGCGTGATGCCGGAGACCCGCTCACCGGCCGGCAGCGTCGGGTTGTACGCGTACCCGAAGCCGGCCGACACCTGGAGGATCCGCTGCGTGGTCTGCCCCGCGTAGCCGACGAACTGCTGCTCCAGCACCTCCTTGAGCTGGGCGCCGGTCAGCGTGTACGTCACCACCAGGTTGTTGAACGGCTGCACGGTGAACGCCTCGCCGTACGTCACGTCGCCGGCCGCCTCACCACCGGGCGAGTTCGCGTACGTCAGCGCGGCCCGGATCCCGCCCGGGTTCATGAGCGCGATCTGCGCCCCGGCCGACGCCGTCGTGTACGCGAGCTGCGCGTCCGCGATCACGTCGCCGAGCGGGCTCTCGCCGGCGGCGTTGGCGAGCTGCGGGATGTCCGCGGAGATCTTGCCGACCACCCGGTTGGCGATCGGCGCCACCGCGGTCCGGTACTTGTTGGCGATCACCGCGGCGCTCGGGTCCACCAGCGCGGGGTTGCGGACGTAGTTGCCGGCCGCGTCGCGCTGCCACGAGCCGTCGGCGTTGCGGACGCCGTTCTCCACGATCACGTTGCGGGCCGACACCTCCGCGAACCGGCGGCTGCGCTTGTCGATCGTGAAGTCGATGTCGGTGACCAGCTGGCCGTTGCTGCCGGCGCTGGTCACCACCGTCGGCGTACCGGTCGAGTTGGGCAGCTGGCACGAGTAGAACCGGTGCGTGTGGCCGGACACCACGACGCCGTACTCCGGCCGGAGCCCGGCCACGATGCCGGTGATCGCCCCGGCGAAGTTGGCGCACCCGCTGACCTCCAGCGGCGTGGGCGGCGACGCCTGCGCGCCGCCCTCGTGGATCAGCAGCACCAGCGACTTGATGCCGATCCGCCGCAGCACGCCGGCCCACTGGTTGGCGGTCTCGATCTCGTCGCGGAACTCGACGGTGCTGATGCCCGCCGGGTTGACGATCGACGGGGTGCCGCGCAGCGTCATGCCGACGAAGCCCACCGGTACGCCGTCGACGAGCTTGATGTCGACGGGCGCCAGCAGCGGCTTGCCGGTCTTCTTGCTGACCACGTTGGCGGATAGGTAGGTGAACTTCGCGCCCGCGAACCCGTCGCCGTCCTGGCAGCCGTCGGTGGGGTGGCAGCCGCCGCGCTGCAGGCGGAGCAGCTCGGTCGTGCCCTCGTCGAACTCGTGGTTACCCACCGAGCTGACCTGCAGGCCGGCGTTGGAGAGCAGCTCGATCGACGGCTCGTCGTGGAAGGCCGCGCTGACCAGCGGGGTGGCGCCCACGAGGTCGCCCGCGCCCACCGTGACGGACTGCCGCTTCTCGGTCTTCGCCTCGGCGCGCAGCCGCTTGAGCCACGACGTCAGGTACTCGACGCCGCCGGCCGGGTTGCCGTTGATCAGCCCGCCGCTGCCGGTGGGCGGGTCGACCGCGCCGTGGAAGTCGTTGAAGCCGAGCAGATTGCCCTTGGCGGCGCCGCCCTTGAGATCTAGCCCGTACGACACGGAAACCGGCGTCATCGGCGTCCACGCCGGGTCTGCGCCATCCCTGGAGCGCGTGACGGGGATGGTGGCGACAACAGCCAGCGCGAGGGTGGGCACGGCAAGGTGGCGCGCTATCGTCCAAACCCGGGATCGGGTCATCTGATCTCCTAATATGCGCAGGACAACATGGGTCATCCTGCTAGCCCCGGCCAACCCGCGCCACCCCCGTGAGATGACGAATTGGTTGCTGGCGGAGCGATGTCGGTCCGGGGGAATAGACTCGCCAGGCGATGCAAGCTCTCTTCGAAACCCCGCCGCCCGATGCCCCGCCCGACGAGCGCCCGCGCCGCCGCCGGCCCGATCCCGAAGCGCTGCTGGAGGGTCTCAACGGCCCGCAGCGCGACGCGGTGGTGCACGCCGGTGCGCCGCTGCTGATCGTGGCGGGCGCCGGGTCGGGCAAGACGCGTGTGCTCACCAACCGGATCGCCTACCTGCTGGCCGCGCGCGACGTGCACCCCGGCCAGATCATCGCGATCACGTTCACCAACAAGGCCGCCGGTGAGATGAAGGAGCGGGTCGCCGCGCTGGTGGGCGGCCGAGCCCGGCTGATGTGGGTGTCCACATTCCACTCCGCGTGCGTGCGCATCCTGCGGGCCGAGCACGAGCACGCCGGCCTGAAGTCGACGTTCTCCATCTACGACGCCGACGACTCGCGGCGGTTGATGCAGATGGTGGCGCGCGAGCTCGACCTCGACCCGAAGCGGCATCCCGCGCGGGGCCTGGCCGCGCAGGTTTCCAACCTGAAGAACGAGCTGGTCGACCCCGAGGAGTTCGCCGCGCGGGCGAAGGGGCCCAACGAGCGGGCGCTGGCCGAGGCCTACACGCTCTACCAGCGGCGGTTGGCCGAGGCGCACGCGCTCGATTTCGACGACCTCATCATGACCACGGTGCACCTCTTCCAGTCGCGCCCCCATGTGGCGGAGACCTACCGGCGCCGCTTCCGGCACGTGCTGGTCGACGAGTACCAGGACACCAACCACGCGCAATACGTGCTGATCAAGGAGCTGGTCGGCGGCACGCCGGAGCTGGAGCCGGCCGAGCTGTGCGTGGTGGGCGACGCCGACCAGTCGATCTACGCGTTCCGCGGCGCCACGATCCGCAACATCCTGGAGTTCGAGCGCGACTACCCCGACGCGCGCACGATCCTGCTGGAGCAGAATTACCGCTCCACCCAGACCATCCTCAACGCCGCCAACGCGGTGATCGACCGCAACAGCTCCCGCAAGCCGAAACGGCTCTGGAGCGAGCAGGGCCAGGGCGAGCAGATCGTCGGCTACGTCGCCGACACCGAGCACGCCGAGGCCGACTGGGCGGCCCGCGAGATCGACCGGCTGTGTGACGCCGGCGAGGCGCGCCCCGGCGACGTCGCGGTGTTCTACCGCACCAACGCCCAGTCCCGGGTCTTCGAGGAGGTGTTCATCCGGGTCGGCCTGCCCTACAAGGTGGTCGGCGGGGTGCGCTTCTACGAGCGCAAGGAGGTCCGCGACGCGCTGGCCTATTTGCGGGCGGTGGTCAACGACGACGACACGGTGAGCGTCCGCCGCATCCTCAACACGCCGCGGCGGGGCATCGGCGACCGGGCCGAGGCGTGCGTGGAGGCGCTGTCCACCCGCGACCGCATCTCGTTCGGCGCCGCGCTGCGCCGGGCGCACGAGGCCCCCGGCATCTCCACCCGCGCGGCGAACGGCATCGCCGACTTCGTGACGCTGCTGGATGGGGTACGGGAACTGGCCGCCACCGCCGCACCGGAAGAGGTGCTGGAGGCGCTGCTGCAGCGCTCCGGCTACCTCAGCGAGCTGGAGGAGAGCCTCGACCCGCAGGACGCCGGCCGGGTGGAAAACCTCCAGGAGCTGGTGAGCGTCGCCCGGGAGTACACCGAGCGCGCCGAGGCCCAGGCCGAAGAGGGCGGCGAGGGCCCGACCGTCGCCGGCTTCCTGGAGCAGGTCGCGCTGGTGGCCGACGCCGACCAGATCCCCTCCGACGACCCCGACCACCAGGGCGTGGTCACCCTCATGACGCTGCACACCGCCAAGGGCCTGGAGTTCCCGGTGGTGTTCCTGACCGGTCTGGAGGACGGCGTCTTCCCGCACCTGCGCTCGCTCGGCGACAACCGCGAGCTGGAAGAGGAGCGCCGCTTGGCGTATGTGGGGATCACCCGCGCCCGCCAGCGCCTCTACATCTCCCGGGCGGTCACCCGGGGAGCCTGGGGCCAGCCGCAGTACAACCCGCCGTCGCGGTTCGTCGAGGAGCTGCCGACCGAGCTGGTGCGCTGGGAGCGCACCGAGTCGGCGTACACGTCGTGGTCGGGCACCGGCGGCGGCATCGGCGGGCGGTCGGCCGCCGCGGAACGCGCCGCGTCCGGAAGCTTTTCCGGGGGTACGCCGAAGGCGGCGCGCCTGGCCGAGCGGTTGGGCATCGACGGCTCGAAGCTGGCGACCGCGAGCGATCTGCCCCAGGTGCCCAGCGTCGCGGCCGGCGACCGGGTCAACCACCAGCGCTACGGCATGGGCCGGGTCCTGGAGGTCGAGGGCTACGGCGCCCGCGCCCAAGCAAAGATCGACTTCGGCGACCAGGTGATGTGGATCGTGCTCCGCCACGCCCCCATCGACAAGCTCTAACCCCCTCCCCGCCCGCCAGCCCCATGATCAAGGCGTCCCTCAAGTAGTTAGAACTACTTGAGGGACGCCTTGATCATGGAAGGGGGTTAGCAGGAGACGGGGACGCCGTGGGCCTTGAGCCAGCCGGCGGGGTTGACCTGGCTCCACAACGTGCCCTGGTGCACCTCGAAGTGCAGGTGCGGGCCCGTCGAGTCGCCGGTCGAGCCCTCGTACCCGATCACCTGACCGGCCCCGACCTTCTGGCCGACCCTGACGGCGACCCGGGACTGGTGGGCGTAGTGGGTCAGATAGCCGTTGCCGTGGTTGACGACGACCGAGATGCCGTACCCGCTGTACGCCCAGCCGGCCGCGACGACCGTGCCGGCGCCGACGGCGCGGATCGGGGTGCCGGCCGGCGCGGCGAAGTCGATGCCGGCGTGCAGGACGCCCCACCGCATGCCGTAGCAGGACGTGATCTGCGCGCCGGGGAGCGGGTTGACCCACGCGGGCGCCTTCTTCGTCACCGTCTTCTTGGGCGCGGCCGGCTTGGCCTTGGGCGCGACCGGTGTGGCCTTGGGGGTGGCCGCCGAGGTAGACGGTGATGTGCCGGCGGGTGGCGTGGCAGCCCCGCTGGTCGCCGACGGCGTGGGGGACGCCGCCCGCTCAGCGCGGTCGGCCCGGGTCGCGGCCTCCGCGCGGTCCTGCTGGGCCGCGGCGACCGCGGTGGCGGTCGCGACGGCGTCGTCGCCGTGCGCGGTGACGGCGTAGGAAAAGCCGGCGAGGCCCAGGCCGGCGGCGAGCACGATCGCGGGTACGCCGTAGCGGACGCGTCGCGGGTACCGGACGGTGCCGGTGGGGTTATCGGTGTTGTCGGTGGTTTTGCGGTGTCGCACGGGGGGAACCTCCGTGGTTGCTGGCACGGACCCGGAAATGTTGGTGTGCGAGCCGGCAACCCGGAGTAGCGGGCAGGGGAGAGGTGGGTGGCCACACCATGCTGGCCGCCCAGCTTGCCCGTTTTTATGGTGATTACGGAGCGTAGTTGATTGTGGTCTCGATCACTTTTCCTGGTGTGACCGGAGAAACTTTAGGGGGCCGATGAGCAGCGAAAACCGCCCATGCAAGGCCGCATGGGCGGTGACGTGACGCTACAGAGAGTTAGGGAGCGGTTACACCGCTGTAGACTGAGTCGACTTGTAGCTTGATGTCCGCCTGGCGGTCCCGGAACCACGGGATCGGGTCCCGTGGCTCCCCATTGACATGCACCTCGAGATGTAGGTGGTTGCCGTACGAGTGGCCGGTGTTGCCGACCAGGCCGAGCGTGTCGCCGGCCTTGACCTTCTGGCCCGCCTGCACCATGAGCTTCGATGAGTGCCCGTAGATTGTCTCGACGCCGTTGCCGTGGTCGACGATCACCGCGTAGCCGTAGCCGCCGTAATACTGCGCGAGCTTCACGGTGCCGTCGTATACCGCCCGGTAGGGCGTGCCCTCCGGAGCGGCCAGGTCGACGCCGGCGTGCAGCTGTCCCCAGCGGATGCCGTAGGGGGAGGTGAACTGATACTCGCCCTGGATCGGCAGCACCCACGCTTCAGGTGCGGCCTGGTCGGTCGACGAGGCGGAGCGATCGTCACGAGAGGCGCGGTTTGCGTCTTCCGCGCGCTGCGCGAGATCTTGGGCAGTGGACGCGCGATCGAGGTCAGCCAGCGCGCTCGGGTCGACGGTCTTGGCGTCGGGGAGCGCGGCGGCACCGAGGGCCACAAACCCGGCGCCGACAAAAGCGGTGGTGACCACCGCGGCGTAGCGGCTGCGCGGGGGCGTGGGGACGCGACGACGGCCGCGATATCGGTCCGGCTCAGACGACAGGCGCTGACGCACGCACACCCTCCGTTGTTGGTCAGGTAGGCGGTCAATCCAGCGCGTAAAGCGGGGGTGAACGCTGGTGGACCGCGTTGCCATCCAGTGGGGGCTTAGATGACAACCGTGGGCCACGGTAACTAAACGACGGGCGTGTCACAAGCCGCCCCGACAAATTGGCTACAGAACCGCGTACGGTGCGTTGTGGAATGCCGGATTTCGTAACCATTTGTGAGGGGCCTCGTTAGTAGCGCTACGTAACATCACCCATGACAAATGGTTATGTGGTCCAGGTAACAGAGTACGGTGCTTGACGCTCTCTGTAGCCAGTCCGGGAGTCGGCTGGGTCGGCGAGCCTCCGGCGGGTTACCGTTCGTTCAGGCTGTGAGACGCAGGCTGAGGCCGATCGCAACGGAGCGGGCCGACCGCGCGGGAGGGTGCCACCGATGAGCTCTCGAATTCGAGTCGTCGTCGCCAAGCCGGGCCTGGATGGCCACGACCGCGGCGCCAAGGTTGTGGCGCGCGCGTTGCGCGACGCTGGCATGGAGGTCGTCTACACCGGGCTGCACCAGACGCCCGAGCAGATCGTGGAGACCGCCATCCAGGAGGACGCCGACGCGGTCGGGCTGTCCGTGCTGTCCGGCGCCCATATGACGCTCTTCCGGCGGGTAGTGGAGTTACTTGCGGAGCGTGACGCCGCCGACATCATCGTGTTCGGTGGCGGCATCATTCCGGACGCCGACATTCCGGAATTGGAACGGATGGGCGTAGCGAAGATATTCACCCCGGGCGCCAGTACCACCGCGATCGTCGATTGGGTACGGGCGAATGTTACTCAGCCGGTTGGATAGGCTACTGACCGTTGTGATTGCCGAATAAGGGGAGAGGCCGGACGCACCCCTCACACGTCCGGCCTCTCTATGCACGATGCCCCGCCGCCACCCCTCGACCGACAGGGCATCGGCCGTCTTCGTCGTCCGCCTTCATGCTGCGGACATCAGACTCAACGACCCCCGTCATCAGGGGTTACGCGGCCCGGGACAAAAACTTCCGGGCCTGGTGGCCTACGCTCTCGACCTGTGACCTACCCCCCTCAGCAGCCTCCCCAGCCGCCGAGTCAGCCACCGGGCCCGCCGCCCGGCTGGCACCCGGGGCAGCCCGGCCAGCCGCCGCCTCCCGGCTGGCAGCAGTCGCCCGCCCACTGGCAGCAGCCGCCACCGCCGCCCCCGCCACTGCCGGTCACCAAGCGGATCCCGGACGACCAGCCCTTCACCGTGCGGGCCAGCGTCCAGAAGCGCGGGCTGGTCTTCGGCGGGTTCGCGCTCGGCGTCGCCCTGCTGGTCGGCTGCGTCCCGCTCGTCACCGGCGAGGTCGTCGTCGGCCTCGCCGTGATCGGCGGCTTCTTCGTCTTCATCGGCGCGCTCTTCGGGCTGCAGCTCTACCTGCTCACCTCGGGCGGCCCGGTGCTGGCCGTCGGCCCCGCTGGCCTGTGGATCAAGACCCGCCCCACCCGCGGTCAGGCGATCTGGCTGCCCTGGGAGGCCATCGCCCAGGTGTACCGGCGCCGGTGGTCGCTGGAGAAGATGGTCTGCGTCCAGCCGCGCGATCCGCGGACCGGTGGCAACCTCGGCGCGTTCACCGCCCTCGACTCGAGCATGCAGCAGCTCTTCTTCGGCACCGGCTTCACCGCCACGCTGAACTTCGCCGACAAGCCGGAGGCGGAGATCATGGGAGCCATCGCGCACTACGCGGCTGGGCGGGTGCCGGTTCGCTGAGGCGGACGGGGTGTGCAGTACCGCACACCCCGCACCCGTTCCGTTGCCACCCGTGCCGATGCCGATAGGCTGCCGACAATCAACTCATTTTCCTCTCACCCTGAAGGTGCTGCGTGGATCTGTACGAGTACCAGGGCCGTGAGCTGTTCGAGCGGCATGGCCTGCCCGTGCTGTCCGGCGGCGTCGCCACGACCCCGGAGGAGGCCCAAGCGATCGCCGAGCGCCTCGGCGGCCGCGTGGTCGTGAAGGCCCAGGTGAAGGTCGGCGGTCGGGGCAAGGCCGGCGGCGTGAAGCTCGCCGATGGCGCCGCGGAGGCGGTCACCCACGCCACCAACATCTTGGGCATGGACATCAAGGGTCACACCGTCCACAAGGTCATGTTGACGGTGACCGCCGACATCGCCGAGGAGTACTACTTCTCCTACCTGCTGGACCGGGCGAACCGCACGTTCCTGTGCATCGCCAGCGTCGCGGGTGGCATGGACATCGAGCAGGTGGCGGTCGAGGCGCCGGACAAGGTGGCGAAGGTCGCCATCGACGCGAACGAGGGCGTCGACGACGCCAAGGCGCGCGAGATCGCCGCCGCGGCCGGGTTCCCGGCCGAGGTGGCCGACCAGGTCGCCGCGATCGCGGTCAAGCTGTGGCAGGCGTTCGTCGCCGAGGACGCCACGCTGGTCGAGGTCAACCCGCTGGCGCGCACGACCGACGGCACGGTGCTCTGCCTGGACGCCAAGGTCACGCTGGACGGCAACGCCGACTTCCGGCACGCCGAGCACGAGGCGCTGGTCGACCAGTCCACCGTGGACCCGCTGGAGCAGCGCGCCAAGGAGAAAGACCTCAACTACGTCAAGCTCGACGGCGAGGTCGGCATCATCGGCAACGGCGCGGGCCTGGTCATGTCCACCTTGGACGTGGTGGCGTACGCGGGGGAGGAGTTCGGTGGCGTCAAGCCGGCCAACTTCCTCGACATCGGCGGCGGGGCCAGCGCGGCGGTGATGGCCAACGGCCTGGAGATCGTGCTGTCCGACCCCGGCGTGAAGAGCGTCTTCGTCAACGTGTTCGGCGGCATCACCGCTTGCGATGAGGTGGCCAACGGCATCATCCAGGCGCTCAGCCTGCTGGAGCAGCGCGGCGAGACGGTGAGCAAGCCGCTGGTGGTCCGGCTCGACGGCAACAACGCCGAGGCCGGGCGGGCGATCCTCGACGGGGCCGCCAACCCGCTGGTGCAGCGGGTGGACACTATGGATGGGGCGGCCAAGCGCGCCGCCGAGCTCGCGGCCCAGGGGGTCTGATCATGGCAATCTGGCTGACCAAGGACTCGAAGGTCATCGTGCAGGGCATGACCGGCTCCGAGGGCTCCAAGCACACCCGGCGGATGCTCGCCGCCGGCACCCACGTGGTGGGCGGCGTCAACCCGCGCAAGGCGGGCCAGACGGTCGACTTCGACGGCCACAGCCTGCCGGTGTTCGGCGGCGTCGCCGAGGCGATGGAGAAGACCGGGGCGGACGTCACGGTGATCTTCGTGCCGCCGGCGTTCTCCAAGGCCGCCGTGGTCGAGGCGGTCGACGCCGAGATCCCGCTGGCCGTGGTGATCACCGAGGGCATCCCGGTGCACGACACCGCGGCGTTCTGGGCGCACAGCAAGGCGAAGGGCGGCACGACCCGCATCATCGGGCCGAACTGCCCGGGCATCGCCTCGCCGGGCGCCTCCAACGCGGGCATCATCCCGGCCGACATCACCGGCCCCGGCCGCATCGGCCTGGTCAGCAAGAGCGGCACGCTGACCTACCAGATGATGTACGAGCTGCGCGACATCGGCTTCTCGACCTGTGTCGGCATCGGCGGCGACCCGGTGATCGGCACCACGCACATCGACGCGCTCGCGGCCTTCCAGGATGACCCGGAGACCGACGCGATCGTCATGATCGGTGAGATCGGCGGCGACGCCGAGGAGCGGGCCGCCGAGTTCATCAAGGCGAACGTGACGAAGCCGGTGGTCGGCTACATCGCCGGCTTCACCGCCCCGCCCGGCAAGACGATGGGCCACGCGGGCGCGATCATCTCCGGCTCGTCCGGCACCGCCGACGCGAAGAAGGTGGCCCTGGAGGCCGCCGGGGTCAAGGTCGGCAAGACGCCGACCGAGACCGCCGGTTTGATGCGCTCCCTGTTCTGACCTCTTCATGATCAAGGCGTCCCTGTAGTCGCTAGAACGACCACAGGGACGCCTTGATCATGGAAGGGGGTCAGCGGGAGGTCTGGTACACGATGCCGCCGATGATCGAGATGATCGCGATCGCGAAGCCGATGTACGCCAGCGTCGGGGACTTGCCGGACTTCTTGGCCGCGTTGAGCGACAGTGCGGCGAAGATGACGCCGACGATCGGGCAGCAGATGCTGAACACGATGCCGAGCACGCCGAAGAGCGTGGTGCGGTCGTTGGACGGTGCCGCCGACGGCGGCGGGTACGGTGCGGTCACGATCGCCTCCCGCGTTGCGCGGTCCGCGCACCCAATGTTCGCGGCCCTGCCCGGACCGTAACTACAAATGCCCTGAATTGTCGCGATAATGGGCAAGGAACACCATGATCGACGGTGGTGTCGCCATGGACGGAGGCGGCCGGCATGCCAAAGTAGGGGCTGATGCCGGATAGCACCCCTGACCAGCCTCCCCGCCAGGCAGCTCCCGACGAGAGCGACCTGGCCACCCGGGAGACCGTGCGCATCCCCACCGCGCGCGGCGACCAGGCACACCGGGAGACGGTCCGGATCAGCCCTCGGGTGCCCGAACCGCGCAACGGGGGCACCCGCGGCCGCCGGGCGCCGCTCCCCGTCGCCGCGGCCGCGGCGACGCTCTGGGCCGCCGTCCTCTCGTACGCGCCGGTGGCGCTCGTCATGGGTCTTGCCCAGCTCGCCGAGGGTGCCGGGTCGATCGGCGGCGCGCTCCACCTCGGGCTCGCCGGTTGGCTGCTCGGGCACGGCGTGCCGCTGGAGACCGCCGCCGGCACGCTCCGGCTCGCCCCGCTCGCGCTGACCGCGCTCGCCGGCTGGCGGCTCGTGCGCGCCGGGGTCCACGTCACGCGGGCCATCGGGGCCCGCCACCGCGGCTCACCCGGCCAGGCGCTCACCGTCGCGGGCACGGTCGGCATCGGGTACGGGGTACTCGGCGCGCTCGCCACGCTCCTGCTCGGTGGGGGCGAGTCGGCATCCGCGGTGCGGGCCGGGTTGACGTTCGCCGCCTTCGGGACGCTGGCGGCCCTGGTGGGTGCGCTGCGCACCACCGGCGCCCTGCGCGTCGTGGCCCGCCGGATGTCGCCGGTGCTCCGGGACGCGATCCGCACCGGCGTGGTCGGCGCGGTGCTCGTGCTGGCCGCTGGCGCCGGTGCGGCGGGGCTCGCGGTGGCCCTCCACGGTGGCGGTGCCAGCGACGTGATCGGCGCCTATGGCACGGGCGTCGCCGGGCAGGCCGGCATCACGCTGGTCAGCCTCGCGTACGCGCCGAACGTCGCGGTGTGGGCCGCTGCCTACCTTCTCGGGCCGGGCTTCGCGCTCGGCACCGACACGCTGGTGCGTACCACCGAGGTTTCGGTTGGCGCGGTCCCCGCCGTCCCGGTCTTCGCCGGCGTGCCCGGCGGACCTATCGGCGGGTATGGCGCGGCGCTGCTCGCGATCCCGGTGGTGGCCGGCGCGGTCGCCGGCTGGTTGCTCACCCGCCGGACGATGCGCACCGACCGGGCGGCCCGGTGGCCGGCGCTGCTCGGCGCGGCCACGCTGGCCGGCCCGGTCGCGGGCCTGGTGCTGGGCGGCGCCGCGCTGGTGTCGAGCGGGCCGTTCGGCGATGGCCGGCTGGCGCAGATCGGCCCGGTGGCCTGGCACGTGGCGGTGGCCGGCACGGTCGTCGTCGCCCTGGGCGCGATGATCGGCGCGGCCGCCACCCGCATCTTCACCACCCCGTAAGCCTCATGATCAAGGCGTCCCTGTAGTCGTTCTAACGACTACAGGGACGCCTTGATCATGGAACGAGTCAGCGGGAGGTCTGGTAGACGACCTGGTAGACGACGCCGCCGATGATCGAGATGATCGCGATCACGAAGCCGACGTACGCCAGCGTCGGGGACTTGCCGGACTTCTTGGCCGCGTTGAGCGACAGCGCGGCGAAGATGACGCCGACGATCGGGCAGCAGATGCTGAACACGATGCCGAGCACGCCGAAAAGCGTCGTGCGGTCGTTCGCCGGCGTTGCCGCGGGCGGCGGATATGGTGTGGTCACGTTTTCTTCCTCCCCTGTTTGTGTATCTTGGCGTGACGATGTTTGCGGTTGATCAGCTATTCGTCAAGCAGCTCGCTAGCTGGTAAACGAGGTGTTGAGGTCCAAGGCGAGGCTCACGACGATCCATGCGATGCCGAGCAGGATGCCCACGCCGCCGCAGATGAGGCCGGCCATCGCCTGTCCCCGGTTGGTGGCGAGACCCTGATCGGCCTTGTTCTTGCCGAGGAAGCCCAGGATCACCGCGGCGATCCCGAGCGGCACGCCGATGAACAGGCAGCACGGGCCGAGCGGGATCGCGACGATGCCGAAGATCATCGCAAGCAGGCCCAGCGTGTTGCTCGGGCCCTGAGGCGGCGGGCCCGGCGTGTAGCCGGCGCCCGGGTAGACCGGTGCGGCCCCGTACGGCTGGCCCGAGGTCGGCGGCTGGCCGTACGGCTGTCCGGACGTCGGTTGGCCGTAGGGCTGTCCGGACGTCGGCTGGCCGTACGGCTGCCCCGAGGTCGGCTGGCCATAGGGCTGGCCGGAGGTGGGCTGCTGCCCGTAGGGCTGCGCGTACGGGTTGGGTTGGGGGGCCTGCTGCCCATATGGGTCCTGGGGCTGCCCGTAGGCGGGCGGCTGTCCATATGCCGGTGGTTGGCCGTGCGGCGGCTGCGCCGTCGGGTCCTGCGGCTGCTGGCCGTACGGGTCCTGGCCGGGGTAGCCGGGCTGCATCTTTTCTCCTACTCCAAGAGGGGTAAATCGATGGCAGCGTACCTGGTCACGGCACCTCGCAGATCGAGAAGCCATCCCCCCAAGCCTCGAGCCGGCAGCACTCCTGACCCACGGCGCGACGTTGATCGAGGAAGAATCGTGGCTATGATGTCCCGATTTATCGTGCCTTGATAGCCACGATCATTCCTCGATCAACGTCGGGAGGGGGACGGGCGCGGGGACCCGCCGCGGGTCTGGGCTGGTCGTCGTGGGCCCGGGGGGTGGCGATAGGGTGCTGACGTGCGCGAACCGGCTCGTCTCGTGGTCCTCGTCTCCGGCTCGGGCAGCAACCTCCAGGCGCTGCTCGACGCGTGCGCCGATCCGGCGTATGGCGCACGGGTGGTCGCCGTGGGCGCCGACCGGCACGGCATCGCCGGCCTGGACCGGGCGGCCGCCGCTGGTGTGCCGACCTTCGTGGACGTGGTCAAGGACTATCCGTCCCGCGCGGACTGGGACCGGGCGCTCACCGCGCACGTCGCCGATCACCAGCCCGACCTGGTGATCTCCGCGGGCTTCCTCAAACTGGTCGGCGCCGGCTTCCTGACCGCGTTCGGCGACCGTTACATCAACACGCACAACGCGCTGCTGCCCGCGTTTCCGGGCATCCACGGTCCGCGCGACGCGCTCGCGTACGGCGTGAAGATCGCCGGCGCCACGCTCTTCTTCGTCGACGCGGGCGTCGACACCGGCCCGATCATCGCGCAGGTCGCGGTGCCGGTGCTCGCCGACGACACCGAGGAGACGCTGACCGAGCGGATCAAGGAGGCGGAGCGGCGCCAGCTCGTCGAGTACGTCGGCCGCCTGGTCCGCGAGGGCTGGACCATCAACGAAAGAAAGGTCACCATTCCATGAGCGTCGACGAGGGTCGCCGTCCGATCCGGCGCGCGCTGGTCAGCGTGTACGACAAGACCGGGCTGGCCGAGCTGGCGCGGGCGCTGCACGAGGCCGGCGTGCAGATCGTGTCGACCGGTTCGACGGCCGCGGCGATCGAGGCGGCCGGCGCGGCGGTGACCCGGGTCGAGGAGCTGACCGGCTTCCCCGAGTGCCTGGACGGCCGGGTGAAGACGCTGCACCCGCGCGTGCACGCCGGGCTGCTCGCCGACCTGCGGCTGCCGGCGCACGTCGCGCAGCTGGCGGAGTTCGGCATCGAGGCGTTCGACCTGCTGGTGTCCAACCTGTACCCGTTCCGGGAGACCGTGGAGTCGGGCGCCAGCGTGGACGAGTGCGTCGAGCAGATCGACATCGGCGGGCCGGCGATGGTGCGGTCGGCGGCCAAGAACCACGCGTCGGTCGCCGTGGTGACGTCGCCGTCGGCGTATCCTGCCGTGCTGTCGATGGTGCGAGACGGCGGCTCGACGCTCGCGCAGCGGCGGGCGCTCGCGGCCCGCGCGTTCGCGGACATCGCGGAGTACGACGTGGCGGTGGCCCAGTGGTGCGCGGCGGCGCTGGCGCCGGACGACGACGGCTGGCCCGCGTTCGCGGGTCTGGCGCTGCGCCGTTCACACGTGCTCCGCTACGGCGAGAACCCGCACCAGCAGGCCGCGCTCTACACCAACCCGGACGCGCCGCCCGGGCTCGCGCAGGCCGAGCAGTTGCACGGCAAGGAGATGTCGTACAACAACTACGTCGACGCCGAGGCCGCATGGCGGTCGGCGAACGACCACAGTGCACCGTGTGTCGCCATCATCAAGCACGCCAACCCGTGTGGCATCGCGGTGGGCGCCGACGTGGCCGAGGCGCACCGGAAGGCGCACGCGTGCGATCCGGTGTCCGCGTTCGGCGGCGTGATCGCGGTCAACCGGCCGGTGAGCGTGGCGATGGCCGAGCAGGTGGCCGAGATCTTCACCGAGGTCGTGGTCGCTCCGTCCTATGAGGATGGTGCGGTGGCGGTGCTGTCCGGTAAGAAGAACATCCGGCTCCTGGTGGCTCCGGAGTGGAACCCGTTGCCGGCGGAGTGGCGGCAGGTCAGCGGCGGCGTGCTGGTGCAGATGATGGACAAGGTGGACGCGCCCGGCGACGACCCGGCCTCCTGGCGACTTGTCTCGGGCGACCCCGCCTCGTTGGAGGACCTCGCTTTCGCGTGGCGCACCGTCCGTTCGGTGAAGTCGAACGCGATCCTGCTCGCCACGGACGGCGCCACCGTGGGTGTCGGCATGGGCCAGGTGAACCGGGTCGACTCGGCGCGGCTGGCGGTGTCGCGCGCCGGTGATCGGGCGGCCGGCTCGGTGGCCGCGTCGGACGCCTACTTCCCGTTCGCGGACGGGCTGCAGGTGCTGATCGACGCCGGCGTGCGCGCGGTCGTGCAGCCGGGCGGCTCGATCCGCGACGACGAGGTCATCGCCGCGGCCCAAGCCGCCGGCATCACGATGTACCTGACCGGCACCCGCCACTTCTTCCACTGATCTCTTCATGATCAAGGCGTCCCTCAAGTAGCTCTAACGACTACAGGGACGCCTTGATCATGGGGCGGAGACGGTGTGGAGGGACGGTGCGCCACCGGTCGGGCTCTGCGTGACCGCGAAGATCTGCTTGCTGTCGCCGGACCAGGCCAGCCCGCGCGGCACCAGCACGCCCTCGTCGGTGAGGTCGATGCTGTCCAGCGGGCTGGTGCCGTCGACGGCCCAGGTCAGCAGGTCGTCGTCGGCGTGGTGCCGGCCGGTCGCCAGCCAACGCCCGTTGGGCGAGGCGACGACCGCGTTCGGGTAGTAGCCGGTGTCGTAGGCGCCGCGCCGCGCGAGGTCGGCCGTGGCGTATCCCGGGACGTGGTTGCGCGAGCCGGAGGCGGTGAACAGGGTGACCCCATCCGGGCTGAGCGTGGCGTCGGTGAGGTTGCTGCCCGGCGCGGTGCCGGACGTCTGGGTGCTCAGGGCACCGTTCGCGACCGCGTAGACGTACACAGTGGACAGGCTCAGCTCGAGCTGGCCGGCCACGAGCGGCCCGTCGGCGTCCGGCACGGCGGCCAGCAGCGGCGCCCGCTGGAACTGGATCTCCGCGCCCTGGGCGTCGAGCGTCACGGCCGGTGGGCTCGCCACCGTGTCGAGCTTCCCGATCCCGCCGCTCCAACTGTTGTCGCAGCCGTAGCCGAACCAGACGAGGCCCTCGGTGCGGGCCAGGTGGGTGGGGCAGGTGCCGGCCCCGGTGCCGTAGCGGGCGGTCTCCTTCAGCGTCTTGGTGTCGATCACCGAGATCGCGTCGCCGGCGGCCAGCGCCACGTACAGGCGGAGGCCGTCGGCGCTGAGCACCAGGCCGGTCGCCCCGTGCTGCCCGCTGAGCGTCTTGACGGTCCGGCCAGAGAAGTCGGTGACCAGGACCGCGTTCGAGGTCGGGCCGCCGGTGACGAACAGGTGGCGGTGTGCCTGGTCGACCACGAGATCGCCGAAGTCGGGCAGCTCGAGCTCGCGGCCGTCGGCGGCGCGTGCCACCCCGGCGGGCGCGAGCGCGGCGATGGTCAGGACGGCGGCGAGCGCGATGGCTCGGTGTGTGAAACGCGCGAAACGCGTAGTGATCCTCATTGTTCCTCCCCGTGAATCGATGGTCCCCCAGTTGCAAGCTAGCGACTCTCGGCGCATTTCGCGACCCCCGAAAAAACACTTCCGGCAGGATCTATGCGGATCATTGCGATGTCGCCGAGGGGCTTGCTACGGTGGCCGGCGTGGTCCGGTATGGACTGGCCACATGCTGTACGGGGGGCCGATCATCGGTCCGGCGCGGGGTGCCGCGTCGCACGTTGTTGGTAGCCGAGCGTCTTTCTTGATCCGCGACTCAGTGCAGCGATAAAGCGCGCCCCTATTCGGGGTAGGCGCTATTTAATGTTGCGCGAATTAGCAATTCCGCTGGTGTGGGGACCAGACCGAAAGGATCGACGGGGGATGAACAACGCCGCTACCCGGCGCCGCGTACTGGCCGCCGGCTTCCTGGCCGTCATCATGCTCGCCTCGGTATCGACCGCGGTGCCGGATCCCGCGGACCACCGCGCCGGCAGCGCCGCTCCGCAGTCGGGTGCACCGGCACCCGGCACGCCGGCGGTGCGCGGGCGCGACCTCCCGGACACGCCGCCCGGGCCGGACCAGGCGCTGGCGCATCCGGCGCGGCTGCCGGCCGGGCAAGCCATGGCGGCGCCGAAGCGCGTGCGTGAGCTGGTCGCCGCCCGCACCGCGACCGGCAAGATCCACCAGCTCGCCGACGGCCGGTGGCAGGCGGAACTGAGCACCGACCCGGTCCACTACCGGGACCGCGCCGGCCGGTGGCAGCCGATCGACCCGACGGTCCGGCCGACCGGACGCGCCGACTTCCCGTACGCCTCGGACCGCAACGGTTTCACCACCCTCTTCGGGTCCACATCGGACAAGCTGGTGGCCTACCAGGCCGCCGGCCGGAGCGTCACGCTCGGCCTGCCCGGCCCGGCGCGCCCGATGACACCCCGGGTGGCCGGCGCCACGGTGACGTACGCGGACGCGTTCGGCAGCGCGGACCTCGTCTACGAGGTGACCGGCGGCGCTCTCAAGGAGAAGATCGTCCTGGACCGGCCGCCGGCGGCCGGCGCGACGGCGTACCCGTTCACGCTGGCGCTCGACGGCGTCGACGCGGTGGCGAACCGGGACGGTTCGGTCGGGTTCCACACCCCCGGCGCCCTCGGCCCGGCGTTGTTCTACCTGCCTAAGCCATTCATGTACGACAGCCGCGCGGACGCCGCCGCGCCGCACGGCACCGCGTCGAGCACCAAGGTGACCCAGACCCTGGCGCGCGCCGGCGGGCGCATGACCCTGACGCTGGCCGCGGACGAGGGGTGGCTGCGCAGCCCGGACCGGAAGTACCCGGTCGTCGTCGACCCGACCATCAAGATCCAACCGACCGTCACGCAGTCGCAGGACGCGATGATCACGTCGGACGACCCAGCCGCGAACCACGACGGCAGCTGGCGGATCTCGGTCGGCACGACGACCGCCGGCGCCGCGCGGAGCCTGCTCAAGTTCGACCTGTCCCAGGTGCCGGCCGGCACCCAGCTCGACGCCGCGCAGTTGCAGACCTACTTCGACCAGACGCACACCACCGACGCCAACGACGTCAGCATCGAGGCCCGCCGGGTCACCGCCGCCTGGACCGAGAACACCGTCACCTGGAACGCGATCAACGCCGCCCTGGGCGAGGTCGGGCAGAACGCGGAGCAGATCGACAACGCCGACGCCGGCAAGACGGCGGCGACCGGCGAGTGGGCGGCGGCGAGCGGCGCCGACACCGCGCAGGCGGTCGCCGGCGGTTACCGCGCGAACCGCGACGCGGCGACCGGACACGCGTTCACCTGGGTGCCCCGGGTGACCGAGAGCGGCGCCTACGACGTGCAGGTGCACTACGTGCCGGGCGCCGACCGGGCCACCAACGCGCCGTACACCGTGCACCACGCCGGCGGGCAGGCCACCGTCGCCGTCGACCAGACCACCGGCTCCGGCAGCGGCACCTGGAAGACGATCGGCACCTGGTCGTTCAACGCCGGCACCACGCACAAGGTGGTGCTGGGCGACGTGGCGAACAAGGTGGTCGTCGCCGACGCGGTGCGGCTGGTCAAGCGCGGCACCGACGTCAAGAAGGTCAACCAGGCCAACGTGTGGCACAACTTCAGCGTCCGCGACACCGCGCAGAGCTGGCTCGACGGCCGCCAGCCCAACCACGGCTTCATGCTGAAGGCGAGCGACGAGGCGGCGCTCGGCCGTGGCGGCCCGCGCTACGAGGCCGCCGAATTCGCCTACAACGGCGAGACCGACCAGACGCCCAAGCTGCTGCTCACCTACGGCCGGCCCGGGGTCACGCTGCGCGCGCCCACCACCATCCGGGCCACCGGCGCCGACCTGTCCTGGACGGCGTACGCCGACCCGTCGTCGGCCACCGGCGACGACCTGGTCGAGTACCAGGTGCACCGGAGCATCTGGCAGAACTTCCAGCCATCCGCGGCCACCCTGGTCGCACCGGTGAAATCCAGCCAGACCACCTACCGCGACACCAGCAGCACGCCCACACCGGCCGACTCGACCGAGCCGTTCGGCAACGCCTTCTACTACATCCTGGCGGCCAAGACGAAAGACGGCACGCTCGTGCCGTCGCAGACTCAGCTCGTCCGGCTGCCCAAGGCCGGCCAGGTGGTCCAGATCTTCTCGGCCGACGCGCGGGACACCACGCTGTCCAGCACCGAGGCGACGACCGGGCACGACGCGCTCGCCGGCTCGCCGTGGCTGTCGGTCGGCAACAACAGCACGACGTACGGCCGGACCCGCGCGGTCGTGAAGTTCCCCAGCCTCGCCGGGGTGCCGACCGCGGCCCGGGTGCTCGACGCGGACGTGAGCCTGTGGGGCTTCTACACGGTCGGCAGCGGCGCGAGTTATGAGCTGCGCGGCCTCACCCGAGACTTCGACGAGGCGTCCGCCTCCTGGAACCGGGCCAGCACGAGCGCGGCGTGGACCACCGCCGGTGGCGACGCGGAGTCCACCGTGGCCGGCACGGTCGGCAACGTCACCAACGACCCGGCCTGGCGCGACTTCGACGCCGACGGCCTCGTGCAGCGGTGGGTCAACGACCCGGCCACCAACCGCGGCGCCCTCGTCAAGCTCGCCGACGAGGCCGGCGCGCAGGAGCGCACGCTCTTCCTCTCCGGCGAGGCGGCCGAGCCCGCGCTGCGGCCCAAGCTGCGGATCCTCTACACCGAGCCGACCAGCGCCAACACCTACTACGCGCCGACCACGCCGGACCGGATGATCCCCGGCGACGAGTACGTCGTGCCGGTCACCGTCACGAACACCACCGGCGCGACCTGGTCGAAGAACGACTTCGTGCTGTCCTACCACTGGGAGCTGCCGGACGGCACCGACTACACCAACGCGGTCAACCGGCGGGAGACCGCCCTGCCCGCCGACGTGCCGCCCGGCGGCGTGGTCAAGCTCGACGCGACCGTGATGACGCCGATCCTCACCGACCTCGGCAACAAGCGGGAGGCGTTCGTCCTCAAGTGGGACATGCGCAACAAGACCACCGGCCGGTGGCTGTCGGAGACCACGCAGATCCCGCCGCTGGCGCAGAACATCACCGTCGAGGACCCGACCTCCAACCAGCTCGGGCTGGAGAAGTTCTACCAGTACACCGGGGAGAACGCGGGCGCCGGCGCCACCATGCTGGTCAACCAGTTCTCCGGCAACGCCGCGTTCAGCTACAACGCCTTCTCCAACCCTGGGCGCGGCCTCTCCACGTTCCTGCGGTTGACCTACAACAGCCAGGACACGTCCAACTCGTACATCGGGTACGGCTGGTCGCTGTCCACGTCGACGGTGATGCGGCTGGGCTCGCCGCTGGAGTTCTCCGGGCTCGGCAAGTGGCCGGCCCGGATCACGCTCACCGACGGCGACGGCACCGCGCACTACTTCGAGCTGAACAAGCACAACAGCAGCAACGAAAACGATTGGGACTACGACAAGCCGGCTGGCGTCCACCTGTACCTGCAGCGCAACGGCGGCGACGACCCGCTGCGCCGCTGGGTGATGACCCGGCCGGACCGCAGCCAGTTCTACTTCGACGACGACGGCTACCAGACCGCCACGGTGGACAAGAACGGCAACGAGCTGCTGTTCACCTACGAGCGGCGGCACATCGGCAACCGCAACACCGGGGTGCTGAAATACATCACCGACCCGGTCGGGCGGCGCACGCTGACGCTGGAGTACTTCGAGACCGGTGACGACTACGACGTGTTCGTCAACGACGTCAAGCAGAGCGCCACCAACCTCACCAACGGCAAGATCGTCAACCAGCTGCGGTCCATCGTGGACGTCAGCGGCCGCCGGATCACGTTCACCTACAGCGACAAGGGCTTGCTGCAGCAGGTGGTCGACGGCGCCGGCGGCCCGGGGGAGAAGGTCTTCGGCTTCTTCTACGACAACAGCCAGGTCGGCCGGAACGCCAAGCTGATCCGGGCCGACGACCCGCGCCGGCACGGCACCAAGCTCGCGTACTACGGGACCGCCGACGGCAACCTGCTCAAGGCGCGGGTCAAGTCGGTCACCGATCGCGTCAACAAGGCCACCGCGTTCGGATACGCCGATCCGGACGGCTCGGACGGCTCGCAGATCGACTCCACCGTGACCGACGCCAACGGTCATCCGTCGAAGTACCTGATCGACGGCTTCGGCCGGGCCACGAAGCTGACCAACGCCAAGGGCGAGCTCACCGAGCTCACCTGGGACGCCGACAACAACGTGCGGCGGCTGCAGGAGGACAACGGCGCGGTCACCACCTGGGTGTACGACCAGAACACCGGGTACCCGCTGGAGATCAAGGACCCGGAGGCCAACAAGGCCAACGGGCCGGCGCTGCGGATGGCGTACCGCTTCGGGCTGCGCGGGCACACCGCCGAACTGACCGAGAAGACCAGCCCCGAAGGGCGCCGGTACGCGTTCGGCTACGACGCCTTCGGCAACCTCACGTCGGTCACCGACCCGAAGGGCACGTCGACCGCGGTCGAGGGTGACTTCACCACGTCCTACACGTATGACGCGTTCGGGCAGATGCTCACGTCGACGGACGCCAACGAGCACACCACGAAGTTCGCCGACTACGACGCGGTCGGCTATCCGCGGAAGATTACCGACGCGCTCAACTTCACCGAGACGTACGAGTACGACGTGCTCGGCAACGTCGTGTCCATCGTGGACGCGGCCGGCAAGAAGTCGGAGTACACGTACGACGTCTTCAGCCGGCCGCTCAGCAGCCGGGAGCCGAAGGACGCGGCCGCCGGCGCGTACATCTTCACGCCGGGGCCGGAGTACGACGAGAACGACAACGTCATCCGGGAGACCGCGGCGAACGGCGCGGCCATCGAGGCCGGGCACGACGAAGCCGACCGGATGGTGTTCCTGCGGGAGCCCCGCGACACGGCGACCTCCCAGCAGCGGGTGAGCACCTACGAGTACGACGCCGTCGGCAACCTCGTCAAGGAGACCGAACCGCGCGGCACGCTCACCAGCGACCCGAACGACTTCGTCAGCTCCTACGTCTACGACGCGCTCAACCGCGTCGTGCAGGCCACCGACGCCAACGGCGGCAAGGCGACGCTGGAGTACGACAACGTCGGCAACCTCGTGGAAGAGGCCGACCAGCGCAAGAACGCCACGCCCAACCCCGACGACTTCACCTCCAAGACCGCCTACGACCTCAACCACCGGATCACCACGGTCACCGACGCCGCCGGCTTCACCACCAAGACCGAGTACGACCGGGACGGCAACGAGATCGCGCAGATCGACGAGGAGGGCCGGCGCGCGACGCTGCACTACGACCAGCGCGGTGCCGTCGAGGAGCAACGGGTGCCGCACCAGGAGGCCAACGGCACCACCGTCTTCCGCACCACCCGCTACGAGTACGACGAGGTGGGCAACCAGACGAAGGTCGTCACGCCGCGCGGTGTGGACACCGCCAACGATCCGGACGACTTCGCGTCCGTGACGGTCTACGACGAACTCAACCGGGTCAAGGAGGAGCACCGGCCGTACGACCGGGACGACACCCGGTACCGGACGCCGGACAAGTTCCTCTACGCCTACGACGCGGTGGGCAACCTCGCCGAGGTCAGCGCGCCGCCGTCGGAGGGCGAGACCGCCCGGGTGGTCACCAAGTACACGTACTTCGACAACGGCTGGATCCGCAGCAGCACGGAACCGTTCAACGTCAAGACCACCTACGACTACGACGCCGTCGGCATGCAGACCCAGCGCGTCGTCAGTGGCACCGGCGCCAGCCGGACGATGAACTGGACCTACTTCCCGGACGGCAAGAAGAAGACGCAGTCGGACGACGGCGACGGCTCCGGCGCGGCGCGGAAGAACTTCGAGTACGTCTACGACGTCAACGCGAACCTCACGCAGATGCTCGACAAGAGCACCGACGCGAAGATCGACACGTACACCATCACCTACGACAAGGTGAACCGGGTCGACCGGGTCGAGGAGAAGCTCGGCGGCTCGCTCAAGAACACCACCGACTTCGACTACGACCTCAACGACAACATGCTCAAGCGCACCCACGACCGGCAGATCGCGGAGTACCGGTACGACGTGCGTGACCTGGTCGACGAGGTGAAGAACTACAAGTCGGCGAGCGACACCGACCCGAAGGTCACCACGTTCACCTACACGCCGCGGGCGCAGCTGCTGAAGGAGACCAAGGGCAACGGCAACACCGTCGACTACGAGTACTACCTGGACCAGGCGCTGCGCCACCAGGTCGAGAAGAAGCCGAACGGCACGGTGGTCAACGAGCACACGATCACCTACGACGCCAACGGAAACCGGGCGGAAGACGTCGCTCGCAAGCAGAACGCGGACGACAAGGCGGCGCACCTGGACAACACCACGCGCTACGAGTACGACCCGCGGGACCGCATCCGCAAGGTCACCAAGACCGGCCACGGCGCGAGCACCGAGTCGTACGTCCACGACGCGAACGACAACATCATCGAGCAGACCGTCAAGGGCCAGACCACCACGTTCAACTACGACCGCAACCGGTTGACGACGTCGCAGACCGCTGGTGTCACGTCGAGGTACGAGTACGACGCGTACGGCCGCCTGACCCGGATCGAGGCGGCGGGCGTGCAGATCGAGAAGTACGTCTACGACGGCTTCGACCGCACCGTGGAGCACACCGAGCGGGCCGGCGGCACGACCACGTTCAAGTACGACCCGCTCGACCGGCAGATCTCGCGCACGCGGAGCGGCAAGACCACCGAGCTGGTCTACGTCGGCCTCACCGAGCAGGTCGCCGCCGAGATCGAGGGCGGGCAGGTCCGCAAGTCGTACCAGTACGGGCCGGACGGCCAACTGCTGTCGCAGGTGAAGTTCAACGAGAACGGCGAGGAGGAGGACTCCTACCACGGGTACAACCCGCACACCGACGTCGAGCAGCTGACCGACGAGCAGGGCGACTCCCGGGCCACCTATGGCTATACCGCGTACGGCAAGAACGACGAGCAGCAGTTCACCGGCGTGGACAAGCCGGATCCGGGCAACCCGGAGGACCCGAACGCCGAGCCCTACAACGTCTACCGGTTCAACGCCAAGCGGTTCGACCAGGCGACCGGCGACTACGACATGGGCTTCCGCGACTACGACCCGGGCCTGAACCGGTTCCTGTCCCAGGACAACTACAACGGGGCGCTGGCGGACCTCGACCTGTCCCAGGACCCGTTCACCCAGAACCGGTACGCCTTCGCGGGCGGCAACCCGATCACGAACATCGAGCTGGACGGGCACTTCTCGCTCTCCGACATCGGGCACGCGGCGCTGGACGTCGTGGGTCTGGTGCCGGGCGTCGGCGAGGTGGCCGACCTGGCCAACGCCGCCTGGTACGCGGCGGAGGGCGACTACGGGAACGCCGCGCTGTCCGCCGCGTCGGCCGTCCCGTTCGCCGGCTACGCCGCGTCGGCGGCGAAGGGCGCCAAGTACGCGGCCAAGGGTGCGGACGCGTTGAGCACCGCGGCCAAGGGCGCCGACGCGGCGAAGGCGCCCAAGGCGGCGAACGCGGCGCAGGGCGCCGGCAAGACGGCGCCGTCACCGTCCAAGGCGCCTAGTGGCGGCGGTGGTCCGGCGGCGAAGGCCAGCGGCGGCGGAGGCAGCGCCGGGCCCGCCAAGGCGGGTGGCGGCGCCACCAACCCGGGTAAGCCGGGCGGTGCGCCCAACCAGAGCGCCCGCGCGATGAACTGCGCCACGAACAGCTTCGTGCCGGGCACGCTCGTGCTGATGGCCGACGGCACCCGCAAGGCGATCGAGGAGATCGAGCTGGGTGACGAGGTCCTGGCCACCGACCCGGTGCTGGGCACGACGCAGGCCCGACCGGTGGTCGCCCTCATCACCGGTGACGGCGACAAGAACCTCGTCGAGGTCACAGTGGACACCGACGGCGCCGCCGGGCCGGCCACCGGCACGATCGTCGCCACCGACGCACACCCGTTCTGGGTCGACGACGAGGGACGCTGGGTCGACGCGGCCGACCTGGAGCGCGGCGACGTGGTGCGGACGCCGGACGGCGGCACGGTGTCGGTGCTGGACACCCGGTCGTGGACCGAGACCCGGCGGGTGCACAACCTGACTGTCGACGGTGTCCACACGTACTACGTCACCGCCGGCGACGCCGACGTGCTGGTGCACAACTGCGCGACCCGGGCGGCGGGCGGCACCGCCGGCAGCGGAAAGATCACCCTGCTGGGTCGGAAGGGCGATATCGAGGACTACATGAAGAAACACGGCGGCACGAAGGGTTTCAGCGCCGACTTCCTCAACATCAAGGGCACCCAGCACGCGCGATACCCGGGCGGCCGCGTCAACAAGTGGGCCAAGGGCTCCGGATCGTGGAACTGGACCCGCAACAAGCGCTTCATGAACGAGGCGATCGAGCGTGGCGACGAGATCAGACTGGTGACCGACCCCAACCAGCCCCTGTACAAGACGGGGAATACCTACCAGCGTGAGCTGAAGTACCTTAAGAAGAAGGGCTTTGGCTGGACGCCATCCGGTGACCATTGGCGGCTGATGCGGGTCCGGCCGTGACCGGACGGCGCGGGGAGCGGCGATGAGCAAACGCATGGACGGCAAGGTCGCGCGGTCCTTCGAGACCGTGGTGGAAGAGCGGTTCGGGCCGGCTGCCGCGGAGTGGGGGCTGGCCGGCCCGGAGTGCGACGGCATCGTGATCCCCACCGTCGAATACCGCGCGATCGGCCTGGTGTACTGCTGGAAGTTCGACCCCGAAGAGCGCTACGTGACGGTGTCGGTGCGTCGGGTCGTCGGTGACGAGACCCTGGTGTGCGACCTCGAAGACCTGGTGGTGACGGCGGGCCTCGGCAAGCGGCAGCAGATCCGCCAGAACGCGGTTACGCTGCGCAACCTCCACCAGGCGGTGGAGTCCCAGGTCGAGTGGCTAGCGCGGATCCACCCCCTGGTGACCGGCCCGGACGCCGCCGACCTGATGCGCCGCGCCGGCGCCAAGGTCTGGTAACCATGATCAAGGCGTCCCTGTAGTCGTTAGAACGACTACAGGGACGTCTTGATCATGAGGTGGATTCCAGCGCCACGAGGTCGACGTTGCCGAAGAGGTCGAGTTTGACGTTGCGCACCTTGGCCGAGTAGCCGTAGTTGTACTGGCTGAAGCGCAGCGGGATCACCGGCATGTCCTTCGCGAGCAGGTCCTCCGCCTGCCGGTACTTGCGCTGCATCTCCGCCTCGGTCACGCCCCGGGTCGCCTCGGTGAGCAGCGTGTCGAACTCCGCGTTGCGGTAGCCGGCGTAGTTGGACGACCCGGTCATCGAGTACAGCGGCGTGAGGTAGTTCTCCATCGACGGGTAGTCCATCGGCCAGGCCATCCGGAACAGGCCCACCGGCTCCCGCTTTGCCACCCTGGTCAGCAGGTCGGCGAAGCGCGGCTCGGTCACCGGCTCGCACGTCACGCCGAGGTTGGCCCGCAGCTGCGCGCAGGTCGCCTCGATCCACTCCTGATGCCCACCGTCGTCGTTGTACGTGATGCGCAGCGTCGCCGGCCCGCCCGCCTCGGCGTAGAGCCGCTTGGCCGCCTCCGGGTCGAAGGCGCAGGCGGCGGTGCAGCTGTCTGGCCGGTAGCCGGGCACGACCGGGGAGACGAACGCCCGCGCCGGCAGTTGGGCGCCGTCGAACACCGTCCGGACCAGCGCGTCCCGGTCGATGGCCATCGAGATCGCGCGGCGCACCTCGGCCTTCGCGAACTCCGGCTGGTACATGGGGAAGGCGAGCATCTGGAGCGTCGAGCCGTCCCGCTGGCCGCGCCGGTCGCCGAGGTCGCTCGCCGCGTCGGCCAGACGCTCCGTCGGCAGCGTCCGGAGCACATCGAGGTCGCCGTCGAGAAGATCACCGTACGCGGCGGTGAGCTGGGTGTACGGCCGGAACGTGAGCGCCGGGACCTTGGGCTTGTCACCGGCGTACGGCTCGTACCGCGCGACCTGGATCGGCTCGCCGCGCTTCCAGCCGCCGGTGAGCTTGAACGGCCCCTGCCCGACGATCGCGTCCTCGAAGCCGGGCTTCAGCACGCCGGGCGACTGCCACGCGCTCGACGGCAGCGGGTAGAACGCGGTGGTGCCGAGCATCGACATGAACTCGGTGAACGGCGCCGACAGCGTCACCCGCACCGTCAGGTCGTCGACCTTCTCGAGACCGGAGAGCGTCTTCGCCGCAGGATCGGTGGCCGGCTCGGGGCCGGCGCCGTCCGGGTCGGTGGGCTGGGTGTCGGCGTACCCGGCGATCCGGCCGAACAGGTAGCCGTTGGCCTGGTTGTTGGGTGCGTACGCGCCGTAGTTCCAGGCGTTGATGTAGCTGTCAGCGGTGACCCGTTCGCCGTCGTGGAACGTGAACCCGTCCTTCAGCTTGATCGTCCACACCCGATGGTCCCTGGTCCACTCGATGTACTCGGCGGCCACCTCGTACGGCCGGTTGTGCTCGTCGTACGCGACCAGCGGCGCGAACAGCGCGCTCAGCACCTGGGCGCCGTCGGCGTCGTTGGTGTTGGTCGGCAGCAGGTGGCGGGGCTCGGCGACCGCGACCTGGACCGCGCCGGGGGCACCGCCGGCGTCGCCGCCACCCAGCGGATCGCATCCGGCCAGGCCGACCACGACGGCGATCGACAGGGGTACGGCGAGAGCACGCAGCACCATCGACTCCCTCACTCAGGCTCGTAGGCACCCTATGAGACCATTTGCGGCGTGACGGCCATAGTCCTGGACGGTAAAGCAACCGCGACGGCGATCAAGGAAGACCTGCGGGAGCGGGTCAAGGCCCTCGCCAACCGGGGCAAGGTACCAGGGTTGGGTACCGTGCTCGTCGGCGACGACCCGGGCTCGCATGCCTACGTGGGCGGCAAGCACCGCGACTCCGCCGAGGTCGGCATCGTCTCCATCCGGCGCGACCTGCCGGTCGACGCCACCCAGGAGCAGGTCGAGGCGGTGGTCGCCGAGCTGAACGCCGACCCCGCCTGTGACGGATACATCGTCCAGTTGCCGCTGCCGGCGCAGATCAACACCCAGCGGATCCTTGAGATGGTCGACCCGAACAAGGACGCCGACGGCCTGCACCCGGTCAACCTGGGCCGGCTGGTGCTGGGCTACGACGGGCCGCTGCCCTGCACCCCGCGCGGCATCGTGGAGCTGCTCCGGCGGTACGACGTGCCGCTGCGCGGCGCTCGTGTGGTGGTGATCGGGCGCGGCACCACGGTCGGCCGGCCGCTCGGGCTGCTGCTCACCCGGCGCAGCGAGAACGCGACCGTGACGCTGTGCCACACCGGTACCCGTGACCTGGCCGCCCACACCCGGGAGGCCGACGTCGTCGTGGCGGCCGCGGGCGTGCCCGGCCTGCTCACCGCGGACATGGTGCGGCCCGGCGCGGTGGTGGTCGACGTGGGCATCACCCGCGTGATCGGCGCGGAGGGCAAGGGCGTCTACACCGGCGACGTCGCCCCCGAGGTCCGCGAGGTGGCCGGCGCGCTGGCCCCGGTCCCCGGCGGCATCGGCCCCATGACGAGAGCCATGCTCCTCACCAACGTGGTAGAACGCGCCGAGCGCTAACCCCCCCGCCCTGACGCAAGGAAGGGCCCCTTCTTATCGCTTTATGCATAGGAAGGGGCCCTTCCTAACCTTTAGCTTCTCTCCGGCGCGGCGGCGTGACCGATTCACGGCATTTGTTCATGATCGGGGTATGCGACTCGCGATCATGGCGTTGATGCTGGCCATGGCGCCGCCGCCGGGGGCGCCGGACCTGGGGGCGGCGGTGCGCGCGAGGGCGGGAAGCGACACGCAGGTCACCGTCGCGCCGCGCAGCACCGGGGAGTGGGGGTTCGGGACCGTCGTGCGGCCGTCCGCCGCGGACGCGTACCCGGAAGGTTGGCTCTTCGTCGCGCGGCGGGTGAACGGCCGGTGGCAGATCGCGCTCGAAGGCGAGCCGCGGTTCGCCGCGCTCAGCGCGGAGGCCGCGATCCTCTCGACACCGGAGCGCGCGATCCTCGCCGCCCCGGAGCGGCCGGCGGTGGATGACCGGGCCGAGGGCGGCACCGATCGGCGCACCGGCATGCGGCTGCCGTTCGCGGTCGGTCAGACCTGGCGTTATACCGGCGGGCCGCACCGGATGGGCACCAGTGCCCGCAGCTCGGTCGACCTGGCCGGCGGGGACGGGCGGGTCCTCGCCGCGCGCGGCGGCGTGGCGTACACGATGTGCCGGTCCGGCCGGGGCTGGGTGCGGGTGGTGCACGACCGGGGTTTCGCGACCGACTACTACCACCTCGAGCGCAACATCTCGGGGGACGGCACGCCGGTGGCCGAGGGCGCGTTCCTGGGCAAGATCGGCAACGACGTCTCGTGCGGCGGGCGCTCGACCGGCAAGCACGTGCACTTCTCGCTGCGCCGCGACGGCCGGTACGTGGACATCGACCGGTACCAGTTCGGCAAGTGGGTGATCATGGCCGGCAGCAAGTTGTACCACGGTGCGGCCCGGCACGGCTCGCGCGTGGTCGGGGTGGGTGGTTCGCTCTACAACTACGGGCCGCTCGGCTTCACCCAGGGCGTCGTGGACACCGACGGCGGCACGAAGCTGAACCGGCGCGCCGGGCCCGGCATCAGCTATCCGACGGTCGGTCAGGTGCCGGACGGCGAGACCGTGACGATCGCGTGCTCCGCGCGCGGCACCCGGCACACCGGGCGGTACGGCTACACCAGCGACCTGTGGAACAAGCTCACCGACGGCAGTTGGGTCAGCGACGTGTACGTGTGGACGGGCACAGCGGAGCCGGTCAACGGACTGTGTCCGGAACACGGCTGATACGGTCCGGAAAACGAGACTGTATCCAGAGAGTGAGACGGCCATGGGCAAGAAGGTCACCGTCGTCGGCGCCGGGTTCTACGGCTCGACGACCGCGCAGCGCCTCGCCGAGTACGACATCTTCGACACGGTCGTGCTCACCGACATCGTGGAGGGTAAGCCCGAGGGCCTCGCCCTCGACATGAACCAGTCTCGCCCGATCGAGGGCTTCGAGACCAAGGTGGTCGGGCAGAGCACCGGGCCGAACGGCGAGGGGTACGAGGCGATCGAGGGATCCGACATCGTCGTGATCACGGCGGGCCTGCCGCGCAAGCCGGGCATGAGCCGGATGGACCTGCTCGGGGTCAACGCCAAGATCGTCCGGCAGGTATCGGAAAACGTCGCGAAGTACGCCCCGAACGCCGTCGTCATCGTGGTGTCCAACCCGCTCGACGAGATGACCGCGCTCGCCCAGATCGCGACCCAGTTCCCGAAGCAGCGGGTGCTCGGCCAGGCCGGCATGCTCGACACCGCCCGGTTCAGCCACTTCGTGGCCGAGGCGCTGGCGGTGCCGGTGGCGTCGGTGCAGACGCTGACCCTGGGCTCGCACGGCGACACGATGGTGCCGGTGCCGTCGAAGTGCACGGTCAACGGCAAGCCGCTCGCCGAGCTGCTGCCGGCCGAGAAGATCGAGGAGCTGGTGGTGCGCACCCGCAACGGCGGCGCCGAGGTGGTCGCGCTGCTGAAGACCGGGTCGGCCTACTACGCTCCGTCGGCCGCCGCCGCCCGCATGGCTCGCGCGGTGGCCGAGGACTCCGGCGCGGTACTGCCGGTGTGCGCGTGGGTGGACGGCGAGTACGGCATCTCCGGCGTGTACCTGGGCGTGGAGGCGTCGATCGGCGCCGGCGGGGTGAAGCGGGTGGTCGAGACCGACCTCACCGACACCGAGCTGGCCGGCCTGAAGGAGGCCGCCGAGGCCGTCCGCGCCAAGCAGGCCGACGTCGCGAACCTCTGAGCTTGTTGGGAAGGGCCCCTTCCTATCGCTTTTTGTATAGGAAGGGGCCCTTCCATGCATTCAGCGCAGGGGGTGGGAGTCCTGGTCGTCGTCGACGGGGAACACCGGGCCCGCCGCGCTTCGCAAGGTGGGTGGTGCCGGCTCCTGGCTGGCCACGGTGATGCCGGGGCGGCCGGCTTCGACGACGAACTGGGCGGCGGTGCGCACGTTCGCGGTCGTCGCCCACACCGTGTCGACCAGCCGCAGCGAGCTGAGCATCCGCTCCGGCGTGACGTCGCAGACCACGTACCCGCGCTGGTTGTCGATGTACTTCCAGTGCGGACTCTCCGCCATGATCGGGTCGTAGGTGGCGTGGAACGACGCCGGGTTCGCGTTGCCGCCGGACGAGATCGAGGTACCGGTGATCTCCGCGCCGACCACGGGTGACGAAGCGGCGTCGAAGTCGGGCTTGAGGTCGCACACCCACGTGCAGTGCCGGTCGCCGGTCAGCACCACCGGGTTGTCCACCTGCCCGGAGCCGAAGAACTCCAGCAACCGGCGGCGCTGTGCCCGGTACCCGTCCCAGTTGTCCAGGTCGAAGACCTGCTCCGGTCCGACGCGGCGGTCGTTCGAGGCCCACATCACCTGGTTGGCGAGCAGGTTCCACGCGGTACCCGACGACCGCATGCCCTGCACGAGCCAACGCTCCTGCTCCGGCCCTGTCATCGACAGCGACGGGTCCATGGCGGCCTCGAGGGTGGCCGGCTGGTCGCTGCGGTACTGCCGGGTGTCCAGCACGTGCATGCTGGCCAGGTTGCCGAAGCGGAGCCGCCGGTACAGCTTCATGTCCAGCGAACGCGGCACCGAGCTGCGGCGCAGCGGCATGTGCTCGTAGTACGCCTGGAACGCCGCGATCCGCCGGGCCCGGAACGCCTCCGGGGTCTGCGCCGCCGGGTCCTGCGGGATCTCGTCGGCCCAGTTGTTGTCGATCTCGTGGTCGTCGAGCGTGACGACCCACGGGAACGCCGCGTGCGCGGCCTGCAGATCGACGTCCGACCGGTACTGGGCGTGCCGGTTCCGGTACTGCTCCAGCGAGTACGGCTCGTCGGTGCCCTCGTGCGGGCGCAGCGCCGCCGGGTTCGGCCGCCCCTCGTAGATGTAGTCGCCGAGGAACGCGACGAACGCCAGGTCCTCTTCGGACAGGTGCCGGTAGGCGGTGTAATAGCCGCTCTCGTAGTTCTGGCAGCTCGCGAACGCGAACCGCAGCTGCCGGGGGCGGGCGTGCGCGGCGGGCGCGGTGCGGGTGCGGCCGACCGGCGAGATCTCCGTGCCGGCCCGGAACCGGTACCAGTACACGGTGTCCGGCCGCAGGCCCTGCACGTCGATGTGCACCGAGTGCCCGAAGCGCGGCTCCGCGGTGGCGACGCCGCGCCGGCGGACCCGCCGGAAGCCGTCGTCTTCCGCGACCTCCCACGCGACGGGCACGGCGCGGGCGGGCATGCCGCCGCCGGCGAGCGGCTGCGGCGCGAGCCGGGTCCAGAGCACAACCCCGCTGGGGAGCGGGTCGCCGGAGGCGACGCCGAGGGTGAACAGGCCGGTGGGCAGCGGCCCACCGGCGGTGGAGGGTACGTGGGCCAGCGCGCCGTCCGGCGCTACCAGCATGGGTCCGACGACGAGTCCTGCGGCGCCGGCGACGAAACGCCGCCGGTTGATCGGGTACGTGTCAGGCATGCTCCCGACGCTGGTAGACGTCGGTGAATACGCGCTTAAACGCGGACGAACGGTGCCGTGAGGTGTGGTGTGGCGAGGATGATGCCGGGGGCGAAGAGCTTCACGCGCGAGTCGCGCGCCGCGTCCGGGTCCACCTCGCCGTGGTACGCCACGTCCGGCGCGACGAGCTGGATGGCGTGCACGAGCAGGTCTCCGGTGAGCAGTACCGCCGCGTCGGCGTACTCGATGAGCACTGACTGGTGCCCCGGCGTGTGGCCGGGCGTCGCGACCGCCTTGACCCCGGCGGCGATCGGGGTGTCGCCGGCGACGAGCCGGAGCTGGCCGGCGGCGGCGAGCGGCTCCAGCAGGCGCTCGCGCAGCGCCGGGTTGAGTTCCTCGACGGCGTCCGCGTCCGCGCGCGGGATGAGATAGCTGGCGTTCGGGAAGTACGGCGTGCCGACCACCGCCCAGCCCACGTGGTCGGTGTGCAGGTGGGTGAGCACCACGGTGTCGACGTCGGCACGGTCGATGCCGGCGGCGGCCAGTTCGTCGGGCAGCCGTCCGGGCACCGGCGCCCAACTCGCCGCCGGCGAGTCGGCCGGCCCGATGCCGGCGTCGACCAGCGTCACCCGGCCGTCGTCGTGGCGGATCGCGAAGCACCGGAACTGCAGCAGCCACTGCCCGTCCGGAGTTCGTGCGTGCGGGTCGCGCGCGTCGGCGAGCCGCCAGTGCTCCGGCGTGGCGTCGGGAAAAGCCTCATTTCGGGGCAAGAAGAACGGTCCTTCGCCGTCGTCCAGGGCGACGACCGTGACCGGCCCGACGGTGTGGGAGAGCGGCATGCGCCGGAGTCTAGACTATGCAGTACGCTCGTACTGCTTGTTTTGTTCTGAGAGGAGCGCCGTCGCGATGGCGAAGATCAAGGTAAACAACCCGGTCGTCGAACTCGACGGCGACGAGATGACCCGGATCATCTGGAAGCAGATCCGGGAGCAGTTGATCCTGCCTTATCTCGACGTCGAGTTGGAGTACTACGACCTCTCGATCCAGCACCGCGACGCGACCGATGACCAGGCCACCGTCGATGCGGCCAACGCCATCAAGCGGCACGGCGTGGGCGTCAAGTGCGCGACGATCACGCCCGACGAGGCCCGCGTCGAGGAGTTCGGGCTGAAGAAGATGTGGCGCTCGCCCAACGGCACGATCCGCAACATCCTCGGCGGCGTGGTCTTCCGCGAGCCGATCATCATGGCCAACGTGCCGCGGCTGGTGCCCGGCTGGACCAAGCCGATCATCATCGGCCGGCACGCGCACGGCGACCAGTACAAGGCCACCGACTTCGTGGTCCCCGGCCCGGGCACGGTCACCATCACGTACACCCCGCAGGATGGCTCGGCGCCGGTCGAGCTGGAGGTCGCCAACTTCCCCGGTGGCGGCGTCGCGATGGGCATGTACAACTTCGACGACTCGATCCGCGACTTCGCGCGCGCCTCGTTCCGGTACGGGCTGGACCGCAAGTACCCGGTCTACCTCTCCACCAAGAACACGATCCTCAAGGCGTACGACGGACGGTTCAAGGACCTGTTCGCCGAGGTGTTCGAGAACGAGTTCAAGGACGAGTTCGCGGCCGCCGGCCTCACCTACGAGCACCGCCTGATCGACGACATGGTCGCCGCCGCGCTGAAGTGGGAGGGCGGCTTCGTCTGGGCCTGCAAGAACTACGACGGCGACGTGCAGTCCGACACCGTCGCGCAGGGCTACGGGTCGCTCGGCCTGATGACCTCGGTGCTCATGGCCCCCGATGGCAAGACGGTCGAGGCGGAGGCCGCGCACGGCACGGTCACCCGGCACTACCGGCAGTGGCAGAAGGGCGAGAAGACCTCCACCAACCCGATCGCCTCGATCTTCGCCTGGACCCGGGGCCTCGCGCACCGCGGCAAGCTCGACGGCACGCCGGCGGTGACCGAGTTCGCCGAGAAGCTGGAGCAGGTCTGCATCGAGACCGTCGAGGGCGGCCAGATGACCAAGGACCTGGCGCTGCTCATCTCGCGGGACGCACCGTGGCTCACCACCGACGAGTTCATGAACGCCCTGGACCAGAACCTCGCCAAGAAGCTCGCCTAGCTCCTTCATGATCAAGGCGTCCTTCAAGTAGTTAGAACTACTTGAAGGACGCCTTGATCATGGGGAGGGTGTTTCCGGCGGGCGTTACGTCAGGTGGGTGCGGGTCGTTACACAGCGTGCCGTCCCTTCCCGTGCGGGGGCCCTGTCCCGGGCCCCCGCAACCCTTTTCTCGCCCTGATCACGGAGAGGCGGGGTGCCAGGTGGTGCCGGTGGGGGTGTCGCGCACCTCGATGCCGGCTGCCGCCAGGCGATCGCGGATGCGGTCTGAGGTCGCCCAGTCGCGGGCGTCCCGGGCCTCGGTGCGGATCTCCAACAGCAGCGACAGGTAGGGCTCGAGCACGTCGCGCGGGTCGCGGGCCCCGGCCCGGGCCAGCTCGCCGAGGCGCACCACCATCGACCGCAGCGCGCCGTGCGCCTGCTCGCTCTCGTCGGACACGTTCGTGTCGGCGCCCCAGTCGACGATGAGCTGCTCCAGCTCGAGGATGGCGGTGACGCAGCCGTCGACGTCGCGGGCGGCCAGCGCCGCGCCGAACCGCTGGTCGAGCGCGTCCGCCGCCGCCTTCAGCGAGGTCTCCGGCGTCGCCTCGGCCGCCGTCGTCCCGGCCGCCTCGCCTGGGTGCGCCGTCGCGGCGCCGCCGGAAGCCGTGCCATCGGAAGCCGTGCTATCGGAGGCCGTGCCGCCGGAAGCCGTGCCGCCGCCCGGGATGGCCGCGAAGTCGACGACCGAACCGCTGGGATGGACCACGCTGCGGCCGCGCTGCCGGATCGTGAAACGGCCGTTGCCGGTCACCGTGGCGGTGCGGCTGGCGAGGTCGAACAGCACGGCGGTGTGCTCGTCGACGCCGAGGATCACGGTGCCGTCGGGCAGCTCGGTCTCCATCGCGGCCAGCCGCTCCTCGCCCAGGTAGCTGTATCGCGTGTCGTGATGCCCGCCCTCGGCGTTGTCGTAGTGCGGGATGATCACGGCCGGGAAGCCGAGCAGCGGGGACACCAGGTCGAGCCCGGGCACCCAGTGGGGCTCGATGCCCGCCTTGTAGATCTCATACACCGGAACGGCGTGGCTGCCCAGCGTCAGCGCGGCGGCGCTGGCGAAGCAGACCACGCCGCCATCCAGGAGCGTGGCCGTGAGCAGGTCGGGCACCGGCGTGTCCCGCCATTGCCGCAGCGTGTAGGTGGGGCTGCCGGGCCCGGCGAAGAGCCAACCGGCGTCGCGCAGCTCGGCCAGCGCCCGCTCGCGCACCAGCGTGTCGGCGGGTGGCCGGCGCCACGAGACCACGTCGATGCGCCGCCCCACGCTGGACGCGAAGTAGCTGACCGCCCGCGCGGAGATGTCGTCGGCGTTGGACTGGAAACCGTACGGCGTGTCGAGCAGGACCGCCCGGCGGTCGCCCACCCGCTCGAGGATCGCCCGGTGGGGCTTGACCATCGTCGGTGCCGTCTCGCCCGATCCCATGATCACCAGCAGGCCGCTCATCGGACCAGCTCCAACAGGTCGGCAGCGAGCCGCTCCGGGTGCTGCGCGTGCAGGTCGTGGTCGCTGTCCGGGTATTCCCGGATGGTCGCGCGCGGCAGTGCGCGCGCGGCGGCCTGGACCCGTGACCGGACCCGCGCGGCCCGGTCGGGCTGGCCGGCGGGCAACGCCGGCAGCAGCAGCACCGGCATCGCCAGCGCCGGGTAGAAGCGCTGCGGCGGGTCGTCGAACATGCTGCGCACGATCGACATGTGTTGCGGCACCGGCAGCCGGCGCGTGACCGTGCCGTCCGGCGCGACCCGCAGGTTGGCCACCGTGGCTTCGATCGCGGCGTCCGACCAGTCGGGATGGGCGTGGCGCAGGTGGGCCCGGACGTCGTCGGCGCGCCGGCCGTCGAGGTCGGGCGGGCGGAGCGCCGCGGCGCACGCCTCCCACGAGTCGAACTCGGCCGCGAGGTCGATCCACCCGCCGTCGACCAGGGCCAACGCCGTCACCAGGGCGGGATGCTCGGCCGCGAGCCGCACCGCCACGTTGCCGCCCCAGGACTGTCCCACCACGACCAGGCCCTGCTCGCGCAGGTGCAGCGCGGTGGCGAGCGCGGCCAGGTCGGCCGCCGCGGTCGCGGTGTCGAAGCCGGCAGCGGGCAGGTCGGAGTCGCCGTGGCCGCGCAGATCCACCGCGTATGACGGGAAGCCGGCCACGGACAGCTCGGCGGCGACGTCGTCCCACAGCCGGGCGTTGGACGCCAAGCCGTGGACGAGCAGGAACGCCGGTCTGCGGGCGCCTTCGCGCTGGCGCACGTGCAGCCGAACGCCGTCACCAACCGTCACGCTGAGGTCCACGCACATGAATCTAGGCCCGCGGTACGACAAGATTCCAGCGTTCTCCCCGCCTCTCCATGATCTAGGTGTCCTTGATCATGGAAGAGAGGTGTCCCGTTCTTGTCCCGGAAGCGACCCAGCCCCTGGAGGGCGGTGCTGGGACAGCCGACGATGAGGCGTCCGTTCTGGCGAATCACGGGGAGTCGCTATGAAGGTACGTCCGGGGTCCGCGGTCGTCTTGTTGCTCGCGGCCGGCTTCTTGGTGGCGCCAGCGGCGCCCGCCGCGCAAGCGGCACCTGAGGCGCAAGCGGCACCCGCCGCGCAAGCGGCACCTGAGGCGCCTCCGGCGCCCTCGGCGCCCAAGGCCGCCGCCGCGGCGCTCCCGTCCAACCCGGTCGACTACGCCTACGACGGGGCCGGGCAGCTGCGCGGCGTCACGCAGGCCGCGTCGGGCGGCCAGAGCGCGCGCTACGGCTACGACGACGGCGGCAACCTGGTCTCCGTCGAGCGGTCCGCGTCGAGCGCGCTGACCGTGTCGAGCGTGGTGCCCAGCCAGGCGCCGGTCGGCGCCAGCGTGACGATCTCCGGCACCGGCTTCGCCGCCACGGCGGCCGGCAACACGGTGCGTTTCAACGGTACGGCCGCGACCGTGACCCAGGCGTCGGCGGTACGCCTGGTTGTCACCGTCCCCAGTGGAGCGACGAACGGTGCGGTCACCGTGACCACAGCGGCGGGCACCGCGACGAGCGCGCAGGCGTTCACGGTGGGCGCCGCCTTGGCGGTGCCGGCGGTCACGGCGCTCAGCCCGACCCGGGCAGCGGTCGGCGGCACGGTGACCATCACCGGCACCGGCTTCGACACCAGCGCCGCGGGCAACATCGTCTCCTTCGGACGGACCCGCGCGCGGGTCACCGCCGCGACCGCGACGAGTCTGACCGTCACCGTGCCGGAGGCGGCTGGTTCCGGCCGGGTGACCGTGGCCACGGCGGGCGGCAGCGCCACGAGCGGCAGCGACTTCGTGGTCGTGCCGACACCGTATGCCGCCGTGACGGTCAACAACACCGGTGTGCTGCCCGTGGACACCGGCAGCGCGTCGATCAGCGTGCCGACGGCCAACCAGGTGTCGGTGTGGCGGTTCACCGGCACCAAGGGGCAGCGGCTGAGCCTGGGCCTCACCGGCGAGACGTTCACCACCGACTTCCAGATCGCGCTCTTCTCGCCGTACGGCGCGCCGTTCGGCCGCGACGAGTTCAACCAGCCGTGGCTGCACTCGAAGCTGACCGGCGGCATCCCGCTGCCACCGCTGCCGACCACCGGCACGTACCAGATCGTCGTCGACCCGCTCGACGCCGGCACCGGCGCGGTCACCGCCACCCTGTCCAGCCGGGTGACCGGCGCGCTGAGCCTGACCGGCAGCGGCACGCCGGTCTCGCTGTCCAGGGCGGGCCAGTACGCCGAGCTCACCGTCACCGTCACCGCCGGCCAGCGGATCAACCTCGGCTTCTCGGGCGCGACGTTCGCCAGCGGGGTGCGGGCGTCCACCACGATCCTGGAGCCGAACGGGAGCATCGTGCCCGCGTTCAACGGGGCGAAAGGGGTGCTCCTCGGCCTCGCCGACGGCTCCGACTACGACATCACCGCGAGCCTCGCCGGCACCTACACGATCCTGTTCGGCACTCTCGACCAGAGCACGGGCTCGGTGACCGTCACCGCGTCGCCCGAGCTGAACGCCGGTGCCCTGACGGTCGGCACCGCGAAGTCGGTCAGCATCAGCCGGCCCGGCCAGGACGCCCGGATGACCTTCGCCGGCACCGCCGGCCAGCGGCTCAGCCTCGACTTCAGCGCGTACACGTTCACGTACTCGCCCTTCGTGACCGTCTACGCGCCGGACGGCACGGTGCTCCGCGAGGCCAGCGTGTCCTCACTGCACCTCGACCTGCCAGACCTGCCGGCCACCGGCACGTACGCGACCGTGGTCAGCCCGTTCTCCAGCACCGGCTCGTTCACCGCGCTGTTGAGCCAGCGGCAAGACGCGGGCACGATCACGACGACCGGTCCAGCGGTCACCGTGACGCTCGCTCAGCCCGGGCGTACGGCCGAACTCGGGTTCACGGCGACGGCCGGGCAGCGCCTGGTGTTCGCGTTCTCGAGCTGGACGTTCGCGGCGTCCACGCTGCGCGCGACCGTGTACGGCCCGACGGGCGCCACCGTGGTGGCGTACGACGTCTACTCGCTCGCCACGTTCGTCTTCACGGCGCAGGCGGCCGGCAACTATCGCCTGACGCTGGCCAACGGCACCAGCACCGGGTCGGTGGCGGTGACGCTGTCGGCCGAGGTGAACGGTGGCGCGGTCACCGTGGGCACGGCCAAGACGGTGACCGCGAGCCGGCTCGGACAGTCCACACTGGTCACCTTCGCGGGCACGGCCGGGCAGCGGCTCACGCTGAGCTTCGCGCCGTCGTCCTACACCTTCCAGTACCAGCTCTGGGTCACCGTCATGCGGCCGGACGGCACGGTATTCAAGCAGGCCAGCCTGACCACCTACGAGATGGACCTCGACCCGCTGCCGGTGGCCGGCACCTACCAGATAATCCTCCTGCCGTACGCCGAGACCGGATCCGCCGCCTTCACCCTGCGCCAGCGCGCGGACGCGGGCGCGACCACGGTCGGCGGCGCCACCAAGGTGCTCACCGTCGGCACCGCCGGCCAGTACGTGGAGACCAGCTTCACCGCCACCGCCAACCAGCGCCTGGGATTCGGCCTCACGAGTTGGACCTTCGCCAGCGGCGTCACGCTGCGGACCCGGCTCATCAACGCCCAGGGCGGCACCGTCTTCGACTACAACGTCAGCAACGGTGGCTCGATCGATGTGACCGCGCCGGCCGCCGGCACCTACCGGCTCATCGTCTACGCCAGCAACCTCAGCACCGGCTCGGTGACGCTGACCCTCTCCGAGCAGCTCAACGCCGGCACGATCACGCTCAACACGGCCAAGACCGTGACGATCAGCCGGGCCGGGCAGAGCGCCCGGATGACATACGCCGGCACCGCCGGCCAGAACCTCGCGCTCAGCTTCACCAACATCACGATGGCGTTCTACCCGTCGGTCGTCGTGCGCCGGCCGGACGGCACCGTGCTGACGCAGAGCGCGGGCGGCGCGACGGTCAACATCGCGACGCTGCCGACCACCGGCACGTACGAGATCGTGATCAGCCCGTACTCCTCCACCGGGGCCGCCACGCTGACACTCGGCACCCGTAGCGCCCTCGCGATGGCGACGCCCGACGCGGACGGCAAGGCGTCGGCCCACCCACGCACCACGGCGGCACCGACCATCAAGGGCGCCACCCCGGCGAAGCGCGTGCCGCTGCCGAAACTCCGGTCGCTGACCCGGGCCGGCCACGCCGTCCAGCCGGCCCGCGGTCAGGGTGGCGAGACCTGGACGCCGGACCGTGCCAACCTCGCCGGCGCAGACTGGTACTCGCACCGCGAGGTGTCGGACGCGCCCGCACCGTCGGCCCTCCGCGCCCCGGCCGGGAAGACGGCGGTCAGCGGCCGGGTGCTCACCCTGGACGCCAAGCCGTTGCCGGGTGTCGCGGTCAGCGTCGACGGGGTCCGGGCCACCACCGACAAGCAGGGCCAGTTCCTGCTCGCCGACCTCAAGCCGGGCCGCCGGGTGCTGCGCGTCGACGGTGCCAGCGCCAGCTCGCCCGGGCGCAGGTTCGGCCTGCACGACATCGGCGTCGACCTGATCGCCGGGCAGACGCTGGTGCTGCCGTACACGGTCTGGTTGTCCAAGCTGGACACTTCGCACACGGTGAGGTTCGCGTCGCCGACGGACCGCGAGGTCTCGATCACCACGCCGGCGATCCCGGGCCTGGAGGTGCGCCTGCCGAAGGGCGCCGTGGTGCGTGACGTCACCGGCAAGGTGGTCACCGAGCTGGGCATCACGGCCATCCCGCTGGACCGGTCGCCGTTCCCGTTGCCGCGGGCGCAGGTGCCGTCGTACTTCACGGTGCAGCCCGGCAGCGCGTACGTGTTCCCGACCGGCGCTCGGGTCATCTACCCGAACTTCACCAAGGCCAAGCCCGGGTCCAAGATGGACTTCTGGCACTACGAACCGGCCGGACGCGGATGGTTCGTCTACGGCCACGGCACCGTCACGCCCGACGGCACCCGGGTCGAGCCCGACAAGGGCACCGAGGTCTACCAGTTCACCGGGGCCATGCTCATTACGCCCGGCTACCCCCCACCGCCGGCCCAGGCCCCGGTGCCCGGTGGCGGCGCCCGCGGCGGCGATCCGGTCGACCTAGGCAGCGGCCTGCTTGTCGACGAGCGCACCGACCTGGCGGTCGACGACGTCATCCCGTTGTCGCTGACCCGTACGTATCAGCAGAGCGACACCGGCAAGCGCAGCTTCGGCATCGGGGTCAACTCCGACTACGACCTCAACCTGTACTCGGAGAACCGGTTCGTCGACTGCTGGCTGCTGCTGCCCGACGGCGGCCGGGTCCGCTACCACCGCATCACGCCCGGCAGCACCGGTCCCGGCGACTACATCAACGCGGCGTTCGCGCCCGACCCGACGCCCACCCGGTTCAGTGGGTCGATCCTGGCCTGGAACGGTGACGGCTGGGACCTGCGGATGCGCGACGGCACCGTCTACGTCTTCGGTGACGAGGCGCCGCTGCAGGAGATCCGCGACCGGTACGGCAACACCGTCACCATCACCCGCGCGCCGGCGGCGCCCGACTCTGACGGCATCACCCGGGCGAAGGGCCCGATTACCCAGGTCACGTCGCCGAACGGGAAGTGGATCAAGTTCACCAACGACACGTCGGACCGGGTCACCCGCGCCGAGGACAACAGCGGCCGCGCGGTGTCGTACACCTACCACCCCAGCGGCCACCTCGCGACGGTCACCGACGCGAACGGCGGCGTCACGCAGTACACGTACGAGTCCGGCCGGATGAAGACGATCCGGGACGCCCGCGACACCGTTTACCTCGTCAACGAGTACGACGCCAACGGGCGGGTGTCGAAGCAGACCATGCCGGACGGCGGCACCTACCTGTTCGCGTACACCACCGACTCCGCCGGGCGGGTCACCGAGACCCGGCTGACCGACCCGCGCGGCAACGTGCGGCGGGTGACGTTCAACGCGGCGGGTTTCAGCACCAGCGACACCGCGGCGTTCGGCACGAGCGCGGCGCAGACGTTGCAGATCACCCGGCACCCCAATAGCAACCTGCCAACCGCCTATGTGGACGCCCTGAACCGGCGTACCGAGCTGGCATATGACGCCTTCGGCAACGTCACGGGCATCACCGAGCTGGCCGGCACGGCCAACACCCGCAGCACGACCATCGCCTACGACGGGCCGTTCGACCAGGTCAGCAAGGTAACCGATCCGCTGACGCACAGCACCGACTACGCCTACCAGGCCAACGGCGCGCTGCGCACCGTCACCGACCCGATGTCCCGGGTGACCACACTGGACACCAACGAGGCCGGGCAGGTCACGAAGGTCACCGACAACGACAATAAGGCCACCAGCTTCGGTTACGTGCTGGGCGACCTCGCGACGGTGACCGACCCGCTGGGCCGGGTCAGCCGCTCGGCGGTCGATGGCCTCGGGCGCCCGGTCCGGATGACCGATCCGCAGGGCAACGTCACCCGGGTCACCTACGACGGGTTCGACAACGTCCGCACCGTCACCGACCCGATCGGCCGGCTGACCGACTACCAGTACGACCCGAACGGCAACCTCGAGACGGTCACCGACCCGCGCCGGAACGCCACCGAGTACGGATACGACTCCTCGGACCGGCTGCACACGGTGACCGACCCGCTGAACCGGGTCACCACGTACGAATACGACGGCAACGGCAACCTCAAGACCGCGACCAGCGCGCGCGGGAAGGTCACCTCGTACGACTACGACGAGCTGGACCGGCCCAAGCTCGTGCGATATGGCGTCTCCGGGACCACCCAGGAGAGCCAGGTCGCCTACACGTACGACGCGGGCAACCGGGTGCGGACGGTCGTGGACTCGGCGGGCGGCAGCACCACGATCACGCCTGACGACCTCGACCGGGTCACCCGTGTGGTGAGCCCGCAAGGGCAGGTCGACTACACCTACGACAGAGCCGACCGGCGCGCCACCTTGCAGGTGGCGGGACAGCCTCAGGTGGTGTACGGGTACAACAACGCCGACCAGCTCACCAGCGTCGCCCGCGACACCGAAATCGCTGCCATCGGCTACGACAACGTCGGCCGCCGCAAAACCCTCACACTCCCCGCCGGCGTCACCCAAACCTATGGGTACGACCCGGCCAGCCAAGTCACGTCGATCACATACACCCGCGGTACCGCCACCCTCGGCGATCTCACCTATGGCTACGACGAGGCGGGTAACCCGATCCGGGTGGCCGGTAGCTTCGCCCGCGGCACCATACCGGCCGCGTACGGCCCGGCCAGCTACGACAAAGCAAACCAGCTCATCACCAACGGGGTCGCGAACCACACCTACGACCCGGACGGCAACCTCACCTCCGACGGCACCGCCACCTACACGTGGAACGCCCGCGGCCAACTCACGACCTACGGCAAACCCGGCCTGACCGTTTCCTACGGCTACGACGGCCTGGGTCGTCGGTCCAGCCGCGACACCGGCGGTGTCAACACCAACTACCTGTATGACGGGCTCAACGTCGCTCAGGAGTACACCGGGTCAACACCGTCGGCGCGCCTGCTCACCGGCGGTATCGACGAGGTGTTCAACCGCACCACCACCGGCGGCGACCGATCACTGCTCACCGACGCGCTCGGCAGCACGATCGCGGGGGCCGATAGCCATTCGATCGGCGTGGAGTACACCTACGAGCCGTTCGGTGCCACCACCGTCACCGGCAACGATCTGGGCAACCCGACCCGGTTCACCGGCCGAGAGGACGACCCCAGCGGCCTCTACTACTACCGGAACCGGTTCTACTCACCATCCGCGAGCCGGTTCATCAGCCAAGACCCTCTCGGGCTCGGCTCGGGCGACACCAACCCCTACACGTATGTGTTCAACCAGCCCACCACGTTCGTGGACCCGATGGGCACCAAGCCGCAGGGCTCCGGCGATGGGTGTGTGTCGAACAGCTTCACCGCCGGTACGCCGGTGTTGATGGCCGATGGGTCGCGCAAGCCGATCGAGCAGGTCAAGCCCGGCGACAAGGTGATGGCGACGGATGCCGAGAGCGGCCAGTCGAGCGCTAAGCCGGTGACCGCGGCGATCAAGGGCGAGGGCGGTAAGCGGCTAATCGACGTGACCGTGGTGGGCGAGGACGGATCGAAGGAGTCGCTGACGGCGACGGACGGGCACCCGTTCTGGGTCGACGACGACGGTAAGGCCTCGACGCCGGGTGGTCAGTGGATCGACGCGGTCGACCTCAAGCGCGGCCAGTGGCTGAAGAGCGCCGACGGCGCGCTGGTGCGGGTGGCTGGCACGCACGCCTACCAGCAGCACGCGGTCGTCTACAACCTGACGGTCAGCACGACCCACACGTACCATGTGGTAGCCGGCGACACGTCGGTACTCGTCCATAACTGCAGCAACATCGACTACGGCTCGATCAACGAGCATGGCCAGCGGAGCGGTGTACGTGCACTTCTTGACAGTACGAACTTGGGCGGAAGGACGAGGCCGCGTCCCACTGAGCCCATCCATGCCTACGTTCCCGGGCAGGACAACCGGACGCATCTCCTGGGCGCCTTCATCGGCGGGTCGAACACGGATCCCAGGAACTTCGTGGCCATGTTCAGGCAGGCCAACAATCCGGTGATGCTGCGCTATGAGTACCAGATCCGCGATGCCCTAAAGGCAGGTCAGCAGGTCGCCTTCGAGGCGAAGCCAATTTACCGCGGAACTGATCCTCGACCGTTGGGGATTACCATTAGCGCACGGGGAAGTGGCCCCAACCCGCTTATGCTTGACGTCACAGTCTTGAATAGAGGCTATTGAGATGCAAAACTTCGCTGATCAGCTCGTTGATCTATTCAACGTGCCAGTGCGGGAGGCGCCGTACTCCTGGGATGCTGCGGAGAATGCGATCGGCCGGCCGGTGCCGGGTGACTACAAGGACCTGATCGACCGGACTGGTGCCGTCATCGTCGACGAATGGCTTTGCCTCTTCGGTCCAGATCGGGACGCCCGAAACTCGGACATCGCTGTCCTGGTTGACGAACGCGAGCGTGCCTGGGCGACCTTCCGTGAGTCCGGCATTGAGTTGCCAAGCAGGTACTTTGCCGACGGAGACAGGCTCATTGCCTTCGCGTCCGTTGAGGCAAACTACTTCTACTGGCGCGCTCGGACCGGCCTGGCCCCGAAAGATTGGAGCGTCGTCATCGTCGACGCAGATCTCGAGGACTGGTACGAGTTCGACATGTCAGCGACGGAGTGTCTCTATAAGGTTCTCGTTGGCGAGATCGAGCTAGATCCATTCGAGGACTTGTTCGGAGGGCCGGAGCACCGCGCTGAGCCGTTCCGGTAGCGATGTAGAAGGCCACTTCGAGTCCGCGCTCGATCACCTGCTGGCGAACGGCCGGCCCAGCACGGAGGCGGAGCTCCGCCTGCTCGTGACGCTGGAGCCGGCCGGGGTCGCGGCAACCATCCGCAGAACGTTTTCATGATCAAGGCGTCCCTCATGTCGCTAGAACGACGTGAGGGACGCCTTGATCATGGAAGAGTGGGGGCGGCGTGCGGTAGTGTGCGGAAGTGTTGGATTAAGTGTGGGAAGTGAGGGGTCGGTGGCGCTCTGGTACGGCGGGGACTACAACCCCGAGCAGTGGCCCGAAGACGTGTGGACGCAGGACCTGGTCCTCATGCGGGAGGCCGGCGTCAACCTGGTCAGCGTGGGCATCTTCGCCTGGGCATGGCTGGAGCCGGCCGAGGGGCAGTACGCCTTCGACAAGCTGGACCGGCTGCTCGACGGCCTGCACGGCGCGGGCGTCCAGGTCGATCTCGCCACCCCGACCGCTTCGCCGCCAGTGTGGTTCGCACACCAGCATCCCGAGGCCATGCCGGTCGACCGGGACGGTCGCCGGCTCACCTACGGCAGTCGCCAGACGTTCTGCCCCAGCTCCCCGGCGTACCGGCAAGCCGCCGTCCGCGTCACCGAGCAGCTCGCCCGCCGCTACCACGGCCACCCGGCGCTCGCGATGTGGCACGTCCATAACGAATACGCCTGCCACAACCCGCACTGCTACTGCGACGTGTCCGCCGAAGCGTTCCGCGGTTGGCTGCGCGCCCGCTACGGCGATCTGGACGCCCTCAACGCCGCCTGGGGCACGGCGTTCTGGTCGCAGACCTACACGGACTGGGCGCAGGTACAACCGCCGCGCGCCACCACCACGTCGACGAATCCCGGGCAGCTGCTGGACTTCCGGCGATTCAGCTCGGACGAGCACCTGGCCAACTTCGTGGCCGAACGCGACCTGCTGCACAAGCTGTCGCCGGGCGTGCCCATCACCACAAACCTCATGACGGCCGCCTGTTTCGAGCTGGACTACTGGGCCTGGGCCCGGGAGATGACAGGGCCGGACCGGCTGGTCTCCAACGACCACTACCTGGTCGCGGAGGATCCGCGGGAAGGGCCGGCGCAGGTCGCGTACGCCGCGGACTTCACCCGCTCGCTGGCGGGCGGCCCGTGGTTGTTGATGGAGCATTCGACGAGCGCGGTCAACTGGCAGCCGCGCAACTTCGCCAAGGCGCCGGGCGAGCTGATCCGCCACAGCCTCGGGCACGTGGCGCGCGGCTCCGAGGGCGCGCTGTTCTTCCAGTGGCGGGCCAGCCGCGCCGGCTCGGAGAAGTGGCACTCGGCGATGGTGCCGCACGCCGGCCGCGCGTCGAAGGTCTGGCGCGAGGTGGTGCGGCTCGGCGAGCACCTGCAGAAGCTGTCCGAAGTAGCGGGATCGGCTCCGGTCGCGGACGTGGCCGTGTTGCTCGACTACCCCAGCGGGTGGGCGCAGGAGGCCGAGAACCAGCCGAGCACCGACATGCTGGCGTTCGCGGAGATCGCGCGCTGGCACGCCGCGCTCTGGCGGGCCGGCATCACCGCCGACCTCGCCCATCCGGGCGCCGACCTGTCCCGGTACCGGCTGGTGGTGGCCCCCGCCCTCTACGCGGTCTCGGACGCCGACGCCGCCAACCTGCACTCCTATGTAGAAAGCGGCGGCACGCTCGTCGTCGGCCCCTACAGCGGCCTGGTCGACGAGCACGATCGGGTGCGGCCGGCGCCGCTGCCGGGCGCGTTCGCGGCGCTGCTCGGCATCCGCGTGGAGGAGTTCTATCCGACGACGGATCCCGTCGCGCTGGACGACGGTGCGACCGCCACCACCTGGACCGAGGCGTTCACTGTGGAGGGTGCCGAGGTGGTCGCGTGCTATGTGGACGGACCGGTCGCGGGCGGCCCGGCTGTCACGCGGCGCGGCAACGCGTGGTACCTGAGCACCCGGCTGGCCGACGACGCCCTGCGCGCGCGGCTCGAAGTGATCGCCGGCGAGGCCGGTGTCACGGCCACCCATCCGGTGCCGGCGGGCGTCGAGGCGGTGCGCCGCCAGCACGCTGACGGCCGGTCGTACCTCTTCCTGCTGAACCACGGCGACGCGCCCGCCGCCGTCGACGCGACGGGCACCGACCTGCTGACCGGCGCCGCGTGGGCGGGCCGGCTCGACGCCGGCGGCGTTGCCGTCGTGCGGGAGTCCTGATGCTCGCGCCGCAGCGACAGGCCGCGATCCTCGACCGGGTACGGGTTTCCGGCGGGGTGCGGGTCACCGAGTTGGCGAACGAGTTCGGCGTGTCCGACATGACGATCCGCCGCGACCTGGAGGCGCTGGCCGACCGGGGCCTGCTCGCCAAGGTGCACGGCGGCGCCACCTCGATGCAGCCCGGCTCCACCGACGAGCCGGGCTTCGCGGCCAAGTCCATCCGCCAGCGCGTGGAAAAGGCCGCCATCGCGGCCAGGGCCGCGGAGTTCGTCACCCCGGGCTTCGCGGTCGCGCTGTCGGCGGGTACGACGACAGCCGAGTTGGCTCGGCGGCTCACTGACATGCCCGGGTTGACCGTCGTCACCAACTCGATCCCGGTGGCCGACGTCTTCTACCGGGCCGGCCGTCCAGATCAGACGGTCGTGCTCACCGGGGGCGTGCGCACGCCGTCCGACGCGTTGGTGGGCCCGGTGGCCGTCGGCGCGGTCCGGACGCTCCATCTGGACGTGCTTTTCCTCGGCGTGCACGGGATGAGTGAGCGTGCCGGCTTCACCACGCCGAACATGATGGAAGCCGATACCAACCGCGCGCTGGTCGCCGCCGCGGAACGGCTGGTGGTGCTGGCCGACCACACCAAGTGGGGCACCGTCGGCATCTCGTCCATGGCCTCGCTCGACGAGGCGCACGCGGTGGTGACCGACTCCGCCCTGCCCGATGACGGCCGGGCCGCACTGTCCGAACACGTCGGAGAACTGGTGATCGTCCAATGAAGAGAACGGCTGTTGCGCTGGCTGACGGGCGCCAGCTCCTGTATTTCGACGAGCGCGACGACGCGGTGCGCGACGAGGTCGACCACCGCGAGCTGCCTCCGCCGCCGCCCGCTTCCCAACTGCGGTACGACGCGCTGGTCGACGAGTGGGTCGCGGTCGCCGCCCACCGGCAGACCCGCACCCACCTGCCGCCCACCGACGAGTGTCCACTGTGCCCATCGCGGGCCGGTCGCCGCACCGAGATCCCGGCCGCCGACTACGACGTGGCGGTTTTCGAGAACCGGTTCCCGTCGTTCAGCGATCGTCCGGTCGACGTGCCGCCCGGCATCGTCGCCCGGCCCGCCGAGGGGCGCTGCGAGGTGGTCTGCTTCACCTCCGACCACAACGCGTCGTTCGCCACGCTGCCGCCGACCCGAGTGCGCACCGTGGTCGAGGCGCTCGTCGACCGCACGCTCGAACTGTCCACTCTGCCCGGTGTGGAGCAGGTGTTCTGCTTCGAGAACCGGGGTGTGGAGATCGGCGTGACGCTGCACCACCCGCACGGCCAGATCTACGCGTACCCCTTCGTCACGCCCCGGACCCGCTCGATGCTGGCAGCGGCCGGCGGGCGGTGCGTGTACGCGGACATGCTCGCCGCCGAACGGGCGGCGGGCGTCCGCGTGGTCGCGGAGAATGACCACTGGACGGCGTTCGTGCCGGTGGCCGCGCGGTGGCCGTTCGAGGTGCACCTCGCGCCGCGCCGGCGGGTGCCCGACCTGCCGGCCCTCGACGACGCCGAGCGGGACGCGTTCGGCCCGCTGTATCTCGACGTGCTCCGTCGCTTCGACGGCCTTTTCGGCACCCCGATGCCCTACATCTCGGCGTGGCACCAGGCGCCGGTGCGGGAGGGGCGCGACGTGAGCTATCTGCACCTGCAGCTGTTCAGCATCCGGCGGGCGGCCAACAAGCTGAAGTTCCTGGCGGGTTCGGAGTCGGGGATGGGCGTGTTCATCAACGACGTGGTGCCCGAGGAGGCCGCCCGCATGCTCCGCGACGTCGGCTAACCCCACCATGATCAAGGCGTCCTTCAAGTCGTTAGAGCGACGTGAAGGACGCCTTGATCATGAGGGTTCGACGAGGCCCTGTCCGCGGTCGTTCGTGCCTGCCGCCCCCGGCAGGGCGAAGTAGTAGCCGCCGCCGGTGGTGAGCACGTATCTGTCGAGGGGTTGCCCCGCCAGGCGGCGCTGCACGGTGGCGAATCCGCGCTCCAGATCCTGCTGGAAGCAGACGAAGAGGAGCCCCTCGTCCGGGTGGCCGGCCGCGTCCCGGGCGCGGCGATAGGAGTAGCCGCGGCGCAGAATCCGGTTGGCCTCGGTCTCCGGCGTGCGCGGGTTCGCCAGGCGGATATGCGCATCCAGCGCGACAAGCTGGCCGGTGGGGTCGGCCGCGTAGTCGAGATCGGCGTCTTCCCGGTCCTTGCCCAGCGGCGCGCCGTCGGTCTTGCGCCGCCCGAACACCGCCTCCTGCTGCGGGATCGGATCAGCGTCCCACAGTTCGGTGGCGAACCGGATGATCCGCACCACCTGATAGCTGCCGCCGACCGTCCACGATGGCTCGCCACTGTCGGGTCCCACCCACACCAGGCGGTTCATCTCGGCGTCGTCGCGCGGATCGGGGTTGCCAGCGCCTTCCCGGAACCCGAACAGGTTACGGGTCGACGGACGCCCGTTCGCCGTAACCGTGTTCTCTGCGCGGAATCCCGCGATCTGCCAGCGAAGCGTCAGATCGCGGTCGGCGAGTGGCTGCGGTGGTGCGCCGCCACACACCTGGATGAGAAGGTCGCCGTGGCAGGACGCCGGGTCGAGCACGTCGCTGGGGAAGGACGGCATCGTCGTGAGCCGGCGCGGCTTACGGGCGGCCAGGCCGAACCGCCTGTCGAACAGCGAATCTCCCACCGCGACGGTGACTTCGGCGGACGCGGCGCGGACGGCTTCGGTCAGCCGCCGGAACACCGCGGTGAGACCGGCGAGATCGGTGGCCCGCACGTCGTATGCCGCCAGCAGCGCATGGTCCGGCGGCGCGGTCACGACGCCCGGCTGGTGCGCCGCGCCGACCTGAGTGTGCGCGCCATCCGAGGCGCGTGCGTCGTCTGAAGCGCTCGCGTCGTCCGCTGGGGTGGGAGAGCCGCACGCCGTGAGGCCGGCCGCCAAGGCGCCGGCGCCTACCGCCGCGGCACCGGCCAGCAGCGCGCGGCGCGGAATGCGCCCGTCGTCAGGCACGGCGTCAGGCAGCGGCGGCGCGGATCGCGCGGCGGCTGGCGTAGACACCGACGAGGCCGGCGAGTGCCGCGAGAGCCAGGAGCCAGTGCACCGGTACCTGCCGGGGCGCCACCACTGTCTCTTGTGGATGCCGGCCCTGAAGGCCTTGCTCTCCGTGACGCGGCGGCGGATCGGTGATCCGTGCCCGGGCGCGGGCCTTGCTCGCCCGCGTCCACAAGGCGTGCAACTCCGCGCTGTCACCGCCACCCTGCTCGCTCAGCACGTGGACGACCTGCCATGGCGGCAGCGCTTTGCCGGCCAGGTAGCGCGACAGTGACGAATCGCTGGTGTGCGTGGGGCGCTCGAGCTCGCGCAGACTCTTGCCCGATCGTTTCCGGAGCTCGCGCAACTCCGCGGCGAGCTGAGTGGTGAGCTGTTGTGCCAGGTCTGACTGCCTTGCCCCGTTTGTGCCGCCCGACGTCGTGGTCATCCCATGCCTCCCCGTTGGTAAGGATTCCCGCCGAGCAGTGTAGTCACGCTCATCACTGCTTGTCTGCCCCAGGTCGCTCACGGTCGCCGATGACGCCAGAAGTGGCGAACTAGCCGTACCGCCCATGATCAAGGCGTCCCTCAAGTCGTTAGAGCTACATGAGGGACGCCTTGATCATGGAGGGGGTGCGCTTGTCGAGAGCGGTCGGGCCGTGGGAGGTGAGCACGACCGGGGTGTCCAGTGCCGCCGAAACCGCGGCCACCCAATCGTCGGGGCGCGGATCCGCGTACCGGGGACTGGTCGTCAGGAGGCGGCGGGTGAGCGCCGCCTGGCGGTCGAGGTCACCGGCGGGCCCGGGCGCCAGCCGATCGGTCCAGTCGTATCCGGTGCAAAGGCGCAGCGCCGGGCTGACCACGTCAAGGTGGGTGAGCGCGATCCCGTCGACGCCGCCGGCCACCTCCAGCGCGTACCGGTGGGCGACAGCGTCGAAGTGCCCGAAGCGGAAGCCGCCCTGCCACTGGTTGGTGGGGTTGTGCGGGTCGCGAAGCGGCAGGGTCGGGTCCTCGGTGACCAGCGGGCCCGGGCCGTGCCGGGTGGTCACCACCCGGAGCACGCCGAGGCGGGTGGCCGTACCCGTCTGGCCCGCCTCCGCCAGCAGCGTGTCGGCGTTGGCGAACGTCGTGGTGCTCCAGGTCGTATACGGGTGGAAGCCGTGCCACTCGTCGAGCAGGACGCCCTGCGCGCCCTCGAACACCACCGGCCCGGCCGCCACCAGCCGGTGCAGATAGTCACCATCCACGATGGACACCCGGGCGGCGAACGCCCGGTACGTCGCGACGACCGCGTCCACCGGGGGCACGTCGAGTCCCGCGGCGAGCCGTTCCCGGAGGGCGCTCAGCTTGGCCGCGAGCACCGCGGGGGTGCGGCAGTCGGCCACCCGGGGCGCGTCCGCGGGGTGGGCGAGGCAATACGCCATCGCCTCGCCCACCCCCATCCCGCAGGTGCCGTGCCGGTCGGCGCCCCGGGAGATCTCGCGGGCCTGGTTCGCCGCGATGTGGTACGGCGTGGCCAGCGGCGCCGCGCCATCGACGGTGAGCCGCTCGAACGCGTCCGGCACACCGGTCGCGGCCAGGTGGTCGGCCTCGACGGCCAGCGCGACCGGGTCGACCACCATGAACCGGGACAGGTGGGTGCGCACGCCGGCCCGGAAGGTGCCGGCGCCGAACTGGGCGAAGGTGTGGCGGCGGCCGTCGGGCAGGACGACCGTGTGCGCCGCCTGCCCGCCCCCGTTGAACCGCACGACCGCGTGCACCGGCCGCCCATCGATGCCCTGCGCGCACAGCCAGTCGACGACGGTGCCCTTGCCGGCGTCACCGTAGCCGAGGTCGACCACCGCCACGTGCCTCACCGCCGGATGATCCCGTCCAGCGCCCGGTGGACCGAAGGAGCCGCGTGCGAACCCACCTCCGCCAGGTCATGCAGGCCGGTGTTGAGGTCGACGGTGCCTTCGGCCAGGCCGATGGTCAGCGCGATCGTCTCGGACACCGCGTCGAGGTCGTCCAACTCCACCGCGTTCTGGCCGAGCAGGTCACGCCAGAAGTCCAGCACCTCGGGGTCACCCGCGTAGCTCGAACCGGCCGGCAACAGGTAATACACGTCGAACTTTCGACGCGCCTCCGCGACCACCTGGCGCAGCGCCAGATCCTCCGACAGGTTGTCGCCGATGACCCGGCGCACCTCCCGGGCCTTGACCGCCGGGTAGGCCATCTCGTCGCCGATGATGAAGAGATAACCGCGGCGGCCGCGCTTCTCGTAGCAGTCGATCGACGTGTGCCGGGCCATGAAATAGAGAGCCAGCTCGTACGACTCGGTCCGTTGCCCGCCGCCACCGCCTTCCAGCACGATCCGGCCGAGGTCGTCGTCCATCCGGTTGTCCGACTCGAACTGTCCGATCTGGAGCGGCACGCGGTCGCACGTGGCGTCGCCGATCGCCCCGAACATAATCTGCGGATCGCGGACGTATTCCTTGCGCTGCAACAGCCCGAGCAGCCGTGGTAGCCGCGCCTGCAGGACGCGTGGCACCCGGCGCATCGAGCCGGTGACGTCGAAGAGCACCGCGATCGCGAGCGAGTCCGGGTGCTCCGCGGAGTCGCGGCTCTCCCGCCGGACGTCGCGCGGGTCGAGTCGAGGATGGACGGTGCGCGCGCCGCCGTCGCTGTAGGCGAACGCGCTCGCGCCGGTCGCCCGCCGGTAACGGTCCGCGGCGTCGTACACGTCCGTGGACCACCTGCCACTACCCATGTCTGCCTCCCTTATCGGACGGTCTCTTCCTGAGCCGGACGCAGTAGCGCCGGATGGAGCAGTCGAGCGTCGCCGGCGCGGTAGAGCCGGGCGCGAGGGCCGCCCCGCGGGCCACCGTGCTCGGTCGTCGCGCCGGTGCTCTCGACCAGGCCGGGCACCGACAGCACCTTGCGGTGGAAGTTGCCGGCGTGCAGCGGGTGTCCCCACACGGTCTCGTAGACCGCGCGCAGCTCGGCGATGGTGAACTCGGGGCTGAGGAACCGGGTGGCCAACGGCGTGTACTCCAATTTGGACCGGGCCCGCTCCAGCCCGTCCGCGACGATGCGCTCGTGGTCGAACGCCAGCCGCCGGCTGGGTAACGCCGCGACCGGAAGCCACTCGGCGTCGCTCGCGTCGGTGCCGGCCGTCGGCTCGGGCAGGTCGGGTGCGAACGCCAGATAGGCGACCGAGACCACGCGTAGCCGGGGATCCCGTTCCGGTGCGCCGTAGCTGGCGAGCTGCTCGAAGTGCACCCGGCGCAGCGGCTCGCCGCCGAGGCCGGTCTCCTCGGCCAGCTCGCGCCGGGCACCGGTGGGCAGATCTTCGGTGGGCCGCAGGAACCCGCCGGGCAGCGACCAGAAGTCGGCGAACGGTGGCTCACCGCGCCGGATCAGCAGCACTTGCAACGCATCGTCGCGGATGGTCAGGGCCACCACGTCGACGGTGACCGCCACGGGCGGATACTCCCGCGGATCGTACGCCGCCAGGAACTGCTCTTCCGTCACAGTTAACCTCACTCCGAGAACATCTCAATCTGAGAATGACTATAGCCATGATCAAGGCGTCCTTCAAGTCGTTAGAGCAACGTGAGGGACGCCTTGATCACGTAGGGGCGGCGCTAGCGTTGGAGCGTGGTGCGGGATCGCGACGAGTTGCGGGAGGTCAGCGCCGCGGTGCTGGCGGTCACCGCGCACCTGTCCGTGCGCGAGGTGCTCCAGACCATCCTCACCGCCGCGCGCCGGCTGCTCGACGCGCGGTACGCCGCGCTCGGCGTACCCGACAAGCGTGGCGCCTTCGCGGAGTTCCTGGCCGACGGGCTGACCGACGAGGAGTGGCGGGCGATCGGCCCGCCGCCGCGTCAGCACGGCGTGCTCGGCCGGATGCTGTCCTCGCCGGAGGCGGTGCGGATGGCCGACATCCGCCAGCACCCGCACTTCGGCTGGTGGCCGAAGGCCCATCCGGTGATCAAAGACTTCCTCGGCATGCCGATCGTCGACGGCGACGAGATCCTCGGCGAGCTGTTCCTCGCCAACAAGCGGGCGCCGGGCGGCTTCACCGCCGAAGACGAGGAACTGCTGCGGCTGCTCGCCGCGCACGCCGCCATCGCGATCGTCAACGCGCGCCTCTACGAGCGCGGCCGCGAGCTGTCCATCATGGAGGAGCGCAACCGGATCGCCCGGGAGCTGCACGACGCGGTCACCCAGAAGCTTTTCAGCCTCCGGCTGACCGCGGACGCCGCGGCCACCCTCGTCGATCGCGATCCGGTCCGCGCGGCGGACCAGCTGGCCACGGTACGGCGATTGGCCGCCGAAGCCGCCGACGAACTGCGCGCCGTGGTCGTCGGCCTGCGCCCCGTCGACCTGGCCGGCGACGGGCTGGACGTGGCGCTGCGCAAACAGGCCGACCTGCTCGACCGGGTGCACGCCGCGGCGGTGCGCTTCGACGGTGCCCCCACGCCTGGGCTGACCTCGGCACGCGAGGAGACCGTGTACCGGGTCGCCCAGGAGGCTCTGCACAACGCGCTCCGCCACGGGCAGCCCGCGCGCGTCTCGGTCGAGCTGTCTGGTGTGGATGATCGCGTCGTGCTCACCGTGGACGACGACGGGAGCGGCTTCGACCCGGCCGAGCGGGCGCAGGCCACCCGGCGCCTGGGGCTGGCCTCGATGCGGGAGCGCGCCACGGCCGTGGGCGGCCGGCTCACGGTGCGGTCCGCGCCGGGCGAGGGCACCCGGATCCGCTTGGAGGTGCCGACCGGTGACTGACCCGATCCGCGTTCTGATCGTCGACGACCACCCGGTGGTACGCCAAGGGTTGCGCACGTTCCTGGACGTCCAGGACGGCATCCGGGTGGTCGGCGAGGCGGCTGACGGTGACGCGTGCGTCACCGAGGCGGTCCGGCTGCGTCCCGACGTGGTGCTGCTCGACCTGCGCATGCCCGGCACCGACGGCTGCGCCGCGCTGGTCGCGTTGCGGGCGTTGCCCGATCCGCCGCGGGTGCTGGTGGTCACCAGCTTCACCGAGCCGGCCGCCGTGCTGCCGGCCGTGCGGGCCGGCGCCGCCGGATACGTCTACAAGGACATCGACCCGCCCGCGCTGGCCGCCGCCATCCGCGCGGTGCACGCCGGGCACGTGCTGCTGCACCCCGACGTGGCCCGCCTGCTCGCGGCGGGCGACGCGCCCGCGCGCACCCCCGCGTTGACCGCCCGGGAGCGGGAGGTGCTGGTCGAGGTGGCGCGCGGCCGGTCGAACCGGGAGATCGCCCGCGCGCTGGCCCTGTCCGAGAAGACCGTGAAGACCCACGTCAGCGCGATCCTGAACAAGCTCGACGTGCACGACCGCACCCAGGCCGCCCTCTACGCCGTCCGCGCAGGCCTGGTCCCGTCCCCATGATCAAGGCGTCCCTCAAGTCGTCAGGACTACTTGAAGGACGCCTTGATCATGGGGCAGGGACCTAGGACCAAAGGCGTAGGCGGGGCGGGGCCACGGTCCGATGGCGGCGCACGGACGCCGGCCTAGCGTCGAAACATGGCTACAGCGATCATCACCGGAGGGTCCCGCGGACTCGGCCGCGCGCTGGCGACCGGCCTCGCCGAGGCCGGCTGGCGGGTCGTCATCGACGGCCGGGACCCGGACGCGCTCGCCGAGGCGGCCGCCGCCATCCGGTACGACGTGACCGCGCTCGCCGGCGACATCACCGACCCGGCGCACCGGGCGGCGCTGATGGCGGCCGCGCACCGGCTGGGCGGCATCGACCTGCTCGTCAACAATGCCGGCATCCTCGGGCCCAGCCCGCAGCCGCCGCTCGCCGACTATCCGCTGGACGCGCTGCGAGACGTCTACGAGGTGAACGTGGTGGCGCCGCTCGCGCTGACCCAACTCGCGCTGCCGGGCCTGCGGGCGCGCGGCGGGGCGCTCGTGAACGTCACCTCCGACGCTGCGGTGGAACCGTACCCGGGCTGGGGCGGGTACGGCTCCGCCAAGGCGGCGGTCGAGCAGGCCAGCCGGGTCCTCGCCGCCGAGGAAACGGCGGTGCGAGTGTGGTGGGTCGACCCGGGCGACCTGCGCACCCGGATGCACCAGGAGGCGTTTCCGGGCGAGGACATCAGCGACCGGCCGGAGCCGGCGACGGTGGTGCCGGCGTTCCTGCGCCTGCTCGCCGACCGGCCGGAGTCGGGCCGGATCCGGCTCGCCGATCTGGCGGTGACCGCGGCATGATGCTCACCCTGCCGGCCGAACTGGAGGCCCACGAACCGCCGGAAGCCCGCGGCCTGGCCCGCGACGAGGTGCGGCTGCTGGTCGGCGAGGTGTCCACAGGAGACGTGCGGCATCACCGGTTCACCGATCTGCCGCGGCTGCTGCGGGCCGGCGATGTGCTGGTGGTGAACACGTCCGGCACGCTGCCCGCGGCGGTGCCGGTGGTAAGAGCCGGGCTCGCGCTGCACTTCTCGACCGAAACGCCGGACGGCTGGCTGGTCGAACTGCGCAGCACGGACGGCAAGGCCAGCAAGCCCTACCACGGGGGCACCGCCGGACAGCGGCTCCCGCTGCCCGGCGGTGGGTCGGTCACCCTCTGCGGGCGGTACTCCCGGGACCGCCTGTGGCGGGCCACAGTAGACACCGGTGGCGCGCCGGTGGAGACGTACCTGCGCCGGTACGGGCAACCGATCCGGTACGCCTACGTGCCGCGCCCGTGGCCGTTGGCGTACTACCAGACGGTGTTCGCCACCGAGCCGGGCAGCGCGGAGATGCCGAGCGCGGCCCGGCCGTTCAGCGAGCACCTCGTCACCCGGCTGGTCGCGGCGGGCGTGCTCGTCGTGCCGGTGCTCCTGCACACCGGGGTCGCGTCACCGGAGGCGCACGAACGCCCGTACCCGGAATGGTTTCGCGTCCCCGCGACGACCGCGCGCGTGGTGGCGCAGGCCCGGGCGGCCGGTGGCCGGGTCATCGCGGTCGGCACGACCGTGGTGCGCGCGCTGGAGAGCGCGGTCTCGGCGGACGGCACGCCGGTCGCGGCGAGCGGCTGGACCGACCTCGTGGTGACGCCGGAGCGCGGGGTGCGCACTGTGGACGGTCTGCTGACCGGCTTCCACGAGCCCCGCGCGTCGCATCTGGACCTGCTGGCGGCGTTCGCCGGCCGCCCACTGCTGGACCGCATGTACGCCGAAGCCACCGACGCCGGCTACCTCTGGCACGAGTTCGGCGACGTCAACCTGATCCTCCCGTAGCTGTTAGGAAGGGACCCTTCCTATGCAAAAAGCGATAACAAGGGGCCCTTCCTTGCTCAGATTCCGCGTCCGTGGCGGTGGAGCGTCGAGAGGACGTTTTCGATGCTCACCGCGCCGCTGATCGCCGCGAGCGCGATGGCGGCGCGGGGCTCGCGCCAGTTGGCGCGCACCGCCTCGCGGGTCCAGCGCCACGCGGCGGCGCGGTTGCCGGTGGCCGCCGACCAGCAGGCGAGCTGCCCGTAGACCCGGGCGGCGCCGGGCGGGCAGCCGTGGATCTCCGGGTGCCGGGCCATCATCCAGCGCAGCGAGGAGATCTTCGTCGCGTACTCGTAGGCGTAGTGCGACGTGCGGCCCCACGACACGCGTACCAGCGGCTGGTCAACGTGGACGATGGGGGATCGGCGCGCGGCGCGCAACAGCAGGTCCCAGTCCTCGTTCTGGCTGCCCGGCGCGTCCTCGGCGACCAGGCCGAGGCGGGTGGAGTCGGTGAGCGCGGCGCGCCGCGTGAGGAACGTGGACGAGTGCAGCATCGCCATGCGGGACCGGGCGAGCTGGTCGATGGTCACCGACGCGCAGCCGGCGAGCCGGGGCGTGCGCCGGTTCTCGTACTCCACCTCGATGGCGCAGGTCGCGAACTCGCCGTCGCCGAGCGCATCGACCTGGCGGCGCAGCTTGTCGGGTGCCCACTGGTCGTCATCGTCGCAGAAGGCGACCAGTTCGGTGTCGAGCGCCAGCACGCCGGTGTTGCGCGCGCCGGCGAGGCCGGGCGTGCGCCAGTTCGCGGCGACCAGCACCGGCACGCCGTCGGTGGTCGCGAGTAGATAGTCGGGAGTGGAGTGGTCGAAGACGACCACGACGCGCAGCGGGCCGGGATAGTTCTGGCGGCGCACGCTGTCGATCGCCCGGCGTAACAGGTTTGGGCGGTCCCGGGTGGGGATGACCACGCCCACCGAGGGCATCATCGCGGCGATCCGGAGCGCAACGGGTACCCGTAGGCGCGCAGCAGCGGCGCGCACACCGCGCCCACCAGACGGCGCTGGCGGGGTGGGAACGCCGATACCCAGGCGTCGTCACGGCGCAGCGGGATCCGGCCGGTGACGAACCGCATGGGGTTGCCGGCGGCGCTGTGCCCTTCGCTGAGCTCCGCGTGACCGTCCACGATGAAGTCGGGCTCCACCGTCAGCCCGGCGAACGCGGCCAACTCGCGCAGGCCGGTGCGCGGGTCGGCGAGGAACTCCTCGTACCGGATCCGGCGCACCGGGATGCCGCGCCGCGCCAGCAGTCCGAACGCGACGTTGTGCGCGTTCCACAACAGCGCCGAGCGGGCGGGGGAGTAGCGGGTCATCTGCGCGCTGCCGTCCGCCTCCGGGCGCACGACGGTCTTGGTCCAGGAGTACGCGACGCCGCGCGCGTCCCGCACCACGTGCGCGACCCGCAGGTCGAGCCCGGACGACCACCGTAGACAGTGGGCGAGCGCGCTGTGCTTGGACGAGTCGACGACGACGTCGGCGCCGGCGACCACCGCGGCGGCGTCGTAGATGGCCGCGTAGTAGCCGGCGTACTCCTCGATGAGCGCCACGTGCTCCTCGGGCAGCCGGGCCGCCGCCAGCCGGGGGATGTAGCGGGTGCGCTCGACCGCGTCCCGCAGCGCCAGCACCCGGTACACGTCGACCTGGTGCCAGCCGCCGAACGCCCGCTCGCCGACGGCGTCCCAGAACGCGCACGCCGAGAACGCCGCCCCGCACCCGCAGCGTTCGTCGTCACGGACGTCGCGCTGCCACAGGTGGACCACTTCGCCCAGCGCGCAGACGCCGGGCAGTTCGCCGAGCAGGCGCTCGATCAGCGTGGTCCCGCTGCGGCCGAGCCCGCCCAGATACAGCACTCGTGCCACTTTCTCCACCTTCGCTCGTTCTGTCCTTATAACGAACGATCAAGAAATAGGACCGTAATGTCTGAGCGAATAGTGTTAGACGGTATTGTCCTAGACGCCGTGACGGGCGAGCAGGTCGTCGCCACCGTCCGTGCGGCGCTCGACCGCGGGGAGGGCGGTCGCATCGTCACGCCCAACGTCGACATCCTGCGCCAGGCCCGCACCGATCCGGCCGTGCGTGGGTACCTCGACGACGCCACGATCGTGGTCGCCGACGGCACCCCGCTGGTGTGGGCGAGCAAGCTCGCCGGCACGCCGCTACCCGAGCGGGTCACCGGCTCCGACCTGATCTGGTCGCTCTCCGCGGGGCTCGCGGCCGACGGCCGCTCGATCTTCGTGCTCGGCGGGGAACCCGCCGACCCCGGCTTCGTCGACGGCGCCGGCCGCGCCGCTTCGGCGCTATCGGCGGCGTATCCGGGCCTGCGCGTCGCCGGCTGGCGCAGCCCCGACTACGGTTTCGAACGGGACGAGTACGCGCTCGCGTCCGTCTGCCGCGAGGTGGTCGCGGCCAAACCCGATCTCGTGTACGTGGGCATCGGCTTCCCGAAGCAGGAATGGTTGATCTCCCTGCTGCGCACCGAGCTGCCGGGCGCGTGGTTCATGGGGTGCGGCGCGGCGGTCAACTTCGTCGCCGGCGACCAGGTGCGGGCGCCGGAGTGGATGCGGCGCTCCGGGCTGGAGTGGGCGCACCGGCTCGGCCACGAACCCCGCCGCCTCGCCCGCCGTTACCTGGGCCACGACGCCCCCTACGCCGTACACCTCATGATCAAGGCGTCCCTCAAGTAGTCATCACACCTTCAAGGACGCCTTGATCATGGGTTGAAGTAGGGGTCGCGGGCGAGTTGGGTGAACGCGGCGAACGCGGGTGGGTCGTCGGCGAGGCGGAACTGGCCCTTCGCGCCGTTGCCCTCCGGGTCGGACTCGTAGTAGCAGACCGCCTTGATCTGCGGGTTGGCCTTGAAGAGGCGGGCCGCGCCGCGCAGCCACTCGGCGCGCCGGGCCGAACCCCACGCCCGCGCCACGCCGAACTCGCCGACGATGATGGGTTTCGGGCGGGCGGCGGCCCAGCGCAGGAACGGCGCCATCAGCTCGCCGAGCGGCCGGAAGTCGCTGCCGGCGTACACATCCACGCAGGTCCAGTCGACCGCGTCGTCGCCGGGGTAGAAGGCGGGCGCCTCGCCACGCGCGAACCCTTCGGCGGTCGGGCACCACACCCACGACGCGTTGCGCACCCGCTCGGCGGCGAAGATCCGCCGCACGTGCCGCCACGCGGCCACGTAGTCCTCCGCCGACCACATGGTCGCGCGCAGGTTCGGCCGGTCCATCTCCCAGCGGAAGCGCAGCAGGATCGGCACCCGGGCCGCGCGGACCCGGCGCGCCTGCGCCTGGATGAGATCGTCGTGCCGGCCCGAGGTGATCGACCGGGTGTCGCCGGACGCCCAGCTCAGCATGATGGTCAGGCCCTGGCGCCGGAACACGTCGTCGGACTCGGTGCCGAACTCCTGGTCGAACCGCCGGTAGGTGTGCAGGATGTCGAGCGGCCGGTCGAGCCGCCTCTCCAGCTGCGCGATCGACGCGATCCGGCCCGGCTGGCTGTAGCTTTCCGGCCGCACCCAGGCACCGAGCAGCGCGCCGGTGTCGGGCGGCCGCACCGGCCCACCCCGGTACGGTCCCGGGTTGGTGGCGACGACGCTGGGCGCCGGCGGCGCCGGCGGCGCCGGATCCGGCGCGCCGCACCCAGCGACCGCCACCAACACCGCCGCCACCATCCCCTTCCCCCACAAGGAAGGGCCCCTTTTTATCGTTTTATGCATAGGAAGGGTCCCTTCCTCACTTCAGGGCGAGCGCTTCGCGGAGGCGATAGGCGCCTAGTCCGTAGGAGACGAGTGCCGTCAGCAGGGTGGCGAGCAACGCTGCCGGGCCGGTCCCGGCGATCGCGGCGAGGATGTGCGGGAGTACGCCGAAACAACCGACCGCCAGGCCGCCGGCGGCCACCGTGCCGGCGCCGAACGGGTGCAGCCCGGTGTACCGTCCGACCTGGATCAACGGGAGCAGGTTGTTGACGAGCACCGCCGCCGCGAGCCCGACGGCGGCGCCGACGAGTCCGAAGTGGGGGATCAGCGCCAGGTCCAGCGCCACCATGGTGGTCAAGGCGAGCAGGACGTTGGCGAGGTTCCAGCGGGTGCGGCCGGCCATCGAGAGCACCACGTCGACCATGCCGCAGCCGTTGGCGACCAGCATCGCGCTGGCGAGCACCACCACGACCGGCGCACCGGACCGGTATCCAGGACCGAACAGTCCAAGGTAGACTGGCGCGTAGGTGATGACGATCAGGTACAGCGGCCAGGTGACCAGCACCAGCCAGCCGGTCGCGGTCTGGTAGAGCGTGTTCGCGGTGGCCCGGTCGTCGACCGCGAGGGCCTCGGCGAGCCGGGGTTGCACGCTGTGCGTGATGCCCTGGTTGGCGAACTGGCCGAGCACCACGAACCGTCCCGCCACGGCGTACGCGGCCGCCGCCGCGAGCCCGCCGAGGCTGGCGACCAGCAGCACGTCGACCCGCTGCAGGGCGAGCTGCGCGACGCTGGCCACCGCCCGCGGCCCGGTGAACCGCCAGAACGCGCCCCGCAACGCCCGATACGTTCGACACCCATGATCAAGGCGTCCCTCATGTCGCTCTAACGACGTGAAGGACGCCTTGATCTTGGAGAGGTGGGTGCGGCGTAGGGCGTACCCGGAAAGGACGGCGACCGGCGCGTAGGGTGCCACCCACGCGAGGCCGTACGCCAGCGGCGACCGGACGCCCGCGACGGCGAGCGCGGCGACCGCCGCGAGCTGCAGCGCCGGCCGCAGTACCCGCTCCAACCGAATGGTCGGCCGCAGCCTGCGGTACCCGCGGGTGGCGGCGAGCGCGGCGTCCGAGAGCGCGGCAACCGGGAGAAACAGCGCCAACCAGTTCAGCGGCGCCGGCGCGACGAACCACAGCACCGCCGCGAGCCCCACCGCGGCCATGGCAACCGGGGTGAGCCCGATCCGCAGGCAGGCACCCAGAAGGTGGACCTGCTCGCGGGCGCGCAGCCGGGCGAGCCAGTAGACGAGGCCCGTTTGGGTGCCCAGCTTGGCCACCCCACCGGCGAGCACAAACGCGGCGGTGCCCGCGAAGAACACGCCGGCTTGCTCCGCGCCCAGCGTCCGCGCGGCCAGCCAGGTGACGACGACCCCGGCCGCGCCGGCGAACCCCGCCCCGGCCATCCCGGCGAGCCCGCCCCGGGCAACGGTCCGTCGTTGATCACGGCCCCCGCCTTGATCAGGGCGTCCTTCATGTCGCTCTAACGACGTGAGGGACGCCTTGATCATGGGAGGGGGAGTCAGGCGCGCCATGTCGGCGGGTGGCCTAGCCAGTCGGACAGGGCGGTGTCCCACGGGGTGAAGTGGGCGGTCAGCTCGCGGCGGACCGTCTCGTCCATCGGGGCGCCGCGAGGGCGGGCGTTGTGGCGCTGGAACGGCGGGTCGCCCAGGTGCGGCAGGCCGAGGAAGTCGAGGGCGCGGGCGTACACGGTGGCGGGCTCGGTGAAGAAGCGTTCGCTTTCCAGGACCAGGATGCGCTCGCGGCCCACCCGGGCGGCCAGCTCGCTCAGGTAGCGGGCGTATTCGCCGCGGGCCCGGTACGCGTGGTGCTGGTGGGCGAAGCTGTAGTACCGCGGGTCGGCGCGCATCCGGTCCTCCTGCCCGTGCAGCCGGCCCGGTTCCAGCGCCAGCGCGCGGCCGAACGACGTCTCCGACTCGAAGCCGCGCGCCAGCTCGTGAGCGTGCTGTGAGTAGGCCCGCTCCACCGGGTCGCGCACCAGCACGATCAGGCGCACGGTGGGCAGGTCGCGGGCGATCCGGTCGATCGCGTGCGGGTGGTACATGTAGTACGGGCTGGACTCGAACGTCTGGGCCGGCACGCCGTAGCGCTGCGCCACCTTGAGGGCGGTGCGGCGCAGCGGGAAGTGCGCGCGATACCAGCCCATGCCCCGGTGATACGACGTGTCGAAGTAGTGCACCCCCTTGTGCAGCACGGCTTTCAGCACCACCGGGTGCGCGGCGAGCGCCCGGTAGAGCGATGTGGTGCCGCAGCGCTGCCCACCGCAGATGAGAAACGACGGCAGCATGCGGGCGGGCGCGGTGATCCGGCCGTACGAGCGCGATCCGAAGTGGACCACTCGCTTGACGGGCGCGGGCACCCGTTCGCCAGTCGTCATGACAGTGCCTCCACGCGGCGGATCAGGACCGGCAGCAGCCAGGTGCCGAGCACGCCCAGCCGGGCGCCGGCTTCGGCCTGCCGGTCGGCGAGGTACCGGGTGGCCAGATCCACCAGGTACAGCAGGGCGGTCACGGTCGCGGCCGGCCCGGTCACCTCGAACGGGCGCAGCAACCCGGGCGACGCCTTGAGCGTGGCCTCCACGGCCGCCTCGGCATCCGGCGTGCTCTGGATGCGGCGCTGCAACTCGTGGTGCACGGCGTCGAAGCCGAGCGGCGCCCCGGTGGCGAACCGCTCCCAGTCCCAGACCAGCAGGGTGTCGGCGAGCGTGGCCATGTTCCACGGCGACCAGTCGCCGTGCCAGGCGCCGTAACGCAGCTCGACGTCGCCCGCGCGCTCCACGATGGACCGGGCGGCGGTGCGCAGGGTGGCGCCGTCCGGCCGGTCCGCGATCGCGTCGAGGCGGTCCCGCGACTCGGCCCAGTAGGGGCTAGTGGCCAGCCAGCTCCGGGAGGTGCCGCAACAGCCGGCCACCTCCCGCATGGCGTCGGCCAGCCGGTCCGGCGCCAGCGGCGCGCGCGGCCGCCACACCGGCAGCGCCGACTGGACGAGCACCTGATGCCCGCGCCACTGACCGGCGTGCAGGACCCGGGGTACCGTCACGTCGCGCAACCCCACGTGGGAGAGCGCGTTGAGCGCGGTGGTCTCGGCGCGCACCAGCCGGCGGGTCAGCGGCCCGGTGCCCAGCTTCGCGAAGCCGAGGGCTTCCCCGTCCGGCGCGATGAGCTGCAGCACCGGCTTGCGGTTGGCCCGCGCCGGACCGATGTGGACGCTGACGGCCAGGTCGGTGCCGAGCGCGTCCCGCAGGTAGCCGTCGATGGTGTCGCGCACGTCGCCGCAGACCCGCACCCGGTGCCGCAGCAGGATCGCGCGGGCGCCGGGCGTGCGGAGGGCCGCCACGACGGCGTCCCGCTTCCACCGGGCCACCCGGGACTGCGGTTCGGCGTACCGGCGCACGGCGGCCGCGGCGACCTGGCGGGTGCGGGTCGGCACCAGCAGGCGCGGCCGGCGGGCGTCGGGCACCACGACGTACTCGGCGACGACGGGTGCCCGGTCCCGCTGATCCGGATAGAGCAGGTCCAGCACCTCCCGGAGGTACTGGGCGCGCAGCTCCGCATCGCCCCTCGTCAGCTGCGCAGGGGCTGTCTTAACGGCCACGGTGGTTCCTCCACAGCAGGGCATAAGCCAGGAACATGAAGGCGAGGGGCGTGACGAGCGAGTTGTACCAGAGCATCGCGGCGAACGTGCCGAACAGCGCGCAGCCGCCCGCGACGCCGATCGCGGTCCGGTCCCGCCGGAACCGCCACAGCCCGTACCCGAAGAAACCCAGATAGCCGGCCGTGCCGACCACCCCGTGCGCGAAGACCAGCTGCCAGAACTGGCCGTTCCCGCCGATCGTGAAATTGCCGCAGCGCTCGCAGTCGTGGCTCTCCCCGACGGTGATGGAGTTCCGGCCGCCCATCGTGTCCCGAGTGGACCCGAAGCCGATGACCGGCGACTCCGCCACGCCCTCGAGGGCGCGCGCGACGAGGAACGACCGCACGCCGTTGGACTTCCCGTCGTCGAGCCGGCCGTTGACTACGTCGCCGAGCGGGGTGACCGCGAGCGCCCCGGCCACCGCGACGCCGGCGAGCGTCAGCGCGCCGATCGCCCAGAGCCGGCCGGCGAGCGCCAGCCGGACCGCGGCGTACGCGGCGGCGACGCCGAGGCCGATCCACAGTCCCCGGTTGAGCGAGTGCACGACCGGCACCACGGAGACCGCGAGGCAGGCGAGCGCGAACAGCCGCGCCCGGCGGCGCTGGGCGTATCCCCACGCCCAGGCGGCGAACCAGCCGACCAGCAGGCAGAAGTTGTTGCCCCAGGTGTTGGTGTACCCCCACGGCGCGGCCGGTCGGGGGTGTGCGTCCCGGACCAGGTCCATCACCTGCGCCGCGTACGGGTGCACGAGCGAGCGCACGAAGCCCTTCTGGCGCACCCCGTCCGGCAGCAGCAGCTCGACCGGCGAGGTGAACTCGAAGTGGCCCGCGAACACACCCAGCAGGCCGCCGGCCACGGTCACCGCGAAGAGCCAGGCGAGCAGCCGTACCAGCCGTTCCCGGGACAGCTCGGCGTCGGTGAGGTTGCCGGCGTACACCAGCAGGACGGTCAGCGCGGCGTACTGCACGAGCCGGTACGCCACCCCGAACAGCCGGCCGCTGGCGGTCTCGTCGACCGCGCCGGCCGGTTCGGCGTCCAGCACGGCGATGCCGGCGACCACGGTCACCAGGAAGATGACCCACAGCGCGAAGCCGGGTGGCAGGCGCACCGGCCGGCCGGCGGTGTGGGCGCGCAGCAGGAGCGCCGCCATCGGCACCGCGGCGATCGTGAAGATGAGCACACCCAACCCGAGCGCCCACCACAGTGGATAGAACAGGAGGATGCCGGCCAGCGGCCACGCCGGCAGCCGCGCCACCCGCGCCCGCGTCGCCACGGGCGGGTTCGCGAGCACGGTCACTGGTGCGTCCCGGGGGGCACCCGGATCACCGCGGTGGCGTTCGACAGGTCCACTTCGGCCAGTTCGGCGCCGCTGGCGTCCGCCGGCTCGCCGTCACCGGCCGCCTCCAACGGCAGCGCGCGTGCCGGCGTACCCGGAAAAGCCGCGAGCGGTGCGGAGAGCTTGTGCACGTCGATGCGGGGCAGCACGACCGCGCCGAGCAGCGGCGTGCCCACCCGGCGCAGCTGTTCGGCGGCGTCCGTGACCTCGGGCCGGCGGGTGCGGCGCAGCTCGACCGCGACGATGGCCGCGTCCGCGAGGCTGGCCAGGCTCTGCGCGTCCGCGCTGGTGGCGGTGGACGGCGCCTCGATCACCACGTATCCGGGCCGGGAGCTCAGCAGGTCGAGCGCGTCGCCGAGGCCCTGTGACTGCATGAGCCCGGCGGCGCTCGCGGTGCCGCCGGTGGTCACCACGCGCAGTGACGGGATGCGCGGCGCCGGCTGTACCGCCTCGGCGAGCCCGACCCGCCCGGCGAGCACATCGGACAGGCCGGGCGTGGGCGCGATGCCGAAGATGCTGGCGAGCGGCGCGGTGTCGGTGACGCTGTCCGGCAGGTGCGCGCCGACCAGGATCACGTCGCTGCCGGTGCGGGCCAGCGCGGCGGCCAGATTGGCGGCGACCATTGTGGACGCCATGCCGCGGCTGGCGCCGGTGACGACGACCACCTTGTCGTCCGGTCCGAGGCTGGCCACCACCTCGTTGCGCAGCCGGTTGAACGTGCGGCCGCCCGGCGTGTACGGCTGGAACACGTCGTCGAGGCGCGGCTCGTCGCCGGACAGCTCGGCGAGCACCGGCACCCGGGACCGGCGCGTGACGTCGACGGCGCTGCGCACCCGGCGGTCCAGCCGCTCCCGGGCGAGGCCGACCGCGAGGCCCAGCAGCAGGCCCAGCATGCCGCCGGTGGCGAGGTTGAGCGTCCGGTTCGGCTTGCTGGGCGCCTCCGGCAACCGGGCGTCGCTGATGATCTTGCCGCCGGTCACGGTGGCGGTGGTGAGGTCGTTGAGCTTGCCGCTGAGGTTGTTGAGCTGGTTCTGGGTGGTGCTGCGCTGGCTCTCCAGGTTGGGCCGCTGCGGGCTGTTGTCGGTGAGCCGGGCCAGCCGGCCGTTGACCTGCGTCAACACCGTGCTGAGCTGCTTGACCTTGGCGTTGAGGGCGGCGATCTGGGCGTCCAGGTCGGCCTTCGCGCTCTCCTCCCGGTTGCGCAGGTACGCCTCGGCGAACGCGTGCGAGCCGGCCCGCGCCGCGGCGGGGTCGCCGGCGCCGTACGTGATGACCAGCACCGCCGTGTTGGCCGGCACCTCCACGGTGACCGCGCGGGCCAACTCGTCAGGTGCGGTGGGGGTGCGCAGCAGCTCGGCGGCGCGGGTCGCGACCGCCGTGGAGCGGACGAGCTGGGCCTCGGTGTCGAGGTTGATGTCGCCCTTGGTGCGGCCGCCGACGACGTTCGTGTCCTGCCCGGCCGGCTGGACCAGCACCGAGGTCGCGGACTCGTACAGCTTCGGCTGGGCGTTGGTGACCAGCAGCGCGCCGCCGAGCCCGGCGGTGAGGAACAGCAGTACGACCCACCAGTGCCGTCGGAGCAATATGGCGTAGTCGGATACGTCCATGGCTCTCGTTGACCTCTCGGCGGGTGGCGGCAGCGGACATGAGGGGGCGAAGCACGCACCCTCGCCATGGGTTCAACGGCCACACACCGCAGACGTAACTCATCGGTTGGTCATTCCATGTCGGAGCCCGGGCTGACATCGAAGGTCGGCAGTTGCCCGAGCCGCTGGTACGAGCGCAGGGTGTCCGGTGTGGTGTCCACTTGCGAGTTGCGGCCCCGCTGATCGGCGGGCGTGTCGAAATAGACCATCGCCTTCACCCGCGGGAAGAGTTGGATCTGCTCGCCGACCGTGTCGAAGAACCGCGACGGGTGCTCCGGGTTGGTGTCCGAGTGCCAGACGCCCCACTCGCCGAGCATCAGCGGCTTGTCGGGGAACCGTTCCGCGGCCCAGTTGTAGAAGCCCGGCCACTGCGGCTCGTCCTCGGTCCGGCGGTTCATCAGCTCGGCGAAGTCACCATGGCCGTGGCCGGGATCGCTGTAGGCGTAGACGTCCCAGGCGACCCAGTCGACCACGTCATCGCCCGGGTACAGCCGTTCGAACCAAGGCTTGACGTTCCACGGCACATACGCCATGTAGACCATCGTGGGCACGATGTTCGTCGCGCCCCGGGCCCGCAGCCGCTGCACGACGTGCCGGAACATCGCGGCGTAGTCCTCGGCGGTGTACCCGGAACCGGCCGTCTCCACGACGTCGTTCTCCGGCTCGTGGTGGATCGTGAGGAAGAACGGCTGGGGGAAGGCGTGCGTGATGTGCGCCGCCAACCGGTCCAGGTAGTCGTCCATCCCGCCGGCGGCGATCTCCGCCCAGCTCGCCTCCCGCGGCTTCCAGTTGAGGAACAGCAGGCGCGGGCGGCCGGGCTCGCGGGCCAGCGCGGCCTCCGTCGCGGTCGGGAAGAGCTCGGAACCCCGGTGGTACGCGTGGTAGATGGCCTGATGCCGGCCGGTCTTGCGCTCGAAGGCGCGCAGTGCGCCGTCCCGGGGCTTGGCGGTGTGCGCGGCCGGGGCGACGCCCCAGAGCACGCCGCACGTCGGCACCAGGCGCTCGTCGACCGCGCACGCCGGGTCCGGCGGCTCGGGTGACGTCGAGGCGGTGGGCGACGACGAGGGGCCGGGCGATGACGAAGGGCCGGGCGACGACGAGGGGGCGGTCGGCGGGGACGTCGAGGCGGTGGGCGGCGACGTGGCGGCGGTCGGCGGGGACGTCGGAGCGGTGGGCGGCGATGTCACGGCGGACGGCGTCGGCAGGGTCGGCGTCGGCAGGTCGGTCGGTGTGGCCGGCGGTGTCGTCGGCTCGGGCAACGCCGTCGCGTCCGCCGGGCGGGTCGGCGGCGTGGACACCGGCGGGACGGTCGGGAGCGTGGGCAGGCTGGGCATGGGCGGCACGCTCGGGAACGCCGGGAGGCTGGGGAGCGTCGGCATCGTCGGCAGGGTCGGCGTCGCGGCGGGGGCCGGCGGCCGGCCACTCTGCCAGGACAGCCAGAGCACCGGCCGTCGGGTCGGGTCGGGTCGGAAGTCGCTGCCGGCGAACCAGGCCAGCCCCTCGCCCGCCGGCACCGTCACCGCGAAGGAGTACGTGCCGGCCGCCCGGATCTCCTTCGTGACGTCGAAGACCACCGCTTGGTCCGCCGGCTCGGGACGCACCGTGCTGATCACCGAACCCAGCCGCGGCGTGGCGCCCCGGCCCAGGCTGTCGGGCCGCCAGCGGTTGCTCGGCACCCGGGTCAGCTCGACGTACCCGGGCAGCGGCGCCTCGCCGACGCGGGCGAGCCGCACCTCGGCCCGCGCCGGCAGCCGGCCGCCCGGCAGGCTCCGCACCCGGAACTTGACGAAGCTGATCGCGGCACCGCCACGGTCGGCGCCCGCCACCAGTCCGTCTGTGGGCAACGGGCCGAGACTCCGCGCGGCGCTGGTCAGCACGAAGCCGTCCTCGGTGGCGGGAATGTGCTGGGTGGCCGCGCGTCCGAGGTAACCGCCCACGAGGCCGAGCAGCACGGATCCGGCGACCGCGACGGCGGTCAGCGCCATCGGCCGCACGGGGAGCCGGCGCTCGGTCGGGGGCCGGGTGGTCTGGTGCTTGGCGACGTACCGCTTGAGTGCCTTCATGCCCGATCGTCCCCTTCCCGTGGGAAGCCGGCGTGTTGCGCCCCGTGCCTCCGTGACTGGTGAGGCTTAAGGTGCTAAAAGCAGCATGATACGGACAAAGGCCAAATGCCAGACTTTTCCGATAATTAGGTCACGCTGACCTATGATCAAGGCGTCCCTCACGTCGCTATGACGACGTGCGGGACGCCTTGATCATGAAGGGGAGAACTAGGCGGGTTGGAGTTTTTGCTCCACCCAGCCGGTGTCGGTGAGGTGATCCAGCACGCGGCGCACCGCGTCGTCGACCGAGATGTCGCTGGCGTCGATCACCAGGTCGGCGTCGGTCGGCTCCTCGTACGGGTCGTCGATGCCGGTCATGCCGGTGAGCTGGCCGGCGCGCGCCTTGGCGTATAGGCCCTTGCGGTCGCGCTGCTCGCACACCTCGAGCGGCGTGTTCACGTGTACCAGAATGAAGCCGGCACCCGCCGACCGCGCCAACGCCCGCGCGGCGGCCCGGGCCTTCGCGTAGGGCGCGATGGGGCAGCAGAGCGCCATGCCGCGGTGGCGGGCGACCTCGGCCGCGACCCAGGCGATGCGGCGCACGTTGGTGTCCCGGTCGTCCTTGCTGAACCCGAGGCCCTTGGACAGCTCCCGGCGCACCACGTCGCCGTCCAACAGGGTGATCGTGCGGTCGCCGCTCTCGCGCAGCGCGTCGGCGACGCCGCGGGCGATCGTCGACTTACCCGAACCGGACAGACCGGTGAAGAACACCACGAGTCCCCGGTGCCGGCGGGGTGGCCGGGCCCGGGTGAGCTCCTTCGCGACCGCCGGCGGGGTGTGCCACTCGGGGAGCGGGAACCCCCGGTCGAGCAGGTCGTCGATCTCGTCCGGCTTCAGCGCCAGGCGCCGGTTGCGCGGCGGGATGTCGTCGCGCCAGCGCCACTGGCCGTCGCGGTTGTCGTAGGCCAGCTCGCGGGGCACGAGCACGCGCGGGCCGCCGCCGGACAGCATCTCGCCGGTGGAGAGCAGGTGGGTCACGCCATACGCCCCGGCGACCTTGGCCCGCAGCAGCGCCTCGCGGATCTCGTCGCCGCGCCGCGCGAGCGGCACCGCGACCAGGGTGGCCGGTGGCATCCGATCCCGGGCCGCGAACACCGTGCGCACCAGCACCTCGGGCGCCAGCCCGTCGGGGCCCGGCTCGGCCACCGGGATCAGCACCAGCAGGTGCGCGGCGAGCGTGCGCGCCGCGTGGGCGATCTGGGCGAGCTGCGGGCGGTGCAGCGGCCGGTCGGCCACCACGCCGAGCACCCGACCGGGCGGGAGCAGCGATTTCACCTCATCGGGTGTCCGCCGCAGCCGCTGGAACGGGCCGTGCCCGCCGTCGCCGAGGCGCCGGACCGTGCCACCCACGCCGTGCCGCCCGTCGCGGGTCGGCCACAGGTCGGTGACGTCGACCGCCGCGACCGGCGCGCCCTCCAGGTCGGTGAGCACCAGCGCCCGGTGCAGGGGGTTGTCCAGGCGCAGCTCGTTGACGACGTCGCCGGGCACCTCGAGCACCACGGGCACCGGCCACGGCGTGCCGTCGGCCAGCCGGCCGCGACGCCCGAGGCTCGCCAGGTCGGCGCGGCCGAGGAAGCCGGTCAAGGGCGCGTACGCACCGGAGAGCAGCAGCTCGAGGTCAGCAAGTTCGTACGTGCGCGGCGTGTATGCCGGCGCGTCACGCAGCACCTCGTCGGGCAGCACCCACCCGTTGCTCATCGCACCCCCAAATGCACCGGACCACAGTTTCGCAGCCGTCCGGCCGTCGGTCGAGAGTGCCACGGCCACGCCGCTCGCGCTACTTGATCTCACACCCACGATCAAGGCGTCCTTCACGTAGTCCTAACGACATGAGGGACGCCTTGATCATGGAAGGTTGGTCACTATAATGACCGTATGACTCATGATGGTGACCGATGGCTGGCGGCCGCGTACGTCGCACCGGCCGTCTTCACCCTGCGGCCGGACTACCGGGCGCTCCTCATCCTGGCCGACGGCCTCCAGCCGGGCCCCAGCGACGAGGTGAGCGAGAAGGTGCTGCGGGCCGCCGAGGAAGCGGCGGTCGCCGAGCATCCACACCTGGACGCGTGGCGGGAGGCGTTCCGGGCGTTCGGCGCCAAACCCCAGCGCACCCGGCCGAGTGTCGACGCGCTCCTCCGCCGCGCACCCGCCGGCCTGCCGCGCATCGACCGGCTTACCGACGTGTACAACGCGGTGTCCGTCGCGCATGTGGTGCCGATCGGCGGCGAGGACGTCGACCGGTACCGGGGTCCGCTGCGGCTCGTGCGAGCGGTGGGTGACGAGCCGTTCGACACGGTCGCCGACGGGCAGCCGGCCGTCGAGCACCCGAGCCCGGGTGAGGTGGTCTGGCGCGACGACGACGGCGTGACGTGCCGGCGGTGGAACTGGCGCCAGTGCGTGCGTACCCGGATCACCGGCACCACCACGCGGGCCGTGTTCATCCTCGACGCGCTCGGCGGGCTGACCGACGCCGATCTCGCGGCGGCCGGCGACGCGCTGGCCGACGGCTTGCGCGCGACCAGCCCGGCGGTCCGCCTGGCGACCCGCGTCCTGCACCCATGATCAAGGCGTCCTTCCCGTAGCTCTAGCGACATGAAGGACGCCTTGATCTTTACCTTAAGGGGGAACGCCTGATGTCCTGGTGAGCGTCGAGTCCCTACTCTGACCGCGTGAGCCTTATCGCGACCGAGGCGCTGACCAAGACTTACGGCGGGCGGGTAACCGCGCTGTCGGACCTCACGGTGAGCGTTGAACCGGGCATCGTCGGGCTGGTCGGTGCCAACGGCGCCGGCAAGTCGACGTTGATCAAAATACTACTGGGGCTGCTCGCACCGACGAGCGGCGCGGTGCGCGTACTCGATCTGGATCCCACGACGGACGCCGACGCGGTCCGCACGCGGGTCGGATACATGCCCGAACACGACTGCCTCCCACCCGACCTGTCCGCCGCCGAGTTGGTCACCCACCTCGGGCGGATGAGCGGGCTGCCGCGCACCGCGGCTCGCGAGCGGGCCTCGGAGGCGCTGCGTCATGTGGGCCTCTACGAGGAGCGGTACCGCCAGGTCGGCGGCTACTCCACCGGCATGAAGCAGCGGGTGAAGCTGGCGCAGGCGCTGGTGCACGACCCGGATCTGCTGCTGCTCGACGAGCCGACCAACGGCCTCGACCCGGCCGGCCGGGACGCGATGCTGGCGCTGATCCAGCGGATCGGCACCGAGTTCGGCATCTCGGTGGTGGTCTGCTCGCACCTGCTGGGCGAGGTGGAGCGGATCTGCGACTCGCTGATCGCCATCGACGGTGGCCGGCTGCTGCGCTCGGACAACATCTCGGCCATGACGACGGTGACCGACGTGCTGGCCGTGGAGGTCAGCGAGGGCACCGACGAGCTGGCCGCCCGGCTCGACGCGCTCGGCGTGACCGTCAAGCGGGAGGGGCGGCTGCTGCTCGTACCCCTGGAAGACGACGAGACGTACGACCGCATCCTGTCCACGGTGGCCGAGCTGGACCTGCCGCTGCATCGTTTGGATCAGCGGCGCCACCGGGTGGCCGAGCTGTTCGCGACCCGGGAGGTGACCCATGCCTGATGTCACGAGCGTCATCCATGACATCGGCTACCAGCGCTACGCCGGGGTGCGGCTGGGCCGCCGGTACGTCGTCGCCTCGCTCTACACGCACGGCCTGCGCACCGCGTTCGGCCTCGGGCGCAGCGCGAAGGCCAAGATCTTCCCCTGGTTCCTGGTCGGCGTGGTCGGCATTGTGGCGGCGGTGGTGGCCGCGATCCGCGCGCAGACCGGGCAGATCGTCCTGTCGTACGGGCAGCTCCCGCAGACGCTGACCATGGTGATCATCTTCCTGTGCGCGGCGACCGCGCCCGAGCTGGTCTCCCGCGACCTGCACACCGGCGTGCTGCCGCTGTACTTCTCCCGTCCGGTGCGCCGCTCCGACTACCCGCTCGCCAAGCTGGCCGCGATGGTCTCGGCGCTGTTCCTGACGCTGGGCGGGGCGCAGCTGCTGATGTTCCTGGTCGCCGTGTTCACCGTGGACGGCGTCTCGGACATCTGGGGCGAGCTGGACGACTTCCTCAAGGGCTGGGCGTACTCCGCCATCTTCGCCATGGTCTTCGGCTCGGTGGCGATCCTGGTGTCGTCGCTGATGGGCCGGCGGGCCATCGCCGCCGGCGTGACCGTCGGCGCGTTCCTGGTGACCACGCCGGTGGTCGGCGTGCTCTCCGTCATGCCGAACACCACCGTCAACCAGCTCGCCGGGCTCGCCAGCCCGATCTCGCTGGTCAGCGGCATCGGCGACTGGCTGTTCGAGCCGCTCGGGGAGAGCATGTCGGGCGACTACGGCCCGGTCTACGCCGTGGTCGCGGTCGCGTTGATCGCCGGCTGCGTCGCGCTGCTGCTGGCCCGGTACCGGAAGGTGGCTTCGGCATGAGCACCCAGCAGGAACACTCCGCCGCGCCGCGCGGCTCCGCCGGCGCCCGCTCGACGGACGTCGTTCTCACCGGCGTGTCCCGCTGGTACGGCAACGTGGTCGCCGTCAACGACGTGACCATGACGCTCGGCTCGGGCGTGACCGGCCTGCTCGGCCCCAACGGGGCCGGCAAGACCACCCTGCTGCACATGATGGCCGGATTCCTCGCACCCTCGCGCGGCACGGTCACGGTCGGCGGCACGCCGGCGTGGCGAAACCCTTCCGTGTACGGGCAGCTGGGGCTGGTCAGCGAGCGTGAGGCGGTGCACGCGTTCCTCACCGCGCGGGAGTTCGTCGAGGCGAGCGCCCGCCTGCACAAGCTCCGCGACCCCGTGGCGGCCGCCCAGCGGGCGCTGGAACTGGTCGAGATGACCGACGCGCAGGATCGCCGGATCGGCACCTACTCCAAGGGCATGCGGCAGCGCACCCGGGTGGCCGCCGCGCTCGTCCACGAGCCGCGGGTGCTGCTGCTCGACGAGCCGTTCAACGGCATGGACCCGCGGCAGCGGCTGCACATGATGGACCTGCTGCACAAGCTCGGCGCCGACGGGCACACCATCCTGTTCAGCTCGCACATCCTCGAAGAGGTCGAGCAGGTCTCCGGCACGGTCCAGGTGATGGTGGCCGGGCGGCTGGCGGCGTCCGGCGACTACCGGGCCATCCGCCGGCTGATGTCGAACCGGCCGCACGTCTTCGCCGTGCAGTCGACCGACGACCGCAAGCTGGCGGTCGCCCTGATCGGGCAGGCGTCGGTCACCGGCGTGGAGATCGACCGGCACGGCTTGACGGTACGCGCCGGCGACTACGGCAGCTTCACCCGCGCGCTGCCGAAGATCGCGCTCGCCGAAGGGGTACGGGTGCGCCGGCTCCTGCCCTCCGACGAGTCCCTCGAAAGCGTCTTCGAATACCTGGTGGAGTCATGAACGGGACCATTGCCTGGATCACCGCCCGCGGCCTGTTCGGTCGGCGCCGGTTCCTGCTGCTCCTGCCCCTGCCGCTGCTGGTGGTCGGGCTGGCCGCGCTGACCCGCGGCTTCGGCGTGGCCCCCGAGCACTGGGCCGAGCCGGTGCTGGTCGGCCTCGGCTTCGCCGTGGTGCTGCCGGTCATCGCCCTGATCGTGGGCACCGGCGTGCTCGGCGCGGAGATCGACGACGGCACCATCGTGCACATCCTGACCAAGCCGCTGCCCCGGTGGGAGATCATCCTGCCGAAGCTCGCGGTGGCCACCGGGGTGACGGCGCTGACGGTGGCCATCCCGATGTACGTCGCCGGGGTGCTGGCCGACTCGGTGCGGCTCGGCCTCGGGCTGGCGCTGGCGAGTGCGATGGGCGCGCTGGCGTACTCGGCGCTGTTCCTCGCGCTCAGCCTGGTCACCCGCCGACCGGTGCTGCTCGGCCTGGTCTACGTGCTGATCTGGGAGGGCCTGCTCGGCAACCTGATCTCCGGCACGCGGGTGCTGTCGGTGCAGCAGTACGTGATCGCGCTGGCCGACAAGGTGGCCCCCACGCCCCTGCTGGAGGGCCGGGTCTCACTGCCGGTGGCGCTGGTGATGTCGGCGGTCTTCGCGATCGGCTTCACCGCACTGGCGATCGACCGCCTACGCTCCTTCTCCGTAGCCGGCGAAACCTCCTAGCCCATGATCAAGGCGTCCTTCAAGTAGCTATAACTACTTGAAGGACGCCTTGATCATGAGGAGTGGGGTTAGCCGGTGTTGCGCATGCCGGCCGCGATGCCGTTCACCGTTGTCAACAGGGCGCGCTCGAGCGCGGTGCCCTCGCCGGGGGCGCGGCGGCCGCCCGGTGCGGTGGCGATCGCGCGGCTGGCGGCGCCCGAGTCGCGGTACTGCCGCAGCAGCGCCACCTGCAGGTGGTGCAGCGGCTCCAGGTAGGTGTCCCGGACGGCGAGCGTGCGCCGCAGCACCGGCTGCCCGTCGAGCAGCTCCGCCTCGCCGGTGATGGCGAGCACCTCGCGCACCGTCAACGCGTACTCCTCCTCGATCTTCCCGTAGACGTGCTGGAGATCTTCCGCGACCAGGGTGTGCACGTACCGCCGGGCGATGCTCAGATCGGTCTTGAAGAGCATCATCTCCACATTGGACAGGAAGGTGCGGAAGAACTGCCAGTTGGCGTACATCTCGTCGAGAACGTCGGAGAGACCGGAGGAGCGGGCGGCGGCGAGGCCGCTGCCCACGCCGTACCAGCCGGGCACGATCTGCCGGGACTGGGTCCAGCCGAAGACCCACGGGATGGCCCGCAGGCCGCTGAGCCCCGCGCCGGTGTTCGGGCGCTTCGCCGGCCGGGAGCCGATGTTCAGCGCGCCGAGCAGCTCCGTCGGCGTGGACGCCCAGAAGTACGACGGCAGCTGCGGGTCTTCGATCAACTCCCGGTAGGCCTGGTAGGCGGCCGCCGACGTGGCGTCCATCGCCGCGTCCCAGCGGGCCAGCGAGTCGGTGGACGCCCGCGACGTGGTGTGCAGCAGGGTGGCTTGGAGCACCGCGGCCACCGTCAGCTCCAGGTTTTCCCGGGCCAGCGCCGGCAGCGTGTACTTGTCGGAGATGACCTCGCCCTGCTCGGTCACCTTGATGGCACCGTCCAAGGTGTTGTAGGGCTGGGCGAGGATCGCCTCGTGCGTCGGCCCGCCGCCCCGCCCGACCGTGCCGCCGCGGCCGTGGAAGAGCCGCAGCCGCACGCCGTGCCGGGCGGCCACGTCGCGCAGCGCCCGCTGCGCCCGGTGGATCGACCACTGCGACGTGGTGATGCCGGCCTCCTTGTTGGAGTCGGAGTAGCCCAGCATCACCTCCTGCACGTCACCGCGGGCGGCCACGACCGCCCGGTACGCCGGCAGCGACAGCATCTCGTCGAGCAGCTCGCCGCCGGCGTCCAATTCGGCCGGTGTCTCCAGCAGCGGCACGAACCCGATGCGCGCCCGGTGCCCGTGGACGTCGATCAGGCCGGCCTCGCGGGCCAGCACCGCCGCGGCCAGCACGTCGTCGACGCCGAGCGTCATGGAGATGATGTACGACTCGACGACCTCGGGACCGAACCGCTCCTGCGCCTCCCGGATAGTGCCGAACACGTCGAACGTGCGCCGCGCGGCGTCGGTCAGCGGCGTGTCCGGACTGGACAGTGGCCGCCGGCCCGCCAGCTCGTCGCCCAACAGCTTGGTGCGGTCGGCCCGGGACAGCGCGGCGTAGTCGGCCACCTCACCGATCCGGGCGTACATCTGGCCCAGGACCACGTGGTGCGCCTCAGCGTGCTCGCGGATGTCCATCGTGGCCAGATGCATGCCGAACGCCGCGACCGTGCGGATCGCGGTGGCCAGCTTGCCGACCGCGGTGAGCTGGCCGGAGTTGCGGGCCAGCGAGGCGCGCATCAACTCCAGGTCGGCGAGCAGCTCGTCGGCGCCGCGGTAGTCGCGGCCGGGCTCGTGGGCGGTGCCCTGGCGCAGCCGGCGCCGGGTGTTGGCCAGCTTCGCCTTCACGCAGCGGGCCTTCAGCCGGTAAGGCTCCTCGGCGTTGGTGCGGCGGAACCGGCTCGGCACCTCGGGCAGCGCGTCGAGGTCCTTGGCGAGGCTCGCCGACAGGTCGAGCGACACCCCGCGCAGCCGGCGGGACACCGAGACCTCGTTGATCAGCGCGTCCATCGCCGCTTCGGTGGCCTGGATGCCGTGCTCGTGCTGGATCAGCAGCACGTCCCGGGTGACCCGGGCCGTCACGAACGGGTTGCCGTCGCGGTCGCCGCCGATCCAGGTGCCGAACGTCAGCGGCCGGCCGGTGGGCGGCGTCTCCACGCCCAGGGTGCGCAGGGTGTCGGCGAGGTCGTCGAGCACCTGCGGCGCCGCGTCGGCGTACAGATCGCGCAGGTAGTAGATCGCGTTGCGGGCCTCGTCGGTCGGGTCGGGGCGGTCCAACCGCAGCTCGTCGGTCTGCCACAGTAGGTCGATCAGCTCGGCGAGGCGGCGCTTGGTCTGTGGCGACTCGCTCGCCCCGTACAGGATCGCGGCGCCGTGCTCGGCGTCGAGCTCGTCGGCGACCGCGCGCAGCTTCGACAGGATGGACCGCCGCGCGGCCTCCGTCGGGTGGGCGGTGAAGACCGGCCGCACCGCGAGCCGCCGCGCCGCCGCGGCGATCTCGTCGACGGGTACGCCGCGCTCCGCGATCAGCTTCGCCGCCTGGTCGAGCCAGCCGCCGTGCCGGGCCCGCTGCCGCCGCAGCTCGCGCGCCCGGTGCACCTGCTCGGTGATGTTCGCGAGGTGGAAATAGGTCGAGAACGCCCGGGACAGCTTGGTGCCGGTGGTGATGTCCATCCCGCCGAGCCGGTCGGCGGCCGCGTCGGCGTCCGACCGCACCAGCGCCCGGATCTCCTCGACCAGGTCGAGGAGCGGCGTGCCCTCCTGCCGGGCGAGGGTTTTGCCCAGCAACGTGCCGAGGCGCCGGATGTCGGCGCGGAGGGCGGCGTCGGGACCGTCGTGGTCGGGCTGGTCGGTCACCATGCGCTCCTTACGCGAGTACGGAAGGACGGCACTGTCCGACGCCTGGATGTTACCGAGAGCACGCTGCGCCGAGGTCAACCTGGTGAGTCATGTCTCAGGCTTTCCCATGATCAAAGTGTCCCGCAACCCGCCCGCCTCCCCTGAACCACAGCGACCAACGACGGGGACGCCTTGATCATAGGGAGTCGGGGCGTAGGCGGCGGCCGAAGATCTCTGCGGCACCGAAGAGGACCCCGATGCTGACGACCGCCCAGATCATCAGCGCGCCCACCCGCGAGCCGGCCGCCGCCCGGTCGAAGTAGACCAACGACTTGACCAGGTCGGTGCCCAGGCCGGGCAGGCTCCAGGTGTGCATGCCGCGCAAGAAGCCCGGCATGTACTCGGGCGGGTAGACGCCGCCCGACCCCGGATTGTCGAGCGCCACCAGCAGCAGGACCAGCAGGCCGGTCCCCAGGAGGCCCACCCAGGCCTGTACTGCCGCGGCCAGCATGCCCGCCGCGAACACGACCAGCGCCCCACCCGCCGCGAGCACCAGCCAGTGGTCGGGGAAGATACCCAGCAGCGGGCCGGTGAGGACCGCCCCCGCCGCACCGAGCAGGACGGCGTAGACCGCGAGCGCGCCGATCCGAGCCGCCGCGCGGGGCACCGTGCGTGGGGTGGTGCCGGCGGTGACGCCGAGCGCGGTCGAGGCTAGGTAGCCACCCAGCACCAGGCCGACGACCAGGTAAAACGGCACCAATCCGCGCGGGTCGCCCGGCAAGACCACCACGGCGTCCGTCACGGCGAGCTTCGCGCCGGCCGAGGTCGCGGCTGCGGTGAGCGCTTCGCTGATCAGCTCGGCCGCCGCCGGCGAGTTGGCGCTCGCGGTGGTCAGGGCCAGGCTTCCGGTACCGGTCGACGCGAGTACCGCATATACCTCCCGCCGGTCAAGCGCCCTCGTGGCGGCACCGCTGTCCGCATACGCGACGGGTTTGAGGTGCGGCCGCACGGCGGTGACGAGCTTCGCCGCGGTGCTGTCGCTACGGATCACGCCGACCGGCACGTGCTCCGGCTTCGCGTTGTGCAGCCCTTCGACATACGCCGCGATGAACCCGAGCGTCAGCACGAGCATCCCCAGCAGCAATCCGACCGTCTTACCCCAATTAGCCACACATGAGACATACCACGCCCATGATTCACTCCGGGGCGATGCGCCCGCTTCGCCCAGTGAGGAAATGCCCGACTGCGCCCGCGACTACATCTGATTCGCCCCGGTTCGTGCTGATGGTCGCGGCGGGGATGCGGAAAGATGTCCGGTAGAAGTGTCGCGCTGCCACGGAGCCCGCGACGATCGGCGTGAAGCGGGTAAACCGCGCGTGGCTGCGTGCGGGGGCGGGTGCTTCCTCGGTGGAAGCAGGGCAAAGCGCGTCCGCGTGGCCACGGGGCTTGTCCTGGTTGATCAACACCGGCCGATGCAACCCACAAGATCCAGACAACTGTGCGGAAGTTGCCGTGTCATCAACGCCCGGACCGGGCAACTTTCGCAAACTTGTCTCGATCTTGCGCGCAGTCGTCCGCGCAGGCACGCCGGATTGGCGTTGCGCGGCGCGCGGGGCTGCGGGCTACCCTTGACGGGCCACCCCCCGCCCTAGCTGGGCGCGGGGGCTTCGACGTGCGCCCAGAGGGGACAAAAGCCGCATGAACCTCACCGGCCTGCTCGACGCCGCCCTCCACGATCCGGCCCTCGCCCGGGTCCGCGACCGTGCGCGAGCCGGCGGTGCGCAGGCGGATGGGCTTGACCTGACCGCGCCCCCGGCGCTCCGGCCGTTCCTGGTCGCGGCGGTCGCCGCCGGTGGCCAGGGCGCCGGCCGGCCGGTACTCGCGGTCACCGCCACCACGCGCGAGGCCGAGGATCTGGCGGCCGCGCTCGGTGGCCTGTTGCCGGCCGAGCAGGTGGCGGTGTTCCCCGCGTGGGAGACGCTGCCGCACGAGCGGCTCTCGCCGCGCTCCGACACCGTCGGGCGCCGACTCGCCGTGCTGCGCCGACTCGCGCACCCGGACGGCGACCCGGTGCGGGTGGTGGTGGCGCCGGTGCGGTCGGTGCTGCAGCCGCAGCTGCGTGGGCTGGGTGACCTGGTGCCGGTGGAGCTGCGGCGCGGCGGCGAGGCCGTGCTGGAAGACGTGGCGCGCCGGCTCATCGACATGGCGTACGCGCGGGTCGACCTCGTCACCAAGCGCGGCGAGTTCGCGGTGCGCGGCGGCATCCTCGACGTGTTCCCGCCGACCGACGAGCACCCGTCCCGGGTGGAGTTCTGGGGCGACGAGGTCGAGGAGATCCGCACGTTCGCGGTGGCTGACCAGCGCACGATCGAGCCGGTCGATTCGATGTGGGCGCCGCCGTGCCGGGAATTGCTGCTCACGCCCGAGGTCAAGCGACGAGCGGCCGAGCTGGCCCAGGAGCATCCGGAGCTCGTGGAGATCCTCGACCAGCTGGCCGAGGGCATCCCGGTCGAGGGCATGGAGTCGCTGGCCCCGGTGCTGGTCGGGCCGGACTCGCTGGAGACCTTGCTGCACTGCATGCCCGCGCACACCCACGTACTCCTCTGCGACCCGGAGCGGATCCGGACCCGGGCGCACGACCTCGTGCGTACCTCGGCGGAGTTTCTGGAGGCCAGCTGGGCCGCGGCCGCCGTCGGCGGCCAGGCACCGATCGACCTCGGCGCCGCGGCCTTCAAGACCCTGGCGGAGGTACGCGCGACCGCGGGGGACCTCGGTCTGCCCTGGTGGTCGGTGTCCCCGTTCGGCCTGGACGTGGCGCCGGACAGGAAAGAAGCGGAGCCGTGGGAGGACCCGCTGCCGGAGGTGACCGTCACGCCCGACGCCGGCGAGGCGGTCACGCTGGCCGCGCAGGCGGTGCCGCTCTACCACGGCGAGACCGCGCGGGTGGTCGACGATCTCAAGCGCTGGTCCGGCGACGGTTGGTCGGTCGCGCTGGTCTTCGAGGGGCACGGGCCGGCGCAGCGGGCCGTGGAGGTGCTGCACGACGCCGGCCTGGGCGCGGCACTCGCCGAGGACATCACCACGCCGCCGGCGCCCGGCACCATCGTCGTGTCGTGCGGCGCGCTGAACCACGGGTTCCTCGACGAGGTGACCCGGCTCGCGGTGATCACCGGCAACGACATCACCGGCGGGCGCGGGGCGTCCACCCGCGACATGCGGAAGATGCCGAGCCGGCGGCGTAACACCATCGACCCGCTGGAGCTGCGGGCCGGCGACTACGTCGTGCACGAGCAGCACGGCATCGGCCGGTACGTCGAGCTGGTGCAGCGCACGGTCAACGGCGCGTCCCGGGAGTACCTGGTGATCGAGTACGCGCCGTCCAAGCGCAACCAGCCGGGCGACCGCCTGTTCGTGCCGACCGACCAGCTCGACCAGCTCTCCCGGTACGTGGGTGGCGAGCACCCGGCGCTGCACAAGATGGGCGGCGCCGAGTGGCAGAAGGCCAAGGCCCGCGCCCGCAAGGCGGTCCGCGAGATCGCCGCTCAGCTCATCCAGCTGTACGCCGCGCGGAAGGCGTCGAAGGGGCACGCGTTCGGCCCGGACACGCCGTGGCAGCGGGAGCTGGAGGACGCGTTCCCGTACACCGAGACGCCCGACCAGCTGGCCGCGATCGAAGAGGTCAAGCAGGACATGGAGCAGACGTCTCCGATGGACCGGCTGATCTGCGGCGACGTCGGCTACGGCAAGACCGAGATCGCGGTACGGGCGGCGTTCAAGGCGGTGCAGGACGGTAAGCAGGTGGCCGTGCTGGTGCCCACCACGCTGCTCGCCCAGCAGCACTACAACACGTTCTCCGAGCGGATGTCCGGCTTCCCGGTGGAGATCCGGCAGCTGTCCCGGTTCCAGACGCCGAAGGAGACCGAGCAGACGCTGACCAAGGTGGCCGACGGCACCGCCGACATCGTGATCGGCACCCACCGGCTGTTGCAGACGGCCACCCGGTTCAAGCGGCTCGGCATGGTCGTCGTCGACGAGGAGCAGCGGTTCGGCGTCGAGCACAAGGAGTACCTGAAGACGCTGCGCACCTCGGTCGACGTGCTCACCATGTCGGCGACCCCGATCCCGCGCACGCTGGAGATGGCGATCACCGGCATCCGGGAGATGTCGACCATCGCCACCCCGCCGGAGGAGCGGCACCCGGTGCTGACCTTCGTCGGGGCGTACGACGGCAAGCAGGTCGCCGCTTCCATCCACCGCGAGCTGCTGCGCGACGGCCAGGTCTTCTACCTGCACAACCGGGTGGAGTCGATCGACAAGGCGGCGCGCCGGATCCGCGAGCTGGTGCCGGAGGCGCGGGTCGCGGTGGCGCACGGCCAGATGGGCGAGGACGCCCTGGAGAAGGTGATGGTCGGCTTCTGGGAGAAGGAGTACGACGTCCTGGTCTGCACGACGATCGTGGAGTCCGGCATCGACATCCCGAACGCCAACACGCTGATCGTCGAGCGGGCCGACCTGCTGGGCCTCGCGCAGCTGCACCAGATCCGCGGCCGGGTCGGGCGGGGCCGCGAGCGGGCGTACGCGTACTTCCTGTACCCGCCGGAGAAGCCGCTCACCGAGCACGCCCACGAGCGGCTGGCGACCATCGCGCAGCACACCGAGCTGGGCGCCGGCATGTACGTGGCGATGAAGGACCTGGAGATCCGCGGCGCCGGCAACCTGCTCGGCGGCGAGCAGTCCGGCCACATCGAGGGCGTCGGCTTCGACCTGTACGTGCGCATGGTCGGCGAAGCGGTACAGCACTTCAAGGGCGAGCGGCCCGCGGAGGAGGAGCCGGACGTCAAGATCGACCTGCCGGTCGACGCGCACCTGCCGCACGACTACATCGGCGTCGAGCGGCTGCGGCTGGAGATGTACCGCAAGCTCGCGTCGGCGCGCTCGGCGGCCGAGCTGGACGAGGCGGTGCTCGAGATGCGCGACCGGTACGGCGAGCCGCCCGCGCCGGTCCAGAACCTGGTGGCGGTGGCGCGGTTCCGGCTGCTCGCCCGGGCCTACGGGCTGACCGACGTGTCCGTGCAGGGCAAGCACGTGCGGTTCGCCCCGCTGGCCCTGCCCGACTCCAAGCAGCTGCGGCTGAAGCGGTACCACCCGGACGCGGTCTACAAGCACGCCACCGACCAGGTCAGCGTCCCCCGCCCGGCCACCCGCCGGGTGGGCGGCGAGCCACTGCGCGACCAGGCCCTCCTGGACTGGTGCGCCCAGCTTCTCAAAGACCTCCTCGGCGACCCCGTCTCTTCATGATCAGGGCGTGGGCGGAGTCGGGTTAAGCTCAATGGTGTGGTGCGGCTTATCGGGGAG
>JBBEWH010000038.1:0-66406 GCA_037414955.1 Actinomycetes bacterium KLBMP 9797
CCGCGTGTCGACTTGACCGGGGCCACCCACAGGTCTTTAGAACTACTTGAGGGACGCCCTGATCATGGGGACCCGGCAGGTGCGGCGGTGGGCGGGCATGAGAGAGTGGCCGCCATGCGTGCTGGTCGGATGGCATCCATCGTCGTCGTCGCGTCGCTCGGGCTCGGTGTCCTGACTGGCTGCCAGGTGGGAGACAGCGACAAGGCGGCGATCATCGGCGACACCTCCATCACCGAGGATCGGGTCACCGAGATCTACGAGAACGCGACCGCGGCGGCGGTGACGGCCTCGCCGTCCCCCGAGGCGTCCCCGGAAGCGTCGCCGGAGCCGTCCCCGACCCCCGCCGCCGAGCGCCGCGTGACCCGGCAGAAGATCGTCAACCTGCTGGTCAGCCTCGAGCTGGGCCGGCGGATCAAGCAGGAGAAGAAGCTGCCCGAGGCGCAGCAGCCGCTGGAGCCCGAGGTGGTCGCCCAGGAGCTGGGCCTGGCGGCGCAGAGCGAATACGTCCAGCTGTGGGCCGAGTGGTACAACCTGCAGACCGTCATCGCGGAGAACACGCCCCGGGTCGGGCTGACCGACGCCGGCCTCACGCTGGTCTACGAGGCGCTGGTGAAGGTCCAGGCGGTGCCGGCCGGCTGGTCGGTCGCGGAGATGAAGCAGCAGTTCGCCGGCGCCACGTTCGCCGAGGCGGCCATCCTGGTGAGCACGACGCTGGGTGCCGAGGCGGAGAAGCTCGACGTGACGATCAACCCGAAGTACCAGCCGATCAGCGCCCCGATGGCGGTCAGCGCCCAGCAGAGCGTGGCGTTCTACGAGATCCCGTATCTCGGCTCCGACATGGTGACCGACGTCTCGTTGTGACGGCTCGGGTCGTACTCCTGGTGACGTCGCCCCGGCTGCCGGCCGGGCTGATGACGGCGGCGGCGTGGGACCTGGTCCGCGCCCACCCGGTCTTCGCCGGCGCGGAGAGCGCGCAGACCGCGGCCATCGGCGGGGTCACCGTGGTCGCGGAGGGCGCCGTCGACGCGCTGCTGGCGGCCGCCGACGAGCACGGCACGGCCGTCTGGCTCGCCGGACCGACCGGCGACGAGTCGCTGGCGCGCGAGCTCGGCCTGCGGCTGGCACGCCAGCCGGGCCGCGCGGAGCTGGAGCTGGTGTACGGCTCGTGGGACCCGCCGGGCGCCCGGCTGCTCGACGCGGTCACGGTCATGGACCGGCTGCTCTCGCCCGGCGGCGACCCGTGGAAGCGCCAGCAGACGCACGCCACGCTGGCGCAGTTCCTGCTGGAGGAGTGCTACGAGGCGTACGACGCGATCGAGGCCGGCGATCTGGCGGCGCTCCGCGAGGAGCTGGGCGACGTGCTGCTGCAGGTGGTGCTGCACGCCCGGCTCGCCGAGAACCTGCCCGACGGGGAGCGGTGGACGGTCGACGACGTCGCCGGTGACCTGGTGGCCAAGCTGATCCGCCGCAACCCGCACGTGTTCGCGGACAACGGTGCCACCACCCTCGAGGAGATCACGGAGAACTGGGAGCGGATCAAGCGCGCCGAGAAGTCGCGGGAGTCCGCGATGGACGGCATCGCGCTGGCCCAGCCCGCGCTCGCGCTCGCCGCCAAGGTGCTGCAGCGAGCCGAGCGGGCCGGTGTGACGGCACCGGTGCCGCCGGAACCGCCCACCGTGGAGACCGAGGACGAGCTGGGCGCGGCGCTGCTGGCCGCCGTGGCCGCGGCCCGCACCCGCGGCTTGGACGCCGAGGCCGCCCTACGCCGCGCGGTCCTGGCGCACGCAGCCAAAGTCCGGGAGGCGGAAACCCCACGCTGACCCCCGTTGATCGAGGAAGTTTCGTGGCTATCATGTCCGGATTTATGCTGATTCGATAGCCACGAAACTTCCTCGATCAACGCCTGGGTCAGGCGGCGGGGGTCAGCCGCCGGGAGGGTGGGGCGGGGGGTGGTTAGGGCTACCGCCAGGCCTAACGCCACCAGCAGGACGCCTCCGGCCTGGCCTGGGGCGGGCAGTTGGCCTGCCTGGAGGGCTGCGGTTACCAGGGTCGCCACCGGCATCACGCCGACGATCATGCCGGCGCGCGCCACGCCGAGCCGCTGGAGGCCGGTGAACCAGCAGACGAACGCGACCACGGTCATCCCGACCGCGAGAAACGCGAGCGTCCCGGCCTCGACGGCGGTCGGCATCCGCAGCCGGGTCGCCTCGAGCGGCACCGCGGTGACCAGCAGGAGGGGTACGGCGAGCGCGCAGCTGTAGGCGGCCACCCGCACCGCGCCCAGGCGGGGCAGGACCGCGGCGGCGAGCAGGGAGAAGAGGATCTCGCCGCCGAGCGCGCCGAGGGCGGCGAGCACGCCGACCAGATCCGTGCGGCCGGTGCCCTGCACGAGCGCGGTGCCGGCCACCACGACGGCCGCCGCGGCGACGATGCGCGCACCCGGGCGGCCACCACCCAGGAGCGGCGCCAGCAGCGCGATGCCGAGGGGCGCGGCGCCGATCACGGTACCGACGACGGCCGCGTCGGCGTGCGGCAGCGCGACGAGGATGCAGACGTTGAACGCGGCCATGCCGGTGGCCGCGAGCACGGTGAGGATGCCCAGCTCCCGGCGGGTGAGCCGGCCCGGGCTCGGGGTCCGGCGGGCGATGGCGAACAGGATGGCCGCCGCGACCGCGTACCGGAGGCCCTGGCCGGTGAGGTGGGGGTAGTCGACGATCAGCTGGCTCAGCGAGACGGAGCTGCCGACGATCGCCATCCCGAAGACGCAGAGCAGGGCACCGGTTTTCATGCGGCTGACGCTATGGCGCCATTGGACCTCTCGACAGAGCCAATGGCGCGCAGGCTTACAGGTCCAAACCCGGTTGCATGATTGTGCAAGTTCGTCCCGGCGTCATGGCGATGATCGCCGCTCCGGTGACACGATGTGGGGGACTTGATCGCTCGACGTGCCAACGGGGGAGGTCGGCCAGGGGGCGCCGACCAACACGGCGCGGCGAGCGAGAAAGTGCCCCATGATCAAGGCGTCCCTCAAGTAGTAAGAACGACGTGAAGGACGCCTTGATCATGGGGTCAAGGAATGAGTCTGACGCAGGCGCCGCACTCCGGATCCGGTGATCGCGGCGTATCCAGGACGAACAGCACCGGCTTGCGGACCAGGGGATCGGTGACCGGGATCGGCTCCAGCACCGCTGGTTCACCCACCGCGAATGTCAATCGCACGCACGCCATCGCGGCGGTGGGGCCGCGCATCACGCAGACGCCAACCTCTCCGGACGGGGGCGGCACCCGCATGACGGCCTGGAACGGCGTGGCGCCCTCCGGCTCGTATTCCAGCAGCGCGCTGGAGTACGCGAACGCCGTCACCTGCGAGGGCTTGAAGACGACCAGGGTGAAGGCGAACTTGTCCCGGTACCCGCCGCACAGCGTGGCGTCGCCGAGCAGCGTGAGCTGGCCGTTGGCCTCCGTGGTGAAGCCGGTGAACTGCCCGGTGGCGCAGGACGCCGGCGTCCACTGCCGGGCCGCCGGGACCGTGGACGGCGACGGCAGCGGCGTCGACGTGGTGAGGCCGGTCGGCGTCGCCGTTACCGCGGCGAAGGCGGACCGGCCCACGCCAGCCGCGCCGACGGCGGTGACCACAGCGATCGCGAGCGCGCCCGCGAGGGCGGCCAGGGCGACGCGCGGTATCGCGTACCGCATGAGTTTCTCTCCTTAGTACTTCTACGGCGGTATTAGTACTGCTACGGCGGTATTAGGAAGTGCTCTCGCCGCTGGCTTCCCGAGCGGTCGGTGGCAACGGCGCGCGGCCGGTCGCGCCCAGCAGGAGCGCCAGCTGGAAGCGGTTGTCCACGCCGAGGCGATCCATGAGGTTGCGCATGGTGTATGCGACGGTGCGGACGCTCACCTTCAGCTCCACGGCCGCCGACTGGTCGGTGTGTCCCATCGCGAGCAGCCGGACCAGGGCCAGCTCGCGGGCGGTCAGTTCGATGGGTCGTACCCCCTGAAGACATGGATCTCGTGCCTCGGCCCAGAGGCGGTCGAACATCGCGCCCAGGGCCTGCGCCACGGTGGGGTCGCGCACCTCGACATAGCCTTTTTCGAGGTCTAGCGGGTCGGCGGGAAACAGGGCGACCCGCCGGTCGAAGAGGAGCAGCTTGAGCGGCAGCGCCTGCCGTTCCCGGTACATGCCCTCGGTGCCACCGAGGGCGACGCCGTACCACCGGTCGCCGTCGCTCGGCGGCAGGCCCAGCATGCGCAGCCGGATGCCGCGCGCCAGGATGCTGCGGTCGAGCGGGAGAGCGGCGGCGGTGGACTCCGCGTCGATGACCGGCTCGGTGTTGATGGTCAGGTGCTCGTAGCGCTCCGCGGCGACCAACTCGGCGACCCGGCGCCGGGTGATCGCCCGGGTCGGCCAGCGCCGGACCGCGATGTTTTCCAGCGCGGGCAGGCCGAGACCGCTCACCGTGGCCACGTGCCGGCGCCACCGCTCCGCGGGCGGGTCGGCGTCGCGCGGGCGCCGCAGCCGCGGCAGCACGCTCGCCAGCGCCACCGGCTCCCACGGCGCGGTCTCGGTCCGGTACGCCGTCGTGGTGCGCGCCCGCCCCGGGCGTACCGCCTCCGCGGCGACGAGCTCGTCGAGCGCCCGGTTCACCCGTTGCTGGGGGATGCCGAGCTGGCGGGCGAGGTCGTTGACGCTCTGGGTGCCCAGCGTGGACAGTGCCCGATAGATCAGATCGGCGTCTGGTGTCAGCCCCCAGCGCGTCAGTCGGGGGACCACCTCCCGTACGGCCGTCACCGACACAGGAGAGCACGCACCGGCCGGCACTGGAAGAGCGGCCGAGGGTTTTGCAGCTTTATGCAATCGACCCCCATGATCAAGGCGTCCCTCACGTGGTTCTAGCGACTACAGGGACGCCTTGATCATGGAGGGCGACGCGGTAGCGTCGTCGCATGGCAGAGTTTGTCCCGCTCGCGGAGCGGATCGTCGAGGCGCTCCTGGAGAGCGATCCGGCCCTCGCGTCGTACGCCGGTGACCACCGGTTCGACGACCGGCTGCCCGACCTGTCCACCGACGGGGTCGCGGCGCGGGTGGCGATGCTCCACGACGCGGGCAACGCCCTGGCCGAAGTGGACGCCGACGGGCTCGACCCGCAGGAGCAGGTGGACCACGCGGTGCTGTCCGCGCGCGTGGAGCGCGGCCTCTTCGAGGCCACCGAGGTGCGCGGATATGAGTGGGACCCGCTCGCGCACAACCCCGGCCCGCTGCTCTACGCGCTGATCGCCCGGCCGTTCGCGCCGGCCGAGGAACGGCTGGCGAGCCTCGCCGGGCGGCTCGCCGCTGTGCCGGACGCGCTCGCCACCGCACGGGCCACGCTGCGGGACTGCCCACGGGTACACGTGGAGACCGCCGCCGGACAGTTCGCCGGCGCCGCCGCGCTGCTCCGCGACGAGCTGCCGGGCCTGCTGGCCCAGGCGCCCGGCCTGCGCGGCACGGTCACGCCGCTCGCCGAGACGGCGGCGGCCGCGCTCGACGAGTTCGCCGGCTGGTTACGCTCCAGGGTGGACAGCGCACACCGCGATCCTCGGCTCGGCCGGCGGTTGTGGGAGGCCCGACTCTGGCACACATTGGACACCGAGCTGCCCGCCGCGCAGGTGCTCGCCCGCGCCGAGGCCAACCTGGAACGGGTCACCGAGGAGATCCGGGAAGCGGCGGTCGCGCTGGTCGGTGGCCCAGCCACCGACGAGACGGTACGCCGGGCGCTGGACCGCCTCGCCGCCGAGCACCCCGACAACGCCACCATTGTGGACCTCGCCAAGGTGACGCTCGGCGAGGCGACCGATTTCGTCCGCGAGCACGAGCTGGTCTCGCTCGTCGACGACCCGTGCGAGATCCTGGAGATGCCGGAGTTCGCGCGCGGCGTGGCGGTGGCGTACTGCGACCCGCCCGGACCGCTCGAGACGGCCGACGTGCCCACGTTCTACTGCATCGCGCCCACCCCGGCGGACTGGTCGCCGGAGCGGGTGGAGTCGTTCTACCGCGAGTACAACGACCACATGATCCGGAACCTCAGCGTGCACGAGGCGATGCCGGGCCACTTCCTCCAGCTGGCGCACGCCCGGCGGTACCGGGGGTCGACCCCGGTGCGCGCGCTCGGCCTCTCCGGCCCGTTCGTCGAGGGCTGGGCCGTCTACACCGAGGAGCTGATGACGGCGTACGGCTTCGGCGGGCTGCCGATCAAGCTGCAGCAGCTGAAGATGCAGCTCCGGATGACCATCAACGCGATCCTCGACCAGCTCGTGCACTGCGAGGGCCTGACCGAGGCGGACGCGATGGCGTTGATGACCGAGCGCGGCTTCCAGGAAGAGGGCGAGGCGGCCGGCAAGTGGCGGCGGGCGCTGCTGACCTCGACCCAGCTCTCGACGTACTTCGTGGGCTACACCGAGGTGGCCGAGATCGCGGCGGCCCGCCCGGCCGGCACTTCACTGCGGGACTGGCACGACGCGATGCTCGCGCACGGCTCGCCGCCGCCCCGCCACCTTCGCACCCTCCTCCTCCCATGATCAGGCGTCCTTCAAGTAGTTAGAACTACGTGAAGGACGCCCTGATCAAGAAGAGGGGAGGGGCCGGGGCGGTGGTCGACCACGGTCGCGCCAGTCGGGGTCGCGAACGCGGTGGCGTCGACCGCGTCCCGGTACCGGGTCAGGGCGATGTCGACCGCCGCGCCGTTCACCACGCCCTCGAACGAGCCGAGCACACCCTCCGTGGTGATGCACGCGTCGAACTCCGAGGCCGCCGCGTTCTGTACCCGCTCGACCTGGACGCACGTCGCGTGCCGGCCCGCGACGGTGGTGTCGCTCTGGGCGACCACCGCGTCGGGGTCGAGGGCGGCCGCGGTGAGCAGGCTTACGACCACGGTCGGCGCGACCAGACCCTGCGCGCCGGCGTCCTCGAAGAGCGTCACCGCGGGCTTGTTGGCGGGCGAGGGCGGGGGCGTGACGGTGCACCTGGTGGCGGCGCCCTCCGCGCGGCACGCCGTGGTGGCCTCCGACGTCACGGTGACCTTGCCACCTGGGTAGATGTACGCCGACCGCAGCGGCTCCTGGGCCTGCGCGATCGTGGCCGCGCGGCCGCCGGAGAGCTGGTAGTCGGCCGAATAGGTGAGCTGTCCCGAGCCGTCGAGGCGGCTGGCCAGGTCGTTGACCAATGTGGCCCGGTCGACCACCGCGCTGGCGTCGTCCATCGACTGGCAACCGCTGGCGAGGGCGGCGGCCGCCGCGAGCGGAGGCGCGAGGCGGGAGAGGAGGCGGGCACGCATGGTCGTCAGCCTCGCCGATGGGGTCCGGCCGCCGCAACTCCGATCCGGCCGCCGGATACGCTCTGCAAGCGGAAGCGGAATCTTGAACGGCCGCAACGCGGCGGCCTGTGAACGTTCAGTGAGGGAGTCACTGTGGCCACCATCGAGGCAATCGTCGCGCGGGAGATCCTCGACTCGCGCGGCAACCCCACCGTCGAGGTCGAGGTCGGGCTGGACGACGGCACGATCTCCCGGGCGGCCGTGCCGTCCGGCGCGTCCACCGGCGCGTTCGAGGCGATCGAGCTGCGCGACGGCGACAGCGGCCGGTACGGCGGCAAGGGTGTGGAGAAAGCTGTCGCCAACATCGAGGACCGGGTCGTCGACCAGCTCATCGGGTACGAGGCGAGCGAGCAGCGCCTGATCGACCAGAAGATGCTCGACATCGACGGCACGCCCGACAAGTCCGGTTTGGGGGCGAACGCGATCCTCGGCGTGTCGCTCGCCGTCGCCAAGGCCGCGGCCGGCAGCGCCGGGCTCAGCCTGTTCCGGTACCTGGGCGGGCCCAACGCCCACCTGCTGCCGGTGCCGATGCTGAACATCCTGAACGGCGGCGCGCACGCCGACTCCAACGTCGATGTGCAAGAGTTCATGATCGCGCCGATCGGGGCGCCGACGTTCCGCGAGGCGCTGCGCTCGGGCGCGGAGGTCTACCACGCGCTGAAGTCGGTGCTGAAGAAGAAGGGCCTGTCCACCGGCCTGGGCGACGAGGGCGGCTTCGCGCCCAACCTGCCCACCAACGCGGCCGCGCTGGACCTGATCGGCGAGGCGGTCGACAAGGCCGGGTACCGGCTGGGCACCGACATCGTGCTGGCGCTCGACGTCGCGGCCACCGAGTTCTACAAGGACGGTGCGTACGTCTTCGAGGGCGCCGCGAAGTCGTCCGAGGAGATGATCAACTACTACAGCAAGCTGGCCGAGACGTACCCGATCGTCTCCATCGAGGACCCGCTGGCCGAGGACGACTGGGCCGGCTGGTCGGCGTTCACCGCGGCGGTCGGCGACAAGATCCAGATCGTGGGCGACGACCTGTTCGTCACCAACCCGGAGCGCATCGCGCGGGGCATCACCGACCGGGCCGCCAACGCCGTGCTCGTCAAGGTGAACCAGATCGGCTCGCTCACCGAGACGTTCGACGCGGTCGAGCTGTCCCACCGCGCCGGCTTCCGCTGCATGATGAGCCACCGGTCCGGCGAGACCGAGGACACCACGATCGCCGACCTCGCCGTGGCCACCGGCTGCGGCCAGATCAAGACCGGCGCGCCGGCCCGGTCCGACCGGGTGGCCAAGTACAACCAGCTGCTGCGGATCGAGGAGGAGCTGGCCGACGCGGCGCGCTACGCCGGTGCGGCCGCCTTCCCGAGGTACCGTGCTTCTAGCTGACCTTGTCCGAGGACCGGCGGGCAGCGCCCGTCGGTCCTCGCTGGCGTATGGGGAGGATCACCGATGGGGCAGCGGCTGACGCCGAGCGGACAGGGGCCCGCGCGGCGGTCGCGTGACTCGGCCGCGCGCGGCGGACCGCGGCGCCGGCCGGCGGTCGCCCGCGACCAGGTCTCGCGCGACGCGGCCGACGCCGGACGCTCGGCCAACCGGCCCGCGGCGGCTCGGCGGGTACCGGTACGGCGCACCAACGCCCCGCAGCCGCGCCGCTTCACCGGCCGCGCCACCGTCCTGCTGGTGGTGCTGGTCGCGCTCGCGCTCGGCTACACCTACCCGGTGCAGCTCTACCTCAACCAGCAGTCCGAGATCGCCAGCCGGGAGCAGGCGCTCAAGGAGCAGCGCCAGCGCATCGACGAGCTCAGCGAGCAGGCCGCGCTGTGGCAGGACGACGAATACGTCAAGATCCAAGCGCGGCGGCGGTTCTTCATGGTGGAGCCGGGCGAAGTGCTGATGGTGGTCTCGGACGACCCGGCGGGCGCCGCGCGCGACGCCGGCGTCGACCCGGACGCCGGCAAGGCCGCCAAGCGCGACCCCTGGTACGACACGCTGTGGACGAGCGTCGAGGCCGCGAACTCGTCGGGGCCGCAGTCTTGACTTCGATACCCCCGCCAGCCCGGGAACCGGCGGCGGAGAGTGATCTGGCGGCGGTGGCCGCGCAGCTCGGCCGGCCGCCGCGCGGCACCCGGGCGGTGGCCCACCGCTGCCCGTGCGGGCTGCCCGACGTGGTCGAGACCACGCCCCGGCTCGCCGACGGCACACCGTTCCCGACCCTCTTCTACCTGACCTGCCCCCGGGCCGTCGCGGCGTGCAGCCGGCTGGAGTCCGCCGGGCTGATGAAGGAGATGGCCGAGCGGCTGGCCGCCGACCCGGAGCTGGCCGCGCGATACCAGGCGGCGCACGAGGACTATCTGGCCCGGCGGGAGGCGATCGGGCACGTGCCGGAGATCGCCGGCGTGTCGGCCGGCGGCATGCCCGGCCGGGTGAAGTGCCTGCACGTGCACCTCGGCCACGCACTGGCGGTGGGTCCGGGCGTCAACCCGTTCGGCGACGAGACGGCCGAGCTGATCGCACCCTGGTGGACGGACGGACCGTGCGTGACATCGTGATCCGCCGGGCCCGCACCGGCGACGTCAAGGCGATCCGGGAGCTGATCGACACCTACAGCGGCGAGCGGCGGCTGCTGAGCAAGGCCACCGTCACGCTGTACGAGGACGTGCAGGAGTTCTGGGTCGCCACGGCCGGGCCGGACGGGCCGGTGGTCGGCTGCGGCGCGCTGCACGTGATGTGGGAGGATCTCGCGGAGATCCGCACGGTGGCGGTCGACCCGTCCTGCCGCGGCCAGCGGGTCGGCCACCGCATCGTGACGACGCTGCTGGAGATGGCTCGTGAGCTGGGCGTCTCCCGGGTCTTCGTGCTGACGTTCGAGACCGGGTTCTTCGGCTCGTTCGGCTTCCAGGAGATCGACGGCGCTCCGGTGCCGCCGGCCGTGTACGAGCAGCTGCTGCGCTCGTACGACGAGGGCGTCGCCGAATTTCTCGACCTCGAACGGGTCAAGCCCAACACGCTGGGCAACACCCGCATGCTCCTGTACCTCCCCTCCCCATGATCACGGCGTCCCTCAAGTCGTTATAACTACTTGCGGGACGCCTTGATCATGGGAAGTCGCGCTTTAGGCGAGGCTCCAGGCGATGCCGTCGAGGATGTCGTGCTCGCTGGCGATCACGTCGCCGATGCCGGAACGCTCCATGATCGTGCGCAGCACCAGCGCCCCGGCGCCGATCACGTCGGCCCGCCCGGGGTGCATCACCGGGATCGCCAGCCGCTCGGCGGTCGTCATGCCGAGCAGCCGCCCGGTCACGTCCGCCACCTCGGCGTACCCGATGCGGGCGTGGTGGATGCGCGCCGAGTCGTACTCCGAAAGCCCCAGCGCGATGGCCGCCACCGTGGTGACCGACCCGGCGAGCCCGACCAGCGTCGCCGCCCGGCCGCTGGTGGTGGCCGCCTCCTGGCCGCTGGTGGTGGCCGCGTCCCGGCCGTCCACCGCGGACAGCGCCCGGTCGACCTCGGCCGCGATGTCCGCCGACGCGGCGGCGACCTCGGCGCCGGTGGGAGGATCGCCGTGGAGGTGCCGCTCGGTCATCCGCACGCAGCCGATGTTGACGGAGATGGCCCGGTCGACATCGCCGGCGCCGACCACGAACTCGGTCGAGCCGCCGCCGATGTCGACCACCAGGTACGGCGGCTCGGCGCCGGCGGGCAGCCCGCGCACGGCGCCGGTGAACGACAGGTGCGCCTCCTCCTCGCCGGTCACCACCTCGGGCTCGACGCCGAGCGTCTCCTTGACCATGACCCGGAAGTCGTCGGCGTTGGCGGCATCGCGGGTGGCGGAGGTGGCGACCATCCGGACCTGCTCTGCGCCGTGCTGCTGGATAGCGGCGGCGTAACCGGCGAGCGCGTTCCTGGTGCGCTCGATCGCCTCCGGCGCGAGCCGCCCAGTGCGGTCGACCCCCTGCCCGAGCCGCACGATCTCCATCCGCCGGGTGACGTCGCTCAGCCGATCGCCGTCCACATCGGCGACCAGGAGCCGGATCGAGTTGGTGCCACAGTCAATCCCCGCCACACGCGCCATCCCGCCACCCTACTTGGCGTGTTGACCCGATGATCGACACAACTATCAGGAAGTTGGGGTGTCAATCTGCCGTTGATGCCCCAATTTCCAGATAGTTGTGTTGATCTTGGCTATCGGGGTTATCCACAGGGGGTGGCGGAGCCGTCCGGTGGCGGCCAGGGTGGGGTCATGCCACCGCAACCGGCTCGACCGCGCGAGCTTCAATGGCAGGTGTTCCGCGGCTCCGACGCGATACGCCGGCGCCTGCTGACACCGGACCAACTGCGCAGCGGTGCGTGGACGCGGTTGCGGAGTGACGTCTACGCCGATATCCGCCTGGAGCGCGATCACGAGCTGGCCTGCCGGGCCGCCGCGCTGCGCCTCCCCACCGGCGCGGCCATCGCCGGTCCGTCCGCCGCGTACCTGTATGGCGTGCGGCACGCCGCCACATCGACCGATGACGTGCATGTGATCGTCCCAGTTGGGGTGTCGGTCGGGTCGAGCCAAGGGTTGCGGGTGCACCGGGGTGGCACGGCCCCTGGGGAGGTCGTCACGGCGGCTGGGTTGCGACGGACCAGTCCGGTCCGCACAGCGTGGGATGTGGCGGTTTGGTTGGACGTGCTGGTCGCTGTGGCGATCATGGACACGCTGCTGGGCGGCGGTGTGCTGGAGCATGCCGAGTTGGCCAAGATGATCGACGCCCGGCGTGGTGAACGTGGTTGGCGGCGGGTGGCGACCGCGCTTGACCTGGCCGACGGGGCCGCCCAGTCACCGCCCGAGTCGCGGCTGCGGGTCAAGATCGTGCTGGCGGGCCTGCCGCGTCCGGTCGCCCAGTATCCCGTGGTGTTGGACTCCGGTCTGGTCCTGCATCCGGATCTGTCCTGGCCGCGGTACAAGGTGGCGGTGGAGTACGACGGCCTGTGGCACGGCGGCGCCGAGCAGTTGCACCTGGACCGCCGCCGGCTCAACCAGTTGCAGGCCGCGGGTTGGATCGTGCTCCACGTGACCGCCCGCCGCTTGCGCGACGACTTCGCCGGTGTGTTGCGGGAGATCGAGGCGGCGCTGCGCTCGCGCGGCTGGCGCTGAACTCAAGGTCAACACAACTTCCAGAAAGTTGGGGTGTGCAAGCCACGTGGACACCCCAACTTCCTGGAAGTTGTGTTGACCTTGCGAAATAGTCGCGGGATCTGGCTGAAGAGCCGAGTGGGTGTCAGAAGCGCGACTTCGTTTCACTCTTTTCGGGGCGCGACGCGGCGGTATTCCTCCAGAATGATGTGAGATCCGGTGCCAGGGAGGGTGGCCGGAATCGATGGAGGGCACCTCATGAAGAAGACGGTTGGATTTATCGCTGCCGCGCTGTTAGGGGCGACTGCGGGCTTGATAGCCGCCGCGCCGGCCACTGCGGTCACCCCAAGCTTACGTTTCCACGGCGCGCAGTACGACTCGCCGGGCAAAGATACGGGCAGCAACGGCAGCCTCAACGCGGAGTGGGTCTCGCTGATCAACTCCGGCACTAGGGCGGTAAACCTGAACGGTTATACGATACGCGATAAGGCAGGTCACGTTTATAAGTTCGGCAGCTTCACCATTCCCGCCAGGGGCGGGCGAGTATGGCTGCACACCGGAAAGGGTACGAACAACTCGCAGAATCGTTATTGGCAGCGCAGCTGGTATGTCTGGAACAACACCGGGGACACCGCCTATCTGCGGAACGCGGCCGGTCGGACCGTCGACAGTTGCGCGTGGGGCCAGAAATCGGGCCGCAACTGGGTGGCCTGCTGAGCATACGATCCGGCGGTGAGCCGGACGAAGAGCGTCGGTCTGCGCGGCACCGCGATGTGGGTGTATGACGCCAGCCTCTCCCTGGTGCTCGCCGAGCTGATCACGCTGGTTGAGGGCGCGCCGTCGGACGAGCGTCCCGGCTGGTGGCCGGGGGTCGTCCGAGATCTGCGCGTACAGGCCGTGATCAGTGACTTCTTTTTCGACCTCGACCTCGGGTTGAGCGACCAGCAGCGCGCGGAGCTGGCTGAGCTCTTCGACCAGGCTGCTGAGCTGGTGCGGGTACGCCAGGTGTTCACCGCGGACGAGGCGGCGGCGTGGCCCGTGCTTGATGACATACCGGTCATCTTCCGGGGAAGTGAGCCGGAGCCCACGGGTCCGGCCGCGGAGCTGGGGCACGCGGTGGCCGAGCTGATCCGCGGCACGCTGCCTCCGTCGCCGCCAGGCACCTCGTGGTTCTATGGCTCGCCGGGTGGCCGCCGCACGATCGGCACGCCCACCGCTTCATGATCAGGGCGTCCCTCAAGTAGCTCTAACGACTTGAAGGACGCCTTGATCATGAGAGGGAGTGGAGGGGGTGGCGTACGGGACGGGTGGGGCGTGGTGTGATGGGGCGTGCGCGCTGACGCTTCCCCGCGGTGGGCTGGATACCGGCTGGTCCGCCGGCCTGCCGAGGCCGCGCCGGAGCGGCTCGACGACCCGCTGCAGCGGCATGTCGCCGGATACACCGATGGGCCGCTGCTGGTGGTCGGCGGGCCCGGCACCGGCAAGACGACCACGCTCGTCGAGGCGGTCGCGGCGCGGGTCGACGAGGGCGTCGACCCGGAGCGGGTCCTGGTGTTGACGTTCGGGCGGCGGTCGGCGACGGCGTTGCGGCACCGGATCGAGGCGCGGGTCGCGGGTGCCGGCCGGGTGGTGCACGAGCCGCTCGTGCGCACCTTCCACGGATACGCGTTCGGTCTGTTGCGCCGGGCCGCGGCCGACCGCGGCGAGCTCGCGCCGCGCCTGCTCACCGGTCCCGAGCAGGACCTGGTGATCCGCGAGTTGCTCGTGGAGGCCGAGGAGGAGTGGCCACCGGGCCTGCGGCCGGCGCTGCCGACCCGCGCGTTCGCCGAGCAGCTGCGCGACCTGCTGTCGCGCGCCGCCGAGCGCGGCGTCGGCCCGGAGCAACTGGCCAGCCTGGGCGGGCGGCTGGGCCGCGAGGACTGGTCGGCCGCCGCGCGTTTCCTGCGGGAGTACGTCGGCGTGCTGGCCCTGCGGGACGTGACCGCCCGGGGTTCGGTGGCCTACGACCCGGCAGAGCTGATCCGCGCCGCCGCCGGCCTGCTCCGGGACGACCCCGCCCTGCTGGAGGAGGAGCGCCGCCGCTTGGCGTACGTCTACGTCGACGAGCTGGCCGACACCGACCCGGCCCAGGTGGATCTGCTCGCGCTGGTCGCCGGCGGCGGTAAACCGCTGGTGGCGTTCGCCGACCCGGATTCGTCGACGTACGCGTTCCGCGGCGCCGACCCGGCCGCGGTAGGCACGTTTCCGCACCGGTTCCGCACGGTGTCGGGGGCGGTCGCCCCGGCGGTCACCCTGCACGCGACGTACCGGACGGGGGGTGCGCTGCTCGACGCGACCGGCCGGGTGGCGCGCCGGCTGCGCGGCGCGGTCGGGCACCGCGCGCTCACCCCGGTGTCCGAAGTGGAGAGCGCCGTCGAGGTGCGGACATTCCGGTCCGGCACCAGCGAGTCGGCGTACGTCGCACACGTGCTGCGCAAGGCGCACCTGGAAGACGGCGTGCCGTGGTCGCGGATGGCGGTGCTGATGCGGTCCACCATGCTCCAGCTCGCGCCGTTGCAGCGGGCGCTGCACACGGCCGGGGTGCCGACCGTGACGCACGCCGAAGACCTGCCGCTGCATCTCCAGCCAGCGGTCGCGCCGTTTCTCCTGTTGCTGCGCTGCGCGCTGGAGCCGGACCGCCTCGACGAGGAGGCCGCGGTGGCGCTGCTGCACTCGCCGCTGGGCGGCGCGGATCCGTTGGGGGAGCGGCGGTTGCGGCAGGGCCTGCGGGCGTTGGCGCTGGCCGCCGAAGACCCTCGCCCGTCGGGTGAGTTGCTGGTCGACGCGCTGCGCGACCCGGCCGCGCTGATCGCGGTGGACCGCCGGTGGGCGGCGCCGGCCAAGGCGATCGCGCAGCTGATCGCCACCGCCCGGGAGGCGGCCGGGTCGCCGGCGGCCACAGTGGAGGATGTGCTGTGGGCGGTGTGGCGGGCCAGCGGCCTGGCGGAGCGCTGGTTCGGGTTGACCGCCCGCAGTGGACCCGTCGGCGATCCGGGGGAGGAGCGCGGCCTGCGCTGGCGCGGCATCGCCGCCGACCGTGACCTGGACGCGATCGTGGCGCTCTTCGACACCGCCGCGCGCTTCGTCGACCGGCTGCCCGGCGCGCGCGCCGAGGTCTTCCTCGACCACGTGCTCGGGCAGGAGTTGCCGGCGGACACGATCGCGCCGAGCGCCGACCGGGGCGAGGCGGTGCGGCTGCTGACCGCGCACGCGGCGAAGGGCCTGGAGTGGGACGTCGTGGTGGTGGCCGGCGTGCAGGAGGGCATCTGGCCCGACCTGCGACTGCGCGGCAGCCTGCTGGGCTCCGAGCGCCTCGTCGACCTGCTCGCCGGTCGCGCCGAGGGCGCGGGCACGGCCGCGTCGCTGGTCGGGCAGACCTCGGCGCTGCTCGACGAGGAACGGCGACTGTTCTATGTGGCCATCAGCCGGGCCCGGCGCCGGTTGCTGGTGACCGCGGTGGCGTCCGCGTCGGTCGGCGGCAGCGACCACGAGGAGCAGCCGAGCCGCTTCCTGCACGAGCTGGCGCCGCCGACCGAGTCGGACGACGGGCCCGAGGAACTGCCGATCACCCGGCTGCCCCGGGCGCTCACCCTGCCGGCGCTGGTGGCCGAGCTGCGTACGGTGGTCGCCGATCCCGGTTTACCGGCGGACCGTAAGCGCGCGGCGGCGGCCGAGCTGGCCCGCCTCGCGGTCGCCGGGGTGCCCGGAGCGCACCCGGACGACTGGTGGGGGTTGCGCGCGCTCTCCGACGACCGGCCGCTGATCGACGAGGGTGAGCCGGTCAAGGTGACACCATCCACGATGGAGAGTGCGCTGCGGTGCAGCCTGCGCTGGTTGCTGGAGCGGCACGGCGGTGCCGCGCCGTCCAGCGCGGCGCAGGGCGTGGGCAACCTCGTGCACGCGGCCGCGATGCTCGCGGAAGACGCCACGATCGACCGGGGCAAGCTCATCGAGTACGTCGCCGGGCGCTTCGACGCGATTGAGCTGGCGGCCCAGTGGATGGCCGGCACCGAACGGGCCCGCGCCGAGGCGATGGTCGACAAGCTGCTGCGCTGGCTGGCCGGCAATCCGCGCCGCCTGCTCGCGATCGAGCACGAGTTCGCGGTGCGGATCGCCGACCCGGCCCACCCGATCGAGCTGACCGGCCGGGTGGACCGGCTGGAGGTGGACCCCGACGGCCGGCTCGTCATCATCGACCTGAAGACCGGGAAGTCCACGTCGGTCACCGAGGCCGAGCTGGCCGAGCACCCGCAGCTCGGCGCGTACCAGGCGGCGGTCGAGGCGGGCGCGTTCGACGAGTTCGGGGCCGAGGCCGGCGGGGCCGCGCTGGTCCAGCTCGGCACGACGGCGAAGGAGGCGCGGGAGCAGTCCCAGGCGGCCCTCGGCGAGGCGGAGGACCCGACGTGGGCCGGTGCGATGGTGCGCCGCACCGCAGACACGATGGCCGCGTCCACCTTCCACGCCGTGGCGAACAGCAAGTGTCGCGTGTGTCCGGTGCGCACGAGCTGCCCGGTGTCCGGCAAGGGCCGGCAGGTGGTGGAGCCGTGACACTCTTCGACGTCTCCCAGGCGGTGCCGGGACCGCGGGCCGAGGCCGGCCCGCGATACACGCCGCACGAGCTGGCGCGGATGCTGCGGCTGCACCCGCCGACCCCGGAGCAGGCGGCCATCATCTCGGCGCCCGTCGAACCGCTGTTGGTGGTCGCCGGCGCCGGCTCCGGCAAGACCGAGACCATGGCGGCGCGCGTGCTCTGGCTGGTGGCCAACGGGTACGTCGAGCCGGACCAGGTGCTCGGCCTCACGTTCACCCGGAAGGCGGCCGGCGAGCTGGCCCACCGCATCCGCACCCGGCTGGGCCAGCTGGTGCGCCGGCTGGGCCAGGAAGAGGCGCTGACCGGCGAGCCGACCGTGGCCACCTACCACTCGTACGCCGCGCGCATCGTCATCGAGCACGGGCTGCGCGCCGGGTTCGAGCCGTCGGCGCGGCTGCTCACCGAGGCGTCCCGCTGGCAGATCGTCGACATGCTGGTACGCAACTACACCGGCGACATGTCCGATGTGAACTTCGCGCCGGCCACGGTCACGGACGCGATCCTGGCGCTCTCCGGTGAGCTCGCCGAGCATCTGTCCACACCGGACGAGCTCGCCGCGTGGACCGGCCGGTTCTACGCCGACGTGCAGGCCCGGCCGGGCAAGGTGGCGGCCGCGGTGCGTGACGCGCTGGCCCGGCAGCAGGTGCGGCTCAAGCTGCTGCCCCTGGTGCGGGCGTACGAGCAGCGCAAGCTCGACTTCGAGGCGATGGACTTCGGCGACCAGATGGCCCGGGCGGCGCGGGTGGCCCGCGACCATCCGGAGGTGGGCGAGATCGAGCGGGCCCGGTACCGGGTGGTGCTGCTCGACGAATACCAGGACACCAGCCACGCCCAGGTGGTGCTGCTCAGGTCCCTCTTCTCCCCAGGCGGGCATCCGGTCACCGCCGTGGGTGACCCGTGCCAGTCCATCTACGGCTGGCGCGGCGCCAGCGCCGGCACGCTGGAGCGGTTCCCGGCCGAGTTCGGTGGCGACCAGCGCTCGCTCACCACGAGCTGGCGCAACCGGCCCGAGGTGCTGGGGATCGCCAACGCGCTCTCCGCGCCGCTGCGCGAGTCCGGCGCGCGGGTGGCCGAGCTGACCGCCGCCGCCCGGGTCGAGCCGCGCATCGGCGGGGCCGCCGTCCACTGTGCCCTGCTGGCGTCGTTCGCGGACGAGGCGGCCTGGATCGCGGACAGCGTGGTGCGGGCCTGGCAGGTCGGTGCCGACGCGCCGGACGCGTTACCCGAGCACATCCCGGTGGAGCAGCGGCCCACCAGCGCGGTGCTGGTGCGGCTGCGCAGCCAGATCCCGGCCATCGCGGCGGCGCTGCGGGCGCGCGGCGTGCCCGTCGAGGTGGTCGGTCTGGGCGGGTTGCTGGACACCCCGGAGGTGCGCGACGTGGTGTGCACGCTGCGGGTGCTCGCCGACCCCACCGACGGCGCCTCGCTGCTGCGCCTGCTCACCGGGGCGCGCTGGCGGATCGGCCCGCGCGACCTGGTCGCGCTGTACCGGCGGTCCCGCGCCATCGCGGCCGCGCGCCGGGGCCTGGTCCCCGACGCCGACTCGGTCGCCGAGCCCGACATCGTGCCGGATCGCCTGGACGAAGCCAGCCTCGTCGAGGCGCTGGCCGATCCCGGGCCGCCGCAGGCGTACTCGGCGGAGGGCTACGCGCGGCTGCGCGCGTACGGGCGGGAGCTGGCGCTGCTGCGGCACCGCATCGACCAGCCGTTGCCGGACCTGATCGCGGACGTGGAGCGCACCACGGGCCTGGACGTGGAGGTGGCCGTGCGGGTCGGCGCCGACGCGGGCCTGGCCCGCGGGCACCTGGACGCGCTCGGCGACGTGGCCGCCCGGTTCGCCCGGGACACCGACGGTGGCACGCTGAGTGGGTTCCTGGCGTTCCTCGCGGCCGCTGAGGACGAGGAGCGCGGCCTGTCGCCCGGCGAGGTCGAGGTGGTGGAGGGCGCGGTGCAGATCCTGACCGCGCACGCCGCGAAGGGCCTGGAGTGGGACGTCGTGGCGGTCGCCGGCCTGACCCATGGGGTGTGGCCCGGTCCGGTGCGCAGCTCCGACCACTACCTGATGGGCCTCGGCGTGCTGCCGTTCCCGCTGCGCGGCGACGCCGACGGGCTGCCCCGGCTCGACCTTTCCGAGGCGGAGGATCAGCGGGGGGTCGCCGCCGCGGTGGAGGCGTTCACCGACGAGTGGCGGGCGCACGACGAGCGGGAGGAGCGGCGGCTCGCCTACGTGGCGGTCACCCGGCCGCGCCGGCTGCTGCTGTGCTCCGGGTACTGGTGGGGCGAGGGCGTGAAGAAGCCGCGCGGCCCGTCGGTGTTCCTGACCGAGATCCGCGACCGCTGCCTGGCCGGCGACGGCGCGGTCGTCGCCTGGGAGCCGGAGCCCGCGCCCGACACCGCGAACCCGACGTCCGAAGTGGTCGCCGCCGCCGAGTGGCCGGCCGACCCGCTCGGCCCGCGCCGCCCGCTGCTGACCGAGGCGGCGGCGCTGGTGCGCTCGTTCCTCGCCGAGCCGTCCACAGAGGATACCGAGTGGAGCCGCGAGGTCGACGTCCTGCTCGCCGAGCGTGACCGGCAGGCGCACCGGGACGGCCCCACCGAGGTCGTGTTGCCCAACCACCTCACCGTGTCGCAGCTCGTCACGCTGCGCCGCGACCCGCAGGCGCTGGCCCGCTCGCTTCGCCGGCCCATGCCGTCCCGCCCCGACCCGTACTCCCGGCGCGGCACCGCCTTCCATCTCTGGCTGGAGCAGCGCTTCGGCGCCGTCCGGCTGCTCGATGTGGACGAGCTGCCCGGCGCCGCCGACGAGGACGCCGCTCCCGACGACGCGCTCGCCGAGCTGCAGGAGCGGTTCCTGGCCAGCGAGTGGGCCGACCGCACGCCGGTCGAGGTGGAGGTGCCGTTCGCGACGGTCATCGCCGGGGTGGTGGTGCGGGGCCGGATGGACGCGGTGTTCGCGTCCCCCGGCGGCCGGTACGACGTGGTCGACTGGAAGACCGGCCGGCAACCGTCCGGTGTGGAGGCTCAGGCCGCTGCGGTGCAGCTGGCCGCGTACCGGCTGGCGTGGGCGGAGCTGGCCGGTGTGCCGGTCGAGCACGTGCGGGCCGCGTTCCACTATGTCCGCGACGGCGCCACGGTGCGCCCCGTCGACCTCCTCGACGCCGACGGCCTCGCCGCCCTCCTCACCACCCTCCCCACCCTCTCCCCATGATCAGGGCGTCCCTCAAGTAGTTCTAACGACATGAGGGACGCCCTGATCATGAGGGGTACGGTGAGGCACCGTGGCGAGATCGCGAGCGAAGTCGGCCCTCGACTGGGCGTTTCCGGTGCTGTTGCTCGCGCTGCTCATCGGCGGCGCGTTGGCCGGCGCGCTCGGGCTGCCCCGCGCCGCTGACGAGATCGGCCTGCTCGACGTGGAGCCGGCGCTGCGCGTGCCCGCCGCCATCACGGGCATCGCGGTGGGCGGCATGACCGGCCTCGCCGTCGCGCTCTTCCTCGCCACCGCGCCGACCATGCTGCGGGAGCGCGGCATCGGCGGTACCGGCCTGGTGGTCCTCGGCGCGGTGGGCGCCACCGCGCTCGGCGCGGTGCTCTATCTCGGCCTGGTCGGCGGGCTGGTGTGGCTGGCCGGGCTGGTCCTGCCCGCCGCGGTGACGCTTCTGATCGCCGTGGTGCTGTCGATCGCGGGCCTGCCGTTCGCCGGCCCGATCGCGTACCAGCTCATCTCCGGACGCCGTGCCGACGAGGTCGGCGGCGGCGTGCCGACGCCCAGGTGGGTATCCCGCATCCGCCGCCGCCCGCGCCGCCCATGATGGCCGCCGGGCGAGGCACCATGGGAAGGTGATCCCGCTCGATCTCGCCATCCAGTTGCGCGACGCGGGGCTGGCGTGGAAGCCCACCGCTGGCGACCGGTTCGCGATTCCCGACCGCGACCTTGACGACGACGTGTTCGTGCTCAGCAACATGACCATCGAGGTGCACGACCTGCCCGAGGGCGAGATCATCGGGTTCAACGGCACCACCGAGTGGGCCCTCGACGACGTCGAGAAGGCGGAGGCCATCTGGCTGCCGCGCGAAGACCAACTGCGCGAGCTGCTCGGCGGCACCTTCCGGCGGCTGGACCGCGAGGGCGAGCGCTACCGCGTCACCGTGCGGGTGCGCGGCGAGGCGGCGACGTTCGAGGCGGCGGACGCCGCCGAGGCGTACGGCACCGCGCTGCTGTACCTCATCCGCCTGTCCGCCTAACCAAGATCAAGGCGTCCTTCACGTAGTCCTAACGACTTGAAGGACGCCTTGATCATGGGCGTAGCACTAAACCGCAGAGGGAATTTTGCAAAATTCTCTTGGCAAAGTATGGTGGGCGGCATGGGGAAGCGGTACTTCGAGCCGAACATCCACGACGCGGAGACGTTGCGGGCGGTCGCGCATCCGACGCGGTCGAAGATCCTGGGCCTGTTGCGCTATGAGGGGCCGGCCACCGCCTCGGAGCTGGCCCGCCGGCTCGACGACTCCAGCGGGTCGACCAGCTACCACCTGCGCCAGCTCGCGAAGTACGGGTTCGTCGAGGAGGACCCGGATCAGCCCAACCGCCGGGACAAGCGCTGGCGCGCCACGTACGCGATCACCAGCTGGCGCCGCGCGGACCTGGCCGATGATCCGGAGGGCCAGGAGATCAGCGACGCGTTGCAGCGCCGCCAGGCGCTCAGGGCCCTGGACCACTTCCAGCGCTGGCTGGCCCGCGACCGGAGCGACCGGCGCTGGGAGGAGGCGGGCGGCATGTCCGACTTCATCCTGCGCCTCACGCCGTCGCAGACGGCCGCGCTGGACGACGACCTGATGGCGGTGCTCGACCGCTATCGCACCGACCCGCCGCCGGCCGAGCCCGCCGAGCCGGTGGGCCACATCTCGGTGTATGTGCAGGTGCTGAACTTCGAGGAGTCGCCGATATGACTCCGGTCCAGACGCGGCGGCGCTATCTCGGGCTCACCGCGCTGCGCTGGTCGGCCACCGGCCTGGCCTTGCCGGTGCAGATGCTGATCTACGCGGCGCGCGGCGTCGACCTGCCGACCGTCGGCCTGCTGATCGCGCTCTACTCCGGCCTGGTGGTGCTGCTCGAGCTGCCCACCGGCGGCCTCGCCGACCGGCTCGGGCGGCGCCGGGTGATGCTGCTGGCCTGCGTTTTCCTAACGGTGACGCCGCTGGCGCTGGCGTTCGCGCGGGTCTGGTGGCAGTTCGCGCTGGTCTCGGTCGCGTCGGCGATCGGGCGGGCGCTGGGTTCTGGGCCGGTCGAGGCGTGGTATGTCGACACCGTCCGCGCCGCCGATCCGGACGCCTCGATCCGGACTGGGCTCTCGCACGGCTGGGCGGTGGAGTCGGTGGGGCTCGGCGTAGCCGCCATCCTGGGTGGGGCGCTGCCGGGGCTGTTCCGGGGCATGAGCGGCGATGGCCTGATCACGCCGCTGTCGGTACCCGCGTTGGGTGCCGCCGCCCTCGCGGCCGTGGGCCTGGTCGCGCACGCCGCGCTGATGAAGGAACCCCGTCGTTGGCCGCCACGGGCACTGCCGGGGTCCGAAGAGGCACGCCGCCGGACGCCCGCGGCCGGCGGTGTCCGCGCGGCGGTCCGGGCCGTGCCCGGCCAGGTCGCTCATGGGGTACGCCTGGCGTGGCGCGACCCGGTGGTCCGGCCGCTGATGATGCGAACGGCCGCGGTCGGGGTGGCCATCAACACGCTCGAGGTGCTGGCTCCGCTCCAGTTCGCGGCACTGCTGGGCGATGCGGACCGGGCGGCGCTCGCCTACGGCCTCCTGGCGGCCGGCGGGTTCCTCGGCGTGGCGGCGGGCGCCGCCCTGGCACCGGCCCTGTGCCGGTGGCTGCCGTGGCATCCGCTCGTGGTCGCGGCGCTCGCCAGCGTGGGCGGCGCGATCGCGGTCGGGCTGATCGGCCTCGCGTCCGTGGGAGTGGGCGGGTTCGTCCTGGCCGCGGCCGGCTACCTGGGCACCTACACCCTCATGGGACCGGCCGGGCCGCTGACCGCGGAAGCGGTGCACGATCGGGTTACCGAGCGTGACCGGGCCACGCTGGTGTCGGTCGCGTCGCTCGCTCTCCAACTGGGCGCGTTCGTCAGCTCTCTGACCGTCACCCGGCTGGCCGGTTGGGCCGGTTTCGGAGCCGGCTGGCTCGCCGCGGCCGTCGCGTTGGTAGCGACGGTGTTGCTTAGCGTCGCAGCTCGGCGGGGCGTATCGATTGTTCCGTCCGATCGCCGACTGTATCAAGACGCGCCTTCCGCGATCCTGTCCTAATAGGGGGATCGGGGGAGGGAGACATGACCGAGGTTGGTGCCGGGGCGGTCCGCGAGATTCTCGTCGTGCTCGCGTTGGCCCTGGCGGGCTTGTTACTGGCGGTAGCCGCCGCGTTCGGCCCGTGGTATGCCACGCTCGACGAGCCGGCCGGCGCCGCGGTGGTCGAGATGCACGCGCCGGTCGCACCCGGCCCGGGCACGGGGGCGGGAGCCCCGGCCGACGCGGCGGGTTGAGCCGTCGTGGTGTTCACTGGATAGCATGCCGGCGACACCTGACCAGCGATCCTGGGGTGCGGGCACGGTGACCGCGCTGGGCCTCCCGGCGACCGCGCCGCCGGCCGCCCCCGGTGGCCCGGACACCCCGGGGCCGCCCGACGACCCGCGCACGCGTGACCGTCGCCGGCTCCTGTGGTTCGCGGGCGTCGCCGGCGGTGTGCTGGCCGCCGGTCTCGCCATCGTGCTCGCCGTGGTCCTGTCGGGCAATCCCCACCTGCCTGGCCCGTTCGGCAACGACGTGGCCGGGCCCTCCGACGTGCGGCCGCCGCTGGCGCGGATGTGTCCACCCCCGACGGCCGTGGCGCCCGAGCCGGAGCCGGTCGATCCCGGGCCGCCGCCCACCGGCGCGCGCACCGTCGACGAGGAGTCGGGCATCTCGTACGCGGCGTACGGTGCGCCCTGGCAGCCGTGGGACACCGTGTGGAACGCTGGCACGCTCGAGGTGCCGTACAAGGCGGGTCAGCACTTCGTCACCGAGATCTACTCGGGCGGCAGCTACCACGCGTCGATCCTGTCCGCGGCGGTGCCGGCCGCCGAGAACGACGCGGCGACGTTCAACCTGGAGTGCGTCGGCCGGCAGGTCGCCGCCGACGTGCGGGCCGAGTACTACCCGCAGCCCAACCGGATGGAGCTGTTCCGCGACGAGAAGGCCGTCCTGGGTGGACGGGCGGCGTGGGTGACGGTGTTCCGGCTGCATTTCGACCAGGCCGGCCTGAAGGCCAAGGACGAGCTGGCCGGCGTGGCCATCATCGACGTGGGCAAGCCGACGGCCGCCGTGCTGTATATCTCGATCCCGGGCACCCATCGCCAGTACGACCACATCGTCGACGAGGTCCTCACCTCGGTCCGCCCCACCTGATCATCTTCGCTTTTCCCACCACTGGTGCACTTGTGCACCAGTGGTGGTGTACTATTGCACCACTGGCCGCGGAGCGTGTGAGGAGCAAAGATGATCGGTCGACGACGAGTCAATCGTGGTCAGTGCGGGTCGTCACCCGAAGAAGGAGATCGCCGAGGCGTTGCACCGCGCGGAAGCGGCTGACCTTGCTGTCCATGAGATCCATCGCGGACATCGTTGGGGAGAGGTGGTGTGCGGGCCATGTCAGTCCAGTCGCAGTGTGTACTCGACACCCAGAGATCCTGGGACGCATGCGAAACAGATCGACCGGTTCGTGCGGAACCATATTCATCGGGAGCCGCCCGAGATCCAGAAGGCGTGACCGGGAAGGAGATTGCTATGTCGGTGCATGTGTTCACTCTGGTTCTTGACCGTGAGCCGACCGACGAAGAGCTCTCCATCCTCTTCGACCGTGATGTCGACGACGTGACGTTTGGCGTGGAGGGTGGGCTGCCGGTGGCTGAGTTCGACCGCGGTGCGCCTACCGCGGCGGACGCGATCGCCTCGGCGGTGCGCGACCTCGATTCTGTCGGCCTCAACCCCATCCGGCTGTTTGACCAAGATCTGCTCACGCTGGCCGACATCGCCGACCGGGTCGGCCGCAGCCGCGAGGCGATTCGCCGCTACGCCGCCGGCACCCGTGGCCCGGGCGGCTTCCCGCCACCGGTCAATCCCGCCCGCGAGGGCACGGTGTTCTACCGGTGGAGCGAGGTGGCGCCTTGGCTGGAGCGGCACGTCGACGTCGAGGTGGCGAAGGTCGACTATGTCTGGGTGACGGCCAACCTGGTCCTCCAGTTGCGACAACACCGCGACCGGGTCGAGCACATGTCCGCCCTCACCGACCTGCTTGCGGTATGACTCCATGATCAGGGCGTCCCGCACGTCGCTCTAACGACTTGAAGGGCGCCCTGTTCGGGGGGGTCGAGCGGGGGGGGGTCTAGATCCATTGCCCCGGCCGCCCACCCGGGCCTGCACCCCCGGCCCCCCACGCCCTGATCGTGAGAGACGAGCGGTGTAACACCGGGAGCGGGTTTCTCGCCTCCTCATGTGGCAGAAACTCGCTTCCGGGAGGATCACCCATGCTCCGGCGCACCTTAGCCGCTCTCGTCGTCACCGGCGCCACCTTGCTCGCGACCGCGCAACCCGCGGTGGCCATCACGGGAGGTGAGCCGGACGGAGACCGGCATCCGAACGTCGGCCTCATCCTCTTCTACACCGCGGAAGGCCGGTTCCGGTGCTCGGCCACGCTGGTCACACCCACGGTGCTCGCCACGGCCGCGCACTGCACGGACGGCACGCTCGGCAAGACGTTGGTCACGTTCGACTCGGTGATCGCGGAGGCGCCGCCGAGCCCGTTCCCGGTCGCGGCCGACCCGAGCACCGGCTACACCGCCGCCGAGATCACCGCCGCGGGAGACCTGCCGGGTACGGCGCTGACGCACCCGGAATATTCGAACTTCACCGATCTGGCCAACTGGAACGACTTCGGGGTCGTCGTCCTGGACAAGCCGGTCACCGGCATCGCGCCGGCGCCGCTGGCGGCGCGGAACTATCTCGACCGGGTGGCTCAGCCGGCGCTGAACAGCACGATCTTCGACCTGGTGGGGTACGGCACGGAGGTGCGCAAGCCGGAGGCCGGCCCGCAGAAGCCGCAGCCGATGAGCTATCCGCTGCTCCGGCGCTACACGACGGCGCCCGGCCAGAAGCTCACCCCGCAGATCCTCCAGCTCAACGGCAACGACAACGACACCCGCGGTGGCGGCGGCACGTGCTTCGGCGACTCCGGTGGCCCGGTCTTCCTGAACGGTTACCTCGTGGGCGTCACCAGCTACGGCTACACGGCGAACTGCCGGTACATCGATGGCTACCAGCGCGCGGACATCGCGGTGATCCAGGACTGGTTCGCCACCGTGAGCTGACCCCACTTCATGATCGAGGCGTCCCTTGACATCTACATATCCGATCTAGTCCACTGGTCCTACCAAACAAGTAGGTTAACTGTGGATTGGATCTTCCATGAGACTGCGTGCTCTGGCGACCGTCGCGTTGCTCGCCACGGCAGCCATCGGTGGCGCGGCGGCGTGCGGCGACGATAGCGGTGGCAGCGGCACCGCGGCCGACCCGGTGACGCTGCGGCTCGGCTACTTCCCGAACATCACCCACGCGCCCGCTCTCGTGGGCGTGGAGAAGGGCATCTTCGCCGAGAAGCTCGGCAGCGGCGTCAAGCTCCAGACGACCACGTTCAACGCCGGCCCGGCGGCCGTCGAGGCCATCTTCTCCGGCGCGCTCGACGCCACCTACATCGGTCCTAACCCGACGGTCAACGCGTTCTCGAAGTCCAAGGGCGAGGCGATCCGGGTGGTTTCCGGCGCCGCCTCCGGCGGGGTGGCGCTGGTGGTCAAGCCGGACATCACCACCGTGCAGGGCCTGCGGGGCAAGAAGATCGCGACGCCACAGCTCGGCAACACGCAGGACGTGGCGCTGCGCTTCTGGCTCAAGGAGCAGGGGCTGAACACCACCAAGGAGGGCGGCGGCGACGTCAGCATCGTCCCCCAGGAGAACGCCCAGACCCTCGAAACCTTCCAGAGCAACGCGATCCAGGGCGCCTGGGTGCCCGAGCCGTTCGTCTCCCGGCTGGTCAACGCGGGCGGCAAGGTGCTGGTCGACGAGCGGACCCTGTGGCCGGACGGCAAGTTCGTCATCACCAACCTGATCGTCAGCAAGAAGTTCCTGGACGCGCACCCGGATGTGGTGCAGAAGCTGGTCGAGGGCCAGGTGGCGGCGAACGACTTCGTCAACAAGCAGCCCGACGAGGCGCAGCAGGCCATCTCCACCCACATTGGAAAGATCACCGGCAAGCCGCTGGATCTCGCGCTCATCAAGCAGGCGTGGCCGTCGCTGACGTTCCTGAACGACCCGATCGCCACGTCGCTCAAGACCGGGCTCGACCACGCGGTCGCGGTCGAACTCACCAGCCCGGTCGACCTGAACGGCCTGTACGACCTGAAGTACCTCAACGAGGCCCTGAAGAAGGCCGGCGAGCCGGAGGTCACTCAGCCATGACGTCAGTCGCGCTCGCCGGGATCACCAAGGTGTACGGCCGCGGGCCGAACGCGGTACTCGCCCTCGACGGGGTGTCGTTGACGGTGGCGCCGGGCGAGTTCGTGTGCCTGGTGGGCGCGTCCGGCTGTGGCAAGAGCACGCTGCTGAACCTGGTGGCCGGTCTCGACCGGCCCACCGGGGGCAGCGTGGCCATCGAGAGCGGGTCCGTGCCCGGCCTGATGTTCCAGGAACCCGCGCTCTTCCCCTGGCTCAGCGTGGCCGCCAACATCGAGCTGCCGATGAAGCTCGCGGGGGTGCCCCGGGCCGACCGCCGGTCCCGGGTCGCCGCCCTCCTCAACACCGTCCACTTGGGAGAGTTCGGCGACCGGCAGCCGCACGAGCTCTCCGGCGGCATGCGTCAGCGGGCCGCGCTGGCCCGCACGCTCGCTCTCGACACGCCGGTGCTGCTCATGGACGAGCCGTTCGGCGCGCTCGACGCGATGACCCGCGACCTCCTGCACGACGAGCTGGAGCGGATCTGGTCCGAGCGGCGGCTCACCGTCGTGTTCGTCACGCACAACGTGCGGGAAGCGGCCCGGCTGGCCGACCGCATCGTGCTGCTCTCCAGCCGGCCCGGCCGGGTCATCTCCGAGACCGTCGTCGACGTGCCCCGGCCGCGCCGCATCGACTCGCCCGACGTGGCGGCGGTCGCGGCGCAGGTCACCGAACAGCTCCGTAAGGAGGTGGGCCGCCATGGCCAATGACACGCTCACCCGCGACGGCAGCACCCTCTCCGGGCTGGACGCCCTGGAGATCGCCGCGCAGCAGAAGATCACCACCCGGGCCGGGCGGCTCTGGAACGGCGTCTGGCCCAAGGTCGGTGCCATCGCGCTGGCGATCCTCCTCTGGCAGATCGTGGTCTGGACCGGGTGGAAGCCCGAGTACGCGCTGCCGCCGCCCGCCGCGGTCTTCGGCGACCTCGCCCGGTACGTCGCCACCGGCGCGTTCTGGGACGGGCTGGCCACCACCGGCCGGCGGGCCGCGATCGGGTTCGGCGCCGCGGTCGGCATCGGCCTGCTGATCGGCCTCGCGGTCGCCCGCGTCCGCCTCCTGCGCGCCGCGATCGGCTCGATGATCACCGCGTTGCAGACCATGCCGTCGATCGCCTGGTTCCCGCTGGCGATCCTGCTCTTCCAGCTCAGCGAGCGGGCCATCTTCTTCGTGGTGGTGCTCGGCGCCGCGCCGTCCATCGCCAACGGGGTCATCTACGGGCTCGACTACATCCCGCCGCTGCTGTTGCGGGCCGGGCGCAACATCGGCGCCCGCGGCGTCAACCTCTACCGGTACGTCATCGTGCCGGCCGCCCTGCCGGCGATCATCGCCGGTCTCAAGCAAGGGTGGGCGTTCGCCTGGCGCAGCCTCATGGCCGGCGAACTGCTCGTGGTCATCGCCACCAAGACGTCGATCGGCGCCCAACTCACCTACGCCCGGGAGCTCTCCGAGGCGGAGCGGTTGATGTCCATCATGATCGTCATTTTGGTGGTGGGGCTGCTGGTGGACGCCGCGTTCGGCGCGGCCGACCGGGCCGTCCGCCGGCGCTGGGGAGTGCTCGACCAGACGGGAGCGTGATCCGTGTACGTCTCCGCGCGCAGCGACTACGCCGTCCGCGCGATGCTCGCCATCGCCGCCGGCGACGGCCGGGAGTTGGTCAAGGCGGCCGCGCTCGCCTCGGTGCAGGAGATCCCGCTCAGCTTCCTGCAGGGCATCCTGCTGGACCTGCGGCGGGCGGGACTGCTGCACAGCCACCGCGGCGTCGAGGGCGGCTACGGCCTGTCCCGGCCGGCCACCGCGATCACCGTGGGCGACGTGCTGCGGGCGGTCAGCGGTTCGCTGACCACCGTGCGTGGGCTGCCGGCCGACTTCGCGACCTATCACGGCGTGGCCACCGGCCTGCGCGACGTGTGGTTGGCCGTGCACTCCGCGATCGAGGACGTGGTCGACCAGACCACCCTCGCCGACCTGCTCGGCCACCGCAGCCCCATCCCTACGTCATGATCAGGGCGTCCCTCAGGTAGCTCTAACGACGTGAGGGACGCCCTGATCATGGCGGGTGGTGTGGCAGGATACCCGCCGTGCCCGCGCATCGATGGCTTCTATCGGCCTTCGTCGTTTTCGTTGCCGTGTACGCCATTGGGGCGTTCTTCGGCTCGCCGTTGCTGCCCTCGTCGGGCGTGCTCGCGTGGGCGGCGCTGGCCGGGTACGCGTTGCTGGCCGGTCGGCACGCGCCGCGCGCGACCCGGGTGGCCCTCGTCGTGGGCCTGCTCGTCTTCGGCGGCTGGGCCGCCGTCGAGGAGCTGGCGACGACCGCCACGACCACCGACTTCGGCTGGTTCGCCTACACCTCGCCGCCCTCGGTCGACCTCCGGACGGCCTGGTCGCAGGGCCTGCGGGAGATCGCGCCCTGGCTGATCGGGTACGCGTGCCTCACCGTGGCCGCCTTCGCGATGGGCACCCGGGCACCGGCCCCGCACGGCCGGCTGATCGGGATCTTCGGCGCCGCGCTCGCACTGGCCTGGGGCGTCCTCGTGCTGTCCAGCCGCGCCGACGGCGTACGCGAATGGTTGGTGTATCCGGCGGTGCTGCTGCCGCCCGCGGCGCTCGCCGTGGCGGCGTTCGTCGCGGCCGGCCGGGTGGCGGCACGGCCACTCGCGGCCGCGGGCCTGATCCTGGTGGGGCTGGCGGCCCTGGCGCTGTACGACGGTGCGCTCTCCGGTATGTGGCAATGGCGTCCGGGCACCGGCGGCATCCACACGCTGAACGCGGCGGTGATGCTGTCCGTCACCGGCCCGGACACCGGGCCGGACATCTGGGCGGTGCTCGGGGTCGCCGTGCCGTTGGTCGCGGCGGCGGCGGTCACGGTCGGCTGCCTCCGCCGAGGCGCCACCCCCTCATGATCAAGGCGTCCTTCATGTCGCTATGACGACTTGAAGGACGCCTTGATCGTGAGAGGGCCTGCACGCGCGAGGCCGGCTGACGCGCTACTGTCGCCGTGTGGCGCGGAGATCAAGGATTCCAGCGACGAAATATCCAGTAGAGCGGCGCACGCTCGACAATGGCCTGCGGGTGGTGTTGGCGCCCGATCGCAGCGCCCCGGTGATCGGGGTGGCGGTCGTCTACGACGTCGGCATCCGGTCCGAGCCGGAGGGGCGCACCGGATTCGCGCACCTCTTCGAGCATCTGATGTTCCAGGGCTCGGAAAACCTGGAGAAGCTGGCGCATTTCCGCCACGTGCAGGGCTCCGGTGGCACGTTCAACGGCTCGACCCACCTGGACTACACGGACTATTACGAAACGTTGCCCAGCAACGCCCTGGAGCGGGCGCTGTTCCTGGAGGCCGACCGCATGCGCGGGCCCCGGCTCACCGAGGAGAACCTGCGCAACCAGGTCGACGTGGTCAAGGAAGAGATCCGGGTCAACGTGCTCAACCGGCCCTACGGTGGCTTCCCGTGGCTGAAACTGCCGCCGGTCATCTTCGACACGTTCCCCAACGCCCACGACGGCTACGGCTCGTTCGACGACCTGGAGAGCGCCACCGTCGCCGACGCCGCCGAGTTCTTCCAGCGGTATTACGCCTGCGGCAACGCCGTCCTGTCGGTGGCGGGCGACCTCGACGTCGCCGAGGCGATGACGCTGATCGAGCGGCACTTCGGCGACGTGCCGGCCCGCCCCGCGCCGCCCCGGCCCGACTTCGCCGAACCCGATTTGACCGGCGAGCGCCGCGAGACGTACACGGATGGGCTGGCGCCGCTGCCGGCGGTGGCCGGCGGGTGGCGGGTGCCCGACCCGATCCGCGATTTCGCCGAGTATCTGCCATACGTGGTGCTGGCCGAGGTCCTGACCGACGGTGAGGCGTCCCGGCTGGTCGAGCGGCTGGTGCTGCGCGACCGGATCGTCACGAGCGTGGGTGGCTACCTCGGTTTCCTCGGTGAGCCGTTCGAGGTCCGCGACCCCACGGCGCTGCTGCTCCAGGCGCATCTGCCGCCGGGCGGCGACGCCGACAAGGTGCTGCGCGTGGTCGACGAGGAGCTGGATCGCCTGGCCACCGACGGGCTGGCCGACGGCGAGCTGGCCCGCACCCAGGCGCGCATGGCCACCCACCTGCTGCGGGATACCGACGCGGTGCTCGGGCGGGCGCTGCGGATGGCCGTGCTGGAGCAACAGCGGGGCGAGCCGGCGCTGCTCAACGACCTGCCGCGGTTGGTCGGCGAGGTGACCGAGGAGCAGATCCGCGCGGCGGCCGCGGTATTGCGCCCGCAGCGCCGCGCGTCCGTCGAAGTCATTCCGGGAGCCTCCGCATGAAGACGTTGCCGGCCCTCGGGCCCACCAAGAAGCTGAAGCTGCCCAAAGAGGTCGAGCGCACGCTGCCCAACGGGCTGACCGTCATCGCCATCCGGCGGCCGGCGGTGCCGCTGGTCGAGCTGCGGCTGCGGGTGCCGTTCGGCCGGGCGAACCTGGCGCGGGCCGCGGTGCTCTCCCAGACGCTGCTGTCCGGCACCGCCGAGCTGTCCAACGTGCGGATCGCGGCCGAACTGCAGACGGTCGGCGGCGGGCTCTCCGCCGGTGTCGACCCCGACCGGCTGATGGTCAGCGGCAACGGCCTGGTCACCGGGCTCGACCGGCTGCTGGAGCTGCTCGCCGAGGTGCTCACCGGTGCGGCCTACCCGGCCGACGAGGTGACGACCGAGCGCAGCCGGCTGATCGACCGCATCCAGGTCGCGCAGAGCCAGCCGTCCCACCTGGCGCGCGTCGCGCTGCTCAAGCGGGTCTACGGCAAACACCCGTACGCGGTGCAGACGCCCACCGCCGAGCAGGTGGGCGCGGTGCGGCCGGCGCAGCTGCGTGCCCTGCACGGCGAGCGGCTGCACCCGGCCGGCGCGACGCTGGTGCTGGTCGGCGACGTCGCGCCGGGCAAGGCGCTCGACGCGGCCGAGCGCGCGCTCGGCACCTGGAACGGTGGCGGCAAGCAGAGCGAGCTGCCGCCCGTGCCGGAGCTGGTGCCCGGGCCGCTGGTGCTGGTCGACCGGCCCGGTGCGGTGCAGTCGTCGCTGCGGATGGCCCTGCCGGCCGTGTCGCGCACCCACGACGACCACGCCGCGCTCCAGCTCGCCAACCTGCTGTTCGGTGGATACTTCTCGTCCCGCTGGGTGGAGAACATCCGCGAGGACAAGGGCTATACGTACGGGCCGAGCTCCGGCGTCGAGCATTCCGATGCCGGGTCCGCGCTGATCGTCTCCGCCGAGGTGGCCACCGAGGTGACCGCGCCGGCGCTCCTGGAGACCTTCTACGAGCTGGGCCGGCTCGCGTCGCTCCCGCCGAAGGACGACGAGCTGGAGCAGGCCCGGCAGTACGCGCTGGGCACGCTGCAGCTCGGCATGTCGACGCAGGCCGGCCTCGCGAGCCTCGCCAGCACCTACGCCGGTTCCGGCCTGCGCCTGGACTACCTCGCCGACCACGCGGCGCGGCTCGCTCGGGCCAGCCGCGACGACGTGTTCGCGGCGGCGGCCCGCTACCTCGCGCCCAGCCAGGCGGCCACCGTGATCCTCGGCGACGCCTCCCGCATCGAAGGGTCCCTCCGCGCGCTCACTCCCGTGGAACGGGAATGACCATGATCAAGGCGTCCTTCAAGCTGTTAGAACTACATGAAGGATGAGCGGTCCGAGTCGCAGCGCGAAGCCCGCGAGTCGGACTGCGAACAGGCCTTGATCATGAGTGATGTAGCGCTGCCGCCGCTGGCGCGGTCGACTCTCGACCGCGCCGCGCACCGCCGCACGGATCCGGAGTGGCTGGCCGACGCGTGGAGCCGCGCTCGGATACTGGTCGTCGACACGGTCGGCGGCGGCCGGGCGCTCCGTGACGACAACGGGCTGGTCGTGCTGGACGCCAAGGAGGCGCCGGAGGCCGAGCCGGCGGCGCGGATGTTCCTCGGCGTCGAGCCGGACGGCACGCCGGTCTTCGCGATCGACGCACCGCTACCTGATCGCCCCGGCGCCGTCCCGGTGCTGCTTCGGGAGGTGGGACACGAGCTCACCGACCGGGACGCGGGACTGTTCGTCTCGGCGGTCGCGCTGGCGCAGTGGCACGCCGGCCACCCGTACTCCTCGGCGACCGGCCTGCCCACGACGCCGGCTGAGGCCGGCTGGACGCGGGTCGACGAGGGCGGGGCGCAGAGCTTCCCGCGCACCGACCCGGCGATGATCGTGGTGGTGCACGACGGCGGCACCGGCCCGACGGGCCGCTGCCTGCTCGGCAACAACGCCACCTGGGGGCGCAGCACCCGGGTCCGGCGGTTCTCCTGCCTGGCCGGCTACGTCGAGCCCGGCGAGTCGGCCGAGGCCGCCGTCGCGCGCGAGGTCACCGAGGAGGTCGGCGTCACGGTCCGGCACATCCGGTACGTGGCCAGCCAGGCCTGGCCGTACCCGGGCTCGCTGATGCTGGGCTTCACCGCGGCGGCCGATCCGAGCCAGCCGGTGCGGGTCGACCCGACGGAGATCGCGCACGCGCGCTGGTTTACCCGGGAGGAGATCGCGGCGGCGCTGGCCGGCGAGGCGGTCGACGCTGGCGACGGCCTCCAGCTCGCGCTTCCACCCCCGACGTCGATCGCCCACTTCCTCATCACCGGCTGGCTCACATCATGATCAAGGCGTCCCTCAAGTCGTTCTAACGACTTGAGGGACGCCTTGATCATGCGGTGGCGAGGCGCTGTTTCACCTGGACGATCGACGGGTTGGTCATCGCGGTGCCGTCCGGGAAGCGGACCGTCGGGACGGTCTGGTTGCCGCCGTTGACGCTCATCACGTACTCAGCCGCGGCCAGGTCCTGCTCGATGTCGACCACGACGTACCCGATGCCCTCCCGATCGAGCTGCGACTTGAGCCGGTGGCAGTAGCCGCACCAACTCGTCGAGTACATGGTCAACATAGATGTGGTCCTTTCACTTGAGCTACCGCACCCGTCAACGTCGGCGGTGGGTGCCATGATTCCTGCTGTGGCGGGTTACTCACAGGCGGAGCTGGTGCTGGGCGGGCTCGACCCAGAGCAGAGCGCCGCGGTGACGGCGCCGGCCGGGCCGGTGTGCATCCTCGCGGGCGCGGGCACCGGCAAGACGCGGGCGATCACCCACCGCATCGCGCACCGGGTGCTGTCCGGCGAGATCTCCGCCCGGCAGGTGCTCGCCGTCACGTTCACCGCGCGGGCGGCGGCCGAGATGCGCGCCCGGCTCGCCGCGCTCGGCGTGGGCGGCGTGCAGGCCCGCACGTTTCACGCGGCGGCGCTGCGCCAGGTGCGTTACTTCGCGCCCCGGCTGCTCGACGGGCGGGCGATGCCGGAGTTGCTGGAGAGCAAGGCCCGACTGATCAGTGTCGCCGCCGCGCGGGCCGGGGTGCGCACCGACCGCACGGTCGCCCGTGACCTGGCGAGCGAGATCGAGTGGGCGAAGTCGTCGCTGGTCGAGCCGTCGGAGTACACGGTGGCGGCGGCGAAGGCGCTGCGCGAGCCGCCCCTGGAGCCGGCGAAGGTGGCCGAGGTGTTCGCGGCGTACGAGCGGGTCAAGCGGGCCAACGGCGTGATCGACTTCGAAGACATGCTGCGCGCCGCGGTGTGGGGCATCGAGGAGCACGCCGACGTCGCCGAGCAGGTGCGCGCGCAGTACCGGCACTTCGTCGTCGACGAGTACCAGGATGTCAACCCGCTCCAGCAGCGGCTGCTGGACGCCTGGCTGGGCGGGCGCGACGACCTGACCGTGGTCGGGGACGCCAGCCAGACGATCTACTCGTTCACGGGCGCCACCTCGGCGTACCTGATCGATTTCGCGCGGCAGCGGCGCGGCGCGGTGGTGGTGCGGCTGGTCCGGGACTACCGGTCGACGCCGCAGGTGGTCGCGATGGCCAACGGGGTGATCCGGCAGGCCCGCGGCGCCGAGGCGCGGCTGCGCCTGGAGCTGGTCGGCCAGCGGCCGCCCGGCCCGGAGCCGGACCTGCGGATCTTCCCGGACGAGCCGGCCGAGGCGGCCGGCGTGGCGGCGCGCTGCAAGCAGCTCATCCAGGGCGGCATACCGGCCCGCGAGATCGCGGTGCTGTTCCGCACCAATGCGCAGTCCCAGGCGTACGAGGAGGCGCTGGCCGAGGCCGAGGTGCCCTACGTCGTGCGGGGCGCCGAGCGGTTCTTCGAGCGGAGCGAGGTGCGGCAGGCGATGATCGCGCTGCGGTCGGCGACCCGCAGCACGGCGGCGGGCACGCCGTTGACCCAGGCGGTGGTCGACGCGCTGGCGGCGACCGGCTGGCAGCGCGACCAGCCCCCGCCGGGCGGCGCGGCGCGGGAGCGGTGGGAGGCGCTGGCCGCCCTGGTGACGCTGGCGGGCGACTGGTCCGAATCCGCCACGCGTAGCTCCGCGGCGTCGGACCGGTCGGCCGACTTCGGTGATCACCCTTTGGGCGAGTTCGTGGCGGAGTTGCAGCGCCGGGCCGCTCAGCAGCACGCGCCCACGGTGGAAGGTGTGACGCTCGCCTCACTCCACTCGGCGAAAGGGCTGGAGTGGGACGCGGTGTTCGTGGTGGGTCTCTCCGACGGCACGCTCCCGACGACGTATGCGAAGACGGCCGAGGCGCTGGAGGAGGAGCGGCGGCTGCTCTACGTCGGTGTGACCCGGGCGCGGCAGTGGCTGTGGATGTCGTATTCGCAGTCCCGCTCGCCGGGGGGCCGGCAGCGCCGGCCGTGCCGGTTCGTGCCGCAGTTCGAGCGCGGCGGCGGTGCCGGTGTGGGCGCGGCCAGCGGGCAAAGTCGGAAATCCGATCGTCGGCCGGCACGGGTGGTGTTGTGCCGGGTGTGCGGCGCGACGCTGCTGGCCGGTGCCGACCGCAAACTGGGCCGCTGCCCGACCTGTCCGTCCGATTTGGATGAGGAGTTGCACGAGCGGCTGCGGGAGTGGCGCACCCGGGTGGCCGGTGCGCAAAACGTTCCGGCGTATGTGGTTTTCACCGACGCCACGCTGGTCGCGCTGGCCGAGCGGCAACCCAGTGAGTCGGCCGAGCTGCTCGCGATCGCGGGAATCGGGCCGCGCAAGCTCGGTCTGTACGGCGACGCGGTGCTCGCCCTCGTGGGCGGCGCGAGCGTAGATGATCTTGCTCCGGAAAAAACTTCCGAGAACCACCCGTAAAACCGTTTGCAGTCCCCGGGTGCCTGGGCTTAGCCTCAGAACACACCCCGCGCGCGGCGACATTGTGGCTGCTCGCAGGGCACCGGAGACCGAAACTGACGACGAGCGAAAGACAGGAGGTGGCCCCGGTGAAGATTTTCAAGCGTATTGAGCGACCGTCGGTGCTGCCTGTTGCCCTCGCTCCGGTGTCGGCCGTGTGCGCCATGCCACTCGCGCGCGCCGACGTCTCGCAGCTTCAGCGGGCAAACCAGGTCCAGACCGTAAACCCGGCACAGACCTGGACTCTGACCGAAGGCAGCTACGGGATCAGTGGGTCCACGGCTAAGGGCGCCCACGCCGCCGTCGATGTTAAGCAGCGGCTGGATGTCCGCGGTGTTCCACCTCGAGGAAGGCCGGTCTAGAAGACCGCCACCGGCTCACCTCGAGGCCGCGGAACCCGCACACCGGGATCCGCGGCCTCAGTTATTTCCGCCACAAGCAAGCACGTGAAGCCAAAAGCGAGAGAGAGAGGTGACCGGGCGATGAGTCTGGCCTTGGCCCCACTCGACGAGCGCGTCGAGCTGGAGGCGAACCTGCCCTGTCGGAAGTTCGACCCTGACCTGTGGTTCTCCGACTCGCCCACCGAGCTGGAGCTGGCCAAGTCGCTGTGCGGGGACTGCCCGCTGCGCGTCGAGTGCCTGGCCGGTGCGGTGGAGCGGGCCGAGCCCTGGGGCGTCTGGGGCGGCGAGATCTTCGAGCGTGGCGCGGTCGTTCCGCGTAAGCGGCCCCGTGGCCGCCCGCGCAAGGAGGATGTCGCGCGCGACGCCGCCCTGCAGGTCGAGGTCGAGGAGCGGATGGCGGCCACTGGCCTCGCCGATTCGCGCAACGCGGTCCGACTGGCGGCCTGACATGAACCCGATCGTCGTAACCACCAAGCCTTCCCGAAGCGGAGACACCAAAATGCATCATCTAATCCACGAAGCGCTCTCCAGGGCTCGAATGCTTAAGCCTCAGGCTGGCAAGTCCACGAGCACTGAGGCGTCCGTATCCCGATCCGCCCGTCACGTAGCGATGCTGGCCCGCCAGCAGGCGGCGCGTGAGATGGGCACTCTCTAGACCGCTACCTAGGAAATGAAGGGGGCCGTCGGCACGGACGGCCCCCTTCTCCATGCCCTGATCATGAGTCAGACGGCGGGTTCCGGGGCGAAGCCGGGGAGCCAACGCTCCAGGATGGACCGGTACGGCGCGCGCGCCTCCAGCTGGCACAGCACCCCGATCGACCCCAGCGTCACCCGGTGGATCAACAGGTACGAGGGCGGCAGGTTCAGTCGCCGGCTCAGCTGGTAGGCCGGGCTCTTCGGGCTGCCCAGCCGCGCTGCCTCGGCCCGCAGCCACGGCCGGCTGAACCGGAAGTCGTCGACCGCCACCGGCTCCAGCATGGGCAGCAAGAAGTCGAGCAGGGCCTGCGCGTCGAGTTCGTCGTCGTCGGCCTTGACGAAACCCTCGGTGCGCAGCCCGGCGAGCACGCCCTCGGCGTCGCCGGCGAGCGCCAACCGCACCAGCCGGCCGATCGGCTCGGGATGCCCCTCCGGCAGCCGCGCCACCGCACCGAAGTCGATCACGCCGAGCCGCCCGTCCGGCATTATGCGGAAGTTGCCGGGGTGCGGGTCAGCGTGCAGCAGCCGGGCCCGCTGCGGCGCCGAGAAGTGCAGCGTCGCCATCAGCCGGCCGGCTTCGTCGCGCGCCGGCTCGTCGCCCTCGCTGATGATGTGGGCGAGCGGCGTGCCGTCGACCCACTCGGTGACCAGCACCCGCGGGGCGGCCGCCACCACCTGGGGCACGAAGATCTCCGGATCGTCCGCGTACGCCGACGCGAACGCGCGCTGCGCGCTCGCCTCCAGCTCGTAATCCAGCTCCTCGGTGATGCGGTCGCGCAGCTCGGCGAGCAGCGCCTTGACGTCGATGCCCGGCTGGATCGCCCGGAACATCCCGCCGAGCCGGGAGAGCTGCCGCAGGTCGGCGCGGAGCGCGTCGCCCGCGCCCGGGTACTGCACCTTCACCGCCACGTCGCGGCGGCCCTTCCGCCACACCGCGCGGTGCACCTGGCCGATGCTCGCCGCGGCGGCCGGCACGTCGTCGAAGTCGAGGAACCGGTCGCGCCAGTCGTCGCCCAGCTCCGCCGCGAGCGCCTTGTGGACGCTGGCCGCCGGCAGCGGCGGCGCCGCCTCCTGGAGCTTGGTCAACGCCTGGCGGTAGGGTCCCGCGAGCTCGTCGGGCAGCGCGGCCTCGAACACCGACAGCGCCTGGCCGAACTTCATCGCACCGCCCTTGAGCTGCCCCAACACGCTGAAGAGCTGCTCGGCGGTGCGCTGCTGCAGATCGGCGGAGATCACTTCGGAAGCCAGGCCGGTAACCCGCTTGCCGAACCCGAGGACGGTGCGCCCGGCGAAGCCGAGCGGCAGAGCGGCGAGCTTGGCGGTCCGGGTTACGGCCCGGCGCGGGATATCGGTCACCGGATCATTGTGACCGATATCCCGCACAGACCCCCACCTGCAAGGAAGGGCCCCTTGTTATCGCTTTACGCATAGGAAGGGTCCCTTCCTCACTTTCGGCGGGCGCAGTCGCATGCGGGGTGGGGTGGCCAGGCGCGGCGGCGGGTCCGGCCGGGCGCGGTGATCTCGACCGCGGCGCCCAGCGTGTCCGGCGACTCGCCGTCCAGGAAGGAGAGAACCTCGGCGGTCGCGTATGCGACGGCGGCCAGCACCGTCGAGGTCCCGCAGACTTCCGGTACGCCGTCGCCGGCGAGCTGCGCCGCGATGGCCGGCCACGCCGGGTCGCGATCGATGCGGTGCAGTTCGAGGCAGTTCAGGCACGGCGCGCCGCCCGGAGGGACCAGCGGGCCGATGATCGCGGTGCCGTCGCGTACCCCGATCGCCAGGTGGGCCTGCCGGCGCTGGGCGAATCCGGCCGCCATGAGCGCCGCGGGCCGGTCGCTGCCGGTCTGCACGACGAGCGAGGGCCGCCCACGGCGTACCGGCCGGGTTTCGACCCCGGGCGCGGCCCGGGTCACGGCCTCGACCACCGCGGCGCCGCGCGGGCGCCGCACGTCCGACGAGTCGAGCGGCCCGCCGACCGTGTCGGCGACCGCGACCTGGCCGGCGAGGTCGGGGTACACGTGACCGACGCCGGCCTGGGCGAGCGCGACGGCCAGCGGCGCCGCCAGCCGGCTGTGGCCGGTGATCACCACGCGGGCGACCGCGCGCCGCCGTAGCACCTGCGCCGGCGTGCCGGGCGCGTCGTCGCGGCGCAGCCCGAGTGCGGCCGCCTCGGGCGTGAGGCGGCGCCGGACCGGCTCGGGCAGCGAGGTGGGCAGCAGGCTGTGCGCGCCCACGACCAGGCCCGCGGCGCGCAGCGCGTCGAGGAGTTGCCGGGCCTCCTCGCGGGCGACGCCGAGCCGGTTGGCGTGCTCGAGGACGGTCCGTTCGGAGTGGGCGCCGTCGAGCAGGTCGAGCAGCCGCGCCGCGGCGGGGTTGGCGACCTCCAGCAGCACGGCGTGGGCCGGGTCGAGGCCGAGTTGAAGGGTGTGCCGATCGCGCCAGACCCGGTGCAGGCCGGGCAGCAGCGTCGGGCGGGGGAGCGGGGTGGGACCGGTCATGGCGTGACAGTGTGTCACCGTTACCTTGCGGCCCGTCGTCCGTTATCCACAGGTGGGCAAGCCCGCACTCAGGGTTATCCACAGCTTTTGGCTGCTTGTCCACAGATCTTGAAGAGCGGCTGTCGGACTGTCGACATGACGATCCGTGCTGGCCAGACACGGGACAGGGGCGGCCCTGAGGGCCGCCCCTGTCCCGCGAGCAAGACGAGCGTTACTTGGCCTTGCCCAGGATGCGGTTCACGGTCGTACCACAGACGGGGCACTTGCCCTTCGCCATGTTCATGCCCGTCTTCGACACCTCGACGGTGCCCTCGAAGTCGCGCTTCTCCTTGCACTTGACGCAGTACCCGTTGTAGGTCTGGGTCTTGGTGGCCACGGTGCCCCTCCTTAGATCATTTGCCGGTTTGCGAAATCCGGCGTCCCCCCGACCGGCGCGGCTTCTGGCGCCGGCGACTGAGACCCCCTCCGCGGCCACCCGATGTGACCGCCGGTTCCGCCGGACCCTACCCATGTTTGGGCAGTTCCATGTCGACAACTCGTCGACACTGTGAGGAAGCCGACGACGTGAGTGTGCATGCCGGAATCTACCGGATATGTCAGGTTCGGTGGGACACGCCGGAGGAACCGCTCAGATCGCCCCTCTGAATGATCACGTACCGTAGCCGCTGGCGGTTTCCAGCGAGAAAATTTTTCAGGATGATCTACATCTAACGGTGCTTTTCGGGCGTCCTCGGTGTGGTTCGCTCTTGCGGCAACCTGGCATGGACCGATTAGCGTGCCATCGTGAACGTTGCCCGGGGCTGCGCGGGCCGGTAATGGCCGGGGCGCGCAAGCCAGTCGTCGAGGTACGGCGCAGCCAGCGCCGGCGGCGCACGGTGTCCGCGTACCGCGACGGCGAGCGCGTCGTCGTGCTCATCCCCGACCAGTTCTCCCGCGCCGAGGAGACCGAGTGGGTCGACAAGATGCTGGCCCGGCTCGCCGCCCGGGAAGAACGCCTGCACCGCTCCGACGACGAGCTGCTGGTGCGCGCCCGCCGGCTGATCGGGCGCTACCTGAGCGAACACATCCGGGTGGCTGCCCCCGCCAGTGTGCGCTGGGTCACCAACCAGAACGGCCGCTGGGGCTCCTGCACGCCGGCTGACCGGACGATCCGCATCTCGCACCGCATCCAGGAGATGCCCGACTGGGTGATCGACTACGTGCTGCTGCACGAGCTGGCTCACCTGGTGGTGCCCAGTCACAACGCCCGGTTCTGGGAGCTGGTGGGCCGCTATCCGAAGGCCGAGCGCGCCCGCGGCTACCTCGAAGGCGTGGCCGCCGCCGCCGGCATCTAGCCCTCACTTCGCCCGCAGGCCCGCCCGCAGGCCCGCCCGGCGGGCCCGCCCGGCGGGCCCTCGGCAGGCCCTCAGCGGGCCCGCTCGGCGCTCCGCGCCGATCAAGGCCCTCCCCGTCGATCAAGGGCTGGGGCACATGGTTTGATCTCTGTTCCGGGTGCCCGAGCCCTTGATCGACGTGAGAATCCATGATCGGCGGTGGAAGGGCGGGATAGCCTGGCGGAGTGACTCGACGCGTCGTGATCGCGGTGGTGGGACCAGTGGCGTGGCATCCGCCGGGCGTGGACCCGGAGGAATGGCGGGCGGCGCTCGCCGAAGACGTGGTCGACCTGCTGGCGACGCTCAACGAGGTCGAGCCGGCCATCGCGGCGGTTGCGGAGGACCGTGCGCTGGCCGAGTCGGTGGCGTGGCCGAGCATGCCGGTGTACGAGGTACCCGACCGCAGCGCCGCCGCGATCTTCGCGGTGGCCGCGAAGGACGGGTTCGAGCAGGCGGCTTTGGTGGTGGCGGACGCGCCCGACGTACCCGGGTTGTTGATCGGGAAGCTGCTACGCCCGCTGACGACCCGGCCGCTCGCCGCGGCGCCCGCCGACCCCGGTCCTGGCCTGCTGGGCGTGGCGGCCCGGTTGCCGGCGCCCGACTGGCTGCCGGCGTTCGACCTGGACGGCGGCGCGGTGGCCGACCTGCGCGCGGCGGCCCCGCGAGCCGCCAACGTGGGCGTCTCACCCGGGTGGCGGCGGCTGCGCGGCCCTGCCGACCTGGCCACTCTCGACGTCGCCGTGGAGGGCTGGGAGACCACCCGCGCCCTGCTCAGCGCCGGCTGACCGCCGCACCTACGCCGCGCACCGGCGCCCCGCAGCACCGGCGCCGCGCCGCACCAGTGCCGCGCATGATCAAGGCGTCCTTCAAGTAGTTCTAACTACTTGAAGGACGCCTTGATCATGGAGAGTGGGGCTACAGGTCGAAGTCGCCTAGGTCGCCGAAGTCGAGCTGGGAGCGGGCGAACTTGTCCGGGTCGGTGAAGTCGTCCTCGGACGGCAGCAGGTCGGGGTGGCCCCACAGGGCGTCGCGGCCCGAGATGCCGCGGTGCTCGTTGAGGGCGGTCCAGAGTGCGGCGGCCTCCCGCAGCCGGCGGGGGCGCAGCTCCAGCCCGACGAGCGCGGCGAACGTCTGCTCGGCCGGCCCGCCCGCCGCCCGGCGGCGGCGGAACGCCTCGCCGAGGCGCACGACGTTCGGCAGCCGCTCGCTGGCGGCGGTGTCAACGACGTGGCACACCCACCCCTCGACCAGCGCGAGCGCGGTCTCCAGGCGGGCCAGGGACGCCTTCTGCGCCGGCGTGTCCTCCGGCGTGAAGATGCCCTCCATCACGATGGCCTGCATCGACTCCGGGTTCATCGGGTCGACCCGGTTCATCGCCTCTTCGACGGCTTCGCGGTTGACGGTGATGCCCGACGCGTACATCTCGACGGCGGTCAGCACGTGTCCACGCAGCCACGGCACGTGCTCGAAGAGCCGCTGGTGCGCCGCCTCGCGCAGCGCCACGTACAGCCTGACCTCGTCGAGCGGCAGTTCGAGGCCCTTGCCGTACTCGTCGATGTTGGCCGGGACGAGCGCGGCCGTGCCGGCCGGTCCGAGCGGCAGGCCGATGTCGCCCGCGGAGAGCACCTCGGCGGCGAGCGAGCCGAGCGCCTGGCCGAGCTGCCCGCCGAAGAGCGCCCCGCCGAGCGTAGCCACCATCGACTGCATCGGGCCGAGCTGGGCGCGGGCCTCCGGCGGCACCAGGTCGCCCATGGCGGCGACCATGCGACCGGCCACCGGGTCGCAGAGCTTGCGCCACACGGCGAGCGTGTTGTAGATCCACTCGTTGCGGTTCCACGCGACGGAGGTGTGGATGCCGGAGGGCAGAGCGGACGCCGGCTCCAGCCACAGGTCGGCCAGGCGCAGCGCTTCCTGCACCGCGTTGCGCTCGTAGATGGTTACCGCCGGGTCGCCGCTCGTCGCCAGCTGGCTCGCCGCGACCTGGCGCGCGAGATCCCAGTTGACCGGTCCGGTGCCAGGCGCCGCGAGCAGCTGTTGCAGCTGTGTCATGAACTGCTGCATCTGCTGCGGGTCGTTGGGGTCGGGCGGCTGGGCGCCGGGAAGCGCGAAGCCGAACGGTATATCAGGCACGTGGTCAACGGTACGCGCGGTCGCTGGGCGCCGCCTGTGAGCCTTCTAAGCTCAGGGAGAAACCAGGGCCTGTCCCGAAGGGCACAGGCCCTAGGTGGGTACGCTTTCGCGCATGAGACGTCGCGGTGTAACCGTCCTCCTCGGCGCGCTGATCACCGCTCTGCTGAGCATCGGGGTGCTGGCCGCGCCGGTGCCTTATGTGGTGCTGGGGCCCGGCCCTACGGTCGACACGCTGGGCAAGGAGAAGGGCAAGGAGGTCATCCAGGTCTCCGGCACGCCGACGTCGACGTCTCAGGGGCAGCTGCGGCTGACCACGGTCGGCGTGCAGCCGGATGTGAAGCTGCTGGCCGCGATCGCCGGCTGGTTCGACGACGAAGAGGCCGTGGTGCCGCGCGAGCTGGTCTACCCGCCGAACGAGAGCGAGGAGCAGGTCGAGCAGCGCAACGCCCAGGAGTTCCAGGCGTCACAGACCAGCGCGGAGACGGCCGCGCTGCGTGAGCTGGGCTATCCGCTGAAGGTCGTGGTGAAGAAGGTGACGGCGGACGGGCCGTCGGTGGACGTGCTGCGCGAGAACGACATCATCACGTCGGTCGACGGCGCGGCGGTGACGAGCGCCCAGAAGCTCACCGAGATGATCCAGGCGAAGCCCGCCGGCACGGCGCTCAGCATCGGGTACACGCGCGGCGGCCGGCCGGCCACCGCGAAGATCACCACGCGGGCGCAGGACGGCGAGCCGCCGCGGATCGGCGTCGAGATCGACCAGGATCAGCCGCACCCCTTCGAGCTGAAGATCGATCTGGACGAGATCGGCGGCCCCAGCGCGGGGCTGATGTTCGCCCTCGGCATCGTCGACAAGCTGGACACCGACGAGGACCTCACCGGCGGGAAGATCATCGCGGGCACCGGCACCATCGACGACGAGGGCAACGTCGGGCCGATCGGCGGCATCGCGCAGAAGCTGATCGGCGCCAAGGAGGCGGATGCGACGGTGTTCCTCACGCCGGCCGACAACTGCGCCGAGGCGAAGAACAACGCGCAGCCGGGGCTGCCGCTGGTGAAGGTCGGCACCATCAAGGAGGCGCTGACCGCCCTGGAGACCCTGCGTGCCGGGGGACAGCCGGGGCTCTGCTAATGGTGTCCAGGTTCACCCCGTACTGTAGGTGGCCTGATCGGAACGGATCGGACCCTAACTTGTAATGTGCGGAGCCTGCCGTGGTCATGCGTAGTAGCCCCCTCCCGAGGATGAGCCGACGCGGTCGCGTCACGGTCGGCGTACTCATCGGGGTGTTCCTGCTTTTCACGCTGATGGGCTGGGCGGTCGAAGCGTGGACCGACTGGCTTTGGTTCGACGAGGTCGAATTCACCGAAGTCTTCAGCAGCGTGCTCACCACCCGGATCCTGCTGTTCCTCGCGATCGGTCTGGCGATGGCCGTGATCGTGGGCGGCAATCTCTATCTCGCCTACCGGCTCCGGCCGCTGCTGCGTCCACACTCGGCGGAGCAGGCCACACTGGAGCGGTACCGGATGGTGCTCAGCCCGCGGATCGGCACCTGGATCGCGCTGCTCGCGGGCCTCATCGGCCTCTTCGCCGGCCTCTCGGCGCAGGGCCGGTGGAGCCAGTGGATGCTCTTCCGTAACTCGCAGCCGTTCGGGGTGACCGATCCCGAGTTCAAGATCGATGTCGGGTTCTACGTCTTCGAGTACCCGTTCTGGCGCTACCTGCTCGGCGTCGGCTTCACCGCCGTCGTGCTGTCGGTGATCGGCGCGCTCGCCGTGCACTACGTCTTCGGCGGCGTGCGGCTGCAGGGCATCGGCGACCGGATGACGGCCGCCGCGCGCGCCCACCTCACCTCGCTGGTGGCGGTGTTCGTCCTGCTCAAGGCGATCGCGTACGTCTTGGACCGGCGCGCCCTGCTGCTGGCCTACAACGAGGGCACCCGGCTGTACGGCGCGGGCTACACCGACATCAACGCGTTGCTGCCGGCCAAGGAGATCCTCGCCTACATCTCGGTCGTGGTGGCGATCGCGATCATCGTGTTCTCCAACGCGGTGATGCGCAACCTGGTCTGGCCCGGCGTCTCGCTCGGCCTGCTCGGCATCTCCGCGGTCGCGATCGGCGGCATCTACCCGTGGGCGGTGCAGACGTTCGAGGTCAAGCCGAGCGTCCGGGACAAGGAGCGCGAGTACATCGAGCGCAGCATCACGGCCACCCGGGACGCGTTCGGGATCGCGCAGACGGCGAGCACGGCGTACGGGGCGAACAACCTCGTGCCGCCGGCCAACCTGGCGACCGACACGTCCATCGTGCCCAACATCCGGCTGCTCGACCCCGCGCTGGTCTCCCAGACGTACACCCAGCTCCAGCAGGTGCGCGGGTTCTACGACTTCGGCGAGAAGCTCGACATCGACCGATACACGATCAACGGGAAGACCCAGGACTACGTCGTGGGCATCCGGGAGATCAACTACGGCGAGCTGACCGAGCAGCAGGGCAACTGGATCAACCGCCACAGCGTCTACACCCACGGGTACGGCCTGGTGGCCGCGCCCGCCAACCAGGTGGTGTGCGGCGGGCAGCCGTACTTCGTCTCCGGCTTCCTCGGCGAGCAGACCGGGGAGACCTGCTCCTCGCCGCAGGAGCAGCTCCAGGTCAAGCAGCCGCGGGTCTATTTCGGCGAGCAGATGGGCCAGCAGGGCGCCGACTACGCCATCGTCGGGCAGCAGGACGAGAACCGGCACGTCGAGTTCGACCGTCCGCTCGGCACCAGCGGCGACGAGGGCCAGTACTACACGTACGACGGCGAGGGCGGCGTCGAGATCGGCTCGTTCATGCGGCGGCTGCTCTACTCGGTCAAGGAGCGGGAGTCGAACTTCCTGCTCTCCGACGCGGTCAACGACGACTCCAAACTGCTGTACGTGCGCAACCCGCGTGACCGCGTGGAGAAAGTGGCGCCGTTCCTCACCATCGACGGCGACCCGTACCCGGCGGTCGTGGACGGCCGGATTACCTGGATCCTCGACGGCTACACCACGGCCGGCACGTATCCGTACGCGGAGCGCATCAACCTCCAGGCGGAGACCCGTGACGAGCTGACCGGTGCGGGCACGTTCCAGCTCGCCCGGGAAGACGTCAACTACATCCGCAACTCGGTGAAGGCCACCGTCGACGCGTACGACGGCACGGTCAAGCTCTACGAGTTCGACGACACCGACCCGGTCCTCAAGGCCTGGAACCAGGCGTTCGGCGGCGACCTGGTGGTGCCCAAGGCGGAGATCCCGGCCGACCTGGCCGCGCACTTCCGGTACCCGGCCGACCTGTTCAAGGTGCAGCGCAACCTGCTGGCCAAGTACCACGTCACGGATCCGGGCGACTTCTTCTCCGGTTCGGACTTCTGGGACGTGCCCAACGCGCCGGACAACCCGGACGCCGGGGTCAAGCAGCCGCCGTACTACCTGCTGACCCAACTGCCCGGCCAGAACGAGGCGCGGTTCCAACTCACGTCGGCGGTCACACCCACCGGCCGGCAGAACCTCGCCGCGCTCATGTCGGCCTCCTACGTGGACGGTAGACCGCAGCTGTCGGTGCTGGAGTTGCCCGACCAGACGGCTATTTCCGGGCCGGTGCAGGTGCACCAGCGGATGACCAACACCAAGGACACCATCCGCACCGACCTGAACCTGCTGGAGTCGTCCAACCGGGCCCAGGTGCTCTACGGCAACCTGCTCTCGCTGCCGTTCGGCAACGGCATGCTCTACATCGAGCCGGTCTACGTGCAGAGCAACCAGGAAAACGCGTATCCGGTGCTCCAGAAGGTGCTGATGTCCTACGGTGACGGCGGCCAGTACGTGGTGCTCGCCAACTCCGTGACCGACGGCGTCAGACAGTTGGTGCAACAGGCGCAGCAGGGCGGCCAGCAGCCGCCGGCCGGGCAGACCAATCCACCGCCAGCGGGCTCCGGCAACACCGGCCAGACGCTGACGCCGGCACTCGCGGCGGCGGCGGACGCGGTGGAGAAGGCGTGGGCCGAGGTCAAGGCCGCCCGTACGGCGGGCGACTTCGAGCGCGAGGGCCGGGCGCTGAAGGCGTTCGACGACGCGATGTCGCAGTTCCAGGCCGCCCTGAACGCGGCCGGCGGCACCGGCAACGGCACCCCTGCCACACCGGCACCCAGCGGTACTCCAACCCCTGGCGCCTCGGTAAGCCCCACCCCCGGCGGCTAACCCCGTCTCCATGATCAAGGCGTCCTTCACGTCGCTAGAGCGACATGAAGGACGCCTTGATCATGGAGGGGCACCTCGTGTGGGGGCCGTTTTGCAGGTACGGAGGACCGTGCGCTACTGTTAACAAGCCGACGCGGGGTGGAGCAGCTCGGTAGCTCGCTGGGCTCATAACCCAGAGGTCGCAGGTTCAAATCCTGTCCCCGCTACAAGGGAAACGGCCCCTCAGAGAATCTCTGAGGGGCCGTTTCGTGCGTTGGCCACCGACGCGGTCCGGATGGAACGAGCGCGTCCGGCGCTGTTCGTGGCTCGGCTGGCCTCCTGGCGGCCCACGATCCGACCTGGTGGGACGCCACGCGGTTGCCCACGGTGAGATGATCATGTGATGGAACGGATATCCAGCCGGGTCGTGTACCGCAATCCGTGGATGGTCGTCCGCGAGGACGAGATCAGGCGTCCGGACGGCAGCCCCGGCGTTTTCGGGGTGGTCGAGAAACCGGACTTCGCGCTGGTTCTGCCGCGCTGGCGGGACGGGTTCTGGCTGGTGGAGCAGTTCCGATATCCGGTCGGACGGCGGGCGTGGGAGTTTCCGCAGGGTAGCTGGGGCAGCGGCGCCAACGGAGATCAGGTTGCGCTCGCTCGTCAGGAGCTGGCTGAGGAGACCGGCCTGCGCGCGGCCTCAATGAGCCATCTTGGGCATCTGTTCGAAGCGTACGGTTTCTCGACCCAGGGGTTCGACGTCTATCTCGCGACCGACCTCACGGAGGGCGACCCGGATCGGGAGGCCAGTGAGCAGGACATGATCCATCGCGCCTGCACGGACGCGGAGATTTCCGAGATGATCCGCTCGGGGCAGATCGTGGACGCCCCCTCGTTGGCTGCTCTGACCCTCTACCGACTCCAACTGACCCCCTGACGTACCCAGGGCCGCCCCGCATGATCAAGGCGTCCCTCACGTCGTTCTAACGACATGAGGGACGCCTTGATCATGCTGCAGCCCCCCACCAGGTGCTGGATGAGGGGCTGCAGGACTCGGGGGGTTTAGAGGACCTTGACGGACTCCGCCTGCGGGCCCTTGGGGCCCTGGGTGATGTCGAACTCGACCCGCTGGTCCTCGTTCAGGCTCCGGAAGCCGCTCGACTGGATGGCGGAGAAGTGGACGAAGACGTCCTTACCTCCGCCGTCGACCATGATGAAGCCGAAGCCCTTGTCCTCGTTAAACCATTTCACAGTGCCCTGGGCCATCTGTGATGTCTCCTTGCATGAGTGGGGATGCGAACCGCGTCGCGGCTCGCAGGCCGGCTGTCACGGCGGCGATACCGCACCATCTCAGGCAAGAAACGGCGGCACGCTCGCAGCAATCCGCGAGCGTGAGGGGTAAACCACGAACACAGAAACCTTCGACCACCAGGTACAACCGGCCCGTGGGGTGGCGTGTTCCCGTTCTCGAGCACAATCTGCGGTCACCGACCCGCCGATCGAACATATGTACGATTGCGGAAGGGAGCGCTGCGCGGCCGCCGAGCGTAGGCTGATCGCGTGGATCAAGAAGACCGCATCGCCCTGTTCCTCGATTACGAGAATCTCGCGTTGGGAGCACGGGACAACCGGCGCGGCACCGCGTTCGACTTCCGGCCCATCGCGGACGCGCTCGCCGAGCGGGGGCGCGTGGTGGTCCGCCGGGCGTACGCGGACTGGTCGTTCTTCGACGAGGACCGCCGGATGCTCACCCGGTCTCATGTGGAGCTCATCGAGATTCCCCAGCGCATGGGCGCGTCGCGGAAGAACGCCGCCGATATCAAGATGGCCGTCGACGCCGTGGAGCTGGCGTTCGAGCGCGGCTACATCTCGACGTTCGTGATCTGCACCGGCGACAGCGACTTCACGCCGTTGGTCCACAAGCTGCGCGAGCTCAACAAGCGCGTCATCGGTGTCGGCGTCGAGAAGTCGACATCGGCGCTTCTCCCGCCGGCGTGTGACGAGTTCCTCTATTACGACCGCCTCGAAGGCGTCGACATCCCCTCGGGGCGCGGCGCGCGCGGCCGGCCCGCCCCGGTGCCCGAGCCCAGCCCACGGCGGGTCGAGCAGGTCGAGCAGGAGCCCGAGCCACAGCCGGCTGAGGAGCCGGCCCGCGACGTCGATTCGCTCGCCGTCCTCGTGGCCCAGACCGTCGCCGGTCTTCAGGGCAGCGCCAGCGGCGACGTGACCGCCTCGACGATGAAGCGCACCCTGCTGCGCAAGGATCCGACCTTCAGCGAGTCCGACTACGGGTTCCGCACCTTCGGAGAGCTGTTGCGGCACCTCGCGGATCGCAACGTGATCGAGTTGACCGACGGCCCTTCCAAGGGCGATCCGGGAGTCTCCCTGCCCGAACACGGCGATCGGGAGGAGGCTTTCGCGCTGCTCCGCTCCGTGGTCGCGGACCTGGCCGGAGGCGACGGGGCGGTGCCGCTGTCCGGCCTCAAGAACCAGCTTCGTCGGGCGCGGCCCGACTTCAGCGAGAAGAAGCTGGGCTACCGCAGCTTCCTCCAGTTCTGCAAAGCGGCCGCCACCAACGGTGGCGTCGATCTACAGTGGAATACCGAAGCGGACGACTATCTGCTGAAGCCGCTCAACGCATCGCTGCGCTGAGCGCGCCGCGCGGATCACCCCCTGATCAGGGCGTCCGTCACGCCGCTGTGACGACGTGACGGACGCCCTGATCATGAGACGGCGCGGGCGAGGGCTTGGTCGAGGAGGACCAGCAGGGTGTCGCGGACGGACAGGCGGTTGCGGGCGTCGAACGCGACGACCGGGACGCGCTCGTCGATGGCCAGCGCCCAGCGGACCGCGTCGAGGTCGTGGCTCAACCGGCCGTCGAACGCGTTGACCGCGACCACGAACGGCAGCTTGAGCCGCTCGAAGTAGTCCACGGCGGGGTAGCAGTCGTCGAGCCGTCCACTGTCGACGACCACGAGCGCGCCGAGCGCGCCGTGGGCGAGGTCGTCCCACATGAACCCGAAGCGCGCCTGCCCCGGCGTACCGAACAGGTACAGCTTCATGCCGCGGTCGATGGTGACGCAGCCGAAGTCCATCGCGACCGTCGTCGTGGTCTTGCCGGTCGCCGGCCCGGGATCGTCGATGTCGGCCGCCGCGGAGGTCATCTCGGCCTCGGTGGTCAGCGGCGCGATCTCGCTGATCGCGCCGACCGTCGTCGTCTTGCCCACACCGAAGCCGCCGGCCACCACGATCTTGACCGGGATCGGCACGGCGTTAGGAGATGGCACGAAGTCCATGGATCACTCGCATGATGGTGTCGGTGTCGGGGCGTGCGGTGTCCCGCACGTGTACGTCCAGGTAGCCGGCGGCGCGCAGGTCGCCGACCAGGATCCGGGTGACGCCGAGGTGGAGCCGGGTTCGTGCGGAGATCTCCGCCACGGAGATCGGCTCGGCGCACAGCGTGATGATGGCGCGTAGTTCGGGCACCAGGCTGGACATCGGCAGGCCGGCGCGCACCGGCCCGTCGGGCCGCGCGGTCACCTGCGTCTCCAGGCTGATGTCCGGGTCGACGCCGTCGACCCGGCCGGACGTGAGGACGAACGGCCGCAGGCCGGTGGGTAGCCCGCCGGGCACCGGCACCGGCGACGGTCCCAGGCTGGCGGAAGCCAGGTACGGCCGGATCCGAGGCGGCGCCGGCCCATCCTCGGGCGACGTCGGCGTCACGACAGCGCGGCGTTCTTCAGCTCGGCGATGAGGCGAGGGCTGAGAGCGCCGCCCGCCCGGCTGGCGAAGAGCGTCATCTCGTACGCGACCGCGCCGAGGCTGGCCGAGCGGTCCGCGATCACGCCGAGCACCGATCCGGCACTGATCGCGGTCACCAGCAGGTACCCGCCGGTCAGGTCGATCACCACCCGGTTCAGCCCGCCGAGGGCGTACCAGCTCGCGGCCCCGCCGGCGAGGCTGGTGAGACCGGAGACCACGGCGGCGAGGCGTTCGGCGTTGGCCTTGTCGGCGATGTTCGACATGGCCATCAGCAGGCCGTCGGAGGAGACCGCGATCGCCTCACGGACGCCGGCGGTGCTGGACGTGAACGAATCCAGGAGCCAGTTGAACGTCTGTGCCTCGGGGCTCAGCTGGAGTGAGCTGCTCATGGTGATTGTGGTCCTTCCTGCAGGGCGCGGGCGACGCCCGACTCGAACTCCTCGATCAGGTCACGGGCCGATTCAGGATCCGGTGACCACTGATCGGGCAGCGTCCGTGCGGCTCGCGGGGGCGGGAGCGAGGTCGGCAGCGTGGCCCCCGGCACGCGGCGGGTGAGCCCCGGCCGCGGCCCGGGCTTCGGCGCCTCGATGACGGCTGGCTTCTCGATGGCGACCGGCGCTGCGATGGCGACCGGCGCATCGATGGCCGCGGGCTGATCGATCACCAGAGGCCGCCGCGGCTTCTCGACCACCGGCGGCTTCTCGACCACGGCCGGCATGTGGATGACAGCGGTCATCTCGATCGCGGCCGGCTTCGCGCCCGCGACCGGCATCTCGGCCGCCGCCGGTACCCCATTCGCGGCCGGTACCCCATTCGCCGCCGGGACGTCGGTCGCCTGCGCTCGGCGTACCCCCGCTTCGAACTCTTCGAACAGCGCGCGGGCCGACGCGGCGTCGCCACCGGCCGCGGCCTCGCCGGCCACCGGCGGCGGCGTCGCCGCCACACCGTCGGGCAACTGCGCACCGGGTACCCGCTGCCGCAGCGCCCCCGGAACCACCCGCGGCGTGGCCGGTGGCGGCGGAGCCGCCGGAGCCACCGGGCCCGACGGGTGACGCGACGGCGCGAACGCGTTCCACGGCCGGCCGTTTCCGAGGGTGCGGGTCGCCCGGTCCAGCGCGACGACGTTGAGCGCCGCCTCCTGGTCGGTGGTGGCCACGATCGCCCGGGCCACGGCCCGGTCGATCGGCGGCTCCCCGGCCGGCAGCGGCGGCGTGTGCAGCTGCCGCACCGACGCCAGGCCGCGCGCGGGCTGCGACGGCCGCGGTGGTTGCGCCAGTTGCAGAGCCGCGGGTACCGGTGGCTGCAGCGCGCCGGGCACCAGCAGCTCGGGCCGGATGTCGATGGTGACGGTCACGCCGCCGCCCGGCGTCTCCGACAGCGCTACGCCCAGCCCGTGCTTGCGGGCGAGCCGGCCGACCACGAAGAGCCCGAGCACCTCGGTGGGCGCGAGGTCGAGGCGTTCCCGGCCGGCCAGCCGGGTGTTCTCCTCGGCCAGCCGCTCGGGCGACATGCCGAGCCCCTGGTCGACGATCCGCAGCCGGGCGCCCTGGCCGGCGACGGTGGGGGAGACCGCCGACACCGTGACCCGGGTATGCGGCGGCGAGAACACCGTCGCGTTCTCCATCAGCTCGGCGAGCAGCAGCACCAGGTCACCGGTGACCGCGGGCGCCACGGCGGCGCCGGGCGGCACCTGGACGTCGACCCGGGTGAACTCCTCGATCTCGCCGAGCGCCAGCCGGACCACGTCGGCGAGCGCCAGCGGGCTGGTGTGCTCGTCGGCGGCTCCGGCGCCGGCCGCGCTGGCGGTGCCGGAGAGCACGACAAGGCTGCCCGCGTTCCGGCGGAGGCGGCTGGACACGTGGTCGAGGCGGTACAGGTGCTGCAGCCGCGACGGTTCGGTCTCCTGCTGTTCCAGGCGGTCGATGATGGCCAGCTGCCGGCCGACCAGGTTCTGGGTACGGCGGCCGACGTGCCCGAACATCTGCGCCACGTTGCGGCGGCTGGTGACCTGCCGCTCGACGAGCCGGGCGGCGGTCAGCTGGACCCGGTCGAAGGCCCGCGCGAGGTCGCCGATCTCGTCGTTGGACTGCACGTCGACGGGTTCCAGGTGGATCGGTTCGGCTTCGTCGCCGGCGTCTTCGTCCGCGACCCGCAGGAGCTCGGTCTCGGCGACCGTGGCCACCCGTTCGGCGGAGTGGGTCAACCGGATCAGTGGGCGGGCGACCGCACGGGCGACCGCGATGCTCAGCAGCACGACCGCGAGGAGCACGAGCAGCGCCAGGGCGATCACGACGTACGCCGTGGTCAGGACCGTCCGCTCCTGCGCGGCGACGAGCGCGGTCACGTCCGTGACGATCTTGCGCTCGACGAACCGGCCCAGGATGATGAACGACTCCATCGACGGGAACAGCTCTGTCAGGTTGAACCGGCCGAGAAGCTGCGCCGGGTTCGCGAGGAAGCGGGTGGAGAAGTCGGTGCCGAGCCGGCTGTCCAAGGCCTGCCCCACGAGCGTGTAGAGCGAGTTCTGTTCGTTGGTCGCGTAGCCGGTGAAGCGGGTTAGGACCGCCTGGAGCTTGGCGAGGTTGGCGAGGTAGCCGGTGGTCGCGGCCGCGTTGCCCCGCTCGCCCACCATCATCACCAGGTACGCCGCGCCGGCGTTCATCAGGTTGTTCATGTGCAGCACGGCGTCGAGGGCGACCACCTGGCGCCCCTCGTCGGTGGCCACGTCGATGTTGTCCAGCAGGCGCAGCGCGTCGATCAGCCCGGTGATCACGGTGTCGAACCCGCCCATCACCGCGTCGGTGCGCACGGACTTGCTGAGGATTCCCGAGCGCAGGGCGGTGAGCGTGCGGACGGCGTCGACGGCGGTGACGACGCCGGCCGGCAGGTCGCCGCCCAGATCGGCCCGCAGGTCGGCGATCCGGTCGCTGACCGTGGTGGTCTGGAGCGTCAACTGGCCATGGTCGACGACCCCGAGCAGGTAACCGACCGACAGCAGGCGTTCCTGCTGGAGGTCATCGACGACGGCGCCGACGTCGCTCGCGAGGCTGACCGAACGCGCGGTGTCCGCCGCTCGGCTCGCCAGATCCGCGCGGTTGATCACCAGCGGAACCGTCAGCGCTGCCACCAGCATCAGCGGGATGAGGACCAGGACGGCCAGCTTGCCCCGGATCCTTAACCTAGCGAGCAGCACCGGCCCGCTCCCACTCGGTCGGCACCGTCGCGGGCACGCCGTGCACGCCGGTCATGCCGCCGCCGGACGGCGTGGGCTGCCGCCGTCGGCGGCCGGTCAGGGCGGCGATCGCCGGCGTCACGGCCAGCAGGATCGCCAGGGCGACGGCGCCGATCGAGATCCACCGCTGGGTACGCAGGCCGTCGGCTCGCTGCGCGATCTGCGTGTCGAGCTCGGCGAGGATCGCGGTGGACAGGTCGGTCGCGGCGGCCTGCACCTCGGTCCGGGCGGCCTTGACCTGGTCCGCCCGGGGCAGGGCGTCCTCGCCGTCGAGGGTGCCGGCCGACGCGGCGAGCGTGTCCATGCTCCGGTTCAGCCGGTCCAGGCGGCTGAGCAGGTTGCCACCGAGGTTCCGGCTGTTCGTGCTGTCCACCGCGGACTGCAGGTCGTCGGTGAGGTCGCCGGCCGGGTCCAGGACGTCCTGCCGGGCCGCCGCGAGCCCGCTGAGGGCTTCCTGCTGGTGATCCTGGTGCGGCTCGGCGTTCGCCATCACGACCAGGTCGGTGAAGCGTCCGGCGGCGATGACCGCCTCCGGCAGTTCCTCGGCCGCGCCGTCCTGCAGGAAGTAGGTGTCACCGTCCGGGTCGCGGATGAGCTGGGAGTTCTCCCGCACCTTGCCGTAGAGGGCGAGCAGCAGATCGGTGACCTCACCGTAGGCCGTGTAGGACGCGTGCGGGTCGCTCGCCGTGCTCGGCAGCGCCTCGATCTTGGCGCGCAGGCCGGACCACCGGTCGTTGGTCCGCAGCTCGCCGCCGAGCCGCTGGTCGATGGCGCTCGCCGCGTCCACCGCCCGCGCGAGGGCGTTCTGGTCCACGGTGCCACCCGATACGGCGGCGGACTGGGCGTCCGTCAGGGCGATCGTCACTTGGCTGAGGCTGTTGAGGTATGCGATGCCGTTTCGTTCCTTGGCGGCGAACGACAGCTGGTCGGACTGCGTCTGCCACAGCTGACCGAAGAGCACGCCGATGGGAACGAGGACGGCGAGCGCGAGACACGAGCGCAAGAACTGCGCTCGGGTACGTGCGCCCGACGCGGAAGAGGTCATAGTCCACCCTCCGGCGGCTGCGATGGGAAGTGAACGCCACTGCACACAGGCGCGTGACCTGGGGCGACGGGTATCCGTCGAGAACTTAGGACGGGGAGTGGCGTCCCGGAACCGGGGTGTGATCGCGTATCGCCCGCCGGGAGCGCTCCCGTGACCAGAAGCGCCCAAAAGGCCACGGAACGGGAGCGTAGACACCCGCTATGTAGGGATTTAGGGGGATAGATCGGAATACGCAGAATGGGAATTGCGTATCAGCAAGCTGAGTGACCAGTCAGTTGCGCGCGGGCCGGGGGGCGCGGCGTTACACCCTTGCCGCCAAAAAACTCCCCCCAAACAGCCCATGATCCCCTCCCCCCGCCACGCCGTCCTCCCCCGCCACGCTGTCCTACCCCCGCCACGCCGTCCCTCCGCCGACGCCGTCCCTCCGCCTTCCCTTCGTCGATCAAGGGCTCGGGCACACGCTTTGATCTCCGATCCGCGTGCCCGAGCCCTTGATTGACGCACATTCCCTTGATCGCAGCGGCCTCGGTGCCTCGGTGCCGTCGTCCGTCGGGACCGTCGGTGCCCTCGGTGCCCTCGGTGGCCTCGGCGGCCTGGGTGGCAGATGCTGCCGCTGGAGTGTTCCTGCCGCTCGATCGTGCGTTCGTCGAGACCATGCGTTGATCTTGTGGTCGTGGGGCAAATCGCCTGAACATGACAAAGGTCGTAGCGAAAGCGAGATCGATGCGACATGCGCGGGATTGGCGCGACTGGCGCAAGATCAATGCGGCATGCGCCCTCGCCCTTCGGGCCGTCCGCAGGTGAGCGAAACTCGCGGGCGACGCCGGCTGGCCGAGGCGACTGCACAAGATCGAGACAACTGTGCGACTGTCGCCGTGTCGATGCGCCTGGAAGCGGGCAACTCTCGCACAGTTGTCGCGATCTTCCCCCCGCATCGTCCGCGCACGGGCCGGGGCGAGTTTCGGGTCAGGGCTTGGGCACCCGGATGGGCGATCCCACCACGTGCCCAAGCCCTTGATCGGCGGGGAAAGGCGTGCGCCTCAGGGGTGGGGTGGGGCGGTGGATTCGCGGATGATCAAGCTGGGGGGTGCCAGGTCGACCGGCGCTGGGAGAGCGTCGGTCAGGGCGGCTAGGCAGGCGCGGCCTAGGGCCGCGAAGTCCATCCGAACGGTCGTGAGCGCCGGCGTCCAGTAGGCCGCTCCGGGCACATCGTCGAAACCGATCAGGCTCACGTCACCGGGGACGTCCCGACCCGCCTCGTACAGCGCGCGCCGCACCGCCAGCGCGGTGTCGTCGTTGCCGCAGAGGATCGCGGTGACCTCCGGGTCCGCCGCGAGTCGCTGGCCTGCGAGGTACGCCGAGTGCGGGTCCCAGCCACCCCACAGCACCTCTGGGGCGGGTGCCTTCGCCTCGCCGAGCGCGTCCCGCCAGCCGGCTTGGCGCGCGCTCGTGCCGACCTCGGAAGGGATCGCGACGTGGTGCACCGTGCGGTGTCCCAGCGTCAGCAAATGCCGGGTCGCGTCCGCGGCGGCTTGCTGCTCGTCCAGGAAGATCATGGTGTGCGGCACGTCTGCCAGTCCGCCGGCCTCGGTGGCGGCCACCGCTGGCACGTCGGGCGGTAGCGCCCGCAGCACCCCGGCGCCGGCCGCGTCGAAGGCGACCACGATCACGCTGCCCGCGCTCGGGTCGCGGACGTACTCGACGGCGTGGCGCACGTCGTCGGCCCCGTCGGATTCGACCACCCGGATGCCGACCGCCAGACCCTGGAGCCGGGCGGCCTCTTCGATGCCCTGCAGCGTGGACGCGTAGCCGTACAGCATCGTGTCGGCGGTCACCACGGTCACGGCGTTGGCACGGCCCAAGCCGAGGGCCCGGGCGGCGCGGTTCGGCCGGTACTCCAGCCGTTCGATGACGTCGAGGACCAGCTGCCGGGTGTGCGCACTGACGTTGGGCGACTCGTTCAGCACCCGAGACACGGTCTGGTAGGACACCCCCGCCGCCGCTGCCACGTCACGGATGCTGGGCGGCCGGTCCGGAGCGAATCGCGTCACCTCAACATCGTGAGTGGTCGCGTCCGCCCGGTCAAAATCCCCATGATCAAGGCGTCCCTCAAGTTGTTATTGCTACTTGAGGGACGCCTTGATCATGGGGACACGTGTTGGTAACAACACGGTAACGGGCTCTTTCGCTGGGACTTGTGACCGGTCACACTCGTCAACACATTGACGAGTGGAGTGATCTTGTTGGAACCCGTCACGAGCCTGGTCTGGGGACACTCGGCGCTGAAACTGGTCGTCGACCTGTCCGCGGACGGCCCGGTCGCGGTGCGGACGCTGACCGACGGCGCCCTACCTGACCCGCCGCGGATGCGGCAGCCGCTGGTGGAGGTGCTGGTCGCCGGCGAGGGCCGGGGGCGCGCCTCGCACCGCTTCTCCGAGACCGCGGTCGGCCAGCGGCTGGCCTACGTGGGCAGCGTGCAGGCCCGGGACGGGGACTGGCGGGAGCTGCGCGTCGACCTGCGCGACGAGCGGACCGGCCTGACCGCCCAGACCTTCATCCGGTCGGTCGAGGGGGTCAGCGCCTGCCAGGTCCGCACCCAGGTGACCAACCACGGCACGGCGCCGGTGCTGCTGCTCGGCGTGACGTCGTTCGCCGCCGGCTTCGGCGGGTACCCGGTCGACGACCTCGACGTGCTGCGCGGCGACAGCGAGTGGCTCGGCGAGGGGCGGTGGAGCCGGCAGCGGCTGCGCGCCGGCGTACCCGATCTGAATCTGGGCCTCCACGGCCAGGACGGGCGCGGCCAACTCGCGGTCGTCAGCACCGGCACCTGGTCCACCGGGACGCACCTGCCGACCGGCGGGCTGGTGCACCGCGCGGGCGGGCCGGCCTGGCTGTGGCAGGTCGAGCACAACGGCCCGTGGCGGTGGGAGGTGGGTGAGCGGCGCGACGGCGCCTACGTCGCGCTGACCGGCCCGACCGACATCGACCACCAGTGGGCGCAGCGCCTCGCGCCGGGCGAGAGCTTCACGACGGTACCCGTGTCGGTGGCCGTGTCCGCGACCGGTTTCGACGGCGCGGTCGCCGCGTTGACCGCGCACCGGCGGGCGCTGGTGCGTCCCCACCGGGACCGGACCGCGCTGCCGGTGATCTTCAACGACTACATGAACACGCTGATGGGCGACCCGACCACGGCGAAGCTGCTGCCGCTCATCGACGCCGCCGCGGCCGCCGGTGCGGAGGTGTTCGTCATCGACGCCGGCTGGTACGACAACGGCACCGCCTGGTGGGACAGCGTCGGCGAGTGGCAGCCGTCGCAGACCCGCTTCCCGCGCGGGATCGAGGAGGTGCTGGCCCGGATCCGGGAGCGCGGCATGGTGCCCGGGCTGTGGCTGGAGCCGGAGGTGATCGGGGTGCGCAGCCCGATGGCCGACAAGCTGCCGCCGGAGGCGTTCCTGCAGCGGGACGGCGTCCGGGTGGTCGAGCACGGCCGGTACCACCTGGACCTGCGCCATCCGGGCGCCGTCGCCCACCTGGACGAGGTGGTCGACCGGCTGGTCGAGCAGTTGGGGGTCGGCTACTTCAAGCTGGACTACAACATCAACCCCGGCGCCGGCACCGACCTGGACGCGGACAGCGTCGGCGCCGGGCTGCTGGCCCACAACCGCGCCCACCTGGCGTGGTTGGACGGAGTCCTCGACCGGCACCCCGACCTGATTCTGGAGAACTGCGCGTCGGGCGCCATGCGCATGGACTACGCGCTGCTGTCCCGGATGCAGTTGCAGTCCACCAGCGATCAGCAGGACTTCCTGCGGTACCCGCCGGTCGCCGTCGCCGCCCCGATGTCGCTGCTGCCCGAGCAGTCGGCCAGCTGGGCCTACCCGCAGCCGGACATGTCCGACGAGCAGATCGCGTACGCGATGTGCACCGGGCTGCTCGGCCGCCTCTACCTCTCCGGCCGGCTCGACGGGATGGCGGCCGACCAGATGGCGTCCGTCCGGGACGCGGTGCGCGCGTACCGGGACATCCGCGCGGACCTGGCGGCGGCGACGCCGCTCTGGCCGCTCGGCCTGCCGGAGTGGGACGACCCGTGGCTGAGCCTCGCTCTGCGCGGGAGCGCCGCCACCTACGTCGGGGTGTGGCGCCGCGGCGCCACGTCCGCGCCACCGTTGTCCCTGCCGCACCTGCGCGGCAAGGACGTCCACATTGAAGTGTTGTACCCCCGTGAGCTGCCCGCCTGGACCTGTACGTGGGCCCCGGACACCGGGTCGCTGACCGTCACCCCCACCAGCGCGGAGCCCGCCGCCGCGCGCCTATTCCAGATCACCGAAGGATGAACGATGAAGAGATGGATTAGCGTCGCCGCCGCGGCGGCGCTCACGATCGGGCTCGCGGCCTGCAGCGACCCGGGCGCGGAGACCGGCACCGACACCGCGACCACGTGGGCCGACCCCACCGCGAAGCTCGACGGCGTCAAGCTGACGATCTGGGCCGCCCAGAACAGCAACGCCACGCCGAAGAAGGTCATCGAGGGGTTCCAGGCGGCGACCGGCGCCACCGTCGAGGTGGTCACCATTCCGGACCCGTACGAGCAGGGCATCCAGACCAAGGTCGCCACCGGTGACAAGCCGGACCTCGCCTTCTGGCAGCCGACCGCGTCCATGCTGACGGCGATCAACGCGAAGGCCAACCTGCAACCGCTGACTGACGCGCCGTGGCTCTCTTCGCTCGCGCCGGAGTTGAAGGACATCACCGGCATCCTGGACGGCACCCGGTACGCGGCGCTGATCACCAGCCCGGCGGTCGAGGGCGTCTACTACAACAAGGAAGTCTTCGCCGCCAACGGCATCACGGCGACGCCGAAGAACTTCGACGAGATGGTCACCGTCGCCCGCACGCTGAAGGGCAAGGGCGTCACGCCGTTCTACGAGATGGCCGCCGACCGGTGGGGCACCCAGTGGTGGGTGCAGGTGCTGCTCGCCGACGCCGCCAAGGCCGGGCTCTGGGAGAAGGTCAACAAGGGCGAGGCCAAGTTCACCGACCCGACCATCCTGGACGCGATCAAGAAGTACAAGTCCCTGATCGACGAGGGGCTGTTCAACAGCAACATCAAGACCGCCAAGTTCGAGGACCAGGGCGCCGCGCTGCTCGCGGGCCAGGCCGCCATGGTGGTCCAGGTCAACTCGTTCTTCGGCCAGCTCCAGGCGACGGCCGACACCGCCACGCTCGACAAGAAGATCGGGTTCTTCCCGATCTCGCCGTCCGGCAACGTCGGCACGTTCATCCCGGACCAGTCCAACGCGCTCGTGGCCTTCAAGACCGGCGACGCGAAGCGGGAGGCCGCCGCCCGGCAGCTGCTCGCGTACTGGATGGGCCCGGGCTACCAGGACTTCATCACCGACCGCAACACGGTGTCGCTGGAGACCGGCGTGGCGAACCCGGCGGGCGTACCGCAGGCGCTGCTCGCGGTGCACGAGGCGCTGCCGACCTCGGTCGGTTCCATGCAGGCCCTCGCGATCGCCAACCCCGACCTGTACATCAACCTCGCTGACATGATCACCGGCACCATGACGCCGGAGCAGGTGGCCGAGGCCACGCAGCAGCAGTTCGCGCAGCTCGCCAAGGCGGCTGGGGCCCCCGGGTTCTGAGTTTCTTGGGTCGGGCGCGGCTTCGGTCGTGCCCGACCCGCTGGAGGAGTCGGTATGTCTAGCACCACGCTGGAGCGGGTCACCCCGCCGCCGCCCACGCCGGCGCGCGCCCGGCGGCGCGCCACCGGCGCGATCAACCGCCGGACCCATCCGATGTGGTTCATGGCGCCGGCGTTCGCGATCCTGCTCGTCTTCTTCTTCCTGCCGACGGTCTTCAACTTCGTGTACGCCTTCACCGACTGGTCGGGGTTCAAGAGCCAGATCAACCCGGTCGGCTTCGACAACTTCACCGAACTGGGCTCCAGCGGCACGCTCTTCCGCGCGCTGCGGATCACCGTCGTCTACGCGGTGCTGGTGGCCATCTTCCAGAACCTCTTCGGGTTCGGGCTGGCCGTGCTGCTGGAACGGGACACCTGGTTCAACCGGCTCGCCCGGGTCTTCTTCCTCATCCCGGTGCTGATGTCCGCGCTCGCCGTCGGGTACATCTTCCAGGCGTTGCTGAAGCCCGAGGGCAGCCTCAACCAGGCGATCGAAGCGCTGGTGCGGCACCCGTTCGACTACGCGTGGCTCGGCGACACCACGTGGACGATCGTCGTGGTGGCCGTCATCCACGCGTGGAAGTGGATGGGCCTGTCGATGCTCATCTACCTCGCGGGCCTGAAGACGATCCCGGAGGACGTCCTGGAGGCGGCGCGCATCGACGGCGCGTCCCGCTGGCGCACGTTCTGGTCCGTCCGGTCGCCGCTGCTGGCGCCGGCGGTCACGTTCAACGTCGCCACCGCGCTGCTGGGCTCGATGAACGGCTTCGACATCGTGCAGGCCACCACCGGCGGCGGGCCGGCCCGGACCACGGAGATCCTCAACATCTTCATCTACCGGACCTTCGGGCAGGGCCTCTTCGCGCAGGCCACCACGATGAGCCTGGTGCTCTTCCTGCTCGTGGCGTTCCTGGCGTTCCCGGTCATCTACGTGTTGCGGCGGCGGGAGAGAGTGCTATGAGCGACCTCGCTATCTGGCGCCGATTGCAGCCGGTCGTCACCACGATCCTGGTGGTGGTCCTCATCGGAGTGCCGCTGTGGTTGGTCATCGTGACCGCCGGCAAATCGCAGGGCGAGGCGCTCAACCCCGACCTGTCGCTGCCGTCCGACTGGCAGTTCTGGGCCAACCTCCGTCAGGTGTGGACGGACGGCGAGGTGCCGGCCGCGTTCTTCGGCAGCCTGCTCATCGTGGTGCCCACGGTGTTCGGCGTGCTCACGTTCGGGTCGATGGCCTCCTGGGTGCTGGCCCGCCGGGTCAGCCGGCTCACCGCGGCCCTGTACGCGCTGGCCATCAGCGGCATCGTGCTGCCACCGGCGGTGGTCACCGTGGTGCTGCTGCTGCGCCAGCTCGGGCTCGCCGGCACCGCCATCGGGATGATCGGCGTCTACATGGGCATCTACATGTCCACTGTGGTCTTCTTCGTCACCGGTTTCGTCCGGACGATCCCGGCGTCGCTGGAGGAGGCCGCGCAGATCGACGGCGCCGGGCCGTTCACGGTGTTCCGGCGGGTGGTGCTGCCGATGCTGCGGCCGGTGCTCGCCACCGCCACGATCCTCATCTGCCTCTACGTGTGGAACGACGTGTTCTACGCGTTCTTCGTCGTCGGCGGGCGGCTGGACACGTTGCCGCTCAACCTCTTCCGGGTCGCCAGCGCCGGTCTCTACCTCAACAACTGGCACCTCATCTTCGCGTACGTGATTCTCATGAGCCTGCCGCTCGTCGTCGTGTTCGCGGTCGCCCAACGAAAGATCATCTCCGGCATCACCAGTGGCGCCGTCAAATAGGAGTCGCTTCATGAAAAGATTCGCTGTGTTGGTCGTCGCCGCGCTCGCGGCGGGTGGCCTGTCGTCCCCCGCTGCCGCCGCCGACGCCGCTGACGTGCTGGGTGTGGACTTCGCCACCTCGACCGGCCCGTTCCGGGGCGGCGCGACCGGCACCCTCTACGGGTTCGGCGACGACGGCGCGCCCACCCAGGCGCTGATCAACGGTGCGCACATCACCAACACGTCGCAGAAGGCGCCCTACGGCACCCAGCACCCCAGCGGTGACGCCATCAAGGTGGAGGACGGCTTCTTCGCCAAGCACGGCAAGGACATGTACATCTACGTCCAGGACTACTACCCGGACTGGTCGTACCACGGTGGCCGGCGGCCCGGCGACACCCGCACCTACAACCAGGCCGACGGCACCTACGTCGAGGCGCCGAACGGGGTGTGGGACTACCTGGAGGTCGTCGAGTTCGTGACCGAGGCGGTCGCGACCACCTCGGCGCGGCCCGAGGACTACGTGTTCATCACGTTCAACGAGCCCGACGGCGGCAACTGGTACTGGGACTGGGCCACGCTGAAGGACACGTTCCTCGCGGACTGGAAGGCCACCTACGACAAGATCCAGGAGGTGTACGCGCGGCACGGCCTCGGCCACGCCCGGATCGGCGGCCCCGGCGACACCCGCTGGCAGCCGGCGCGCTCGGCGGACATCCTCAGCTACGCCAAGGCGAACGGCGTACTGCCCGACGTGTTCATCTGGCACGAACTCGGCATCAACAACCTGAGCACCTTCCGGGCGAACTACGCCGCGTACCGGCAGCTCGAGAAGGACCTCGGCATCGGGCCGCTGCACGTCAACGTCACCGAGTGGGGGATGTTGCGGGACATGGGTACGCCGGGACAGCTCGTCCAGTGGCTGTCCATCATGGAGGACCTGAAGATCGACGGCCAGACCGCGTACTGGAACTACGCCGGAAACCTCAGCGACAACAGCGCCCGCGCCAACGCCGCCAACGCCGGCTGGTGGATGTTCAAGTGGTACGGCGATCTGGAGGGCAGCGAGACCGTCGCGGTCACCCCGCCGGCGCTCAACACCGTCGACACGCTCCAGGGCATCGCGGCCGTCGACAAGCGCAACAAGCGCGCCACCGTCCTCTATGGAGGCGGCGGTAAGCCGGTGTCGCTGCGGATGGCCGGACTGAACCAGTTCGGCGGCCGGGTCGACGTCGAGGTCCGCGAGATCACGCTGTCCGGTGCGGAAGGCGTCGCCGGCGCGCCGCGCGTCATCCAGGCGCTCGACGGCGTCGCGCTCGACGACGGCGCCCTCAACCTGGACGTGCCCACCTACGACCGGTACGCGGCATACCAGGTGCTCATCACGCCGACGCAGAACCGCGTCGTGGCGAAGGAGCCGGTGTGGACGGCCAGTGTGGAGGCCGAGCAGGCCGCGCTGACCGACGCCACCGTCTACCAGCAGGACCCGCTCGCCGGCGGCGGCTGGAAGTTCCTCGCCTCCGGCAGCCACGACGTCGGCTCGTTCAACCGGCCCACCTCCAAGGCCGACTGGACGGTCACCGTGCCGCGCGATGGCCGGTACCGCTTCCAGGTCATCGGCGGCGCGCCCGGGGTGCCGGGCCGGCACGCGCTCTTCGTCGACGGCGCCTCGGCCGCGACCGTGCAGTACACCGCGGACCTGGCCCTCACCTCGACCCAGAAGTGGCAGTACCGCGGCAGCGCCGAGGTGACGATCCCGCTCACCGCCGGGTCGCACACGCTCTCCCTCCGGTCCAGCGTGGACGGTGTGGCCGTGCTGCCGAACTCGGACATCACCCTGGACAAGTTCCTGCTCACCGACGTGACCGACGGCGAGCCCACGACGTATCCGGCCTCGACCCTGCGGTATGCGGGCGGCGCGCGGGTCAGCTACGCCATCCCGGGGGCGCGCGGCTTCGCCGACATCAGCGGCGCCGGGGACCGCGCCGACGCGTACCTCCAGGCCTGGGAGACCGGCTACTACGACCTCCGCCTGGATTACCACAGCCTGCGCGCGACGGACCTCTCCCTCACGGTGAACGGCCGGCCGGTGGCCGCGCTGGCCACCGAGCGCGGCGGCGGCTGGCGGTCGACCGTGCGCGTGCACCTCAGCCAGGGCATCAACGAGGTCGAGGTGCGCTCGACGAAGGGCATCCTGCTCAAGCAGCTCACCACCACCCGGGCCGCCGCGGCCGACCGCAACGCCGTCACGATCGAGGCGGAGGACGCGGTCCGGCACGGCGCGGCGGCGGTCGCGACCTACGCCGACAGCTCGGGCAGCAACGCGTCCGGCCTGAAGGGGCTGGGGTACGTGGGCAACGGCGCGGCCAACACGTTCGAGGTGCCGCGCGGCCGTGGCTTCGACAAGCCCGGTGCCTACAACATCGCCGTGACCTACGCGAACGCCGAGCTGAGCGGCCGGCACGACTACAACCCGCAGGTGGTCGACCGACGACTGAACGTCACGGTGGGCGGTGAGCAGGTGGGGTACGCGTACTTCCGGTACACGTACGCCTGGAACAGCTTCCTGGAGCGGACCATCCCGGTCACGCTCACCACCACGGGCGGGTCGCTGGTCTTTGGCAACCCGGACGCCTACGCGCCGGACATCGACAAGATCACCATCGCCCCCGTCGTGGTCGGCACCCCCCGCACGGCCCCCGTCTAACCCATGATCAAGGCGTGCCGCCCCGCGCGCGAAACACGTGAAGGCCGCCCTGTTGAAGGGGGGGG
>JBBEWH010000039.1:0-64615 GCA_037414955.1 Actinomycetes bacterium KLBMP 9797
CCCCCCGAAACCCCACCACCAGGGCGACCACCCCGCCCCACACCCGACTTGCGGGACGCCTTGATCATGGCGGGGGAGGGCTTCGCCTCAACCTTGAGCGGTGGGCGCGCCGGGTCCGGTATCCTCAATGGCAGGCCGAGAGGCGCTGCAACGGGCGAAGGCCCGCCACGCTCGGCCTGCACCATCCTCACCAAGGGCGCCTCCGAGACTTTTCGGAGGTGTTCGGGTTGGGTGCACTGCGGCGGCTGTTGGACGAGCGGATCGCCATCCTCGACGGTGCCTGGGGCACGATGCTGCAGGGCGCCAAGCTCACTCCCGCCGACTATCGCGGCGACCTGATCGGTGACGACCATCCCCAGGACGTCACGGGCGACCCTGACCTGCTGAACCTGACCCGTCCGGATGTCATCCTGGACATCCACCGGCAGTATCTGGCGGCGGGCGCCGACATCACCACCACCAACACGTTCACGGCCACCAGCATCGGCCAGGCCGATTACGGCCTGGAGGCGCTGGTACCCGAGATGAACCTGCGGGCCGCGCAGCTGGCGCGGCAGGCGGCGGACGAGCTCGGCGGGCGCTTTGTCGCCGGATCCGTCGGCCCGCTGAACGTCACCCTGTCGCTGTCGCCGCGGGTCGACGACCCTGCGTACCGCGCGGTGACGTTCGACCAGGTCAAGGCGGCGTACGCGGAGCAGATCGCGGCGCTGGCCGAGGGCGGCGTCGACCTGCTGCTGATCGAGACGATCTTCGACACGCTCAACTGCAAGGCGGCGATCGCCGCCGCCCGCGAGGTCGCGCCGCAGCTGCCGTTGTGGATCTCGGTCACCATCGTCGACCTGAGCGGCCGTACCCTCTCTGGCCAGACCGTGGAGGCGTTCTGGCGCTCCATCGAGCGGGCCGAGCCGCTGGTCGTGGGCGTGAACTGCTCGCTGGGCGCGGCCGAGATGCGCCCGCACGTGGCCGAGCTGTCCCGCCTCGCCGGCACGTACGTGGCCGCGCACCCCAACGCGGGCCTGCCGAACGCGTTCGGCGGTTACGACCAGACGCCGGCGCAGACCGCCGAGCTGCTGGGCGAGTTCGCCGGCGCCGGGCTGATCAACATCGTCGGCGGCTGCTGCGGCACGTCGCCGGCGCACATCGCCGCGGTGGCGGAGGCCGTGCGCGGCGCCGCGCCGCGGCCGGTGCCGGTGGACCCGGGGGCGACCCGGTTCAGCGGGCTGGAGCCGTTCGCGATCGGGCCGGACACCGGGTTCGTGATGATCGGCGAGCGGACGAACGTGACCGGCTCGGCGAAGTTCCGCCGCCTCATCGAGGCCGACGACTACCAGGCCGCGGTCGACGTGGCGCTGGAGCAGGTGCGCGGCGGCGCCAACCTGCTGGACGTGAACATGGACGCCGACCTGCTCGACAGCGAGCAGGCGATGACCACGTTCCTCAACCTCATCGCCACCGAGCCGGAGGTGGCCCGCATCCCGGTGATGGTCGACAGCTCGCGGTTCAGCGTGCTCGAAGCCGGCCTGAAGTGCGTGCAGGGCAAGGGCGTGGCCAACTCGATCAGCCTCAAGGAGGGCGAGGAGCCGTTCCTGGAGCAGGCCCGCATCATCCGCGGCTACGGCGCCGGCGTGGTCGTCATGGCCTTCGACGAGCAGGGCCAGGCCGACACCACCGAGCGCAAGGTCGAGATTTGTGGCCGCGCCTACGACCTGCTGGTCGGCAAGGCCGGGTTCGCGCCCGAAGACATCATCTTCGACCCGAACGTGCTGGCCGTCGCCACCGGCATCGCGGAACACAACGGGTACGCGAAGGCGTTCATCGACGCCCTGCCGCTGATCAAGCAGCGCTGCCCCGGTGTGCGCACCAGCGGCGGCATCTCGAACCTGTCGTTCGCGTTCCGCGGCAACGACGTGGTGCGCGAGGCGATGCACTCGGCGTTCCTGCTGCACGCGGTGCGGGCCGGGCTGGACATGGGCATCGTCAACGCCGGCCAGCTCGCCGTCTACGCGGACATCCCCGCCGACCTGCTGGAGCTGGTCGAAGACGTGATCTTCGACCGGCGGCCGGACGCCACCGACCGGCTGGTCACCTTCGCGTCCACGGTCACCGGCTCCGGCACCAAGCGCGAGATCGACCTCTCGTGGCGCGACGCGCCGGTCGCCGAGCGCCTGAAGCACGCGCTGGTGCACGGCATCGTCGACTACGTCGAGGACGACACCGAAGAGGCGCGCCAGCTGCTGCCGCGGCCCCTCGACGTCATCGAGGGGCCGTTGATGGACGGCATGAAGGTGGTCGGCGACCTGTTCGGCGCCGGCAAGATGTTCCTGCCGCAGGTGGTCAAGAGCGCGCGGGTCATGAAGCGGTCGGTCGCCTACCTCGAGCCGTACATGGAGAAGGAGAAGGCCGGCGGCCGGGGCCAGGGCAAGGTCGTGCTCGCCACCGTGAAGGGCGACGTGCACGACATCGGCAAGAACATCGTCGGCGTGGTCCTCGGCTGCAACAGCTACGACGTCGTCGACCTGGGCGTGATGGTCCCGGCGGCCAAGATCCTGGACACCGCCGTCGCGGAGGACGCCGACGCGATCGGCCTCTCCGGGCTGATCACCCCGTCGCTGGACGAGATGGTCACCGTCGCCGCCGAGATGCAGCGCCGCGGCATCCGGCTGCCGCTGCTCGTCGGCGGCGCCACCACCTCGAAGCAGCACACGGCGGTGCGGATCGCGCCCGCGTACGAAGGGTCGACCGTGCACGTGCTCGACGCGTCCCGGGTCGTCGGCGTGGTGTCCGACCTGCTCGACGCCGCCCGCGCGCAGACCCTCGACGCCGCCAACCGGATCGAGCAGGAGCGGCTGCGCGAGCAGCACGCCAACCGGCACGCCCAGCCGCTGCTCACCCTGGCCCAGGCGCGCGCCAACCGGGAGGAGGTCGACTTCACCGACCTGCCGACCCCCGCGTTCACCGGCGCGCGGACCGTCGAGCCCGACCTGGTCGAGCTGCGCGAGATGATCGACTGGCAGTTCCTCTTCCTGGCCTGGGAGCTGAAGGGCAAGTACCCGGCGATCCTGGACCAGCCGGTGGCCCGCGAGCTGTTCGACGACGCGAACACGATGCTCGACAAGATCATCGCGGACGGGTCGTTGCGGGCCCGCGGGGTCTACGGCTTCTGGCCGGCGCACGCGGAGGGCGACGACCTCGTCGTCGCGGATGGGATGCGGCTGCCGATGCTGCGCCAGCAGACCGCCAAGCCCGAGGGCCGCGCGAACCGCTGCCTCGCGGACTACGTCGCGCCGGCCGGCGACCACCTGGGTGGGTTCGCCGTCGCCGTGCACGGCGCCGAGGCCCTGTCCGCCCGGTACGAGGCGGAGCAGGACGACTACCGCGCCATCATGGTCAAGGCGCTGGCCGACCGGCTCGCCGAGGCGTTCGCCGAGTACATCCACCTGCGCGCCCGGCGGGAGTGGTTCGAGCCGGACGCCGCGCCCGCCATCGAGGAGCTGCACGCCGAACGCTTCCGGGGCATCCGCCCGGCGCTCGGCTACCCGGCCTGCCCGGACCACACCGAGAAGCGCGAGCTCTTCGACCTGCTCGGCGCGGAGGAGCTCGGCATCGGCCTGACCGAGTCGTTCGCGATGACCCCCGCAGCCGCCGTCAGCGGTCTGATCTTCGCCCACCCCGCGTCGCGGTACTTCACCGTCGGCCGGATCGGGCGGGACCAGACCGCGGACTACGCCGCCCGCCGCGGCGTGCCCCTCGCCGACATCGAACGCTGGCTTCGCCCCAACCTCGCCTACGACCCTTCATGATCAGGGCGTCCCTGTAGTAGTTCTCGCTACTACAGGGACGCCCTGATCATGAGGCTTGGGCCAGGTAGAGGAGGGCCAGGCCGACGGCGAGGGCACCGAGGAGGAGCCGCAGGCCGCGCTCGGGCAGCCGCGGCTGGAGGCGGGCGCCGAGATAGCCGCCCACCAGGCCGCCGCAGCCGCAGCACAGGCCGAGCGCCCAGTCGGGCGCGATGTCCCCGGTGGTGGTGAGCGCCAGCAGCGCGTACGTGCTGGCGCCGGCGACCGACGTCAGGAAGGTCGAGGCGAGCGCGGCCGGCGCGACCCGGGTGACCGGGATGCCGCGGCCGGCGAGGATCGGGCCGAGGATCGAGCCGCCGCCGATGCCGTAGATCCCGCCGACGACACCGACGGCCAGGCCGAGCCCGGCGATGGCGCGGGTGGACAGCGGCGCCGACGCGGGCGGGTGCGCGCGGCGCAGCGCGCGGGCGCACAGCCACAGGCCCAGCGGGAGCAGCACCGCGGCGACGACGAGACGGAAGACTCGGGCGCCCGGAATGGCGTAGACCCGGATGACCGCGCCGATTACGACGCCGGGCAGGGTGCCGGCGAGCAGCAGCCGGGTCAGCGGGCCGCGCAGGCGGCCGCCGCGGTGGTATCGGAGCAGCGCGCCCGGGCCGGCGACCACGTTGTAGAGCAGGTTGGTCGGGGTCACGGCGGGGCTCGGCACGTGCAGGACGCTCAACTGCACGGGGAGTAGGAACACCGCGCCGGACACGCCCACCGGGGCGGTCACCATCGCGATCAACAAGCCAGCGGCGGCACCCAGCAGGCCGGTCTCCCAGCTCATGGCGGGTACCTCCTGATATACGCGCGGCGGCGGCGAGCGGTTCGACGGATCTACTGTGACGAGGATCACAGTCTTGGTGCCGCCTCGAATCCGTACCTACCGGTGGAAGAAGGAGGCGCGCCCATGCCGTCGAGCGTGACCACATTGGATCATGACCGGGTATGCCTGGTGTCCGCGGCCGAGGAAACCGTGGTCATGCCGTCGCTGTCCGTCTCGCTCGTCAGTCATGACGGTGCCGAGCCGCCCAGCCTGAGTCGCCTGCATCCGCGGGTGACGGGCAATCTCTCCACCGTGCGCGCTACCGACGACGTGGTCATCGTCTACAGCGAACGCCCGGCCGACGACGTCCGCCAGCTGTACCGGACGCTGGGCACCAGCATGCCGACGGTGCTCGTGGCCGCCCGCCGCTTCGACGCGCAGGATGTGATCACGGCGTTCGACTATGGCGCGACGAGCTACCTCGTGCTCAGCCAGACGCCGGAGTTCTGCCTGGTGGGTGCCGTGATCACCACCGCGCGGGGGGAGAGCTGCCTGAGCCCGGCCGCGGCCACCGCCCTGCTGCGGCACGTGCAGCGACTGCCGATCGGCACGCCGCCCGCGCCGGTACAGACCAGCAACCTGACCCCGCGCGAGCGGCAGATCATGGAGTTGCTGGTCACCGGCCACACGATCATCGAGATCGCCGAGCACCTCGGGCTGACCGGCAAGACGGTGCGCAACAACCTCAGCTGCATCTACGCCAAGCTGCAGGTCCGCCGGCAGTCCGAGGCGATCCTCCTGTGGCTGGGCCACCAACCCCAACCCGCCTAACCCCATGATCAAGGCGTCCTTCAAGTCGTTCTAGCGACTTGAAGGACGCCTTGATCATGGGGTGGGCTGGTGGGTGACGATAGCCTGCGGGTGACGATAGCCTGCTCGGCTGGTGGGGTCAGGCCCCAACGTTCCAGGTAGGCGTCGGCCAGCAGGCGGGCCACCTGATCGGGATCCTCGCCGGTCGCATCGCACCAGCGCCGGATCAGGCTCATCGCCCCCGCGATCCCGGTCGGCACCGGCGACGCGTCCAATTCGGCGGGCAGCCGCGCTGTCTCAAGCCGCATGAAATGGTGCGCGTACACCCAGGGATAGAAGGAAGGCACGTACGGGATGGCCGGTCCACGGGTGCGTGCTACGAAATCCTCGACCGTCTCCATGAGACTCGAGGGTAGCGCCGTCGGCCATAACCCGCCCAAGATCAAGGCATCCCTCACGTAGTGAGAACGACGTTTGGGACGGCTTGTGGAGTGGGGTTGCCGCAGCTCGGCCCTTGGGTGTCCGCGGTCCCTGTGATGTCGCGCGCATGTGGTGGCGGGGAGTCTCGTCGCTGTCAATCTTGACGTCCTACCGTTGTGATAGCGACGGTAGGGCGTCAAGATCGCAGACCTGTCTGGAGCTGGTGGGCTCCGCGAGCTTAGGGAACGTTGTGGGCTTGGGGCTCCGGTCCTCACCGTCCATCCCGGGCGGGCTCCGCTGTCGATCCGGCGGCTTGTTGTGGCGATGATGTGGTCTATGTCGGAGAAGTGAATCCATATGGGCGCAAGATCATCGACGATGGTGGCGTCCGGCGGCCACGTATGCAGGTCACGATTCACCACCAGGACCTGGTTCACGTGCGTATGCCCTTGATCGCCGCGCCGCGCCGCGCCGCGCCGCGCCGTGGTGTCGTGGTCGTCGTGCGGTCCGTGGGGTGTGACGTGTTGCGGGCGGCGCAAGGGCGAAGACGCTTCCCGTGTCCCGCCCGCGACCCCGGCACACCCCGTCGATCTCCCCGAGGGGGTGTTCCACATCATTCATCGGCCCGACGGCCGGATGTTCTCTGTGTACCTCCTTGACGGTTGGCTGCGGGGAGCAGCGTCATGGCCGGAAGGAGGGCTCCCCATGACCGACACCGAGTCCGGTCTCGGCCGGCGCGCCCTGCTCGGCGGTGCCGCGGCGGCTGCCGGCGCCGCCGCGTTGGCGCCGTTGGAGGCACTCGCCGCCCGCGCGGCCGAGGCGCACGACCGCGGCCCGCGACGGCCGCACAGCCCCGACTACGGGCCGCTCGCGCCCGTTCGTGACCACACCACCGGCCTGCCCCTGCTGCTCCTGCCGAAAGGCTTCGAATACCTCAGCTTCGGGTGGACCGGCGACCCGATGAGCGACGGGGTACCGACCCCGGCGCTGCACGACGGCATGGCCGCGTTCCGCACCGGTCGCCGCGACCGGGTGCACCTCGTGCGCAACCACGAGGTGTCCGGGTTCGACGGCTGGTTCACCGACCCGGCGTACGACGCGGATGCCGGCGGCGGCACGTCGAACGTCACCTTCGACCCGCACGATGGCGAGTTCATCGAGAGCTACGGCAGCCTGTCCGGCACGGTGCGCAACTGCGCGGGCGGGCCGACGCCCTGGGGCACCTGGCTCACCTGCGAGGAGACCCTCGACGTCAACCCGCGCAGCGGCACCCGGCACGGGTACATCTTCGAGGTGCCGCTGGACGGGAAGGGCGACCCGACGCCGCTGACGGCGATGGGCCGCTTCGAACACGAGGCGGTCGCCGTGGATCCGGCCACCGGCTACGTGTACGAGACCGAGGACGACAACAACGCCGGCTTCTTCCGCTTCCGCCCCAAGGTGCCCGGCAAGCTCAGCAAGGGCGGCGTGCTGGAGATGCTGAAGATCGGCGACGCGTCCTACAGCACCAAGGGCGACCCCATGGGCACCGTCTACCGCAAGACCTCCTGGGTCCGCGTCGACGATCCGGACCCCGACGAGAACACGCCCCGCCCCACCGACCAGGGCATCGCGAAGGGCGGCGCCACGTTCTCCCGGCTGGAGGGCGCCTGGTACGGCAATGGCGTCGTCTACATCGTCTCCACCAGTGGCGGGCCGACCGGGCTCGGTCAGGTCTTCGAGTACCACCCGCGTACCGGGCGGCTGCGGATCCTGTTCGCCTCGCCCGGCCAAGACGTGCTCAGCAATCCGGACAACATCGGTGTGAGCCCGCGCGGTGGGATCGTGCTCTGCGAGGACGGCAGTGGCGTCCAGTACCTGCACGGGCTGACCACGGACGGGGAGATCTTCCCGTTCGCCGCCAACAACGTCGTGCTGCCCGACGGCGTGCCCGGCAAGCCGGCGATCCAGCCCGGTGACTACACCACCCGCGAGTGGTGCGGTTCGACGTTCGAGCCGCGGCGCGGGCAGTGGCTGTTCGCGAACATCCAGACGCCGGGCATCACGTTCGCTATCACCGGCCCCTGGCTCCGTCTAGTCGTCGTTCCCATGATCAAGGCGTCCCTCAAGTCGTTATAGCTACTTGAGGGACGCCTTGATCATGGTTGGGTGGGGGAGCATGAGGCTCATGTCCACACGTCCGTGGGTGGCTGGTGCGGTGGCGCTCGCGCTGGTCGGGGTCGGTGCGGTGATCGCCTGGCAGGTCGACAAGGCGCTCGGCATCACCTTCACGCCGGCCGACGTGCCGCCCGAGGATCTCACGGCGGCGCCGCCGCGCCCGGCCGTGCCCGCACCGGAGCTCGCCGAGATCGTCGCGCCCGACGACCAGCGCGTGCGCAAGGCGGCGGAGGCGGTCGTCGGTGCGCTGTCCGAGCGCGGCGCCGCCCGGCCGGCGGTACGGGCCGCGCCCGCCGGCCGTGGTCCGGCGCTGCGGCTCGCCACCGAGAAAGCGCTGCCGTCCCCGGAGGCGTTCCGGCTGCGCCGGGACGGCGGCGACGTGGTCGTGTCGGCGGCGGACCCGGCCGGCGCGGCCGCCGGCCTCTACGCGATCGCCGACCGGATCCGCTCGGGTGGCGAGGTGGTGCCGCCCGGCGATGACGGGCGGGTGATCGCGCCCCGCCTCGGGTTGCGGCTCGTCGACGCCGGAGCAGTCGGGATCGACGCGGATCCGGCCGGCTTCGTGAACAGCGCCGACTACTCGCTGAACACCGACGTCGTCGGGCCCGCGATCCTGTCCGCCGCACCCTATGTGGACGGCGCCGCGGTCGAGCGGATCGCGGCGCAGTTCCGGCAGTTGGTCGACCACGCGGTCGCCCTCGGTTACAACGGGATCGTCGTGCCCGGCTTCCTGGAGTACGTCACGTTCGCCGCGGTGGGAGACGGGCGGTCCGTCTACCCGTCGGGCGATCCGCACGTGGCCCGCGCCGAGGCGATGGTGGCGAGGTTCGGCCCGGTCTGGCGGTACGCCCACGAGATGGGCATGAAGGTGTACTTCCAGACCGACATGCTGGCGCTGTCGCCCCCGCTGCGGCGGCACCTGGAGCGGACCGTCGGGGGTCTGGCCACCGAGGACAATCGACTGTGGACGGTGTACCAGGCGGCGCTGCGAGAGCTGTTCACCGCGCTGCCGTACGCCGCCGGGCTGATGATCCGGATCGGCGAGGGCGGCGACATCTACAAGTTTCCCGGCTGGGACTACACCTCGGAGATCGCGGTGAAGACGCCGGCCGCGGTGCGGGCGATGCTGGCGGCGTTTCTGTGGGTGGCCGGCGAGGCGGACCGGGACATCATCCTGCGCACCTGGAGCATCGGCGTCGGCGCGGTCGGCGACCTGCACATCGATCCCGCGTCGTACGAACAGGTGCTGGGCGGCATCGACGACCCGCACCTGATCGTGTCGACAAAGTACTGCCTCGGCGACTTCTACAGCCACCTGCCCTTCAACCACACCCTGGAGATGGGCACCCAGCGGCGCATCGTCGAGTTCCAGGCGCGGCGTGAGTTCGAGGCGTTCGGTGCGCTGCCCAACGACCTGGGCGTGCTGCATCAGCAGGCGCTGCAACGCTTTCTGGCCGCCAACCCCCGAGTCGAGGGCGTCTGGACCTGGACACAGGGCGGCGGCCCACTGCGGGCCGGGCCGCGGACGCTGTACCTCCGTGCGGGCTTCTGGCAGCTCTACGAGCTCAACGTGTACTCGGCGGCGCGGCTGGCCTGGGACCCGGATGCCGACCCGGCCCAGATCACCGCCGACTGGGCACGCCAGACGTTCGCCACCGATCCGTCCACTGTGGCCGCTATTGGTCAGGCGATGGCCCTGTCCCGCCAAGCGGTCATGCGGGGCCTCTACATCGGACCGTATGCGCGCCACACCGTCAAGGCGCTCGGTGTCGCCCCGCCGCCGATGATGTGGATCTTCGAGTGGGACATCGTGACCGGCGACAGCGCGGTGCTCGACAGCATCTACTCGGTCAGCCGCGACCGGCTGGACGAGGCGATCCGGGACGGCGACGAGGCCGTCGAGTTGACCCGGCGGATGCGGGCGCTGGTCGCCGGCACCGACCCCGCGACCTGGCGCGATCCCGTGCTGCGGCAGCACTTCGTCGACACGCTCGACTATCAGGTGAACCTCTTCGAGACGCTGTCCGCGTACCGGACCATGTTCTTGCGGTACGCGGAGTGGCTGGACACCGGCGCGGTGGACGCGCGGGCCGCCTGGCAGGAGGCCCGCGTCCGCTACCAGGAAGCGCGCGACGGACATCTGCGGCGGTACCAGGGCAACATCGACCTGCCCGCGTTCCGGTTCCCGGCCGCGGACCTCGGCCTGCAGCGGGCAGACCGCGACCTGCTGATGGCCTGGCTGGCCCGCGGGTTGCTGGCGCTTCTCGTGCTGGCGCTGGTGTTCTGGCGCGGCCCTGGCGCGGGCGCGTTGCGGGCGCTGCGGGTGGGCGCGTTCCGGCCGTGGCGGGTCGGGCGGCTCGGGCTGTCACCGACCCGCGCCGATCGGGTGCTGGTGTGGGTCATCCCGGCCGCCGCGTTGGTGTTGAGCCGGTCGATCCACAGCTGGTTCGCGGCACCCGCCCACCTCGTGTTCGTCCTGGGCGCGTGGCTGATCTTCGGCGTCCTGCTGCGGCTGCTCGTCGGTGGGGCGGACCCGTTCGCGCTCTGGGCAGCGGTCGGCGGCGCGGCGCTGCTGCGTACCCTTCTGCTCCTCGGTGGACTCGCCCCGCGCGGACCTGGCGGATACTGGTTCACCTTCTGGACCGAGCCGGCCGCGCGGTCCGTCTACATTGCCGTGGCGTTCGCGGCGTTCCTCTGGGTCTTCGCCGCCGCGTACTTCGCGCTGCGCGGCTACGGACTCGGGCGGTCCGGCGCCGCGGGCCGGGTGCTGGTCGCCGCCGGCGCGCCGGTCGTCGGGTTCGGCGCGCTCGTGAGCGGTCTGGGCCTGGAGCGGGCGCTGACCCTCTGGAACGACCAGATGGCGCTGCTGCCATGGGGGCTGTCCCGGATCCTCGGCATCACCGTGTTCCTGGACATCCCCAGGTCGCTGCCGCTGTTCGCCACCCTGGCCGGCACCGCGCTGATCGCCGTCGGCGCCCTCCTCGCCGTACGTTCTCCCATGATCAAGGCGTCCCTCAAGTCGTTCTAACGACTACAGGGACGCCTTGATCATGAGAAGAGGGCTACGCCGAGGTGCGGAAGGTCAGGGGGACGTCGACGTCGAGAGCGGCGCCGTAGGCCGCGTACAGCGTGCCGATGGCGGTCGGATCCAGATGCGTGACGAGGCAGAGATCCACGACGACCTGGGCCGCCCGGCGGTGGACGATCGCATCGACCAGCGCGCGCCGGAGCTGCGTGGTGGCGGCATCGTCGATGTCGCCAGCGAGCCGCATGATGACCGACGGATGGTCCGACTCCGTCATGTTTACCGAGAGGCTACTCATCGCCACCTCCTCGTCACGTGGTCGTAACATGCCGGGCTGACAGTACCCGCAGCAACGGGCCGTGCGTCTCAACCAGCAGGACGGTCAGCGCTGCCTGATGACCTGAACTGACATCCGCTGTTCGACTCGGTGGGCCGCGTCCCTGATGTGTGCGCTACGTAGCGGGTGGACCTGGGCGTGCGCCGAGTGCGCGCCGTGTCGCGCGAGCACTTCGGTCAGGCGTTCTTCCAGGGACATTCGTTGTCCCCGCGGACCGACGGTCTGGTCGGCGTAGGTCAGGGCGTCGGAAACCGGTGACTCTTCGTGGCGGAAGCGGGCGAGCGCATCGGCCATCCGCCGGGCACGGGCGACGAACACCGCGCCGGAGTGGTGGGCGACGAGGCCGCACACGCGGTCGGGCCAGCCCTGCTGTTGTAGGTAGGCGGCGCCGTCAAGGGAATGGAAGCCGGTCTCGCAGAGGGTCGGGCTGTATCCGATGTCGTGCAACCAGGCGGTGGCCACGAGCATCTCCCGGTCGCCCGGGTCGACGGTGCGGACCAGTTCACCCGCCCGCCGGGCCACCGCGGCGGTGTGCGCGAGGCGGTCCGGCAGACCGTGCAGCAACGCCGCGGCCAAGGCCCGCGCGGCACCGACGCGGGGAGGCGCTGCCACCGTGCTCATGTGTCGACGCTATGGGCGTCCACGCGGCCGTGCCAGTGGAGAGTTACCTGCTCGCGGGCCTGTTCACCAAGGGTTCATGATCTCTTAGTCCGCTAGCAACTGTGGCAGCGAGCCGGAGCCGCCGGCCCTCGCGGACGGTGTGGGCCGGCTGACCCTGGTGACCGCCGACGGTGACGCGTACACGCCGTGGGGTGTGTTGTGGGTCGACGCCGACCTGACATCGCCGGTGCAGCCGGCGCCGCCGCTCCCGCTCGGGGCACGGGCATTGTCCACATCGGAACAGGCGTTGACGGGCGAGCCGGAGGCGCGCCTGACCCCTCTCATGATCAAGGCGTCCTTCAAGTAGTTCTAACTACTTGAAGGACGCCTTGATCTTGGAGGGAAGGCTAGCTGACGGAGCCGATCGCGACGTTGCCGCGGCCGACGACCGCGCCCTCGTCGGTCACCACGACCAGCTCACCGAAGAGCCGGCGCTCGCCGGCCGGGGCCGAAGCCGCCGTCACCGAGCCACTGATCGTCGTGCTGGCGCCGTTGGCGAGCGTCACCGCCGTGCCGGAGACCGCGACCGAGCCGAGCGCCGCGGCGTAGAACACGTCGCGGTAGTCGTACGCGGTCGTGCCGCCCGGCACGGAGTACCCATCGATCTCGATGGTGTAGGTGCCCGCCGCCGGGTTGGCGATCGACACCGCCTCCTCCGAGTCGCCATCGGCCGCACGGCCCACCTCGGCGCCGTTCAACCGAACGTACAGGTCGAGGTCGGCACCCAGGTCGCTGGTGTTGCCGATCGCCACGTCCAGCCGGGTCGCGCCGGCCGGCACGGCCACGGTGTACGTCTGCACCTCGCCGTTGGCGATGGTCGGACGCGCGATGGCGGCACTGCCGAGCGGTCCGCCCTGCCCGCTCACCGTGACCGGACCGAACTGGTTGGTCAGCGTCCAGGTCACCGGCGCGGGGGTACCCGGGGTGACGCTGGGCAGCTCGACCGTGGCCGGCTCGATCGTGACGCCCTGGACGCGGGCGGTGAGCTGGAACGGGTTGTTCAGCGCCGGCGAGGTGCGCCGGGACTCGACCTCGATCTCCCACACACCCGGGATCGGGTTCTCGTACGACCGCTCCTGCGGCTTGCAGGCCGCCGCGTCCGAGAAGTTGGTGTAGCAGACCAGGCTGCTCGTGCTGTCCTGCGGCACACCGTGCGGGTTGATGGCGATGAACCGGGTCTGCGAGCCGGTCGCGATGCCGGACAGGTTGACCTGGAGCGCCGCGGCGCCGGCCGGCACGGTGACGAAGAACGTCTCGTGGCTGTTCCGGTCGACCTCGCCGGATCCGGCGAACCGGTAGTTCGGCGCCTTCACGTCGTTCGACGCGACCACCGTGTTCATGATCTCGTAGTCCACGGTGGACGTCGCCGGGTCGTCGACCCGCAGGATCGCGCCGTGCGCGCCGGCGCTGGGCTTGGCCTGCACCGAGACGGTGACGGTCTTGTTCAGCGGCAGCACGACCTGTCGCGGCGACGAGAACGTGCCGTCGTTGCCGAGCCAGCTCAGCGTGTGGGTGACGCCGCGGGCCGGCCCGCTCGTGCGGGTCAGCTTCACCTGGTAGGTCTTGGACTGGCCGGGCTTGTGGCCCCCGTCCGCCGAGGCGCACCGGTTGTAGATACCGAGGCCCTTGTCCGGTGTGGTGAGGAACTCGGAGAGCTCGGTGCAGACCGCCGCCTCCGACGTGTACCCGCGGGCCTCGACGCCGCCGCGCAGCAGGTTCCACGCGCCGGGCACGTTGAACATGCCGTTGCCCTGACCGTACGCGGGCACGCCGTCGATCCACTTAGCGGAGCTGTAGATCGCGCGGCGCAGCTGCGCCGGGGTGATGCCGCGGTCGGTCGCCTTGGCGGCCGACAGCAGCAGCGCGGCCGCGCCCGCCGCCTGCGGCGAGGCCATCGACGTGCCGTTCGCCATCAGGTAACCCGGCGGCAGGCTGTATCCGGCCTCGGCGACCGGCGAGCCGGCCTGCCACATCGGCGCGGTGGAGATGGCCGCACCCGGCGCGCTGATGTTCGGCTTGAAGCCGCCGTCTTCCCGCGGCCCGCGCGAGGAGAAGTTGAACAGCGCGTTCTTCTTCCGCACCACCGAGCCGTAGTTGGCGAGCCAGGTGTCCTTGCTGATGCTGGCGGCCACGCTGACCACGTCGAGGGCGACCGACGGGTCGCCGACCGTGTTCAGGCCCGGGCCGCTGTTGCCGGCGGAGATGAACATCTGGACGCCGTAGTCGTTGATGAGGCGGTTGTAGAGCACCGCGCGGGCGTTGCTGCCGTCGTTGAACGCCGGCAGGCCGCCGATCGACATGTTGACGACGTCGACGCCGCGGTTCACGACGAGGTCGACCATGCCGTCGGTCAGCGCCACGGCGGTGCAGCCACCGCTCCAGCTGCAGGCCCGACCGGACACGATCTTCGCGCCCGGCGCCGCGCCGTCGAAGTTGGCGTTGCCGAGCATGTCGTTCGCGGCTGTGATGCCGGCGACGTGCGAGCCGTGCGAGCTGGCGAGGATGCCGATGTTCACGAAGTCGGCGACACCGGGCAGGCCGGCCGGGGCCAGCGAGACGTCCTCGCGGTACTCCACGACGAACGCCATCCGGTCCAGGACCGCGGTGCTCGGGTTGTCGGTGCCGAAGTGGCCGACGTCGAACCGCTCGCCGTACGGCCGCATCACCGGGTCGTCGGTGAAGTTGAGGTTCTGGTTGGCATCGACCCGGATGTTGTGGCTGGCCGGGTCGTAGAGGATGCCGAAGAGGTCGGTCTTGTCGCCGTCCCGGTTCACGTCGCCCGCCGGGTCACCGCCCGCGGTGATGGCCTCGTTGAACCGGTTGATCCGGTACGTGCCAGCCGGCGCGGTCCAGGTGCCACCCGCGTAGCTGAACGTCGGGCCGGCCACCTCGGTCAGCATCGCGCGCCAGGTGCCGTCGCCCTCCAGGAGCGGGTCGGTGCCGGTGAACCAGTCGACCACCTTGCGCTCGCCGGTGGACGTGGTCTGCAGCGCCGGGTTGTCGAGGTCGACACCGGAGTCGAGGATGCCGATGGTGACGCCGCGGCCGTCCCAGGTCGGGTGCTGCGCCTTGAAGTTCACCGCGCCGGTCTCAGCCGTCGGCATGTACGGGTTCGCGGCAGCCGTGTCGGCACCGGGAGCCTCGGGCGCCGCCGCCCGCGCGCCGGACTTGCCGGCCTGGACGGGCTCCGGCAGAACGAGCGTCTCGTTCAGGTCGATGGCGGTCACGCCGGGCAGCTTCGCCGCCTTCTCGACCGCGCCGGTGGGGAGCTGGACCTTGATGTACCCGACCGAGTCGACTCGCCGGGCGACCGTGCCGCCAAGCTTCTCGAGCGCGGCCTCCACACCGGTCGCCTTGCCCTTGTCGGTGGCCACGATGGCCACGACGTGCGAGACGTCGTTGGCCTCCGCGTCGGCGAGGAGGTCGGCGTCGTGGGCACCCAGCGTGTCGGCGGGCGCGTCCTTGGGTACGTCGGGCTCGGCCGCCGGGTCGGCGATCGGCGCCGGTTCGGCGGCGGCGGTGGGGTCGGCGGCGGTCTGCGCCGGATCGGCGCTGCCGGGCGTCGCGCCGGCGGCGGACATGACGCCCACTGCCAACGCTGACGTGCACAAGAGGGCGGCTATGCGCCGTCCTCGGTTAGGGAGTCTTCTCACCTGTGGTCCTCCGCAACAGGGCCCTGTTGTACAGGGCGCGACACGCGCTGATCCTTCGCGTCATGGCAATGAGTGTCACTACCTGGGAGAGCAGTTGTGACCTGGCCGTGACATCGTCCGTCCGATACGCGGATATCGTGCCATTCCCACTGGCCAAGCCTCCGCAGCCGACACGCTACTCCATGATCAGGGCGCCCCTTATGTCATAAGAGCGACAAGAGAGACCCCCTGATCAGGCACGGAAGGTCTAGCGGGTGAAGGCTTGGAACTCGGCGATGCGGACCACCGGGGCGAACGCGCTGCCGGCCGTGCAGTCGGTCACGGCCCGCGGGTCCGCGTCCCGTTCGCCCGCGTACGCCGGGTTGCCGGTGCACTGGCTCGCCAGCACCTCCAGCCGCAGGTGGGTGGCCGGCGTCGGCGCGAACCGGAACGTCCGCAGGTTGAGGGTCGGCGCGGTGGGCCGGAAGGAAAGGGTCGGGAACGCGTTGGTCTCACTCCGGTACACCCGGCGGAAGCTCGCGTCGTCCGCGCAATCGGCGACGGTCGCGTCGCAGGCCCACACCGCGAACGAACGCAGCGCGGTGAACCGGTTCTGCGGTCCGTCGTCCGGGTCGCCCTCGATCGCCGGGCGCAGCATGGCGCTCACGTTCACCGTGCTGACCAGCTGCCGCCGGTCGCCGGCGAGGTCGACGGTGAGCGTGCGGCCGGCCACGCCGTCCCGCGACGCCCAGTTGGTCGCCTCGGTCTCGTCGACGAGCTTGTCGAGGTTCAGCCCGGGGCCACTCACCGTGGCGCCGGCCGCGGCCGACGCGAGGTTGCGCGGCAGATTCAGCTTCAGCTCCTGGGCCCGGCCGGGCAGGAACAGCGTGCTGAACGTGCGGTGCCCGAAGCCGGCGCCGGTCGCGACGAACGAGAACTGCTTACCGGGCACGATCTCGAACGTGTCCGGCAGGTCGGTCTCCGGGTCGGTGTCGGCCACCGGCATCGCGCGCGCCTCGTACGTGCCGACGTAGAGCCGGATCGGCGCGCCCTCGGCGTCGCCGGCCGCCCGCAGCGTGACGGTGGCGTTCCGGGCGTACGGCGACGCGAAGCTCGGCGTCGGGTCCGCGTCGGACGGCCCGCTCGCCGCGTCCTGCCCCATGCCGGACTCGGCGAACGCGTCCCACATGAGTTGCTGGTTGGCGCCGCCGAACCGGACCAGGTCGGCGGCCAGCATGTTGTCGCGCATGTCCAGCATGCTGAACTGGTTGCCGGCCTGGAGCAGGAACGAGTCGAAGAGCAGCTGCGCCCAGCGCCGGTTGCCGGGGCACTGGTCGATCGCCACCAGCCCGTCGGCGCACCGGGCCTGCAGCGACGGCGTCCCGGTGCCGTACCGGGCGAGGAACGCCGACCGGAGCCGCACGTTGGTGGCGCTCCAGATCTCGCCGTCCGCGTGCACCTGCTGGCCCACGAGGTCGTAACCGACGTCCGAGTAGTTGAGCGGGCTCCGCGTCGAGTCGTAGTTGCGGATGCCCGTCGTGGTGTTGCCGGTGACGTACGCCCCGGTGACGAACGGGCTGTCGCCGGGTGCCCGGAAGCCGTACTCGTACAGGTACTCGGCGGCCAGCAGGTCGCTCCACGACTCGCCCATCGCGCCGCCCTGCGCCGACCCGATGCCGGTGTCCGGCCCGGCGATCATGCGGTTGGTGATCGCGTGGCCGTACTCGTGCCCGATCACCGTCATGTCGTAGTCACCGTCCACACAGGGCGGATAGGCCGAGCCGGCGATCGGCTGCCACAGGAACATGTTGGTGGTCGGCGGCAGCCCTTCGCGCGGGGTGGCCTGGTTGGCGTTGTTACGGCTACCGCCGAGCGCGTTCGCCTGCGCCCGACCCTGCTCCGGGTCGCCGCCGAGGCCTTCGCCGCTCAGGTTCACCATCTGCATGTTCCAGGCCGACTCGGTGAAGCCCAGGTGGTACGCCCAGTCGTGCATCCGGTTGTGCATGGCGAACAGGTTCGTGACGGCCGCGTCGGCGTCGTTGCGCCGCTCCGAGGTGAAGACATCCGGGTTGCAGCGCGCCTGGCGCCACTGGTCGGTGAACGGGTACCGGTAGTCGCGTGCGGGGCTCGGCGTCGCCGGGACCAGCGGGGTGTCGGCGCCGAGGCTCAGCGCGTTGGTGGCGGAGTTACCTCGCGAGGTGAGGGTGGGCGTGCCGGTGGCGACGTCGACGTCCCACGCCTGCCCGCTGGCCGGGTCGCGGACCGTGCGCACGCAGCGCGGCGCCGGCTCGGCACACCAGACCACGCGAGTGTCGTTACCGGACGCGGTGGGCGTCGCGGGGAACACCGCCCACAGTGGATTGTCGGAGTCGAAGTCGACCAGATCCTCGCGCACCAGCACCTTCCCGGTGCGACCGTCCACGTAGGCGGTGACCGCGACCGGGTCGGCGGCGCTGGGCTGGCCGCTCACCGTCACCGCGTACGCCGCGCGGGGCCCGTCGAGCGGGGTCGGCACCGCCACCTCGCGGACGGTGCTGGACCCGACCTCCGCGGCGGCCAGCCCGACATTCTCCCGGGCGATGCGCGCCGCGTCGGCCGCGCTGAGCGTCGCCGGCTCGGGCACCCCGGTGTCCCGGGCGAGCGACGAGGTCACACGCACCGCCGCGCCGTCGCTGACCAGCACCGTGACCAGGCCGTCATGCGCGGCCGGCAGGTCGCCGAAGCGCTGCCGCAGGGTGACCACGGTGCCGGTGCCGAGCGGCCGCACCAGCACCGGCTCCAGCGCGGCGACCGCCGCCCCGTCCAGCCCGAACGCTCTTCGCTGGCCGCCAGGTAGGCCCGGGCGGCGGCCTCCGGGTCGGCCGGCAGGCCGGTGGCCAGCGTGGCCGGGCCGAGCGCGCTCGGCGTACCCAGCGCGTTGAAGCGTGCCCCACCGGCGAGGCTGCGCTGCCGCGCGCTGGGCACGGCCCGACCAGGCCGGTTGTCCAGATCCAACGACGAGTGTTCCTCATGCGCGAGCCCGGGCGGAGCGGACGGCGCCGCATCCGCTGGACCTGCCGGAACCACTAACGCCAGTGCCGCCACCGTGACCAACGCAGCCCGCATGACGCCCCCTTTAATGCATGTCTGTGCATATGTGGATACTCCACACCAGCACCGCACGCAATAGCTAGGGCTGTGCTATGGCGGAATCGGTATGACGGGCGAGGGCCAGGTAGCCGTCCTCCAGGTTGGGGTCCGCGGGCTCCGCGTCCGGCGCGGGCGGGTCGGCCGCGACCACCCGGTACCGCATGCCGCCCTCCTGCGGCAGTGCGGAGACGATCGTGCCGGTCGACGGCGCCGGCCCCGCCGTGACGACCGTCCACACCCGACCCTTGGCGTGGTCGGTGAGCCCGTCGACGGTCCCCCGGAAGACCAGCCGGCCATGGGCGAGCACCGCCACCTCGCGGCAGGTCTGCGCGATGTCGTCGACGATGTGCGTGCTCAGCAGCACCGTCCGGTCACCGGCCAGCCGGGACAGCAGCGTGCGGAACCGGATCCGCTCCTCCGGGTCGAGCCCGGCGGTGGGCTCGTCCACAATGAGCAGTCGCGGGTCGGCCAGCAGCGCCTGCGCGATGCCCACCCGGCGGCGCATGCCACCGGAGTAGCCGCGCAGCCGCCGGTCCGCGTCCGCGCTCAGCGATACCACGTCCAGCAGTTCGGCGACCCGCCGCCGGCGAGCCGTGCGGTCGTCGAGTCCTTTGAGGAGCGCGATATAGTCGAGGAACTCGCGGGCCGTCAGGTCGGGGTACACGCCGAGATCCTGCGGCAGGTAGCCGAGCGTGCGCTGCACGGCCAGCCGGCCGGCTCGGCTGGTCACGTCGTGCCCGCCGGCCAGCACCCGGCCGGCGGTGGGGCGCAGCAGCCCCGCGAGGATGCGCATCAGCGTGGTCTTGCCCGCGCCGTTCGCGCCCAGTAGGCCGAACATGCCGGTCGGCACGACGAGGTCGAGGCCGTCCAGGGCCGCCACCCCGCCCTTGTACACCTTCTTCAGTCCAGAAATCTCAACCAGCATCAGGCTTTCCTATCGGTGCGTGCGACGTGGGTGACGGTCAAAACGAGGGCGGCGAGGCTCAGCAGCACGGCGATGGCGAGCGAGGCGGTCGCGGCGGTCGGCTCGGGACGGAGGAAGTTCAAGGCGGCGCCGGGTACCGGACCGGCCCAGGTCTCGACGGTGTTCTGGTAGCCGAAGAAGACCTGGATCTGATACCCGCCGAGCGGGGCCATCAGGGTCAGCGCCAGGGTCGGCATCGCCGCCGGGTTGATGGAGTTGCCCCAGAACCAGTAGCCGACGAACAGCACCCGGAACAGCGGCGCCGGTATCAGCAGCGGCACGGCGAGCGCGAACGCGCCGACGAAGAGCAGCGCCGGCACCATCACCGCGGCGAACCCGGCCACCGCCCACACCAATCCGATCACGCGTCCGGAGACGGCCACATAGGCCACCGCGAATCCGAAGTAGAGGATCGCGAGGGGGACCGCGACGGCCGCGCACGCGCCGAGGTACTTGCCGAGCAGCCGGCCCGCGGGGTGCGCGGGAGTGGTGTCCAGGATCGGTGCCACGCCCAGCCGGATGTCGCGGATCAGCCGGTCCGCCAACAGGCAGCCGTACCCGGCCGGCAGCATGATGTTGGCCAGCAAGGCGATCTGGCCCATCGTCTTCTGTGGATCGGGGTTGTCCAGGGCGTCGGCGACCAGATCGCGACTGGTCGCCGCCAGCAGCAGCACGGTGCCGGCGAGGACTATCCACATCGATCGCTTGCGGATCTGCATGCGGAACTCGTACACCGCGGTCGCGGTCATTCCCCCTCCTCGTGGACGAGACGCTCGGTGCGACCCAGCACCAGCCAGGCGGCCGCGGCCAGCACCAGTGCGGCGGCGAGCAGCGTGCTTCGGTTCGCCGCCCAGTCGCTCCGCTCGGTGCCGCGGGTAGTCGCGAACAGGTACACCAGCCGCCCCCACCACCGCACCTGGATGGCGTCGGCGAACAGCTGTTGACCCAGCCAGCAGATCGCCACCACGCCGCTGGCCGCCGCCGGACCACGGCAGACCGCGGCCGCCAGGAATCCCAGCCCGCCCAGGCACAGCATGGGCGCCAGCCAGATGAGCTGACCCACCAGGGGGCCGTGGTTGTGCGGCCAGCGCGTCCACCAGCCGCCCAGGACAAGCGTGGCGGCGACGAGCACCGCCACCAACACCGTCCAGCCGAGGGCCACCGCGAGCCGGCGCAGCAGCGTCGCGCGGTACGGCGTGGGCAGGGTCAGCTGCAGCTCGGCGGCGCGGTCCCGGCCCACCAGGGAAGCGGCACCCACCCCCGCGACGAGCGGCGTCATCATCTCCAGGAGGCCGAACGCGTTGCTGACGCTCTGCGACTCGTCGGTGGCGACGAGCACGGTGACCGTCACCGCGACGGCCGGCGGCGTCAGCAACGCGGCCCAGCCCGCTCGCCGCACCTCATGTCGCCAAAGGCTCAGTGGTCTCAGTGGTCTCACACCAGGTGGGTAGCGCGCGAGTGGCGCAACGGTTCACCGCGCCCGGCGAAAATGACCGCGACCGTGGTGAGAGCCACTGCCACCAGGACAGTGACCACATTGGTCGACCACGCCGCCCGTACCACGCCGGGCAGTCCCGACGCGTCCAGCAGCGTGCTGTCCGCCAGCACCCGCAGCCCCCACAGCGCGAGCGCCGCGCCGGCGGCCACGTCCGCGCCGAGCCACACCACCAGCAGCAGGCTCACCGCCGACAACAACGCCATCGGGCCCAGCCAGGCGGCGACCAATGTGGCCGGTAGACCCGGATCGCCGCCCACGGCCGCCAGGACCCCGGTGGCCACCAGGGCCAGCACCATGTCGTACCCGAACACCAGCGCCATCCGGGTCAGCAGTATCAGCCGGGGCGACGCCGGCGTCGCGGTCACCACCTCGAACGCCGGATCGCGGCGCCCTCCGTACACCGTCGCGATCCCTATCGCGGCCACGACCGGTGCGACCAGGGCGAGCATGTCGCCGGCGGCACCCACCGTCTGCGTCGCGGCGAGCGCGACGCCCAGCGCCATGACCACCGCCGACGCCACCAACACCGACACCTGCGCCAGTCGCGCCTCCGCGCGCAGCAGCGAGACCACGAACCACCATGGCCGCTGCGGCGCCGGCTCCGGCGCCAGGGCGCTGCGCAACAGCGCCGCCCGCACCAGCTCGGGTCCGGGCACGCCGCCCGGCGGCCGCGCGGCTCCCGCCAGGCCTTCCCACGCGGCCAGGTCCGCGCGGCAGTCGGCGCAGCCCGCGACATGAGCCTCCACCTGGGTACGCCGGGCGGCGTCCAGCCCGCCCGCGGCGTACTCCGCCAGCAACTCCCTCATTCCGGCACCCCCTGCGCGGCCAGCATCCGCACCAGCGCCGCCCGGGCGTGGTGCAGCCGGCTCTTCACGGTGCCCACCGGCACCCCCAGCACCTCGGCGGCCTCGGCGAGCGGCAACCCGGCGACGAACACCAGCCCGACCACCTCCCGATGGTGGTCGGGCAGCCGGCCCACCGCCTCCGCGACCGGTGTGCCGCCGGCCGCCGCGATCGCCAGCTCGTCCGGCCCGAGCGCGGCGTCCGGCACGTCGGCCGGCTCGACGGCGGTGGGCGGCGGCGTGCCACGCAGCCGGTTATAGGCCTGCCGACGCGCCACCCCGAATAGCCAGGTCGTCACCCGCGACTGTCCCGCGTACGACCCGGCCGACCGCCACACCGCGACCATCGTGTCCTGGAGGATCTCCTCAGCGGTCATCCGATCCCCGGCGAGCCGATGCACATACCCGAACAGCCGCCCACCATGCCGCTCGTACAGAGAGGCGAGCGCACCACTATCCCCACCCGCCACCCGCACAAGCAGCCCCGCATCCTCCTCCATCACCCTGTAAGTAGCACCCTGGGCCACGAAAGGTTCACTCGATCAACGGGAAAGATCAGCGGAGAGCCTGGCGGATCGTGGCCACCACTGCCGCCGCATCGTGGTATTGTGACCGGCCGTCGTACTCGACGCCGACCTTGCGCTCCCGGTATCCCATGTCTAGGCGGTAGCGCGGCTGACCCCACTCGTCCGGTACCCATAGTTGGGGTTCCGGCGGGGGTAAGCCGCCGTCGATCAGGATGAAGCGGAGCTGGCTTTCCTGGAGGCATTCGGAGCGCGGATCGCCGTGCGGGACGGCCAGCCGCGCCTGCCGTACCCCACGCAACCCGTCGTGGCGAGCGACCTCCGCGACCAGCGAATCGGGTGTACAGCAGCCGGTCCGCAACGCGGCATCGATCACGGCGAGCGTGTCGATGCGCGGCCCGGTGCGGGCCAGGTCGACCGCGCATCGCTCGGGTGGGACGCACGGCAGGCCCGCCACCTCCACCGGGTCGCCAATGGGCAGCACCACCCGATGCGACTTCACGCCGCGGATGTCGGCGAACGGCGTACCTTCCGGCGTCATGACGTGAACCTCAGGCGACGGCGGTAGTCCGAACCCGTACAGTTCGGCGGCCGTCTGGAAGGCGAACACCGCGTGCGTCGGCAGGATGGACCGGAGCGCGCGCAGCTTCTCAGCCAGCGGCGGAGACGCGAGGTCCGTGTAGAGACCCGGTGCCACGCGGTGCAGCAGGCCGTCCCGCACGCCGTCGCGGATCTGGTTCGCGCTGAAACCGTCGGCTCGAAGCTCGCTATAACGCCATGACCCCATGGCGCAAGACCCTGGCGCGGCGGCACGAGGCGCGCTACGGCCAAGCGCCGTCCTGTGGATAAGTGGGTGCCCTGTGGACAACGCCCTGATCACGGTGTCGGCGTGGTAAGGCGGCGGGGGTTGCGGAGATGGGCGACCATGGGGGCATGTCGTCATTCAGTCGCTGGTGGGCACGCCTCGCCGCCACAATGACCGCCGTGCTGGTCGGGGTGCTCGTGCCGGCAGCGGCTTGGGCCGCGTCCAACGAGGTCGTCCTGGAGGCCGCCCGCCGGCGCCCACGCATGGGCTTCGGCGGACTACTAGGCGGCCTGTGCTGCCTAGTAGTGGTCGTGATCGTGGTACTAGCCCTGCTCTTCGTCATGCGCGGCCGCAACCGCCGCCGCTAGCCGCTAGCCGCTCGGCCCCGGTCGCGCGCGTTGATCGAGGAAGTTTCGTGGCTATGATGTCCGCTTTTATCGGGACTTGATAGCCACGAAACTTCCTCGATCAACGCGCGGTCGGTTAGGGGGTTGTGTCGCGGTGTTTCCAGCGGAGGCGGAAGGGCATGACCGCGCTTTCGATCTTGGTGCGGGTGGTCATCTTTGATGCGCCTACCGTGCGCTCCTCGAAGCGGATCGGCACCTCGATGATCGTGTGGCCACGCCGGGTCGCCAGATAGTGCATCTCCACCTGGAAGCTGTATCCGTTGGACTGCACCCGGTCGAGGTTGATGTCGCGCAGCACGTCGGCGCGCCACACCTTGAAGCCGGCCGTCAGGTCGCGGATGCGCACGTTGAGCAGCGTGTGCACGTAGAAGTTGGCCCAGCCGCTCAGCGCCCGCCGGTAGAACGGCCAGTTCTCGTCGAGCTGGCCACCGGGCACGTAACGCGAGCCGATCACCGCGCCGGCCCGGGTGGCGAGCAGCGTGCCGAGCAGGCCGGGCAGCGCCTCCGGCGGGTGGGACAGGTCGGCGTCCATCTGCGCCACGTAGTCGGCGCCGAGGTCGAGCGCGCGGCTCATGCCGTCCACGTAGGCCCGACCGAGGCCCTCCTTGCCGGGGCGGTGCACAGCGATCACCCGATCGGGGTGGCGGGCGGCGAGCTTGTCAGCGACCTCGCCGGTGCCGTCGGGTGAGTTGTCGTCGGCGATCAGCACCCGCAGACCGGGTAGTGGCAGGGAGAGCAGCCGCTCGACGAGGCGCGGGACGTTGCCCACCTCGTTGTAGGTCGGCACGACGACGGTCAGCGCCGCATCACACCAAGGAGCGGGCAGTTCAACGGGCCGGGCCGGCGGATTGGGACCTGTCACCGCGCTAGGGTATCGCTGCCGGTGGTCAGCCGTCTGTAACGCTCGGCCACAGCGTGAGGAGTGACGTGAAACTGTTGCATTCTGGCAAGGTTCGGGACGTATACGCCGATGGCGACGATCTGATCCTCGTCGCGTCCGACCGGGTGTCCGTCTACGACACCGTGCTGCCGACCCCGATCCCGGACAAGGGCAAGATCCTCACGCAGCTGTCGCTGTGGTGGTTCGAGCAGCTCACCGACATCGTGCCCCATCACGTGATCTCCGCCACCGACGTGCCGGCCGAGTTCGCCGGCCGGGCGATCCGGTGCCGCCGGCTGCGGATGGTGCCGGTGGAGTGCATCGCCCGCGGCTACCTCACCGGCCTCGGCCTGAAGGAGTACGAGAAATCCGGCTCGGTGTCCGGGGTGCCGCTGCCGGGCGGCCTCGTGGAAGCGTCCCGGCTGCCCGAGCCGATCTTCACCCCCACGACGAAGGCCCCGGTGGGTGAGCACGACGAGTTCATCACCTACGACGACGTGGTGGCCGAGGTCGGCGCGGACACCGCCGCCGAGCTGCGGCGGATCACCTTGGCGGTGTACCGGCGGGGGGCCGAGATCGCGGAACAGCGCGGCGTCATCGTGGCCGACACCAAGATCGAGCTGGGGTGGGCGCCGGACGGCGCGCTGGTGCTGGCCGACGAGGTGCTCACCTCGGACTCGTCGCGCTTCTGGCCGGCCGACTCGTGGCAGCCCGGGCGGGTGCAGTTCTCGTTCGACAAGCAGTTCCTGCGGAACTGGGCGACCAGCACCGGTTGGGACAAGCGCCCGCCCGCGCCCGAGGTGCCGGAGGACGTGGTGGCGGCCACCCGCGCCCGGTACGTCGACGTCTACGAGCGCCTGACCGGCCGCGCCTGGACTTCATGATCAAGGCGTCATGACGGGGCGAGAGCCGCGGTGATGCGGACGGTGGTGCCGCCGGGGCCGGTCTGCACCTCCATGCGGTCGCTGAGCTGCCGCGCCAACCACAGTCCCCAGCCGCCGGCGGTGTCCAGCCGCGGCCGGTCCTGGTCCTCCAGCCGGTTCTCGGCGATGCCGGCGCCCTCGTCGGAGACCTCACAGACGACCGCCCGGTTGGCGCGCCACAGCTTGATGCGCCCCGTGCCGCCGCCGTGCCGCACCGCGTTGGTGATCAGCTCGTTGACGGCGAGGACGAAGTCCTCCAGCCGCTGACCGGCCAGTCCGGCGGCGGACGCGCAGGACGCGACAGCATGTCGCAGCCGGGTGACCTGGTTGCGATCAAAAGTCTCGGCGAGCAGCGCGGCGGTCTCTATGAGACAACACACTAATCCGGAGCCTCGTGGATCGCTCGTTCCTCGGCGCTCGCGCCTCCGCCATCCGCGCCCGCGTCGTACGCGATCGAGTCCCGTTCCTGGTCCGTGACCCCGCCCTCGTCGGTCTCGACCAGCCGCCCGACCGGCTCGCCGGTGCCTTCGCCGAGGCCCGGCCGGTCGTACATGGATACGGCCGAGTCGGTCCGCGGGTCGACCGGGGTGTCGTCCAGGACCGCCGCGTCGAGCGGCGCCTGGCGCGCCGCGGCCTCGCTGACCGCCTCGTCGGCGATCACCGGGTTGCCGGGCGCGGCCAGCGGGTCGTCGACCGGCGGCGTCAGCGCCTCCCGGGCCAGCTTGTCATCGAGCGACTCGCCCTGCCGGGCCTCCTCCGCCGTGGTGCCGAAGCGGTCCATCGCCAGCGGTTGGTCGGCGGGCAGGCTGGCCGGGTCCGAGCCGTCGGCCGCCCGTCCGGTGTCGACGTCGTCCCAGGCGGTGGAGTCGTCGTCGGCGGTCTCGGGTAGCCCTTCGGCCTCCGGGTCGGATACCGGTGTGGGGTAGTCGTCGTTGCGCATATCGGACGCTTACCCGCCGGCCGGCGTGGCCTAACCGTCCAGCACCGCCCAGACCACCTTGCCGTCCGGCAGCGGCGTGGCGCCCCAGCGCCGGGCGACCTTGTCGATCAGCAGCAGCCCGCGCCCGCCCTGTGAGGTCGGCGCCACCTTGCCCTGCCACCGGGGCTCGACGTGGGACCGGTCGCGCACCGCGACGACCAGGCCGCCGTCGCGCCGGGTGGCGCTGACCGTCATGGGCGTCCGCGCGTGTGCCACCACGTTGTTGACCAGCTCGGTGACCACGATGCACGCCGCGTCGGTGAGGTCTTCGGACAGTCGCCACCGCGTGCACGCGGTGGTCAGCAGGTCGCGGGCCTGGCGCGCGGCGCCTACCACCGGCTCGAGGTCGGCGGTCACCGGTTGGCCGCCGCTCGGCTGGCCCAACCGTGCCAGGGCGTCCGGGCGGGTCGGCACCACCGGGACGCCCGCGCGCCGCCACGCCGCGACGTGCCGGGGTGGCGGCTCGCAGAAGACCAGGCGGGTCGCCGGCCACTCGGCGACCTCCGCCGCCACCGCGGCGAATACCCAGAGTGCGTCGTCGTCGGTCACGTGTAGCTGAGACACGTCTACCACCAGCCCTTCCGGCTGCTCGACCAGGCACGTCAGCAGGGCTCCGCGTACCGCTGGCGCACCGTCTCGGCCGAGGCTGCCGACGAGGCGTACGACCGGATGGGCGTGCCCGCTCTCCACCTGGCAACGCACGTCGGTCGGCATGATCGCTCCATTGTGCATGTCGCGTCGTCCCCGCGCTCGGCAGCTGACCGCCGTCAGCGGCGTACGTGGCGGGCCACCGCGGCCGCCGTACCCGCTGCCGCGCCGGCCGCGAGTCCGAGGGCCGCGGTGGCCCGCACGGCGCGGCGCCGGCGGCCGTGCCATCCGCCGGTCGACCGCGCGTCCGCCGCGCCGCCGCCGAATAGGCTGCCGCTGGACGGCGCGGCGGGAGTAGGTCCGAACTGGGCGCGCGCACCGTACGCGCCCATCAGCCGTTCCGTGGCACCGGGCGCCATCCGCCACTGCCAGGCCATCGCCCGGGCGGCCAGTCCGGCGTACGCCGTGCGGCGCGGCCGCCGGATCAGTCGCACGATCGCGTCGGCGACGAGGTGCGGCGGGTACACCGGGGGCGGCGGGCGCAGCTCCCGGCCGGTGTGGTTCGCGGCGTGCCGGAAGAACGGCGTGTCGATCGTCGCCGGCAGCACCGTGCACACCGAGATCGTCTCGTCGCCGGCGGCGCGCAGCTCCTGGCGTACCGTCTCGGACAGCGCCCGCACGCCGTGCTTGGCCGCGTTGTAGGCCGCGGCGTACGGCATGGTCACGTCGGCCAGCACCGAGGCGTTGTTGACGATCACGCCGCCGCCGGCCGCCCGCAGGCGGGGCAGGGCGACCCGGACGCCGTACGCGGTGCCGGTGAGCGTCACGTCGATGACCCGGCGCCACTCGTCCGGTGGCACCTCCTCGATCCGGCCGTACGTCGACACGGCCGCGTTGTTCACCCACGCGTCGACGCGCCCGAACTCGGCCGCCGCCCGGACCGCCAGCCGCTCGACCGCGGCCAGGTCCGTGACGTCCGTGGGTACGGCGAGCGCCCGGCCGCCCAGCGTCCGGCATCCGTCGGCGACCTCGTCGAGGGCGTCCGCGCCGCGCGCCGCGAGCACGACGGCGGCGCCCCGCCGGGCCAACTCGTGGGCGGTGGCCGCGCCGATCCCGCTGGACGCGCCGGTGATGACGACGACTGATTCGGGGAGACTGCGCGTAAGAGCCATAGACACCCGTTACCCAGCCGGGCCGCGCCCATTCAGCTTCTGGCCGGCCGCCCATAGGGGAAGCCCGCTGGCGCCCATAGGGGAGCTCTCTCAAGCTCTGGGCAGGTACCGGGGAGCTTTCCTCAGAATTCGCTTCCCACCGGGCTGCCCTTTGGGCGCAAGCGGGGGCGGGGGCGCGGGGTTGGTGCCACGGCGTGGTGGTGTTGTGGCTCCGCGTAGCGGGTCAGGCCGATCACCGCGCTCAGCGTGATCAGGAACCCGAGCGCGGCGAGCCACTCCCGGCCCGGCCAGATCTTGTCGCCGAGCAGCAGTAGGCCGATCACCGCGGCGGGCACGGCGCCGGCGGCGTCCATGGCGGCGACGGCGGCGGTGGTCGAGCCGCGCTGCATGGCGAGGCCGAGCAGCAGCTGGCCGACCAGCGAGTGGGCGACCAGCACGTAGAGCAGCGGGTCGCGGACCAGGTGGTCGAACGAGGGCGCGGCGGCGAGCGGGCGGGCCGCCACGGCGGCCGACGAGAACGCCAGCCCGGCGAGCGCACCGAGCGCCACCGAGCCGGGTGACCCCTTCAGCCGGGCCGCGAACACCCCGAGCGCACCGATCAACAGCAGCGCGGCAGCCAGCGCGATGACGCCCGCCAGGCCGATCTGCCGGGAGGGTGCCGGCTTCGCCGACAGCACCAGCGCGCTGATCCCGCCGAACAGCAGCGCGATCAGCGCGACCTCCGCGGCGGGCAGCCGCCATTTCAGGACGAGCACCCCCAACAGGGCGGTCACCCCGAGCCCGGCCGCCACGCTCGCCTGCACCAGGAACAGCGGCAGGTCGCGCCGGGCGAGGAAGGCGAGCACGAAGCCGAGCGTCTGGCCGGCCAGCCCCAGGAGGTACGCCCGGTGGCTGGCGAGGCGCAGGAGGAGGCCCGGGTCAAATGTGTGATGACAGGCGGTCCTAGCTGCGGCGACACTCTGTAGCAGGTTGGCGACACCGTACGCGATGATCATCGCTGCCAGGAAACACCAACCGCTAGTGGACGCCACCCGGCGAGGATAGACAATCTCCCTCGGAGAGTCGCGCGCCCCGGTCGCGCGCCTCCATGATCGTCACACGCGGATGGGTCAGATCGGTCCGATGCCGGGTGACGAGAGTCGTTCCAGCAGGTCGTCGTGGAGTTTTCCATTGGTCGCGACCGCGCTGCCGCCGCCGGGTCCGGGGTGCCCGTCCAGGTCCGTGAACGTGCCGCCGGCCTCGGTGACGATCGGCACCAGCGCCGCGAGGTCCCACAGCGACAGCTCGGGCTCCACCATGGCGTCGACCGCACCCTCGGCGACGAGCATGTAGCCATAAAAATCGCCGTACGCCCGGTTGCGCCAGGTCTGCCGGATTATCTGCAGCATCGCGCCCAGCCGGCCGTTCTCCTCCCAGCCGCGCAGGTCGGCGTAGCAGAAGCTGGCATCGGCGAGCCGGGACACACCCGACACCTTGATCGGGCTGGCCGCGGCGGTGTGCCGCCCGGCGTACGCCCCATGTCCGGTCGCCGCCCACCAGCGGCGGCCGAGCGCCGGCGCGGACACCAGCCCGACGACCGGCTGGTCCCCTTCCATGAGGGCGATCAGGGTGGCCCAGATCGGCACCCCGCGGATGAAGTTCTTGGTGCCGTCGATCGGGTCGATCACCCACTGCCGGGTACCCGGGCCGGCCGCCGCCGCGGTGACGCCGAACTCCTCGCCGAGCACGCCGTCGCGCGGGCGGGTGCGGGCGAGCGTCGCGCGCAGCGCGCGCTCGACGGCGGTGTCCGCGTCGGAGACCGGGGTCAGGTCGGGTTTCGAGGAAACGTGCAGGTCGAGGGCCCGGAACCGCGCCATCGAGATCGAGTCGGCGGTGTCGGCGAGCACATGAGCGAGCGACATATCGTCGGCGTACCGGGCCATGGCCGGGACGCTATCAACATCTCATTCGATATCCCCGGCGCGGGAGGCCAGTAATCGGCGATAGGACGCCAGCCGGCGCGGGTCGGCGTGGCCGTCCGCCACCCAGTGGTCGAGTGCGCACTCTTCGTCAGCGGGCGTGTGTTCGCAGTTCGGCGGGCATTCGACCGTGCCCTCGACGAGATCGGAAAAGCCGTGCAGCAGGCTGTTGGCGGACACGTGCGCCAGCCCGAAGCTGCGGATCCCGGGCGTGTCGATGATCCAGCTCGGCCGGCGGACGGGCAGGCGCAGGGCGACCGCGCTGGTCGAGGTGTGCCGGCCCTTGCCCACCGCGCTGACCGCGCCCACCGCCCGGGCGGCGTCCGGCACCAGCCGGTTGACCAAGGTGGACTTGCCGACGCCCGAGTGGCCGACGAGCACCGAGATCCGGCTGGTGAGCGCATTGCGCAGGTCGTCGGGGTCGGCGTCCGGCCGGCACAGCACGTACGGCAGGTCCAGCTCGGTGTAGTAGTCCAGGACCGCGTCCGGCGCGGCCAGGTCCGCCTTCGTGAGGCACAGCAGCGGCTCGATATCCGCGTCGTACGCCGCCACCAGGCACCGGTCGATGAACCCCGTGCGCGGCGGCGGGTCGGCGAGCGAGCTGACGATCACCAGCTGGTCGGCGTTGGCCACCACCACCCGTTCCAGCCGGCCCTCGGGGGTCGTGTCGTCGTCGTCGGCCGTGCGGCGCAGCACCGAGGAGCGCTCCGCGATGCGGACGATGCGGGCCAGGCTGCCGGACACGCCGGACACGTCGCCGACCAGCGCCACCCGGTCACCCACCACCACCGACTTGCGGCCCAGCTCGCGGGCCCGCATCGCGGTGACCGGGGCGTCGTCCACCATGACCGTGTACCGGCCGCGGTCGACCGCCACCACGAACCCGTCGATCGCGTCGTCGTGGCGCGGGCGGGTGCGGGTGCGGGGGCGCGACGAGCGGGTCGGGCGGACCCGTACGTCGTCCTCGTCGTACTCCCGCCGCTTGCCCGTCAGCTTTCTTCTCCGCCCGCCATGTCTCCGACCGCTACGTCGTAGCCACCATAGAGGACCATAGTGCCGGGAACTCCGGCATCGTCTTGGACGTACACGCCACGTCGTCGAGCTTGATGCCCGGCACGGCCAGCCCGAGCACCGCGGCGGCGTGCGCCAGCCGATGGTCGTCGTACGTCCTGAAGGTCGCGCCGCGCAGCGTGCGCGGTCGGATCTCCAGACCGTCGTGGCTCTCCGTCACGTCGGCGCCGAGGCTGGACAGCTCCTGGGCGAGCGCCGAGATCCGGTCCGTCTCGTGCCCCCGGATGTGCGCCACGCCGTGCAGCCGGGACGGCGAGTCGGCGAGCGCGGCCAGCGCGGCGAGCACCGGGGTCAGCTCGCTCACATCGGACAGGTCGGCGTCGAGGCCGTGCACCGCCCCGGTGCCGCGCACGGTCAGGCCGTCAGTGCCGAGGGTTACCTCGCCGCCCATCTCGTGCAGCAGCGCCCGGACCCGCTCGACCGGCTGTGCGCTGCTGCGCGGCCAGCCGAGCAGCGTGACCTGGCCACCGGTCACCAGCGCGGCGGCGAAGAACGGTGCCGCCCCGGACAGGTCGGGCTCGATCTCCCAGCCCCGGCCGGACAGTCGGCCCGGCTGGACGGCCCACACGTCGGGGGTGCCGTCGTCGACCGCGGCACCGGCGGCCCGCAGCATCTGCGTGGTCATCCGCAGGTGCGGCGCGGACGGCACCGGCGGGCCGACATGCCGGACCACGATGCCGCGCTCGAACGCGGCACCGGCGAGCAGCAGCCCGGAGACGAGCTGGCTGGACGCGGACGCGTCGATGACCACCTCGCCGCCGGCCACCCGGCCGGCGCCGTGCACGGTGAGCGGCAGGCTGCCGGTCGCGGACGAGTCGATGCGGACCCCGATCGAGCGCAGCGCCTCGATCAGTGGTCCGAGCGGGCGCAGCCGCGCCTGCGGGTCGCCGTCGAACGTGACCGGCCCGGCCGCCAGCCCGGCGACCGGCGGGAGGAAGCGCATCACCGTGCCGGACAGCCCCACGTCGACGTGCGCCGGCCCATGCAGTGGCCGGGGCCGGACCACCCAGCGGTTGTCGTCCATGGTGGAGACCTGGGCGCCGAGCGCGCGCAAGCCGGCGGCCATCAGCTCGGTGTCGCGGGCGCGCAGCGGTGCGCGCAGCGTGGAGGGCCCCTCGGCGATCCCGCTCAGCACGAGGGCACGGGCGGTCATCGACTTGGAGCCGGGCAGGCGCACGGTGGTGACGACCGGGTCGGTCGCGGTCGGCGCGGTCCAGGGCACGGGCGGGCGGGTCGCGGTCACGTTGGCCACCCGTACAGTCTGCCGTCCACCAGGAGCGGCCCCTATTCACCGACACGGTCCTCCCGCTAGCCGGGATGACCCGCCCCCATGATCAAGGCGTCCCTCAAGTAGTTCTAACGACTTGAGGGACGCCTTGATCATGGGGAGGTGTGCCGTAGCGTTGGTGGGCATGTGCGGCCGGTACGCGACCACGCGCGGCGCGGTGGACCTCAGCGCGCTCTTCGAGGCGTTCGACGACTCGGGTGGCGGGCTGGCGCCCGACTACAACGTCGCGCCCACCGATCCGGTGCCAATCGTCCGGATGTCACGCCGGCTCGCCGGCCGCGCGCTCTCCGTCGCGCGCTGGGGGCTGGTGCCACCCTGGGCCAAGGACGCGCGCGGCGCCGCGCGCATGATCAACGCGCGGGCCGAGACCGTCGCCAGTTCCAACGCCTACGGTCCGTCGTTCGCCCGCCGGCGTTGCCTGGTACCGGCCGACGGATGGTACGAGTGGCTGCGCCTGCCGGACGGCCGCAAGCAGGCGTACTACATGACGCCGGCCCATGGCGGCGTGCTCGCCTTCGCCGGGATCTGGACGCCGTGGGGCGACGGGCTCACCTGCTCGGTGATCACCACGGCCGCGATCGGCGACCTGGCGCTGGTGCACGACCGCATGCCGCTGCTGCTGCCGTGGCGGCGCTGGGCCGGTTGGCTGGCCGGCGGCGGCGAGCCGGACGAATTGTTGACCGCGCCGCCGGACGAGTTCCTCGCCGAGTTGGAGATCCGTCCGGTGGGACCGGCGGTCGGCGACGTGCGCAACGACGGCCCCGAACTCGTGGCGCGGATACCCGGCGGCCAGCCGCCCGGCGCCCCGCCCGAACAACCGATCGAACTGACCCTCTTTTAACTCATCGGAAACAATTCCTCATGATCAAGGCGTCCCTCAAGTAGTTCTAACGACTACAGGGACGCCTTGATCATGAGGATTGACCTTCGTGACGCTATGGAGCGCTCCCAACACGGGGAGAACCCCTTTGTCGGTCTCGTGGTGAAACGTCGGCTAGCCGTTCGGGCAATATCGATGCAACCCCTTGAATCCGGGAGTCCAAGTGCGATAGAACACAGCGCCGGTAGGGTATCGATTCGCACCGGGCGAATCGACTGACGCCAATGTATCGCCGGTCCCACGGGGGAGGTGGGGAGATGACACGGGCGCGGACGCCACGCCCGCAGGAAGTTGCCGCCGCACGCCATGATCCGCGTTTGCTGCGGGCCATGACCGAGGGGCACGAGGGAGAGGCCTGGCGCACCCGAGGCGTGTGCCAGAGCGTCGACCCGGAGACGTTTTTCCCGGCGCCGAGCGAGCCGGCCGACGCGGCGGTGGCGCTGTGCCGCACCTGCGACGTGCAGGGGCCGTGCCTCGCCTGGGCGCTGGAGGTGGGCGACTGTCACGGCGTGTGGGGCGCCACGACGCCGCGCGAGCGCCGAGCGATGCTGGTGGCCTGGCGGGGCAGGGTGCAGCGCGACGGCGAGCCGGTCGAGGTGACCGTGGGCCCGCCGGTCCGCGATCGCCTGTTGAGCCTGGTGCCAGCCCACAGCCGCTAACCCATGATCAAGGCGTCCTTGTCGTCGTTAGAACCACGTGAGGGACGCCCTGATCATGGAGGATGGGTAGGTGTTGGCCCAGCGTCGTGAGATCGCCACCCCGCGCGGCCTGGCCCGCGTCGATGTGACGCCGGCCCCCGGCCGCCGGCGCGCGGCCAGCCTGCTCGCGCTCGGCCACGGCGCGGGTGGCGACGTCGACGCGCCGGACCTGGTCGCGCTGCGCGACGCCGCACGCGCCGCGCACGTCACCGTGGCGCTGGTCACCCAGCCATACCGGGTGGCCGGTCGCCGCGCGCCGGCACCGGCGGGCCATCTCGACGAGGCGTGGCGCGCGGTGATCGAGGCGCTCGGTGACGTGGCGAGGAGTGTCCCGCTCGTCGTCGGTGGCCGGTCGAGCGGCGCGCGGGTCGCCTGCCGCACGGCGCGCTCCGTGGGCGCGGCGGGCGTGCTCGCGCTCGCGTTTCCGCTGCATCCGCCGGGTCGGCCGGAGCGTTCCCGCGCCGACGAGTTGACCACCGGCGTGCCCACGCTGGTGCTGAACGGTGACCGCGACCCGTTCGGCGTGCCCGAGGGCGGGCCCGGCGTGCGGGTCGAGGTGCTGCCCGGCGAGCGGCACGACCTCCGCCGCGACCCGGCCCGCACGGCGCACCTCGCCGTCGACTGGCTCCGCGAGCACGGCTGGGCACGCTAACCCCACCCGCATCGCCCATGCCCTGATCATGAGGGAGGTCACGGGGAGGTCACGATCGGAATGCCGGGGGTGGGGGCGGCGTTTAACCGACCGGAGAAGCCAGCAGAAGGGGCTGATGGAGTGGCAAACGGCCTGGTACGTGACGACCGCGACGCCGAGCGGGTGCGCCGCCTGCTCGACGCGCCCGAGTGGCCCGCGGTGCCGTCCGTCGATCCGGGCGGAGCACGACCTTCCCATCCCGACCCGGGGGCGCTGCGCGTATCCTCGGCGGGACAGTCAAGGGGGGTTCGGTTGACCCAACCGGAGAGGGCGGACGAGCGGCGGGCGCGCTTCGAGCGCGACGCGCTGCCGTTCGTCGACCAGTTGTACGCCGCGGGCCTGCGCATGACGAGGAACCCGGCGGATGCCGAAGACCTCGTGCAGGAGACGTTCCTGAAGGCGTTCGCGGCGTTCCACCAGTTCGAAGAGGGCACCAACCTCAAGGCCTGGCTGTATCGGATCCTGACGAACACCTATATCAACTCTTACCGGCGTCGCCAGCGCCAGCCGGTGCAGGCGCCCACCGAGGAGATCACCGACTGGCAGCTCGCCGAAGCCGAGTCGCACACGTCCAGCGGGCTGAAGTCCGCCGAGACCGAGGCGCTCGAGCGGCTGCCGGACAGTGACATCAAAGAGGCCCTGCAGCAGTTGCCGGAGGAGTTCCGGCTCGCTGTCTACCTCGCCGACGTCGAGGGCTTCTCCTATAAGGAGATCGCCGACATCATGGGCACGCCGATCGGCACCGTGATGTCCCGCCTGCACCGCGGCCGGCGCAACTTGCGCAAGCTGCTGGAGCGCTACGCTGCCGAACGAGGCTGGTCACGCAGCCCGTCGTCCGACACCGCAACAGCTCGCCAGGAGGTGTGACAACCGTGAGTTGCGGTGAACCACACGAGACCGACTGTTCGGATGTGCTCAACGAGGTCTACCTCTACCTCGACCTGGAGTGCGCCGATGACCGCCGCGATCTGATCCGCCAGCACCTCGACGAGTGCTCGCCGTGCCTTCGGGAGTTCGGCATCGAGCAGGAGGTCAAGGCGCTGGTCGCCCGGAGCTGCGGCGACGAGCGGGCCCCGTCCGAGCTGCGCGAGCGGCTGCGGCTGCGGCTGTCCGAGCTCGTCTTCGAGGCCGACAGCCGGGAATACCTGCCGGACTGACCGCGGCCGATTAGGGCTGACGAGTGAGCGTCACCCGGCGGCCATCTTCCGTTCGCCTGGACGTTCTAGCGTGCCCGCCTGTGAGACGCCCCGCAGCGATACTCGTCGGCCTGGTCGTCGGGTTCTTCGCCGCCCGGCTCGTCATCGTGCTCACCGGCACGGTGTTCACCTCGTTCGACACGTTTTCCTACGCGTACCGGGATGACCCGGCCTTCGACCGCGGCGCGCTCGTGTCGTTCACGGGCCACGCGCCGCGGCTCTGGGGTGTCCCGCTGTTCTACGCGCTCTTCCCCGGCGACCTGAGCCGGGCGGTCGGGCAGTGGGCGGTCGGCACGGTCGCGTGGGCGCTGCTGGCCTGGGCGCTGTGGACGTGCCTGCGCCACCCCATCGCCCGCACGGTGGCGGCCGCTGGCGTGCTCCTGCTGGGCCTGCTGCCGCAGGTGACGAACTGGGACTTCGCGATCCTCTCCGAGTCGCTGTCGATCTCGCTCGGCGTGGCCACGCTCGCGCTGGCGCTGCTGTGGGGGCGTACCGGCTCGCCCTGGCTCGTGGCCGGGACGGTGGTCGCCGGGGTCTGGTGGACGTTCACCCGGCCGGACGCCCGGGTGTACACCCTGCTGATGGTCGCGGCCCTCGCCGTGGTCGCGTGGCGGCGTCCGCGCCTGCGGCGCGGCGCCCTGGTGGGTGCGGCCGCGCTGGCCGTCGCCGTCGGCTGGGGTACGGCGATCGCGCCCGCGGTCGACGAGACGTACGCCCGGTACAGCGCCACGCCGCAGGTGCGCCACGAGGAGGGCCTGATGGTCTTCCGGCTGCGCCTGCACGTGTTTCCGGACCCGGAGGTGAAGGCGCTGTTCGAGCGGGAGTTCGGGATGCCGTCCTGCCCGGCGATGGAGCAGATCGCGGCCGGGTCGTCGTGGCAGACCGCGAAGTTCGCCGAGGCCTACGCGGGCTGCCCGGCGATGAAGGCGTGGGGCGAGCGGAACGCGGGCGACGTCTGGCGGCGGTACGCGCTCACCGCGCCCGGCACGTTCGCCCGCCAGACCGAGGGAGTGCTCACGCTCTCGCTGGCCGGCGCCGACTACGCCAAGACCACGCCGATCGTGCCGGCACCCGCCCGCACGCTGGTGTTTCCGCCACGCGACTGGGTGCTGCCGGTGCTGGGCGTCGCGCTGCTACTCGCCGCGGGCGCGCTCATCGTGAGCCGGGCGCTCCGCAGGCGGGCCGGCTTGGTCTTCGCCGGAGCGGCGCTGACGGCCGCGTCGGCGGCCAGCCTGGCCGCGGGCATCTGGTACGGCGCCGGCGAGTACTGGCGGTTCGGCATCCAGGAGGCGATCGGCCTGCGGCTGGCGGTGCTGGTCATGCTTGTCACCGCCCTGGACGCGGCGCTGACCCGCCAAGAGCGTCAGCCCTTGGCGGATCAAGGCCTAGCTCAGGAGTTGGGGCGCTTGCCGTGATTGGCGGCGCTTTTCTTCCGTGCCTTCTTCTTGCGGGACTTCTTGGCCATGTGCCCTCCCTGTCGCTACTGGATGACCGGATAACCGGGACGATGGTAGTCGGTGGCCCATGATTGGATACGGTCACACACACCGCACAAGGAGGACCCGGGGATGGCTGAGGAAATCCGCGCCGAGATGGTGGCGAACGTCTGGAAGGTCGTAGCATCCGCCGGTGACGCGGTGTCCGAGGGCGACACGCTCGTCATCCTCGAGTCCATGAAGATGGAGATCCCGGTGGTCGCCGAGTCCGACGGCACGGTCGCGCAGCTCGCGGTCAACGAGGGCGACGTCGTGCAGGAAGGCGACCTGATCGCGGTGATCGAGTGACGGTCGCGGTCCGGCTGGCAGCGCCGGCCGACCACGAGGCGGTGGCCCGGGTCAGCGTCGCGGCCTACGAGGCGGATGGCCAGCTCAAGGGCGAGCACGGCTACGCCGAGGTGCTGGCCGACGTGGCGACCCGGGCGGCGGCCGGCAACATCCTGGTCGCGGTCGACGAGCACGACACCGTGCTGGGCGCGGTGCTGTTCGTGCTGCCCGGCTCGGCGTACGCGGAGGTGTCCCGCCCGGGTGAGGCGGAGTTCCGGATGCTCGCGGTCGACCCGGCGGCTCAGGGCCGGGGCGTGGGCGCGGCGCTGGTGGCCGCCTGCGTGTCGCGGGCCCGTGAGCTGGACTGCCACGCGCTGGTCATCTGCGTCCGCCAGGGTTTCGCGGTGGCCGCGCACCGGCTCTACACGCGGTTGGGTTTCGTGCGCACGCCGGAGCTGGATTGGTCACCGGTCGACGGCGTCCACCTGCTCGCCCTTCGACTGGAGCTCGGTTAGGCCCCGGGTGAGCCAGTCGGCGGCGGCGCCCGTGGCCGCCTCGCCGATCTCGTTCCGGTCGAGCAGCTCGAAGGCGACGGACAGCCCCACCTCGATCCGTTCCTCCCTGGGGGTGGCGGCGGGGAGGCCGACCAGGCTGGTGTGCACGGCGAACACGGAGAGGGCCGCGCGCACCTGCGCGTGCGGCGTGGGGTCCGGCCCGGCCAGGATGCCGGCGAAGGTCATCATCCGCTCGCGCATCTTGACGCCGGCGGGCAGGTTTTTGAGCGCGGTCTGGTTCTGCTCGAAGAACCGCATGACGGCGCCGCCGCGGTGCGCGAAGAGCTCGTCGGCGTAGCGGCGTAGCGCGGCGCGTTTCGTCTCCACGGTGGCGGGCTGGGTCTCGGCCCACTCGATCAGCTTGTCCATGAGCCGGATGCGGTCGTCGACGAAGCTCTGGACCAGCTCTTCCTTGCTCTTGAAGTGGTAGTAGAGGGCGGCCTTGGTCACACCGAGCCGCTCGGCGATCTCGCGGAGCGCGGTCTTCTCGTATCCCTGCTCGGTGAACAGCTCCAGCGCCACCTCCTGGATGCGCGTTCGCGTGTCCATGCTCACTCCCACCCAACTTACTTGACGACCGGTTAGTGGCCGACTTACCGTACGGCAAGTAAGTACATTACCAGGGGGGGAGGCGCCATGACCGCGAACACGGTCGAGACTCGCTCGAAGCTCCGCGTCGTGCTGGCCGGTCTGATGATCGCCATGCTGCTCGCGATGCTCGACAACATGATCGTCAGCACGTCGTTGCCGGTCATCGTGCGCGAGTTCAACGGGCTGGACCACTTCACCTGGGTCGTGACGGCGTACGTGCTCGGCTCCACCGTCTCCACGCCGATCTGGGGCAAGCTCGGCGACCTCTACGGGCGCAAGAACGTCTTCCTCAGCGCGATCGTGATCTTCCTGATCGGGTCCGCGCTGTGCGGCATGTCCGGCTCCGCCATCCTCGGCGGTCCCGACGAGGGCATGCTGGAGCTGATCGGGTTCCGGGCCCTGCAGGGCCTCGGCGCCGGCGGGCTCCTGGTCGGCGTCATGGCGATCATCGGTGACCTCGTGCCGCCCCGCGAGCGCGGGCGATACCAGGGCATGATGGCCGGGATCATGGCGGTGGCCATGGTGGCCGGCCCGCTGGCGGGTGGCTTCATCGCCGACAACCTGTCGTGGCGCTGGGCCTTCTACATCAACCTCCCGCTCGGCGTCGTGGCCCTCCTGCTCCTGGCCACCCAGATGCACCTGCCGAAGTACCGCACCGAGCACCGCATCGACTGGCTCGGCGCCGCGCTGCTGTCCGTCGGCATCACCGGGCTCGTGCTGATCACCACCTGGGGCGGCAACGAGTACGACTGGGCCTCGCCGCAGATCTTCGGGCTGGCCGTGCTGGCGGTGGTGAGCCTGGCCGCGTTCGCCGTCGTCGAGCGCCGCGCGGCCGAGCCGATCCTGCCGCTCGGCCTGTTCAAGAACCGCAACTTCGCGCTGATCTCGGGCGTGGGCTTCCTGCTCGGGTTCTCGATGTTCGGCGCGGTGAACTTCCTGCCGATGTTCCAGCAGTACGTGCAGGGCGCGTCGGCCACCGCCAGTGGCCTGCTGCTCCTGCCGCTGATGTTCGGCATGCTGTTCGTCTCGATCGGGGTCGGGCGGGCGATCACCAAGACCGGCCGGTACCGGCTCTTCCCGATCATCGGCGGCGTCGCGATGACCGTGGGCATGGGCCTGCTGACCCTGCTCGACGTGCACACGTCGCGCTGGGAACTCGGCGCCTACCTGGTGGTGCTCGGCATGGGCATGGGCTTCCTCATGCAGACCACGATGCTGATCGCGCAGAACAGCGTCGAGCAGCGCGACCTCGGCGCGGCCAGCGGCGCGGCCACCTTCTTCCGGTCGATCGGCGGTTCGTTCGGCATCTCACTGTTCGGCGCGGTCTTCGCCAGCCGGCTGCACGACCAGATCGCCACCCGGCTCGGGTCGGACATGGCCGACCAGGTCAGCGGCGGTGGCGGCGCGGGCAGCTTCGACCCGGCCATGCTCGCGGCGCTGCCGGCACCGGCCCGTGAGGCCCTGCTGACCAGCCTCGCCAACTCGATCTCCGGCGTGTTCTGGTGGGCGATCGTGTTCGCGGCCGCGGTGCCGGTGCTCGCGTGGTTCATCAAGGAGATCCCGCTGCGCGGCGGCCCGGAGGCCGACACCCCCGAGGCAGCCGAGGCCGCGGCGGAACGCACCGCCGTGGGATGAGGGTGCTTGGAAGGGCCCCTTCCTATGCATAAAGCGATAGGAAGGGGCCCTTCCTTGCGTCCTAGCGGGGGCGGCGGGGGAGGAGGCGGCGGAGGCGGGCGCGGAGGCCCTTCGACGGGGGTGCCGCGTCGGTCTCCTCGGCCGCGATGATCTCCCGGGCGAGGCGGGCGGCCGCCGGGTCGAGCGCGGGCGTGGCCAGCGCCAGCTTGGCCACCGACCAGGCGATCGAGACCGGGCGCTCGCGGGACACGGCCGCCACGTCCGCGAGCCGCTCAGCCATCACACCGGCCACGTCGGGCCGCGCCGCCGGGTCCACCCACGCGGCGGTGATCAGCGCGAACAGCGCCGCCTCGGTGGTCCAGTCCTCGACGCCCCAGACCAGGTCGAGCAGGATCCGGCGGCGGGCCGACCGGGGCCACGGCTCGTCGGTGCGGTGGTGCAGCAGGCCGAGGCAGGCCCACACCTGCGCGCAGCGCACCCACAGCGCCGGGTCGTGCGCGACGATCGTGCGGCCGAGCTCGGTCTCCGGCGCCTTCGGCGGGTGCACGAGCAGGCCGACCAGGTCGTCGGGCGCGACCGTGGCGAGGGCCACGGCGGCGTCGTAGGCGGCCGGTGGGTGCGGCCACGCCGGGTACGCGAGGCGCCGGACCCGCTCGGCCGCTACGGAGGACGGCGGCGGCAGCGCGGGTACCGCGTTCGTGTCGTCGTACTGCCACAGTGCCCGGGTGCCGGACCGCCGTGGTTGCCGGATGTCCGGCGCCGGTACCCCTTCGACGCTCACCGACAGCCCCGGGATGGCGGTGCCGACGGCGCGCATGGCGCTCGGCGGCTCCAGCCCGCTGAGCCAGATCCGGCCGCCTTCCGGCGAGGAGTCGCTGGCGAGCATCTGCCGCAGCACGTTGACGACCGCCTCGCCGGCCGAGGGCAGCTGACCCAGCCACGGCTGGTCGCGGCAGCAGTCCGCGAGGTCGTTGTGCTCGTGCGTGGTGTCCGGGTGGTCGCGCTGGAAGTCGGCGAGGGCCACCAGGTGGGCGAGGTTGCCGTCCCGGCGGTACCGCAGCCGGTGTCCGGTGTGGACCGCGCAGTCGAACGCCGGGTCCTTGGCGAGGGCCCGATCGATCCAGGCGAGGGCGTCGTCCAGCCGTCCGTGGTCGCCGAGGGTGGCGGCGATGTCCGCGTACACGGACAGGTCTTCCGGGTCGTGCGCGACGGCGCGGCGCAGCGCCGCGACGGCCTCCGGGATCTGGCTGGCGCTGCGGTGCGCGTACCCGAGCCACACCTCGGTGAGCTTCGACGGATGCGCGCGGACCGCGCGGGTGGCCCACTCGAGCGCCTGCGGCACCTCGCCGATCCGGCGGGCCAGCGCGGACGCCGCGCCGAGCAGCATGCCGTGCGCGGGATGCGCGGCCACCGCGTGGCCGGCGAGCCGGAGGTACGGCCGCAGTGGCGCCCGGCCGGGCTCGGGCACCGGGTCGGGCACGGCGGCGCACACCTGCATCAGCACCCGGGCGACGCGGTCCGGGGCGAGCCGGGCGGCGAGGTCGGGCTGGGTCACCCACGGCACGCCCGCCCAGTCGGTGCCGGGTTCGTGGCCGGTCGCGGCGGCGAGCAGGTCGAGGCCCTCATCGGGCCGGCCGGCGGCGGCCAGCAGGTGGGCGCGGGCGACCACGGTGCCGATGTAGGCGTTGTCGCCCAAGCGGAACAGGTCCACCCCGCCGCCGGTGCGGGCGGCGAGTTGGGCCAGCGCCTCGTGCACCTCCGGCATCGTCGGCGCGTGCCCGAGGGCACCGGCGACGTGCTGCGCGGCGTGCTTCACGTCGCCTTCGTCGAGAGCCAACCGGGCCAGAGCCAGCTCTCCTTCGGCGGATAGGCGCGGGTTGTCCATCCCTCGTCCTTCTCGCATGATCGTTCCCCCCAGGTTTCCGCAGCGTAATGCATCAGCACCCTTGCTCGTTTGAGTGTGGAACGGGCTATTATCGAGCAGTGATGAGCAAGCCTGGATCCGGCATGGCGGCCGACATCGCCGAGCAGCCTTCGGTGTACGCGGGCTTGATGGAGCCGGCCCACGCCGGTGCCATCGCCGCGGTGGCCACGGTGATCGCCGAGCGCCAACCCCGCCACGTGGTCTTCACCGCGCGTGGCACCTCCGACCACGCGGCGCTCTACGCGGCATACCTGTCCGAGATCCGGCTCGGCTTGCCCGCCGGGCTGGCGTCGCCGAGCGGGATCACCCTGTTCGGCGCCCGCCCCGACCTGTCGCACGCGCTCGTCGTCGGCGTCAGCCAGAGCGGCGGCTCGCCCGACCTGGCCGAGGTGCTGCGGGTGGCCCGGGCGTCCGGCGCGCTCACCCTCGCCGTCACCAACAACCCCGACTCGCCGCTCGCCGAGACCGCCGAGCTGTCCATCGACGTCGCCGCCGGGCACGAGCGAGCGGTGGCGGCCACCAAGACCTACACGGCTGAGCTGCTCGCCCTCCTGATGCTCGTCGAGGGCATCCGCGCCGGCGGCCAGCCGCCGCTCGCCGAACTCGCGGCGCTGCCCGCACTGGCAGCGCAGGCCCTGGAGAGCGCGTCGGTGGCCGGGCATGCCGCGCGGTACCGCTTCGCCGCGCGACTGCTCACGACCGGGCGGGGGTACGCGTACGCGACGGCGCGCGAAGCGGCTCTCAAACTGATGGAGACGTCCTACCTGCCGGCGCTGGCCTTCTCCGGCGCCGATCTGCTGCACGGGCCGCTCGCGATGGCCGACCCGGACGTGCCGGTGCTCGCCGTGGTCGGCTCCGGGCCGGGCGGCGCGGCGATGCGGGATGTGCTGGCCCGCCTGGGCGAGCGCCGCGCCGACGTGCTGACGGTGGGCGCCGCCGGCGAGATCGCCGTCCCCGACGTCGACGAACGCCTGGCCCCCCTGCTCGACATCCTTCCCCTCCAACGCCTGGCCCTGGAGCTGGCCCTGGCGCGCGGCGAGGACCCCGACGCCCCCCGCGCGCTGAACAAGGTCACCACCACCCTCTAACCCTTGATCAACGGAGGCCCATCGTCGTAGCGGGCGGCGAGCGCGGCGGCGCGGTTGCCCAGCGCGGTGCGCAGCCACTGCGGGGCCAGGACCTCCACGTTGGTGGCGGCCTGCCACAGCGCCCATTCGGCATGTTCCGCCTCGCCGAAGGTCACCTCCAGCCGCAACCAGCCGTCGGCGTCGGGCTCCTCGGCGCGGACGGCCTGCGCGGTGCGCACCAGGTCTTCCCGCCACGCCGCGGTCACCCGCACCAGCACGGTGACCGGGTCGCCGCCGGCCAGCAACCGCGCGGAGCGTTCCCGCCAGGCCCGGTCCAGGTCGACCTGGTTCGGTCGCTGTGCTGGTTCGGGGAGTTCCTCGGCGGCCAAGACCCGGGACAGCCGGTAGGTGCGGTCCGCGCCAGACCTCGTGGCCAGCAGGTAGCCCTGGTCACGCACGGTGACCAGTCCGATCGGGTCCACCGTGCGCCACCGCGGTGGCTGGTCCTTGGCCGCGTAGTGGATGCGCAGCTTGTGTCCGGCGAGCACCGCGCGCCGGACCTCGGTCATGACGCCGTCGCGCATCTCCTCGGTGACCAGCCGCTGTGACAGCAGGTCGGTCTCGGGGTCGATGAGCAGTCGCTGGGCCGCGCCGGTCGCGATCTCCCGGTGGCTCTCGGGCAGCGCGTCAACCACCTTGCGCATGGCCGAAGCGAGCGCCGAGCCGAGGCCGAATGTCTGCTCGGCGCGCCGCGATCCGGCGATCAGCAGGGCCAGTGCCTCGTCGTGGTTCAGTCCGGTCAGCTCGGTCTGGAAACCGGGCAACAACGCGAAACCGCCGTGCCGGCCGCGCTCGGCGTAGACCGGGACCCCGGACGTGGACAGCGCCTCGATGTCGCGGAGCACGGTGCGCGTCGACACCTCAAGCTCGCGGGCCAGCGTGGCCGCGGACAGCCGACCGCGCTGGCGCAGCAGCAGCACCAGCGCGACCAACCGGTCAGCGCGCATGCGGAAATTGTGCCAGGAATACATGACACAGGATGTCGTGATTTCTTGAGAGGCTCACCGGCACGTGGGTTCGAGTCCTAGCGTGCCCACACTCTCGACGAATGGACTGAGATGGTAATGGAGCGATCGGCGGTCAACCCGTGGACGTGGTCGGCGGCGTTCGGATACAACCAGGGGGAGATCGTCTCCGGGCACACCCGGACCCTGTTCTGCGCCGGTCAGACCGCGATGAGCGGCGACGGCAAGCCCCAGCACGCCGGTGACATGGCGGCGCAGTTGGCGCTGAGCCTGGACAACCTGGAGGCCGTTCTCGGCGAGGCCGGCATGTCCCTGGCGAGCCTCGTCCGGCTCAACGTCTACACGACCGACGTCGATCGGCTCTTCGAGCACTACGGGGTGCTGGCGTCGCGGTTGGGCGCGGCGAGGGTGGCACCGGCCACCACGATGCTCGGGGTGACCCGGCTGGCGATCCCCGACCTGATGGTCGAGCTCGAGGCGACCGCCGTCGCGTGACGCCACCTCGCCGCCTCCGGTAGGGCCGGAGGCGGCGAGGTGTACGGAGGTGGTGATTTCCGATGCGCAGAATGGTGACGATCGGCGTCTACGGCTTCGACGGCGATTCCTTCCTGCGCCGGCTGCGGCGCGCGGAGGTCCGCCTGTTGCTCGACATACGCCAGCGCCGCGGTGTCCGCGGACCCGAATACTCCTGGGCGAACTCGGCGCGGCTCCAGCGCGCCCTCGCCGCGGCGGACATCGGCTACCGGCACGTCAAGGGCCTGGCGCCGACGACCGAGCTGCGCCAGCTCCAGTACCGCGAGGACGACCGCCAGGGTGTGGGCAAGCGCGACCGCATCGTGCTGGCGGAGGAGTACGCCGAGCGCTACACCCGGGAGATCCTCGACCGGTTCGATCTCGGCGCGCTGGTGGCGGAGCTTCCGCGCGACTCGGTCACCGCCCTCCTCTGCGTCGAGCGCGATCCGGAGGCGTGCCACCGCTCGCTCGTGGCCGAGCGCCTGCGCACCGCGCACGGCCTGCCGGTCACGGACCTCCGCCCGGCTTAGGCGGCGTGCGGGGGCTCCCGGTCGTCGCTTTGATCATGGAGGTGCGGCGACGCGGGCTCTAGAGTTGCCGTGTGTCTACGCTGCGCGACCTGGTCGAAGAGCACACGAGCTTGCGGCCGGCCGATATCGACCACCTGCACCGGCTAGCCGGCGACTGGCAGCTCTTGGCGGACCTGTCGTTCGCCGACCTGCTGCTGTGGGTGCCGACCAACGGCACCGACACGTTCTTGTGCGTCGCGCAGGTGCGGCCGACGACCGCGCCGACCGCGTACCAGGACGACCAGGTCGGCCGGGTCGTGGGCGGGCCCGAGGTCGGGCACCTGACGATCGCCTGCCACCAGGGGCGCATCTGGCGCGAGGGCGACCCGGTCTGGTACGGCGACGTGCCGGCCCGCCACGAGGCCATCCCGGTGCGGTTGCGCGACGAGGAGGGTGAGCCGGGCGACGTGATCGCGGTGATCGGGCGGGACACCAACCTCTCCACCGCCCGGACGCCCAGCCAGCTCGAACTCAACTACCTCACCACGGCCGACGACCTGGCGCAGATGGTGTCCGACGGCACGTTCCCGCCGGCCCGGCACCGCGGCGAGACCACCTCCGCGCCCCGGGTCGGTGACGGCCTGATCCGGCTCGACGCCAGCGGCAAGGTGACCTACGCGAGCCCGAACGCGCAGTCCGCGTTCCGCCGGCTGGGCTTCTCCTCGCACCTCGTCGGTGAGGACCTCGCCGCGCTGTCCGCGCGGCTGGCCGACGACCCGCTCGAGGGCACCGACGCGTCCGCTCGCATCCTGGCGGCGCTCGGCGGGGAGTCGCCGTCCCGCAAGGAGATCGAGGCGCGCGGCGCCACCGTGCTCACCCGCGCGCTGCCGCTGATGCCCGCCGGGGTACCCATCGGCGCCCTCGTGCTGGTGCGCGACGTCACCGAGGTGCGGCTGCGCGACCGGGCGCTGGTCACCAAGGACGCCACCATCCGTGAGATCCATCACCGGGTGAAGAACAACCTCCAGACCGTCGCCGCGCTGCTGCGCCTCCAGGCCCGCCGCGTCGAGGTGGCGGCCGCGAAGAACGCGCTGGAGGAGTCGGTACGCCGGGTGGCGTCGATCGCACTCGTGCACGAGACCCTGTCGATGTCGAACGACGAGGCGGTGGAGTTCGACGGCATCGTCGACCGGGTCGCGGCGGCCGCCGCCGAGGTCGGCACCACCGCGTCCAATGTGGCCATGCGGCGCACGGGCACGTTCGGTGTGCTCCAGGCCGAGATCGCCACGTCGCTGGTGATGGTGCTCAACGAGCTGCTCATCAACGCCGTCGAGCACGGCTTCCCGGAGATCGACGGGGAGGGTGCGGACGGCGAGGTGGTGGTGTCCGCGCATCGGCAGCGCAAGCAGCTGCACGTCACCGTGGCCGACAACGGCGCCGGCCTGCCCGCGGATTTCGACGCGGAGAAGGGCGGCCGGCTGGGCCTGCAGATCGTGCGGGCGCTGGTCACGGGCGAACTGCGCGGCACGATCGACATCCGCGCCGGGGAGCACGGCGGCACCGAGGCCACCATCGTCGTCCCGCTCACCAAACGCTAACTCCCCATGATCAAGGCACAGCCCTTCGGGCGCCGGTCAATCGCCGTCGGGCGCGTTGTGTCCCTCTCCAGGCCGTGGGCAATGACGCCAGTGCGAATGGTCAGGGCAGAGGTGGGGTTTGGGTGAGGAGGGCGACCGTCAGGCCGGGGACGGTCCAGGTCTGGGCCACCAGGTACGCCTGCCGGAGCGCCGCCGCCTTGTGCCGCTCCATCGGCCGCAGCGGGTCCTTCTGCTCGCCGAGCGCCACCACCCACACCCGCTCGACGCCCGCCAGGCACTCGGCGGGACGGTCGCAGTCGGTGGCCCACAGGCTGCCCGACTCGGTGCGGCTCTGCCGCAGCAGGACGTCCCGCGGGCGCGGGCCGTCGCGCAGGTGGTAGTCCATTCCGGTGTCCAGGAACCGCCAGCCGCCGCGCGGGGCGTACACGATGGTGTCGCCGGGTTGTTGCCGGCCCTCGACGATGTCGGCGGCGGCCGCGTAGTCCAGCGGTCCGCGGGCGTCTCTCGACTCCCGGATGGCGCGCTGGTCGGGCCCGCTGATCGCGAGGAACGCCGCGAGCACCACGAGCGCGCCGCGCAGGCGCGTGGTGGCGAGGGCGGCGCCGCCGAGGACGCACAGGAACGGCAGCGTGAAGGTCAGGTACCGGGGTACCCAGACCTGCGTCGCCTGGCCGGCGCTCCACAGGATGATCACGGGCAGCGCGGCGCAGGCGGCCAGGGCGGCGCCCCGCCGGGCGTGCGCGGCCCAGCCCAGCGCGGCCAGGCCGATCGTGATGCCGGCGAGCAGCGCCGAGCGGAACACGAGTCTGGGCACGGTGAGCAGGTCGCCGACGGAGGGTGTGGCCACCCACTCCAACTGCTGGCTGTGCTGGGTGCTGCCCTCGATGGCGAGCGGCAGCAGGAGCAGGCCGGCGGCGCCCACGCTCGCCAGCCAGTACCACGACGCGCGCCGCCACGGGAGGAGGGCGAAGATGGCGTGGCCGGCCACCACGGTGACGGCGATCAGGTGGCTGAGGCCGGTGGCGGTGACCGCGGCGGCGTACCCGATCCAGCGCAGCCAGGACGGCGCCTCCAGCGCGCGGATCAGCAGGTAGGTGGCCAGCACCGCGAAGAAGGTGGCGAAGGCGTACGAACGGGCCTCCTGGCCGTACCGGGAGATGCCGGGGATGATCGCGAACAGCAAGCCCGCGAGGAGGCCGACCGGCGCCTCGAAGAGGCGCTTGCCGATCATGCCGACGAGCGCCGCGGCGCCGGTCATGCACAGCACGCTGGGCAGCCGGAGCGCCAGCGCCGAATCGCCGAAGACAGCGATCCAATAGTGCATGAAAAGGTAGTACGCTCCGGAAACGGCATCAATGTTGCGAACGAGGTCGAAAAGCTCCCCCGGGGAGCGGGTAGCCGCGCTCCAGGTGGCCATTTCGTCGCGCCAGAGCTGGGTCGACGTCATGCCGAACCCGGTGATGGTCAGCGTCGCCGCGGCCGGAACAAGCGCGTAATAGTTGCGGAGCACGACCATAGACACGTGAAACGTGTGAGCCTGGTTGCATCCCGCCCGTCATCTGGGACGTCAGGTGGTTCCTCCCCGCGCACTGTGGCAGCATAGTGACGTGACCGTTGCTGAGCGCCGTTCCGTGTCGCTGGGGTTGACCACCCGGCGTCACGTTGACTACGGCCGCGTGCGCAGCGCCATGTGTCCGGCTCACTGACGTGCCCGTAACAGTTATTACCGGGCGCGCACCAGGCCGGCCTTCCTAAAAACGCCGTCCTCTCTGTGCGCGTCCCCCCACGACGAAAGCACAGACCGGGAGGACGCCCGTCATGGCGGTCACCAGCTCAGGCCGACCGGCCGCACGCCCGCGCAAGGCGCGCGGTGAAGGGCAGTGGGCGCTCGGGCACCGCGAGCCGCTCAACCCCAACGAGCGCACCAAGAAAGACGACAACCCGCTGAACGTGCGGGCGCGCATCGAGAACATCTACGCCCATCGCGGCTTCGCCTCGATCGACCCGCAGGACCTCCGCGGCCGGTTCCGGTGGTGGGGGCTCTACACGCAGCGCAAGCCCGGGATCGACGGCGGCCGCACCGCCGTGCTCGAGCCGCACGAGCTCGACGACGAGTACTTCATGTTGCGCATCCGGGTCGACGGCGGCCAGCTCGACCTCGACCAGTTGCGCGCCATCGCGGACATCTCCCAGCGATACGCGCGGGACACCGCCGACATCACCGACCGGCAGAACATCCAGCTCCACTGGATCCGGGTCGAGGACATGCCGGCGATCTGGCAGCAGCTGGAGGCGGTCGGGCTCTACACCACCGAGGCCTGCGGCGACTGCCCGCGGGTGGTGCTGGGCAGCCCGGTCGCCGGCATCGCGGCCGACGAGAAGCTCGACGCCACCCCGGCGATCCGGGAGATCGTCGACCGCTACATCGGCCTGCCGGAGTTCTCCAACCTGCCGCGGAAGTTCAAGTCGTCGATCTCGTGGCTCGCCGACATGCCCTACGAGGTGAACGACATCTCGTTCCTCGGCGTCGACCACCCGGAATACGGCCTGGGCTTCGACCTGTGGGTCGGCGGCGGCCTGTCCACCAACCCGATGCTCGCGCAGCGGCTCGGCGTGTGGGTGCCGCTCGCCGAGGTGCCCGAGGTGTGGGCGGGCGTGGTCGGCGTGTTCCGCGACTACGGCTACCGCCGCCTGCGGCACCGCGCCCGGTTGAAGTTCCTGGTCGCCGACTGGGGCGTGGAGAAGTTCCGCGAGATCTTGGAGAAGGAATACCTCGGCCGCGGCCTGATCGACGGCCCCGCGCCGGAGCTGCCCGACCGCCCCATCGACCACATCGGCGTGCACGCGCAGCGCGACGGCAAGTTCTACGTCGGGGCCACCCCGATCGTCGGTCGCGTCTCCGGCACCCAGCTGGCGCAGCTCGCCGACGTGGTGGCGGCGCACGGCAGCGAGCGGGTGCGGCTCACGCCGTACCAGAAGCTGCTGGTGCTCGACGTCGCGCAGGACCAGGTCGACGGCCTGGTGTCCGCGCTGCGCGGGATCGGTCTGGAGCCCCACCCGTCCGCGTGGCGGCGGGGCACGATGGCCTGCACCGGCATCGAGTTCTGCAAGCTGGCGATCGTCGAGACCAAGCAGCGCGGCGAGGAGCTGGTGGCCCGGCTCGAAGAGCGGCTGCGCGACATGGACGCCGACATCACCATCCACATCAACGGCTGCCCGAACGCCTGCGCCCGCACCCAGACCGCCGACATCGGCCTCAAGGGCCAGATCGTCATGGGTCCGGACGGCCAGCAGGTCGAGGGCTTCCAGGTCCACCTGGGCGGCGGCCTCGGCATGGCCAAGGGCCAGACGGCCGGGTTCGGGCGCAAGCTCCGCGGTCTGAAGACGACCGCGGTGGAGCTTCCGGAGTACGTCGAGCGCCTGGCCCGCAACTACCTGGCTGGTCGCACCGAGGGTGAGGCGTTCGCCCAGTGGGTCATGAGGGTCGACGAGGAGGCATTGCGATGAGTGAGCGCGCGGCACCTCTGTACTGCCCGTACTGCGGGGAAGAAGACCTCCGCCCCTCCGAGGAGGGCCACGGCGCGTGGGAGTGCCACTCCTGTGCGCGCGTCTTCTCGGTCAAATTCATCGGCTTGGTGCGAAAGGCGGTAGCGCGATGAGTCCCGTGAGTGCTCTCAATCTCGGACTCGTGACCCCCGGCCCGCGTGTTTCGCCGGCGGGGTCGCGGGCCGACGAGCTGCGCTCGTTGGCTGAGGAGGCCGGCCGTGAGCTCGAAGGCGCCCCGGCGGAGGAGATCGCGCGGTGGGCGGCCGAGACGTTCGGTGCGCGGTTCTGCGTGACCAGCTCGATGGCCGACGCGGTGCTCGCCCACGTGGTCTCGCGGGTGGCGCCCGGCGTCGACGTCATCTTCCTGGACACCGGGCTGCACTTCCCCGAGACGCTGAAGGTGCGCGACACGGTGGCGCGGACGATGCCGGTCAACGTGCGGTCCATCCGGCCCCGGCTGACCGTGGGCCAGCAGGACGGCGAATACGGGCCGCGGCTGTTCAACAAGAACCCCGACGAGTGCTGCTTCCTGCGCAAGGTCGAGCCGCTGGAGCGGGCGCTCGCCGACTACGACGCGTGGGCCGCCGGCCTGCGGCGGGACGAGTCGCCGACCCGGGCCAACACGCCGGTGGTGGCGTTCGACCCGAAGCGCGGCAAGGTCAAGGTCAACCCGATCGCGGCGTGGAGCCAGGCCGACGTCGACGCGTACATCTCCCGGTGGAACGTGCCGGTCAACGAGCTGTTCAAGCGGGGATACGGGTCGATCGGCTGCTGGCCGTGCACCCGGCGCACCAAGGCCGGCGAAGACGCGCGGGCCGGCCGCTGGGCCATGTTCGAGAAGACCGAATGCGGGCTGCATGTCTAATGCTTTCGTGATCAAGGCGTCCCTCACGCCATTAGAGCTACGTGAGGGACGCCTTGATCATGGTGTTCTTGGGCGTGGTGTTCTGGGGTGCGGCGTCTTTGGGCGTGCGCGATGACGCCGATCGTGCTGGTCGTGCACGGCAGCCGCGACCCGCGTGCGGCTCGGGCGACGCGGGCGCTGGTCCGCGCGGTCGCCGCGGCCCGCCCGGGCGTCGACGTGCGCGCCTCCTACCTCGACCACACGCTGCCCCGCCCCGGCCAGGTGCTCGCCGCGCTGGCCGCTGACGGCCACGACCGGGTGACGCTGGTGCCGCTGCTGCTGACCGCCGCCTACCACGGTCGGGTCGACGTGCCCGACGCGGTGCGGGCCGCGCGCGCCACCCTCCCGCTCGACGTGGCGGTGACCGACGTGCTGGGTCCGGTCGGGGACGAGGTGCCCGAGCTGCTGATCGCCGGCCTGACCCGCCGGCTCGCCACCGCCTGCGCCCAGGCCGGGTTAGCCCCCGCCGCCCGGCGATCCGCGCCCGGCGTCGCCGCCGGCTGGACAGGGTCCGGGTCTGGTGTGGCCGCCGGGTGGGCAGGGTCCGCATCTGGTGGTGCCGCCGCCTGGGCGGGATCTCCGTCCAACGTCGCCGCCGGCTCGGCAGGGTCGGCCTTCGACGCGGTGGTGGTCGCTGCCGCCGGCACCCGGGACGCCGCCGCTCGGGAGACCGTGGTGCGCGCCGCCGATGCGCTGGGCGCCGCGCTGGGCGTGCCGACGACGGTGGCGTACGCGTCCGCCGCACCGCCCACCGGAGCGGAGGCGGTCGCCGAACTGCGTGCCCGGGGCGCCCGGCGGATCGCGGTGGCGGGGTACTTCCTGGCACCCGGCCAGCTCTACGACACGGTGACCAGCTCAGCGCGGGCGGCGGGCGCGATTGCGGTGGCCGAGCCACTCGAAGACGCCTGGGAGATCGCCCACCTAGTCCTCTCCCGCGCCAACACCGCCCCCACCACCCCCCAAACCGCCGCCGCATAACCCCCCGCCCTGCCCCCGGGCCCTGGCCCTTCGGGCCCTCTTCTGCTCGCCGATTTCTCGCCGATCAAGGGCTTGGGCACGTGGTTTGATCTCTCTTCCATGTGCGTAGGCCCTTGATCGGCGTGGATTTCCTTGATCGACTCGGCGCGGGCGGCGCGGGCGGCGCGGGCGGCGCGGGCGGCGCGGGCGGCGCGGGCGGCGCGGGCGGCGCGGGCGGCGCGGGCGGCGCGGGCGGCGCGGGGCCGGGCCGGTCCGGGGTCCGGGTGCCGCGTACGCTCGTCGATCTTGCGCTCATCGTCGCGATGCCCTGCGATCAAGAAGCCTTGCCCCTTCGGGTCGCCCGCGGGCGGGCGAAACTCCCGGCACACCCCCGAGGACCGCCTTGATCGTTGGCGGACCGGGGGAGATCAACACAACTTCCAGAAAGTCGGGGTATCCGCGCGGCAGGACACCCCAACTTCCTGGAACTTGTGTTGATCTCCCCGGTGCTCGCGGGTACGAGTCTCGTCGCAGGGTCCACCGTCGTGGTACGGAGATCAACTCGGAGCGATACGTCCTTGATCGCGCGGAAAGCGGGGTGTACGCCCGTGATCCACCGCGGCCACCCACCGTGAGTCGCCCCTCTCATGATCGAGGCGTCCTTCGCGTAGCGAGAACTACATGAAGGACGCCTTGATCATGAGACAGCAAAACGCCCCGGGGGACATGCGTCCGGGGCGTTGATGCTGTGGGGTGGTCTGGTTGTCAGGCGGAGTGAGCGCGGACCCGCAGGCCGCCGCGACGCTTGACAGCGCGCCGTTCTTCTTCGCTCATTCCGCCCCAGACGCCGGCGTCCTGACCGGAGTCGAGCGCCCACTGCAGACACTCGTCGGTCGCGGGGCAGCGCCGGCAGACGGCCTTGGCCTGCTCAACCTGCAAGAGCGCAGGACCGGACGTCCCGATCGGGAAGAACAGCTCCGGGTCCTCGTCTCGGCAGGCAGCATGGTGGCGCCAGTCCATGGCGGCAACACTCCTTGTTCTTGATCGATGGCAATAAATGCGGTTGATCTTCCTTATATTGCGTACGCGATGCCGATCGTGACGATGCGCATTCATCCGGTCGGCGACGCGTTAGCAGGCATAGGCCCTGGGACCTGCGGTAACGTGCCGCTCGCTGGGCGCGTTCACGCAACATCCCGGTAACTCAGTTCGCTTGTGAATACTTTCACGAACTATCGCGATGTCAAGGGGAACGCTCGGAAAAAATCCGGGCGGGTGAGCAAGCCCACATCCCCTTTGTCCGGGTTTCGGCACGCGCGCCGACCCCCAGCATCTGACAGCCCTGGTCAATGTAGTACAGTCCACCCCGCCTACCCGGCATTTCAGGCGTGTTTCCTCCGCCGGGAAGCCCCCGGTAGAGGTCTCGCACGGGCAGGGTGGTACCCGTTACTCACGAGATTACGCGCAACGCGGCCGGCACGCTGGCGAACCGGACCTTTTCTCGCTCGCCGAGGTAGTCGCCGTCCAGTTGGAACGGCTGCGGCCGGCTCGAGACCAGCGTGAACTCCGGGACGTCATGCAGTCGTAACACCTTGCGACCCTGCGGGGTGGCATTCGACGAGAGCAACTGCGTCATCGTGCGCGCGGTGCTCGCGAGCCGAAGCTCACGCAGCGCCATCACGTCGAGACCGAGATCGAACGACGCGTTCGGGTTGGGGTTGATCGGGCGATCGCCCAGGTATGTCCACGGCGCGGTGTTCTGAATGATCACTGTGGCCAATGCGCCTTCGGTGGTCTCACCGGGACGCTCCAGCCGGATCGCCGGATGACGCCGATCCATGGCCAGGAAGTACTGGTTGACCATCGAGCGCAGATAGAGCGAGGGCGTGGAGGTGCGGCCCCGGAGGCGCTCCTGCTCGACCCGGCGGACCACCGAGGCGTCCAGGCCCAACCCGGCGCAGAACGTGAAGTACCGGTCGTCCGCGAGACCCAACCCGATCGTGCGCACCCGGCCGGCGTGCAGCGAATCGAGGATCATGCTGGTGCCCTCGGCCCAGTCCTTGGGCAGGCCCAGCGCGCGGGCGAACACGTTCGTCGAGCCGCCCGGCACCACCGCCAGCGCCGGCCGCTTGTCGGCGTCCGGCATGGCCATCAGCCCGTTCACGACCTCGTTGACGGTGCCGTCGCCGCCGAGGGTGACCACCACCTCGACACCGTTCTCCGCGGCCTCCCGGGCGAGCGTGGTGCCGTGCCCGCGCCGGCGGGTGTGATGCACCGTCAGGTCGAACTCGCTCCGCAGCGCCCGCACCAGCACGTCGCGGGCGCGTTCGCTGGTCGTGGTCGCCTTTGGATTGACGACCAGTAGGGCGCGCATGGCCGGCACTGTACCCGCCGACCCAACCCCGGTGGGCGGGTATGGTTTCCGGCGTGACGACGGACTCGCCGCCGCTGCTGCCCGGCCCGCTGCGGTGGGCGGTGCGGTTGCTGACCGGCGAAGCCGTGGCGCTCGGCCTGGTCGCGGTCTTCCTGGTCTACGAGGACCTGACCGGCACCGCCACCACGCTGGGTGGCGCGCTCGTGGTGACCGGCTTCGCGGCCGTCGGCGCGCTGCTGGTGTTCGCCCTGGCGCGGGCGCTGGCCGCTCGGCGCAAGGGCGCCCGCGGCCCGGCGGTCGTGGTGCAGCTGATGCTGCTGCCGATCGGCTTCTTCATGATCCAGGGTGGACTGGCCTGGCTGGGCGTTCCGGTCCTCGCGCTCGCGCTGACGATCGGTGGTTGCCTGGTGAGCCCGTCCACGATCAAGGCACTTGGCCTGGACACCAGGCACCCTTGAGGGACGCCGTGATCATGAGGGTCGGATAGGGTGATTTCGGAGGTGGGTCGACTGACAGCGCAGGCCGAGCGGGTGACCGAAGACGACGTCGTGCTGCTCACCGTGCCAGCCGAGGTCGGCTATCTCAGCGTCCTGCGGACCGCGACGGCGGGTCTCGCGGCGCGCCTGCACTTCGCCCTCGACGAGATCGAAGACCTTCGCATCGCCGTCGATGAGGCGTGCGCGATGCTGCTGGCGGTGGCCACCCGGAACGCCGAGCTCGACTGCCGGTTCTCGGTCACCGACGACGCGCTGGCCGTCGAGGTGACCGTCACGGTGGTGCGCGGGGCGCGGCTGCCCGCCGAGTCGTCGTTCGCGTGGAAGGTGCTCACCGCGCTGACCACGGCGGCGTCCGCGTCGCTGAACGACGACCGCGCCACGATCACGCTCCTGACCCGCCGCGTCGAGCCCTAGCCGCGGCGAGCCCTAGCGCCCATGATCAAGGCGTCCTTCATGTCGCTATGACGACGTGAAGGACACCTTGATCATGAAGAGGCGAGGGCGTGGAGTGGGGCACCGCTCAACCGGTACGGCAGCCACTCGGCCTGGTGGGTGAAGCCCAGCCGGGTGTAGACGTCGCGGGCCGGGTTCCAGTCGAGCACCTGCAGGTCGAGGCGCTGATAGCCGCGCTCGACGCAGATCCGGGCCAGGGTGGCGATCAGGAGCCGGCCGGCGCCGGTGCCGCGCGCCTCGGGCCGGACGTAGATGTCTTCGAGGTAGACGCCGTGCACGCCTTCCCACGTGGAGAAGTTGCGGAACCACAGCGCGTATCCCAGCAGGTGGCCGTCGGGCCCGGTCGCGACGTGACCGAAGAGCGCGGGCGCCGGGTCGAAGAGGGCGGTGTGCAGTTGCTCGGCGGTGAGGTGGCACTGCTCGGGCGCCTTCTCGAACTCCGCCAGTTCGTGGACCATCGCGACCACGGCCGGCACGTCGTCAGGACGTGCCGGCCGGATCGCGATCGAGGCGGGAGCGATCGTCACGCCTGCTTGGTCTCCCAGAAGATCTTGGAGATTTCTTCGATCTTGCCGAGGAGCTCGTCGGCCTTGGCCGGGTCGGCCGAGCCCTTGGCGCCGGCGGCGCCCGCGAGCTTGGTCGCCTCGTTGAAAAGCTGGTGCAGATTCGGGTACTTCTCGAAGTGTGGCGCCTTGAAGTAGTCGGTCCACAGCACCCACAGGTGGTGCTTGACCAACTCGGCGCGCTGCTCCTTGATAATCAAGGCGCGGGTGCGGAATTCCGGGTCGGTGTTGGCCTGGTACTTCTCGGCGATAGCCTTGATCGACTCAGCCTCGATCCGTGCCTGCGCGGGATCGTAGACGCCACACGGCAAATCGCAGTGGGCGCTAACGACGGTGCGCGGGGCAAGAACGCGTGGAAGTCGCATAAGGACCCCTCCATGACGTTTGCGATGATCCAGCAAAGACCCTACTCCTGCTCGCCTTACCCCACATGAGAGAGGTGGCACACAGCACCGTGTTCGCCGTACTCGTCAATGGACCATCGATGGCGCCGACGCTGCGCCACGGCGACGCGCTGCTCGTGCGCCGCGGCGGCCGGGCCGTCCGGCCCGGCGACATCGTGGTCGCGACTTTCCGGTCGCGGCCCGATCTGCTCGTCGTCAAACGCGCGGTCCGCGCGCAGGACGGTGGCTGGTGGGTACGCGGAGACAACGAGTTCGTCACCGACGATTCCCGTGCGTACGGAGTCGCCGACGTGGTGGGGCGGGTATTGCTTCGCTATTGGCCGCGGCCCGGGTTTATGCTAGGCGGACGGACCGGGTGACCCCCGCCACCGCTGCGCCCAACTCAGCGCTCACCGACGCGCGCCGAGCCTTGGGCGAGGATCGCAACAGCTGTCAGGGCTGGGCGAGGATTGCGACTGGAGTCACCACGATGCCACCGTCCCCAATGGATCCCGTGTTCGCGCTGCACCGCGGCGGCAAGATGGCCGTCGCGTCGACGGTGCCACTGGCGAGCCGGGAAGACCTTTCCCTCGCGTACACCCCGGGCGTGGCCCGGGTCTGCGAGGCGATCGCCGCCGAGCCGGCGCTCGCCGCCGAATACACCTGGACCGGACACACCGTCGCGGTCGTCACCGACGGCTCGGCCGTGCTCGGGCTGGGCAACATCGGCGCCCGGGCCGCCATGCCGGTCATGGAGGGCAAGGCGGTGCTCTTCAAGCAGTTCGGCGGCGTCGACGCGGTGCCGATCTGCCTCGACACCCAGGATGTCGACGAGATCATCGCGGTGGTCACCGCGCTCGCGCCGTCGTTCGGCGGCATCAACCTGGAAGACATCTCCGCGCCGCGCTGCTTCGAGATCGAGCGCCGGCTCGACGAGGCGCTGCCCATCCCGGTCTTCCACGACGACCAGCACGGCACGGCGATCGTGGTGCTCGCCGCCCTGCGCAACGCCGCCGCGCTGCTCGACCGCAAGCTTGGCGACCTGCGCGTGGTGGTCAGCGGCGCGGGCGCGGCCGGGGTCGCGGTCACCAACATGTTGATCGCCGGCGGCGTCCAGGCCAGCGAGGTGCTGGTGCTGGACTCGCGCGGCATCATCCACGGTGGACGCGACGACCTCACCCCGGTGAAGGCCGAGCTGGCGGCCACGACCAACCAGGCGGGCGTGTCCGGCGGCATCGCCGAGGCGCTGGCCGGCGCAGACGTGCTGATCGGCGTGTCGGGCGGCCAGATCGCCGAGGCGGCGGTGGCCGGCATGGCGCCGGGGGGCATCGTGTTCGGGCTCGCGAACCCGACGCCCGAGGTGCACCCCGACGTGGCGGCGCGGCACGCGGCGCTGGTCGCCACCGGGCGCAGTGACTTCCCGAACCAGATCAACAACGTGCTCGCGTTCCCGGGCATCTTCCGGGGTGCCCTCGAGGCCCGCGCCCGGAGCATTACCGACGCGATGAAGGTGGCGGCCGCCGACGCGATCGCCGACGTGGTCGCCGACGACCTGCGGCCGGACGCGTTCGTGCCGTCCGCGCTCGACCCCCGCGTCGCCCCGGCCGTGGCCGCGGCCGTCAAAGCCGCCGCTCTCTAACATGATCAAGGCGTCCCTCACGTCGCTATAACGACGTGAAGGACGCCGTGATCATGAGGAGTGGGGGAGGACGAGCTTGCCGAAGATCTCTCCGGACGCCAGCTTCGCGAACGCCCGCTCGACCTCCGCGAAACCGTAGACGCTGTCGACCACCGGGCGGACGCCTCGCTCGACGCACAGCGCCAGCAGGTCGGCCAGCTCCTCCCTGGTGCCCATCGACGTGCCCAGGACGTCGATCTGCATCGCGAACACCCGGCGCAGGTCGACTGCCGCGCGGTGCCCGGAGGTCGCGCCCGACACCACGATCCGCGCGCCCGGCGCCGCGCACTTCAGCGAGTGCTCGAACGTCGCCGCGCCCACCGTCTCGATCACCACGTCGACCCGTTCCGGCAGCCGGGCACCCGGCTCGATCGCGGTCGCGCCCAGTTCGCCGATCCGCTCCCGCTTTCCCGGGTCGCGGCTGGTCGCGTACACCCGCTTGCCGAGCGCGACGGCGAGCACCACGGCCGCGGTGGCGACGCCACCGCCGGCGCCCTGGACCAGCACGGCCTCGCCGTCCGCGATCCGGCCACGGGTGGTCAACATCCGGTACGCGGTGAGCCAGGCGGTCGGCAGGCACGCCGCGTCGGCGAAGCTCAAGCCGGACGGCTTGGGCACGAGATTGGCCCGCGGCACCGCGACGCGCTCGGCGAGCGTGCCGGGGTGGTCCTCGGAGAGCAGGGAGTAGCCGCGCGGGTCGCCCGGGTCCGGGATGACCGGGTAGACGACCACCTCGGCGCCGGTCTCGTCGACGCCGGCCGCGTCGCAGCCGAGAATCATCGGCAGTTTGCTCTCGGTGAGCCCGACCCCGCGCAGCGACCACAGGTCGTGGTGGTTGAGCGAGCTGGCCCGGACGTCGACGACCGTCCAGTCCGGCGCGGGCGGCACGGGGTCGGGGCGCTCACCGACGGTCAGTGCGGCGAGCGGGTTCGCGTCGTCGAAGGAGGAGGCGTAAGCGGCACGCATGATCCGCACGCTAACACCACCCACACATGATCAAGGCGTCCCTCAAGTCGTTAGAGCTACTTGAGGGACGCCTTGATCATGGAAAGTTAGCCGCCCGGCTGGACGACGCCGTTCACCGTCAGGGTGTACGGCGCGTACTGCTGGACCTGCTCGGTCGGCTCGTCGTAGGCGACGATCGCGACCACCGTCGGGAAGCCGTTGAACGGCGCGAGCTGGGCCCGCGTCAGGTCGACCTTCCGCCGGTTGTTGTACTGGGCCTGCAGCGCGACCTTGCCCTTCTCGTCGATGCCGACGAGGCGGACGCTCCAGTCGAAGACCTCGGTCGGGTTGACCTCGGTCGGCGAGTCGAACGGCGCGAGGCTGGACCCGTCGCTGACCACGGTGCCGCCCACGGTCACGTCGTCGACCTTCAGGCCGCCCATGTTGACGCCGCCGTCGCTGACGTACCGGAAGCCGAGCAGGACGGTCTGCCCCGCGTACGCCGACAGGTCGAACGTGTGCGGCTCGAAGCCGTCGGTCTCGTTCTTGTTGAGCGCCGGACCGAGCGGCCCGTCAACCGTCTTGTCACCGGCGATCGGCGTGTACGTCGTGCCGCCGTCGGTGGACACGACCACGTATCCGTAGTCGTAGCCCTCCTCGGCGCCGTACTTGGCCAGGAGCGACAGCGTCGGGCTGCCCGAGGGCACCGCGACCGACGTGACCGCGGTGTTGTCGAGGTTCTCGCCGTCACCCGACCACAGCACCGGGTTGCCGGGCCGGTCCTCGTCGTCGCTGACGACGGTCCAGGCGAGCGGCAGGGCCGGCAGCGTGGCCGCGCCCCGGAACGACAGCGAGCGCAACTCGCGGCCCTTCAGGAACGTGCCCTCCGCGTTGCGCAGCGCGACGTAGTCGGCGCCGTTGGGTGCGGCGCCCGGCGTGTCGTAGCCGTCCGGGTTGGCCAGGTTGACCGTGGACCGGACGCTGGCCGAGGTGACCTGCCTCTTCGCCACGCCCAGCATCTTGCCGTCCTTGTCACCGACGATCTTGTCGACCAGGACCGAGGTCTGGTAGTTGTGCAGCACCCGGTACGGGTCGTCGACGCCCTCGGCCTCCAGCGCGGCGGTGAGGCTGGCCATGCCCTGCAACTCGCCGTCGTTGTGCAGGCGGGTGAGGATGTCGGGGCCGAACCGGTCGTGCAGGTACAGCATGAACTGCCAGGCGTTGCCGTAGTCGGCGAGCACCTCGCCCGGGGTGTCACTGTCGCCCCACAGGGTCAGCGAGTTGCCCGGACCGCCGCAGTCCCGCGGGTTCGGGTTGTACTGCGTCTGCACCGGGCCGAAGCCCTGGAAGCAGTAGAGGTGGCTGTCCGCGCCCGGGTCGAAGACGGTCGCGTTGCCGTCGGCGTACCCGGTCAGGCTCTGCGCGTAGTCCGACAGGCCCTCGTTGATCCAGTTCCCCTCGAACGGGTCGGTGTAGTAGTGCTGCAGGTGCTGCCACTCGTGCGCGAACGTGCTCTCGTACGCGTACGGGCGGGCCGGCCGGCTGGTGCACACGTCGTCCGTCGGCTCGTCCGGCGGGTTGGCACCGGTGCGGTGCAGCCAGTCGAACGCGTCGACGGTCATCACGTTCCGGTCGAACACCTCGTTGAAGTACGAGAAGAAGAAGCCCGCGATGTACGTCGTGTTCGCCGGGAAGTCGTAGTAGTTGTCGTCCCGGACGTTGTCGATCAGGGCGACGGTCTTCTCGCCGCCGCCGGTGAAGTCGCCCGGGATCGCGGCGTTGGTGCCGTCCCGGTCCGGCGGCGTGCTGAAGGCCGCGACCTCCTTCGGGTACATGTTGGTGTCGAACTCGTGGACGAGGCTCGCCACGTGCGCGTCGGTGATCTCGGTGGAGGATGGGACCTGCCGGCGGCAGTCGCCCTCGGGGAACGCGATGTCGTTCGCGACCCACACCTCGATGTACTCGCCGACGCCGCGCAGCGTGTAGTCCTTGTCGTAGATCTCGGCGTTGAAGTCGTCGAGGGCGAGCCAGGTGCGCACGGTGCCCACCGGTGGCGTCTCCGCCTGGACCTGGGCGCGCTGGGTGCTCGCCTTGGGCTGGTAGCTCTGCGGCGCCGACACCGGCTTGCCCTTGTAAGTGAAGTCCTTCTTCGTCAGTCCACGCATGTCACTGGGCGCACTCGACGCCGAGGTCGACACGGGCGCAGCGGCCGCCGACGACACCGGGACGAGCGAGACCAGAGGTAGGACGAGAGCGGTGGCTGCGGCCCCAACAATGCGGCTGCGTGCCATGAAACCCCCTTATTCAATGGCTGTCTGTACACATGTGCCTACCCGCACAACCGTGCGAAGCGCAATAGAGTGTGCGGACAATCCGATGTGGACGCCCGGAATGTCGGTAAATACACACCCACCCGGCGGGCTATTGGTGGGACAGGCGAGGGAGCCAGCTGAGCCACCTTGGCAGGTACCAGTTGCGGTCGCCGAGCAGGGCCATCACCGACGGCAGCAGCACCGCCCGCACGATCGTGGCGTCGAGTAACACGGCCACCGCGAGCCCGAAACCCATCTCCTTCATCGAGGTCATCGACCCGGTGACGAACAGTCCGAACACCGCCACCATCACCACCGCCGCGCTGGTGATGACGCCCGCCGTGCTGCGGATCCCGCGCGACACGGCCAGCTTGTTGGGCCAGCCGCGGTCGTAGCCTTCGCGGATCCGGCTGAGCACGAACACGTGATAGTCCATGGACAGTCCAAAGAGGATGACGAAGAGGAACAGCGGCATCCAGTTGGTGATCGCGCCGCGCGGCGTGAAGTCCAGCAGGTCCGCGCCCCAGCCCTGCTGGAACACCAGCACCAGCGCGCCGTAGGCCGCCGCCACCGAGAGCAGGTTCAGCACGATCGCGGTGACCGCGACGACCACCGACCGGAACGACACGAGCAGCAGCAGGAACGCCAACCCCAGCACGAACGCGAACACCAACGGCACGCTGCGGGCCAGCGCCGCGTTGAAGTCGGCGGACTGCGCCGCCTCGCCGGTCACCGCCACCTTGGCGCCGTCCACCCCGAGCAACGTCGACGGTACGACGTCGTCGCGCAGCGCGCGTACCGCCGCTTCGGAGGCGGCGTCGCTGCCGGTACCCGACAGACCCAGACTGATCCGCGCGACCGTCCTGTCCGGGCTGACCTCGACCGTGACCGGCTCGTGGAGCTTGCCGGTCGCGAGCGCCGTGGCCTTGAAGTCCGCGATCGCCGCGGTCAGCGGCGCGCTCGTGACGTCCGGGGCGGCGACCACGACGACGCCGGGGTCGGCGCCGCCCGGGAACGCGGCCTGCACCCTGTCGTACGCCTGCAGGGCCGGCTGGTCGTGCTTGAAGCTGTCCGCGCCGTCGGACGCGGTGCGCATCGTCAGCGCCGGCGCCGCCAGCGCGGCGAGCGCCGCCGTCGCGAGCACCGCGGACACGCCCGGCCGGCGCAGCACCACCCGGAGCACCGCGCGCCAGAAGCGGCTGTCCGACTCGCGCCGGCGGCGCCGGGTGGCGATCCGGTCACCCAGCTTGGAGAGGACGGCCGGCAGCACCGTCAGGGAGCCGAGCGCGGCGACCGCGACGACCAGGATCGTGCCGGTACCCAGGCTGACGAACGTGGCGTCGTTGGTGAGGAACATGCCAGCGACGGCGATGATGACGGTGGCCGCGGAGATCAGGATGGATCGGCCGGAGGTGGCCGCCGCGACGGCGAGCGCGGTCTCCGGGTCGGCGCCGCGGGCCCGCTCCTCCCGCTCCCGGCGGATGTAGAACAGGCAGTAGTCGACCCCCACCGCCAGGCCCATCAGCAGCATCAGGTGGGTGACGGAATCGGCCGCCGGCACCAGCCGGCTGGCCGCCGCCAGCAGTCCGAGGGACGCCAGGAACGCGGTCAGCGCCAGGCCCAACGGGAGTACGGCTGCGAGCAGTGCACCGAAGGCCACGATCAGGATGCCGAGCGTGACCGGGATGGACAGCGCCGACAGCACCGCCAAGTCCTTCTCCAGACCCGCCGAGATGGCCTCGTCGATGCTGGCGGCGCCGGTCTGCCCGACGTACAGGTCGGGGTGCCGGTCCTGCACCGTGGCCACCGCGTCGCGTACCGGCGGCACCCGGTCCGCGGCGGTCTCCGCGTCCCCGACGATGTCGAACGTGACCAGCGCGGCGTGCCGGTCGGCGGACACCGCGTCGGCGCGGACGTTCTCGGCCTGGCCGCTGCCCTCGACCGCCGCGACCGCGTCGCGGACCGCGTCCCGGAACGCCGGCGCGTCCGCGGTGAGGGCGTCGCTCTGGACGACCACCATCTCGCCGGCCCGGTCCGGGAACCCGGCAGCCTCGATCATCTTGTCGGCGCGCCGCGACTCGCCGTTGCCGTAATCGCTGTCCTGCGCCGCGATGGTCCCGATCGCGGCGGAGAGCACGGTCGCGGCGACCACGAAGACCAGCCACCCGACGATCGCGGCGGCGCGGTGTCGCGCGCTGAAACGCGCGACGGTGGCGGCGAGGTTGCGGGGGCGCGTCGGGGATGTCCGTTTGTCGGGCCGCTCGTTGTCGGGCCTCGTCAGCAGGGTCGTCGTCATGCTCTGACGCTATGAACCGGGTTGGCCACTATCGATCTGGCGCGCACCCCACTTTCCGGTGGGGAACACCGCGCCATCGTGGTAGGGGCATCCCTACCACGCTATGGTCGTTGCCATGTCTGACGAGTACGTGGACCCCGCGGGCAACACCGAAGCATTTCGTTCGTTCGTGCAGCGCATCCCACCCGAGCCCGAGCAGGCCCCCTCGCGGCTGCCGTTGATCGTCGGTGTCGCGGTGCTGGCGGTCATCCTGCTCGGCCTGGTCCTCTTCCTCGCCCTCGGCTGATCCCACCATGATCAGGGCGGATGTGGAGGGGGACGCCGCCGGTCGCGAGGTCGGCGACGATGACCCGGCCGTCGTCCGTCACACCCATCCAGTTCAGCTTGCG
>JBBEWH010000040.1:0-42126 GCA_037414955.1 Actinomycetes bacterium KLBMP 9797
GCGGCTGAACCCCCCTTTTTGTGGGCGACCCACCTGAACATAAACCTGGGTGCGGCACGCCCTGATCATGGGCGGATGTGGAGGGGGACGCCGCCGGTCGCGAGGTCGGCGACGATGACCCGGCCGTCGTCCGTCACACCCATCCAGTTCAGCTTGCGGTCGCCGGGAGCGGCGTCGGCCGGCACCGCCAGGCGCATCGCGAACCGGACCGACTGATGCGGGGCGATCGTCGAGACGGCGCAGTTGAGGCGATGGGTCTCCCGAGTGCTCTCCAACTGCTGTGTGAACCGTGGACACGGGTCCAGGTGGTGGGGCTGCGGCCCCGAGTTGAGCAGCGTCACGACGTACTGGATCGTCTGTCCACGCTGGACCGTGCCCGGAGCGTCGATGCTGGCGACGATGAACGGCACGTTGAGCAGCGGTGGCAGCACGCGCCAGGCGCCGACACGCACCGGACACCAGGCCGTGAACGAGAGACTCCAGACCGGGATCTCCCGCCCCAGGACGATGAGCGCCACCTCGCCATAGTGGGCCGCCTTCGGCGACTCGTCGGCGCAGTTCCGGCCGGCTCGCACATCGATCCGCGCGAGTTCACCCGGGTCGAGCGTCGCTGGGTACTGGCTGAGGTCATCGTTGGCGAGCGCCTCCGTCGGAACGGCGACCCGGTCGCCGGTATCCGTGTCGGTGGCGACCAACTGGGCCGAGTCGCGCAGCGTGCACCGGGAGTCGCTGTTGTTGGACAGCAGCACCGTGTACGGGGCGTTGCCCGCCTGCGACGCTCCCGCGTCGAGCCACGCCGACCGGTTGAGATCGGTGGCGGTGCAGGCCGGGGCGTCGGCGCGCGGCCCGCGCCGGGCCAGGTGAGTCGGGGGCGGCGTCGGTGCCGCCCGCCACGGCACGATCTGGTCGCCGCCGGCCGGCATCGCCGTGTTCTGCGAGCGAAGCAGCGCGGGCACACTGGCAGCCGTGACGGCCAGCACCACGACGGACGTCACCACGCGGACGCGGCGCCGGCGGATCCGCCGTTCCACCCCGGACGTGATGCGGCCGACCGGATCCGGCCACGGCGCCATGGCGTACCGGTCATCGGTCAGCGCTCGGCGGAGTTGATCCTCGGCCGTCATCGCGCGTCACCCTTCACGTAGTCGGGTCCGGTCAGCGCCGCCCGTAGGTTGGCCACCCCGCGGGAGGCGTTGCTCTTGACGGTGCCGGTCGAGCAGCCCAGCATCTCGGCCGCCTGCGTCACCGAAAGGTCCAGATAGAACCGCAGCACCAGCACGGCGCGCTGCTGGCGGGGGAGCCCGGCCAGCAGCCGCCACAACTGCTCATTGCGGCTCTCCGGGTCGACGGACGCCAGCTCCGGCGGATCCGCGACCAGACGCTCGCGCCGCAGGCGGCGAAGCCGGTTCAGGTACTGGTTGGTGATGATGCGGCGCACGTAGCCCTCCGGGTCGTCCTGCTTCCAGATGCGCAGCCACGACACGCCCGCCCGTTCGAGCGCGTCCTGCACGAGGTCCTCGGCGAGGTGCCGGTCGCCGGTCAGTACGTGCGCGAACCGCAGGAGCTCGACATGCCGGCTCCGGACAAACTCCACAAAGCTGTCCGGAGCATCCCACTGCGCCATGTACCAAGGACACAACGACCACGCAAACGGTTGCACCCACCCCATGATCAAGGCGTGCGGGACGACGCGGGTAACACGTTGAGGTCGCCCGGGGCCGGGGGGGGAGGGTCAGTCTTCGTCGTCGTCCAGGCGGGCTAGCCAGGTGGCGAAGCGTTCGACGGGGGTCTCGAACTCGGGGTTGTGGTCGAGGAAGTCGCGTAGGCGCTCGGCGAGCCACTCGATGGTGACGGTCTCGTCGCCGCGCCGCTCGACCAGCTCCTCGATGCCGCGGTCGGTGAAGTACATGCGGGTCCTTCCCATGATCAAGGCGTCCTTCAAGTAGTTAGAACTACTTGAAGGACGCCTTGATCATGATGAGATCAGGAGCGGAGGAGGGCGGCCTCGATCAGCGCGGCCTGCTCGGCGTCGTGCAGCTTGGCCGAACCGACCGCCGGGGCCGCGGCGGCCGGGCGCGAGATCCGCCGCAACCGCACGCCTTCCAGGTGCTCCAGCAGGTTGAGCGCGACGAACGACCACGCACCCTGGTTGGCCGGCTCCTCCTGTACCCAGGCGAAGTCGTCGGCGTTCGGGTACTGCGCCAGGGCGGCGCGCAGCTCCTCGACCGGCAGCGGGTAGAGCTGCTCCATCCGCAGGATCGCGGTGTCGGTGATCTTCCGCTCGGCGCGCGCCTGGACGAGGTCGTAGTACACCTTGCCGGTGCACAGCAGCACCCGCTTCACCGCCGACGGCGACAACCCGCCGGAGTCCGGGATCACCGTCTGGAACGTGCCCTGCGTGAAGTCCTCCACCGCGGACACCGCCAGCTTGTGCCGCAGCAGCGACTTCGGCGTGAACACCACCAGCGGCTTGCGCTTGGGCGACAGGGCCTGGCGGCGCAGCAGGTGGAAGTAGTTCGCCGGGGTGGTCGGGTTGGCGATCCGCATGTTGTCCTCGGCGCAGAGCTGCAGGTAGCGCTCGGGCCGCCCGGACGTGTGGTCGGGGCCCTGGCCCTCGTGGCCGTGCGGCAGCAGCAGCACCAGCGACGACTGCTGGCCCCACTTCACCTCACCCGACGAGATGAACTCGTCCACCACGGACTGCGCGCCGTTGGCGAAGTCGCCGAACTGCGCCTCCCACAGCACCAGCGCCTCGGTGTTCTCCACCGAGTAGCCGTACTCGAAGCCCATCGCCGCGTACTCGGACAGCAGCGAGTCGTGGATGAACAGCCGCGCCCGGTCCTTGCGCAGCGCGTACAGCGGCATGTAGTCGTCGCCCGTGCGGGCATCGACGACGGACGCGTGCCGCTGCACGAACGTGCCGCGTCGCGAGTCCTGCCCGGCGAGGCGGACCGTGACGCCGTCGTTGAGCAGCGCGCCGAACGCGATGATCTCGCCGAAGCCCCAGTCGATGTTGCCCTCGACGGACATCTTGGCCCGCCGGTCGAGGAGCTGCTGCACGCGCTTGTGCGGGGTGAAGCCCTCGGGCAGGTTGACGTACGCGTCGCCGATCGCCTTCACGACGGACGCGTCGACCGCGGTCGTCACGGGCGGCTCGGGCTCCGGCTGCCGGACCCGGGTGGGCCGGCTGCCGGACGTCGCCGCGTCGCGGGTGGCCTTGAACACCTGCTCCAGCTGCGACTGGTAGTCGCGCAGCAGCTCTTCCGCGTCGTCGACGGTCATGTCGCCCCGGCCGATGAGCTCCTCGGTGTAGAGCTTCCGCACCGAGCGCTTCTTGTCGATGATCGCGTACATCAGCGGGTTGGTCATGGCCGGGTCGTCGCCCTCGTTGTGGCCGCGGCGCCGGTAGCAGACCAGGTCGATCACGACGTCCTTGTTGAACGCCTGCCGGTATTCGAACGCCAGCCGCGCCACCCGCACGACGGCCTCGGGGTCGTCGCCGTTGACGTGGAAGATCGGCGCCTGGATCATCCGGGCGACGTCGGTGGAGTAGAGCGAGGACCGGCTGTACTCCGGCGCGGTCGTGAAGCCGACCTGGTTGTTGACCACCACGTGCACCGAGCCACCGGTGCGGTAGCCGCGCAGCTGCGACAGGTTGAGCGTCTCGGCGACCACGCCCTGGCCGGCGAACGCGGCGTCGCCGTGCACCGCGAGCGGCAGCACGGTGTAGCCCTCGAGCTTGAGGTCGATGCGGTCCTGCTTGGCCCGGACGATGCCCTCCATCACCGGGTCGACCGCCTCCAGGTGGGAGGGGTTCGCGGTCACCGAGACGGTGATCGCGTGGTCGCCGTCCGGCGTGGTGAACTTGCCGACCTGACCGAGGTGGTATTTCACGTCGCCGGAGCCGTGCGCCGACTTCGGGTCGATGTGCCCCTCGAACTCGGAGAAGATCTTCTCGTACGGCTTGCCGACGATGTTGGCCAGCACGTTGAGCCGGCCGCGGTGGGCCATGCCGATGACCACCTCGTCGAGGTCGGCCTCGGCCGCCGCCGACAGGATCTGGTCGAGCAGCGGGATCAGCGACTCGCCGCCTTCGAGTGAGAAGCGCTTCTGCCCGACGTACTTGGTCTGCAGGAACGTCTCGAACGCCTCGGCCGCGTTCAGCCGGTTGAGGATGTGCTTCTGCTCCTCGGCGTCCGGCTTCTCGTAGCGCAGCTCGATCCGCTCCTGGATCCAGCGGCGCTCCTCCGGGTCCTGGATGTGCATGTACTCGACGCCGACCCGCCGGCAGTACGAGTCGCGCAGCACGCCCAGGATGTCGCGCAGCTTCATCCGCTGCTTGCCGGCGAAGCCGGCCACCGGGAAGTGCCGGTCGAGGTCCCACAGCGTGAGGCCGTGCTGGAGCACGTCGAGGTCCGGGTGCTTACGCATCCGGAACTCCAGCGGGTCGGTGTCCGCCATCAGGTGGCCACGCACGCGGTAGGCGTGGATCAGCTCGTGGACCCGGGCGGTCTTGTTGACCTGGCCCTCGGAGCTGACCGCCACGTCCCGGACCCAGCGCACCGGCTCGTACGGAATCCGCAGCGACGTGAAGATCTCGTCGTAGAAGCCGTGCTCGCCGAGCAGCAGCTCGTGCACGGTCTTGAGGAACTCGCCGGACTGCGCGCCCTGGATGATCCGGTGATCGTAGGTGCTGGTCAGGCTGACGACCTTGCTGACCGCGAGGTCGGCGAGGGTCTCCTCGGACATGCCCTGGTAGGGCGCCGGGTATTCCATCGCGCCGACGCCGATGATCGCGCTCTGGCCGGTCATCAGCCGCGGGATCGAGTGCACCGTGCCGATGCCGCCCGGGTTGGTCAGCGAGATCGTGGTGCCGGCGTAGTCGTCCATGGTCAGCTCGTTGCGGCGGGCGCGCCGGACCACGTCCTCGTAGGCCTGCCAGAACTGCCGGAAGTCGAGCTGCTCGCAGCCCTTGATGCTGGGCACCACGAGCGTGCGCGACCCGTCCGGCTTGGCCAGGTCGATCGCGATGCCCAGGTTGACGTGCTCCGGCTGCACCAGCGCGGGCTTGCCGTCCACCTCGCCGAACGAGTTGTTCATCTCCGGGTGCTCGCGCAGCGCCCGCACCAGGGCGTACCCGATCAGGTGGGTGAAGCTGACCTTGCCGCCGCGGCCGCGGGCGAGGTGGTTGTTGACCACGATGCGGTTGTCGACCAGCAGCTTCGCGGGCACGGCGCGGACGCTCGTCGCGGTCGGCACGGCCAGCGACGCGTCCATGTTCTGCACGATGCGGGCCGCTACGCCGCGCAGCGGGCTGGTCTTCGCGCCGGCCGGCGCGGCCTGCGGCTTCGCCGCGGGCTTCGGCTGGGCGGGCGGCGCGGCCTTCGTCGCGGCGGCGGGCTTGGCGCCATCCGCGGCAGGCTTCGCGGCATCGGGCTTCGCGGTGGCGGGCTTCGTGGGGGCCGGCTGAGCGGCCGCCGGCTGCGCGGCCGGTTTAGCGCTGGGCTTGGCGGCGGGGCTGGTGTCAGCGGGCTTGTAGTCGGCGAAGAAGTCGTGCCACGCGGGGTCGACGCTAGCTGGATCAGCGAGATACCGCTGGTACATCTCCTCGACGATCCACTCGTTCGGCCCGAAGCCGGCTAGCGGGTTCTCCTGCGATGTCTGTTGGGTCGACACGGCCGGTAATCGCCTCTTTCACGCGCGGTTCATGCCACACGGGCTAGGAAGTCGGAGGACGCCATCAAGGCTACGCCGTACCGTAACGGCGACCGTTGTCGACGTCACCTCGTGTCGAGTTTCACACGGATTTCCGCCAACAGGGGAGCCCTCTACCTGCTCAGACGGGTAGAGGGCTCCCCTGTTGGGAATTCACGCCCCAGAGGGCTGCCCTGTGGGGAAGTCACGCCCCACAGGGCAGCCCTTTGGGAGAAAGGCGGCTCAGGAGACGTCGCGGGTGCGGGTGATCAACGTGCCGATCGTGCCCGTGACCAGCGCCCAGACGACGAGGACGACGGCGCCGACCCAGTACTCGGGCTGATCCGGCAGGTTCCGGCCGCTGACCATGAGGGTGGAGGCGCTCGACGGCAGGCCGTACTGGAGGTTGATGATCCACCGGGCCTCCAGCCAGACCGCCAGCAGCTGGAAGATGATGCCCACCGCCAGCGTGCCGATGACGTACAGCACGACCGCGGTCACGGTCGCACCGATCTGGCTGCGGATGAGCACGCCGAAGCCGACGCCGAGGATGCCCCACAGCAGGTACGCCACCAGGTTGAGCCCGATCGCGCGGAACACGGCCGGGTCGCCGAACTCGTTCGGGAGGTCCTGGGTCGCCAGGAAGATCATCGTGGCCGGGATGTTGATCAGCGTGGTCACCAGCCAGAACGCGGCGCCGGTCAGCGCCGCCGCGACCAGCTTCGCGGTGATCACCGCGGTGCGGTGCGGCGTGGTGAGGAACGTCGTCGTGATCGTCTGGTGGTGGAACTCGCTGGTGACCAGGACGATGCCCAGCAGCAGCACGAACATCAGGCCGAAGAACTGCCCCGACGTGTAGAGGTTGGCCGCCTGGTAGACCACGTCCTGGGTGGCCTCGAACGTGGCGGCGTCCTCCGCCGACATGCCTTCCGGGGTGGTGCTCTCCGCGAGCGTGACGTAGGCCGTCACCGCGTTGATGAAGAACGTCAGCGCCCAGAGCAGGAACGCGCCGAGGGCGAACAGCCACCACATGTTCGTGGTGCGAATCTTGAGGAACTCGCTGCGGACCAGGTTCATCGGATGGCCGCCTTCCCCGCGGTGAGCTCCAGGAACACCTTTTCCAGGTCGGGTCGCTCGCTGAACAGCTCGTGCAGCTCGACGCCGGCCTTGAGCGCGACCCGGCCCACCGTCGGCGCGTCGACGCCGGCGACGAGTAGCACGCCGTTGCCGTTCGGCGTCACCGTGGCGCCATCGGTGGCGCGCAGCGCGGCCACCAACTCCTCGATCTGCGGCGTGCGGACGCGGACCTGCGTGCCGTGCGCCATCGAGCCCATCACGTCGTGGATGGTGCCCTGCCGGACCAGCTTGCCGGCCGCGATGATCACGACGTCGTCGGCGAGCTGCTCCATCTCGGCGAGCAGGTGGCTGGAGACCAGCACCGTGCGCCCCTGGGCGGCGAGGCTCTTGAGCAGGTCGCGCATCCACCGGATGCCCTCGGGGTCGAGCCCGTTCGCCGGCTCGTCGAGGATCAGCACCCGGGGGTCGCCGAGCATCGCCGCCGCGATGCCCAGCCGCTGGCGCATGCCCAGCGAGTACCCCTTGAACTTCCGTTTCGCGGCCGGCGTCAGGCCGACCAGCGCCAGGGCCTCGTCGGCTCGCTGGGGCGGGTACCCGGCGGCCGCGCAGATCACCCGCAGGTGGTTGCGGCCGGTGCGGCCCTTGTGCGCGCTCGACGCCTCCAGGACCGCGCCGACGTGCCGCAGCGGCTCGGCCAGGTCCGCGTACCGCCGCCCGCTGATGGTGGCCTGGCCCGCGGTCGGTGTGACGAGGTTGAGCAGCATACGAAGCGTGGTCGTCTTGCCGGCGCCGTTCGGGCCGAGGAAGCCGGTCACCCGGCCCGGCTGGACGGTGAACGACAAGTTGTCGACCGCCCGCACGTTCTTATAGACCTTCGTCAGTCCCGAGACGACGATCTGTCCGTCGGACATCGTTCTCCTCCCGTGGCGCACGGCGGAGTCACCGCGGCCGTCACACAGGGTGGCGGGTCCGGGCAACATTTTCAAACCGACTGATCCTTTCCCCATGATCAGGGCGTCCTTCACGTCGTTAGGGCTACTTGAAGGACGCCCCGATCATGGGGGAAGGTGGCCGAGTGTTTGTTGCGGCGCGCTTCAACGGACCACCGGGCAGCGGCAACGGCGGGTACTCGGCGGGACTGTTCGCCGGCGGCCCGGCCGGCGAGGTCACGCTGCGCCGTCCGCCGCCGCTCGACACGCCCCTGACCGTGGTCGACGGCACGGTCCGCGCGCCGGACGGGTCCGTCGTGGCCGAGGTCGTCGCGGCCGCGCCGGTCGCGACGGCGGTGCCACCGGTCGGGTACGCCGAGGCGGTTGCCGCCGCGGCCGGATACCTGGGCTTCACCGAGCACCCGTTCCCCACCTGTTACGTCTGCGGCCCCGAGCACCCGGACGGTCTGCGGATCTTCCCCGGGCCGCTGCCGGACGGCCGGACGGCGGCGCCGTGGACCGTCCCGCCGGACGTCTCGACACCCACCGTCTGGGCCGCGCTCGACTGCCCCGGCGGCTGGGCGATCATCGGGCCGGGTCGCACGTATGTGCTGGGGCGCATCGCGGTGGCCGTGCACCGGGTGCCGGTACCCGGTGCCGAGTGCGTGGTGGTCGGCGCGCTGGCGCGGGCCGAGGGCCGCAAGGCCCACGTGCACACCACGCTCTACGGCCCGGACGGCGCCGAACTGGCCCGCGCCCGCGCCACCTGGCTCGCCCTTTCCGCGCCCACCTCCCCGCACCCGACGTCCTGATCATGGACGGTCGGTTTTGCGGATGACGTGTTTGAGGCCGGACCAGACGTCGTCGATGGCGCACACCTTGACGTCGACCCGGCCGTGCGCCAAGGCGTACTCCCGGACCGCGTTCTCGTTCAGGTCGGTGGCCAGGCCGGAGGACCGCTTCGGCCAGGCGATCCACAGCGCACCCGCGGGCGTGGTCAGCGGGTGCAGCGCCGGCCAGCGCGCGGCCAGCCGGGCGAAATCGGGGCAGAAGCAGAGGATGACGTCATAGGGCTCTCGGCCGGGCGGCACGCCATCCAGTGCGAACCCGTCCGGGGCGCCGTCGAGCAGCACCCGCGATCCGGTGCCGATGCCCAACTTGCGCACCAACGGCGTCCCGCTATAACCAGCCATCCGTACACGTTCGCACGCCGTCCATGATCAAGGCGTCCCTCAAGTAGTCCTAACGACTACAGGGACGCCTTGATCATGGGGTTGACATGCCAACCAAGCGCCACGCTCGCGACATTCGAGTGATACTCCCCGATCACCGTGGCTGCTTACACAAAGAGCATGGCTGTACTGCTCACCGCCGACGCCCCCGCGGGCGCCACCCACACCAGCGGCTACTCGCTGCTGATCGCCGACGACGCGGCGCAGGTCGCCGCCGCGCAGCGGCTTCGCTATGACGTCTTCGCCCAGGAGTTGGGCGCCGACCTGCCCGCCACCGCGGACGGGCGGGACGTCGACGAGTTCGACGAGTACTGCGACCACCTCATCGTGCGCGCGGAGCCCAGCGGCGCGGTGGTGGGCACGTACCGGATGTTGCCGCCGCAGAACGCGGCCCGGGCCGGCCGGCGATACTCGGACACCGAGTTCGACATGTCGGCGCTCAGCCCGCTGCGCGACCACCTGGTGGAGACCGGGCGGTCCTGCGTCCACCCCGACCACCGCTCCGGCGCCGTGATCAACCTGATGTGGGCCGGCATCGCCCGGTACCTGCACCTGAAGAACCTGCGCTGGCTGGGCGGCTGCGCGTCGGTACCGCTGGACGCCGCGGCCGGTGTCTGGCGGGTGGCGCGCGAGAAGCACCTGTCGCCGCCCGCGCTGCGGGTCCGGCCGCGCCGGCCGTGGCTCGCCGAGCCGGGTGCCGCCGAGGCGGTCGCCGCGCACACCGGGCGGCCCGACATGCCGCCGCTGCTGCGCGGATACCTCCGGCTCGGCGCGTGGATCTGCGGCGAGCCGGCGTACGACCCGGCGTTCCAGGTGGCCGACTGCTACGTGCTGCTCTCGATGGACCGGATCGACCCGAGATACCGCCGCCACTTCCTGGGAGCCACAAGATGACCTTGCAAGGAAGGGACCCTTTATATGCAAGAAGCGATAACAAGGGGCCCTTCCTTGCCGCGGAGCGCGACTCGCTGTGGCAGCCGCGGTCGACGTGCGGGCCGGAGTGCCTGCCGCGACCGGGGCGGGACGCGCGGACCTCGTGGGTGCGGCGGTCCGGCCGGTTCGTGGCCCTGCTCGGCGCGCTGCTGTTCGGCGTGACCCTGCTGCCCGTACTCGCACTGCTGAATCCGGACGGCCGCCGGGCCGCCGCGCGGACCTGGGCTCGCGCGGTGCTGGCCGCCCTGGGGGTGCGCCTGTCGGCGCGCGGGCGCCTGCCGCGTCAGCGGGCGCTGCTGGTCGCCAACCACGTCTCGTGGCTCGACATCGTCGCGCTGCTCGCGGTGGCGCCGGCCCACATGGTGGCCAAGCACGAGGTGCGGCGATGGCCGGTGATCGGCGTGCTCGCCGCCGCCGGCGGCACGATCTTCATCGACCGGAACCGGCCCCGCGCGCTGCCGCGCACGGTGGCCGAGGTCGCGGCGACGCTGCGGCGGGGTGGGGTGGTCGCGGCGTTTCCGGAGGGTACGACGTGGTGCGGCGCCGAGTCGGGACGGTTCCGGCCGGCGGTGTTCCAGGCCGCCATCGACGCGGGCGCGGTGGTCGTGCCGGTGTCGATCCGGTACGGCGACGACGACACCACGGCCGCGTTCCTGGGCGAGGACACGCTGTGGACGTCGCTGTGCCGGGTGCTGGCCGTGCCCCGCCTGACGGTGTCGGTGACGGTCACGCCCGCGCTGCACGCCGAGGCGCTGGCGACCCGGCGGCAACTCGCCCGGGTGGCCGAGGCCGCGGTCCACACCCGCGCCCGCCTCCACCCGGACTCGCTGGGCTTGGCGGCGTGACCGCACCGCGCTCTTGCGGCGCGCGTGGTGTATCGCGATGTATCGCGTTATGCTCGCGGGCATGGCTTCCTGCACTGAGGTCGCGGCATGAGCGCGGTGTTCACCCACGGGCGGCTGCGGCTCTACCTGCTCAAGCTGCTCGAAGAGGGACCGCGCCACGGGTATGAGTTGATCCGGTTGCTGGAGAACCGCTTCCTGGGGCGGTATGCGCCGAGCGCCGGCACGATCTATCCGCGGCTCGCCCGCATGGAGACCGAAGGCCTGGTCACGCACACCGCGGCCGGTGGCCGCAAGGTCTACGAGATCACCGACGCGGGCCGCGCGGAGCTGCGCGAGCGGGCCGCCGAGGTCGCCGCCCTGGAGTCCGACATCCGGGCCTCCGTCGAGGACCTGGCCGGGCCCGCGACCGAGAGCGAAACGGAGGTACGCGGCTCCGCGCGCGACCCGAAGCGCGAACTGCACGAGGCGGCCCGGCAGGCCCGCCGGGGTGACCAGGCGCCACCGCGCCCCGCGCCGCCGTACGCGCCGGCGAACACCGCGGACGAGCTCGACGAGCGGATCACGGCATTCGCGGTGGAGGTGCGGGGTCTGGTGCGGGGCGCCCGGCTGACCGAGACGCAGGCGCTGGCGGTGGTGCGCGCGCTGGACACCGCGCTGGCCGCACTGCGCCGCGTCCTGCGCTGATCTTCGCTGAGCCGGCGTTCAGATTTTTCTCAGGCAGCCTACAGGCGAAGCTCAGCCATCCGGAGAAGGATGGTGCTATGGCCGCATCACAGACCGAGGCGAGACTACTCGTCGTCGAGGACGATCCCAACATCCTCGAGCTGCTGTCGGCCAGCTTGCGGTTCGCCGGTTTCGACGTGTCCACAGCGACCAGCGGCAGCGCCGCCGTCACCGCGGCCAAGGACCGGCGGCCGGACCTGGTCGTGCTCGACGTGATGCTGCCCGACCTCGACGGGTTCGAGGTGATCCGGCTGATGCGCGAGTCGGGCACCCGCACGCCGGTGGTGTTCCTGACCGCGCGCGACGCGACCGACGACAAGATCCGCGGGTTGACCCTGGGCGGCGACGACTACGTCACCAAGCCGTTCAGCCTGGAGGAGCTGACCGCCCGGATCCGGGCGGTGCTGCGCCGCACCGCCAACGGCGACCAGTCGCCGTCCCGGCTCACCTTCGCGGATCTGGAGCTCGACGAGGAGACGCACGAGGTGTACCGGGCGGGTGAGCGGGTACAGCTCTCGCCGACCGAGTTCAAGTTGCTGCGCTACCTGATGCTCAACGCCAACCGGGTGCTCTCCAAGGCGCAGATCCTGGACCACGTCTGGAACTACGACTTCCGGGGCGACGACAACATCGTCGAGTCCTACATCTCTTACCTGCGCCGCAAGGTCGACAACCGGCAGCCCCGGTTGATCCACACCCTGCGCGGCGTCGGGTATGTGTTGCGAAAGCCGGCGACCTGAGCGGCAAGAGGGTGGCCATGATGAGGCTGGTGCGGCGCACGCCGCTGCGCGTGAAGCTCATCGCCTGGGTGCTGTGCCTGGTCGCGGCCGCCCTTTTCGTGATCAGCATCGGCACCGCGGTCTTCCTGCGCAGCTTCCTGGTCAGCCAGGTCGACGCCGACCTGAAGGCCACTGTCACGGGCGGGCGGATCACGCTGGCCACCGCGGGGTCCGCGAAGGTCTGGCTGCCGGACGACTACGTCGTGTTCTACGTGGGCAGCTACGGTGTCACCGAGTCCGACTATGCGGAAAGCCTCGCGGTCACCGAGCTGCCGGACACTCCCGACGACTACGCCGGCTTTTACGCGCACCTGAACAAGCCGTACACGGCCAAGGCGGTCGACGATCCCCACATGCAATGGCGCATCCTGGTATCGGGGCAGTCCGACGGCTCGCTGTTGGCGATCGGAAAGAGCCTCGAAAGCGTCGATCAGGTGGTGGCGCGGCTGATCTGGGTGGACATCCTGGTGGGCGGCGGCGTCCTGATGCTGCTGGCCGCCGTGGGCGCGGCCATCGTGCGGAGCAGTCTCCGGCCGCTGATCGAGATCGAGCGCACCGCCGGGGCGATCGCCCGCGGCGACCTCAGCCAGCGGGTGCCCGATCCGGAACCCAACGACGAGGAGCCGGAGACCGAGTTGGGCCGGTTGTCCCGCGCGCTCAACGCGATGCTGGCGCAGATCGAGCAGGCGTTCACCGCGCGGGCCATGTCCGAGTCCGCCGCGCGGTCGGCCGAGCTGGCCGCCCGGGACGCGGCGTTCGCGGCGCAGGCGTCCGAGGCGCGGGCGCGGCGCTCGGAGGAGCGGATGCGGCAGTTCGTGGCCGACGCGTCGCACGAGCTGCGCACCCCGCTCACCACCATCCGTGGCTTCGCCGAGCTGTACCGGCAGGGCGCGGCCGGCTCGCCCGACGACGTGGGCCGGCTGGTGCGCCGGATCGAGGACGAGGCGTCCCGGATGGGCCTGCTGGTCGAAGACCTGCTGCTGCTCGCCCGGCTGGACCGGGAGCGCCCGGTCGAGCTGGCACCGGTGGAGCTGCGGGTGCTGGCCGCCGACGCGGTGCAGGCCGCCCGCGCGATGGCGCCGGACCGGAAGATCGAGCTGGAGACGGCGCCGGAGGCCGGCCCGCTCGTGGTGCTCGGCGACGACGGCCGGCTGCGGCAGGTGCTCGGCAACCTGGTGACGAACGCCATCCGGCACACCCCGCCGGACGCGGCGGTCACCGTGCGGCTCGCCGCGGACCCGGACGGGTTCGCGGTGATCGATGTCGTGGACACCGGCCCGGGGCTGACGCCGGAGCAGGCCGAGCGGGTCTTCGAGCGCTTCTACCGCGCCGACGCGGCGCGCACCCGGCGGGCCGGTGACGCCACCAGCACCGGTCTCGGCCTGGCCATCGTGGCCGCCTTGGTGGCCGCGCACAACGGTACGGTCGAAGTGGACAGTGAGCCCGGAAAGGGCGCTACGTTCCGGGTTCGGCTGCCGTTGGCGGCCGCGACGGCATCGGAAGACGACGATGTGTAATTCACAGCCAATGCCCAGGACGGTTCCAGGATCGTCGCAGTGCGGAAGGGAAAGGTAGGGGACATGAGCGAGAACGAGACCAACCCGCTACGGCAGCCGGTCAACGCCGACGCCGAGCAGGCGGACCCGACCGCCGAGCTGCCCCGCGCGCCGCGGGAGCAGTCCGACTCGTCAGCCCCGACCGCACCGCTCGCGGCCGCGCCCATCTCGGCCGCGCCGGCGCCGGCGGCGCCCGTGCCCAGCGCGCCGCCCGCGCCGCCGGTGCCGTCCGCGCCGCCCGTCCCGTCCGCGCCGCCGGCTTCGGGTGCGCCGGCCGGGCCCGCTCCGGGCGCGCCAGCTTCGGGGGTGCCGGCGGCGCCCGCGCCGGGCCCGTACGCGCCGCCGAGCCCGTGGCACCCCGCGGCCCAGCAGCAGCCGACCTGGCCGGGTAACGGCGGTTACGGCGCGCCGCAACCGCACGGGTATCCGACGCAGGCGGCCGCCGCGGGTGCGATCCCGCCGAGCGGGGCGCCGCACGGCCAGCCGCCGCACGGCCAGCCGCCGCACGGTCCGCTGCCGGAGGGTGGGGCGCCGCACGGCCCCGTCCCGCCCGGCCAGCCGCCGATCTGGGCGCAGCAGCCCGGCGCGCATGCCCAGCCGGCCCGACCCAGCCGCGCGGGCAAGGTGGCGCTGCTCAGCGTCCTCGGCCTCGTGCTGATGGCCGGCTCCGGCATCGCCGGCGGCGCCGTCGCGCTGGCCGTCCGCGGTGACACGACGACCACCAAGACGTTCACGGCGGCGCCGGTGATCAACCAGGCCGACCTGCCGAACATCGCCAAGCAGGTCGAGGACAGCGTCATCTCGATCACCACGGACAGCGCCGAGGGGTCTGGTGTGGTCCTGTCCGCCGACGGGTTCATCCTCACCAACAACCACGTGGTTCAGGGTGCGAGGTCGGTGCGGGTGACGTTCGCCGACGGCAAGACCGCCACCGCCAAGGTCGTGGGCACCGACCCGCGCACCGACCTCGCGGTGATCAAGGCGGAGAACGTCTCCGGGCTGGCGGCCGCGACGCTCGGCGACAGCGACGCCATGCAGGTGGGCGACACGGTGCTGGCCATCGGCAGCCCGCTGGGCCTGGAGGGCTCGGTGACGTCCGGCATCATCAGCGCCACCGACCGCACCATCCAGACGGGCGGCCAGGAAGAGCAGCAGAATCCGTTCCAGCAGCAGCAACAGCAGGCGCCGGTCAGCTCGATCTCCGGCCTGCTGCAGACGGACGCGCCGATCAACCCGGGTAACAGCGGTGGCGCGCTGGTCAACACGCGCGGCGAGGTGATCGGCATCAACACCGCGATCGCCACGTCCGGCCAGAGCACCGGCAACATCGGCGTGGGCTTCGCCATCCCGAGCAACAAGGCGAGGGAGGTGGCCGACGCGCTGCAGAAGGGCGAGAAGGTCAGCCACCCGTCGCTCGGGGTGAGCGTGACGGCGGCCGACGGCGGCGGCGCGGTCGTGGGCAGCGTGGTCGAGAACAGCCCGGCGGCCAAGGCCGGCCTCCAGCGCGGCGATGTGATCACCAAGTTCGGCGACAAGGTGGTCAACGACTCGGACGACCTGATCAGCGCTGTCCAGTCGGGCAAGGTCGGCGACCAGGTGACGCTCACGTACACCCGAAATGGGCAGCAGCAGACGGCAACCGTGACGCTGGCCGAAGCGTCCTAACAACGAGGACCCGCACCACGGGTGGAACACATGCTCCGCACAACGGGGCGTTCCGCCTCCTCCCCAGAAAAAGGCGGCGGGCGGCGTGACCAAGGGGGTTGGTCACGTCGCCCGCCGCTGTATACCCATGATCAAGGCGTCCCTCAGGTCGTTCTAACGACTACAGGGACGCCTTGATCATGGGAACGGTTGAACCCTGGACGGTTCGCCAACCGTGACCAATATGAATGGGCGCTGCGGGGCGTTCGTGGGGTCGCTACGCTATGCGCGCCGGCGGCCAGGGGAGGGCAGTAGCGGTGACGGTCGTCGAGACTCGTGGCAGCCTGTGGGAAGCGTTGACCGAGCCCGCGGGCCAGCCGACCGTGCCGATCGACCCGGAGTCGAGCGGCGCGGTCACGCAGCGGCTCAACCCGGCCCGGACGCGCCCGATCCTGCGCGCCGGCATCGACGCCGTCGAGCTGGTCGACGTCCGCGACACGCCGTACGTGATGTTGCGATCGCCCGACGACCAGGGCCAGGCCCGCTACCTGCGGCTCGCGCCGGAGGAGTGGCGGCTGGCCCGGTTGATGGACGGCAGCCGCACGGTCGCCCGGCTGGTCGCCGAGTTCGCCCGGGTCAGCGGCCGGCTCGCGCCCGAGCAGGTCTCCCGGGTCGTCGCCGACCTGGCCGGCAGCCGGATGCTGGCGGAGCAGCCGGAGGAGGCGGCACCCACCCATCCCCTGCGCAGCCTGCTGGCGGTGGCCCGCGGCCGCCGCATGGTGGTGGCCGACGTCGACCCGCTGGTCGGCTTCCTCTACCGGGCCGGCGGCCGGCTCTTCTTCACCCGCGCCGTCGCGTTGCTGATGCTGGTCGTGGCCGGCGCCGGCTTCGGCCTCTTCGGCTTGACGTGGGCGCGCGGTGACCAGTCGCTGTTCCAGCTCGGCGGGTCGTACGCCGCTGGCGCGGCCATCCTGCTCGCCCTGCACATCGTCGCGCTGACCGTGCACGAGCTCGGGCACGCGCTGGCCGCTCGGCACGCCGGCCGCCGGGTATCGGCGGGCGGCATCTTTCTGTACTTCGGCATCCCGTCGGTCTTCGTCGACACCAGCGACGTGTCGCTGGCCGGCCGCCGCGCGCGCATCGCCACCACCGCCGCCGGCCCGGCCGCCGGCCTGGCGCTCGCGGGCGCCGCGCAACTCTTCGGGCTGGTGGTGCCGCCGGTCGCGCCGTGGGCGTTCGCGCTGGCCTTCGTCTGTTACCTGAACGCGCTGGTCAACCTCAGTCCGTTCCTGCCGTTCGACGGCCACCATCTGCTCGCCGAGTGGCTGGAGATCCCGAACCTGCGGACCCGCGGCCTCGCGTACGTGACGGCACGGCTGCGCCGCCGCCCGCCGGCCTGGGGGCAGCTCGACCGCGAGGGACGCCTGGTCGCGCTGTACGGCGTACTCGCCGTGTTGTGGCTGATCCTGGCCCTGGGCCTGGCCTGGCGCCTCTGGTCGGACCGGGTCGCCGGCCTCGTGACCGGGTTGTGGTGGTCCGGCGGGCCGGCCCGCCTGCTGCTCGTCGCCGTGGTGGCCGGCCTGGCCGCGCCCGCGGTCTACCTCGCCGCCGGTTGGCTGGCCCGCGCCGCGCGCCGGCTGCGGCACCGGATCCGGGAGCGCCGCCAGGACGAGGACCTCGCGCGCCGCCTCGACGCGCTGCGCCGGTCGGCGCTCGGGCGGCTGCCCGAGGAGCGGCTCGTCGCGCTCGCGACCCACGCCACCTGGGTACATCCGCGCACCGGGCAGCACATCGTGACGGCCGGCGCCCCGCAGCCGGCGGTCTACGTGGTCGTCGACGGCGCCCTGGAGGGCCGCCGGCCGGGAGACCCGGCCGGCACCGTGCGCGAGCGCCGCGGCCCCGGCGGCGTGGTCGGTCTGGCCGCCGCGGTTTCGGGTACGCCGGCAGCGCTGGCCTGGCACACCGCTGGCACCACCCTGTTGGCCGTACCGTCGGCGCTGGTCGCCGACGCGATCGGCCGGCTGCCCGGGCCGACGCCGGTCGAGCGGGCCGAGGTGGAGACGCTCTTCGCGGACACGCCGGCGCTCGACGGGCTGCCCGCCGAGGAGCGGATCGGCCTGATCACCCAGGCCCGGCCGATCGTCGTGGAGCCGGGCGGGCCGATCATGCTGCCGGCCGCCCATGCCGCCCTCATCGTCGCGAGCGGCACGGTCGCGCTGGCGGACGGCACCGAGCTCCGCCGCGGCACGATGATCGGCCCGATGGGATACCCGGTGCCGGAAGCGGTCGCCCACGCCCGCACCCAGGTGCGACTGTGGACGATCCCCGCGGTGCCCGGCATGCCCTTGCTGCTGGGCGCGGCGCCCGCCGCCGCGGCCGCCGAGCCCAGCGCGTCGGCGACGCCCCGCGGACCGCTCGTCGGACCGCCCGGCCCTCCGCTGTCCGATGGAGACGACGAGGTGGACCGCCGGTTCGAGCGCCGGATGTGGGCGCTGGCCGGCTTCCTCGGCCTGCTCGCGATCACCACCGGCGTCGCCGCCGCCGTGCCCGGCCCGGCGTGGGCCGAGATGCCGGCCGACCGCGCGCTGCTCACCGCCGAGCGGGGCCAGGTGACGGTCACGCTCGACGGGCGCGCCGTCACGCTCGCCCCCGGCGACCGGCGGTACGTGGCTTCCGGCGGCCGCATCAACGTGCCCGCCGGCGCCAGCGGCACGCTCACCTTCCGGGGCGGGGCCGCGCTGGTCCTGTGCCCCGACAGCCGTGCCGAGGTCGGTCCGGTGTGGACCGGCAGCGCCGCGCTGGTGCTGGATGCCGGGCGGGTGCTGGCCGACACGGCGTCCACCAGCGGGGCGTTCGGCCCGCTGGCGCTGTCGGTGCGCACCGGCGGCAGTACCGTCGCGAATCGGGGCGCGGCGTGGTTCGCCGCGATGCACGCCGATGGCGCGGGTGGCGGCGCGGCGGCCGGCCCGCTGGGCGTCGCCACGATCTCGAATGGCGACGTGCGCGTCGACGGCGCCGCGCAGCCCGCTACGAACGCCGCGCTGACCTGTGGCGACGGCGTGGTGGTGACGCCGCCGGCCGGCACCCCGTCGGACAGCCCGTCGCCCAGCGACCCGCCCGTCCCCACCCTTTCGGCCACCCCGACGCCCAGCGCGTCACCGAGCGCCACGCCGAGCGCTTCGCCGACGCCCAGTGCGTCGGTCACGCCGTCGCTGTCGCCCACCACCGGCGCACCGACCACCCGGCCGCCGTCGACCCCGCGCCCGCGGCCGACCACGCCGTCCGCCCCGCCCAGGACCACGCCACCCCCGACGCCGACCCCATCCGCGACACCCTCGCCAACCCCCAGCCCGTTGCCGTCCGGATCCCCGTCGCCCGTGGCCTCACCCCCCGCCGACACCATCACCCCACCCCCTTCCCCTTAATCCCCTTCCCCCTTGATCGCCGCCGCGCCGATCAAGGCCCTGCCCGTCGATCAAGGGCTGCGGCACATGGTTTGATCTCGGATCCAGGTGCCCGAGCCCTTGATCGGCGTGGTTCTCCTTGATCGGCGGGGCGGGGCCACGCGCGGTGGTGTCGCTCGGCGCGTCGCAGGAGCCGTCCGGCGCATGAATGTGGCGTATGACACACTGCGGGAACCACCATGGCAGCAGGAGGTGGTTCCTCGTGGTCGCCGTCGCCACCGACCGACTGACGAAGGTCTTCCCGGGCGGGATCGTGGCGGTCGACGGAATCAATTTGCAGATCGCATCTGGCGAATTCGTGGTGCTCCTCGGCCCGACCGGGTGTGGCAAGTCGACCGTGCTGCGCCTGGTGGCCGGGTTGGAGCAGGAGACCAGCGGCCACGTGCTCTTCGACGGGCGCATCGTCGACGACCTCAACGCGCGGGAGCGGCAGGTCGCGATGGTGTTCCAGGACTACGCGCTCTATCCACATCTGACGGTCGCGCAGAACATCGCGTTTCCGCTGCGGGTGTTCGGCAGCGGGGTGGACACCGGGGTGCGGGTGGCCGAGGTCGCTGAGCAACTCGGCATCACCCGGCTGCTGCAGCGACTGCCCGGGCACCTGTCCGGCGGCGAGCGCCAACGGGTCGCGATGGCGCGCGCGATCGTCCGTAAGCCGCAGGTGTTCCTGCTCGACGAGCCGTTGTCCAACCTGGACGCCGGGCTGCGCTCGGAGCTGCGCGTGGAGGTGGCCGGGCTGGCCCGCCGCCTCGGCGTCACCACGCTCTACGTGACGCACGACCAGACCGAGGCGCTCACCATGGCGGACCGGGTGGCCGTGCTGCGCCGCGGCGTGCTCCAGCAGGTCGGCCCGCCGCCCGTGGTGTACAGCGACCCGGCCACCGTCTTCGTCGCCGCGTTCCTCGGCACCCCGCGCACCAACCTGTTGCAGGGCGCCATCTACGTCGACGGCGACCGGACCGTCATCGACCTCGGCTCGCAGGTGCTGCCGGTGCCGTCCGACCCGCTGCTGGCGCGCCACCACAACGAGCGCATCACGGTGGCGGTACGCGCCGACGCCCTGCGCCCGGTGGGGGAGGGCGCGCCGGATCAGCCGGTGTTGCGCGGGTCGGTGCGGCTGGTGGAGAACCTGGGCCACGAGGCGCTGGTGCACCTGGACACCGGGACGGTGCCGACGTCGCCCGCCGAGTCACGGTTGGAACTTCCCGACACCGGCCAGCATCTCGCCGACCTGGTCGCCGAGGACCCACCGGCGAGTCACCCGATCCGGGACACGCTGGCGCGCATCATGCCGCACCAGCGGCCGAGTGGGCAGCCGGCGACCGCGCGCACCGAGTACGGCTTCTATCCGGTCTACGACCCGGCGGCGTCCGACCACCCACCGGCCCCGGCCGACCTGGTGGTGCGGGTGCCGGCGCCAGGGTTTCCGCGCCGGGGCGACCCGATGACCGTGGCGGTCGACCTCGACCGCCTACTCCTCTTTGACCGGTCGGGCGACCGCATCCGCCTCTCCCGATGATCGGGGCGTCCCTCAGGTCGTTAGGACGACTTGAGGGACGCCCCGATCATGGGGAGTGTGGGAGTGTGGTGCCACGTGTCGGGGGAGGCGGCTGGGTTTGGCGGTGTGGTTCGGGCTGCTCGGCGACGTCCAGCTCCGTGTCGATGACCGGCTCGTCGATGCCGGGCATGCCCGGCAGCGGTGTGTACTGGCGGCGCTGCTCGTCGACGCGAACGCGGTCGTCCGTGCGGATCAGTTGCTGGAGCGGGTGTGGGGCGACCGGCCCCCGCAACGCGCCCGCGACGGGCTCTACACCTACCTGTCCCGGCTCCGGCGCCTGTTGACCGACGCTCCCGACGTGAGCCTGGACCGGCGGGCCGGCGGCTACGTGCTCGCCGTCGACCCGGCCGCGGTCGACCTGTGCCGCTTCCGCGAGCTGATCGGCCAGGCGCAGGCCGCGGACGACGACGAGAAGGCGGTGCGGCGGTTCGACGATGCGCTGGAGCTCTGGCGTGGCGAACCGTTCGCGCATCTGGACACCCCGTGGCTCGATCTGCAGCGGCAGAGCCTCTACCGGGAACGGGTCGCCGCGCAGCGGGATCGCGCCGACGCCGCGCTCCGGCTCGGACGGCACGGCCCGATCCTGCCCGAGCTGCACGTCCAGAGCGTGCAGCACCCGTTGGACGAGCGGCTGGCCGGCCAGGTCATGCTCGCCCTGTACCGCAGTGGCCAGCAGGCGGAAGCTCTCGACCGGTACCACCGGTTGCGGTCCGAGCTCGGCGACCAGCTCGGCGTCGAACCACAGCCCGAGCTGCGCGACCTGTACCGCCGCATCCTCCACGCCGACGCCACTTTGGCCGCGACATCCCCGGTGCTGTCGCCGGCGCGGTCCGTGCCGCGGCAGTTGCCCGCGCCGCCGGCCCGGTTCGTCGGTCGCGCCGATGAACTCGCCCGTGTGGGGCGGGCGGTGACCCAGAACTCCGATGTGGACAACCAGCTGACCGTCGTGGCGATCAGCGGTCCGGGGGGAATCGGCAAGAGCTGGCTCGCCCTGCGCTGGGCCGGCGACAACCTCGACCGGTTCCCGGACGGCCAGCTGTACGTCAACCTGCGCGGCTTCGATCCGGCGGCCGAGCCGATGCCACCCGCGGCGGCGCTGCGCGGCTTTCTCGACGCCCTGGGCGTCCCGCCCGCGACAATGCCGGCGGACGTCGACGCGCTCGCCGGGCGCTTCCGGAGCATGGTCGCGGGGCGCCGCATGTTGATCGTGCTGGACAACGCCCGCGACACGGCACAGGTGTTGCCCCTGTTGCCGGGCGTCGGCGCGGGCACTGTGCTGGTCACCAGCCGGGCCTCGCTCACCGGGCTCGTCATCGGCCACGGCGCGCTGCCGGTCGGCGTCGGCCTGTTGCCCGCGGCGGAGGCCGGCCGGTTGTTGACCGGTGTGGTCGGCCAGCGGGTCACCGCCGAACCGGACAGTGCCGCCGCCATCTTGGACCACTGTGGTGGGTTGCCGCTGGCGCTCAGCATCGCCGCGGCCCGCGCGGTCACCCACCCCGAGCTGCCGCTCGCGGTCTTCGCCCAGCAGTTGCGCGACGCCACCACCCGGCTCGACAGCCTGGACACCGACGACCTGACGACCAATCTGCGCGCCGTTTTCGCGGCTTCCTGCCGGGTGTTGACCCCGGACGCGGCGCGGGTGTTCGCGTTGCTGGGCGTCCCGGCCGGGCCCGACATCGGCGCGGCGGCCGTCGCGAGCCTGGCCGGCCTGCCGCCGGGCCGGTGCCACGCGGTGCTGCGTGAGCTCACCGACGCACACCTGGTGGCACAGCAGGCCCCCGACCGGTACCGGCTGCACGACCTGGTGCGCCTGTACGCGGCTGAGCGCGACGAGCCCACAGTGGACCGGCGCGCCGCGCTGGGCCGGCTGCTCGACCACTACGCGTACCTGGCGGAAGCCGCCGACCGGATGCGGGATCCGGAGGAGCCGGTAGCGCCCGGCACCTTCGCGAACCGCGACCAGGCGGTGGCGTGGTTCCGTGCCGAGCACGACGTGCTGGTGACGCTCTGCGGGCAGGCGGCGGCGACCGGCTTCGACCGGCACGCCTGCCGGCTCGCCTTCTCGCTCCGGCATCACCTGGACGATGGCGGCCACTGGGACGAACTGGCCACCGTCCAGCACGCCGCACTGGCGGCGGCCCGGCGGCTGGCCGACCGCGCCGCCGAAGCACACGCCAGCGACTGCCTGGCGCGCGCCTACGCCCGGACCCGCCGGTTGGACGAGGCCGAGCCCCACTACCGGCAAGCCGTCGACATCTTCCGCGCGCTGGGCGACGCGGCCGGCGAGGCGCGGGCGCAGCGCGGCCTGGGCGGCCTGTGCGCGCGCCGCGGCCAGCACACGGCGGCCGCCGCGCACAACCAGCGGGCGCTCGACCTGTACCGCGCGGTCGGCGACCACACCGGGCAGGCCATGGCGCTGAACAACGCGGCCTGGCTGAGCGTCCAACGGGATGACTTCCCGGACGCGTTGGCGCGGTGCGAGGAGGCGCTGGCCCTGCTGGCGTCCGGCTCGGGTCGCGGCGCGGCCGCCGCGACCTGGGACACGCTCGGCTCCGTCCACCAGCGCCGGGGCGACTACCAGCAGGCGGCCGCCTGCTATCAGCGGTCGGTGGAGATCAGTCGCGAGCTCGGCGAGCGGTTCAACGAGGCGGACACCCTCTGCCGGCTCGCCGAGGCGCGACGGGTCACCGGCGACCACGCGGCCGCCCGCGCCGCCTGGCAGCGCGCCCTGGCGAACTTCGAGGAGATCGGCCACCCCGCTGCCGGCGACGTCCGCACCACCCTCATGGGGTTAGACGGCGGTGGCTAGGTTGGAGAGGGCGTTGTCCAGCATTTCGGCGTAGTCGGAGCTGATGTTGCCCTCGAGCTCCCGCTGGGCGACCTTCCGGCGGAGCTTGTCCACCTCGGCCGGCATGTCGACCGGCCCGCTGGCCACCCGTGACTCGAGGTTGTGCACCAGGTTGCGCAGGTCCTGTCCGGCGTCCCGGCGGATGTTGCCGTCGTTCAGCCCGTCCGTGATGACCTGGTCGACGGTGCTGATCGCTTCGCGGATCGTCGGCCGCGCCGCCGCGGTGGGCGACGGCGGCTGGGTCGGCGGCGTCGGCGGCGGCGTGGTCCGGGACGGCGCGCTGGCCGATGGCTTCGCGGCCTGCGCCCGCGGCGGCACCGCGGCGCGGGACGTCGCGGGCGGCGCCGTCGCGGTCTCGGTGGGATCCAGCACGTGGAGGGCGTCCGGCGCCGAGTCCGGCTGGAGCAACCACACGCTAGCGATGGCGGCGGTCGCCAGCGCGCCCGCGGACGCGGCGATCGCGACGGTCAGCCGCTGCCGGGTGCGGGTCGGGGCCGTCGGCACGGGCGGCGCCGCCGGCCGCTCCACTGTGGGCAGCGTGACCGTGGGCGACAGCATCGTGGCGGCCTGCGGGTCGGACGGCAGCAACTGGTCGCGCAGCGCCTCGCCGACCTGGCGCGCCGTCGGCCGGTCGGCCGGGTCGCGCGCCAGACACCGGTGGCAGATGTCCGCGACCGGTGCCGGCAGCCCGGGTACGCGCAGCCGCGGCACCTCCGGCTTCTCCAGCGCGACGGTCAGCTCTTCCCAGGTGTCCGCCGGGTACGGCGCGTCCCCGGTCAACAGCTCGAAGAGCAGCACACCCAGCGAGTACACGTCGGTGGCCGGCTGGGCGGGCGTGCCGTCGAGCCGTTCCGGCGCCACATACGCCGGCGTGCCGAAGGTGTTGCCCTCTTCGTCCTCGTCGGGCGCGCCGATGTGGGTGGCGATGCCGAAGTCGAGCACCTTCGGGCCGTTCGCGGTCATCATGATGTTGGCCGGCGTGACGTCCCGGTGGACGATGCCGAGCTTGTGCGCGGCGGCGAGCGCCTCGGCCACCTGTGCGCATATCTCCACCGCCTCCAGCCACGGCAAGGGACCCTCGGCGAGCCGGGCCTCCAACTCCTCGCCGGTGAGCAGCTCCATCACCACGAACGCGGTGACGGCGCCGTCCGGCGCGACCTGCTCGCCGTAGTCATGTACGGCGGTGACGTGCGGATGGATCAACTGCGCGGCGGCCCGCGCCTCTTCCCGGACCATGTCGCGGAACTTCGCGTCCGCGGCGAGCGACGGCGCCAGCACCTTGATCGCGACCACCCGGTCCAGCACCTCGTCGCGGGCCCGCCAGATCACGGACATTCCGCCGGCGCCGATGTGGTCGATCAGACGGTACCTGCGGGCGAGCAGGCCGCCCGCCTGGAGCGTTGGCATCGTTGCGCACCTGCCTGGGCTGAGGAGGTCGTACCAGGCTGCGGGAAGCCCCCGTCGCATGTCAACGGCGGGTTACGTAGCCGAACGTACCGGATTCTATCCGCCCATTCGGTGTAAGTGCCGTGCATGCCACGTACCGGTGAACCATCGAGCCCCATGAGCCGTATCCACCCGGTAGCGGCGGTCGTGTCAGGATGAAAGACATGGTCAACGGCCCGATCGCGTTCGTGCTCGGCGGTGGCGGCGTGCTCGGCGCCGTCCAGGTCGGCATGCTGCGCGCGCTCTTCCGCGCCGGCATCCGCCCCGACCTCGTCGTCGGCACGTCGATCGGCGCGGTCAACGGCGCGCTGGTGGCCGCCGAGCCCGCCGAGTCGGTCACCGAGCGGCTGGTCCGGCTGTGGGCGTCGCCCGAGGCCAGCGCGGTGTACGGGGATTCGGTAGCCCGGCAGCTGCGCCGGTTCGCGGCGCGCACCCACCTGCACTCGCCGCAGCCGTTGCGCCGCCTCCTGGAACGGGAGCTGGGCGAGTCGAGCCAGTTCGACGAGCTGAAGGTGCCCTTCCGGTGCTGCGCGGCGAGCATCGAGCGGGCCGCCGAGCACTGGTTCGACCGCGGTCCCGTGATCGACGCCGTGCTCGCCTCCGCGGCGGTGCCCGGGCTGCTGCCGCCGGCCGAGATCAACGGCGAGCACTTCGTCGACGGCGGCATCGTCAATTCGATCCCGGTCGGTGAAGCCGTGCACGCCGGCGCCCGGCAGATCTTCGTGCTCCAGGTCGGCCGGGTCGAGCGGCCGCTCACTCCGCCGCGCCGGCCGTGGGAGGTGGCGCAGGTCGCCTTCGAGATCGCCCGCCGGCACCGGTTCGCGCGCGAGATGGCGGCGCTGCCCGACGACGTCGACGTGCACGTGCTGCCCGCGGGCGGGGGCGAGCCGCGCGACGACACGCCGTGGGCGTACCGGGACATGGCTGGCGTGGGGCGGCGCATCAGCCGCGCCTACACGGCCTCCCGCCGCTACCTCGCGTCTGTCGATCTGGGCAGTCGCTGATGCGCCTCCCGCCGAGGTGGGGGCGCCGGCTCGTGCTGGGGCCGGTCGTCGTGGCCCTCGCCGTCGCGGCGGTCACCACGCTGCCGGTGTGGCTGTTGCTGGCGGCGGCCGCGTCGCCGCTGGTGCCGGGCCGGCTGCGGGTGCTGCGCGTGCTGTGGATGGCCACCGTCTACCTGGTGTGGGACGCCGCTGCCCTGATCACGCTGGGCGCGCTGTGGGTGGCGTCCGGCTTCGGGTGGAAGACCCGGTCGCCCGCGTTCCAGCGGATCCACTATGTACTGACTGGGCGCTTCCTCACCGCGCTGTTCTGGCAGGGCCGGTGGGCGCTGCGGGTGCGCATCGACGTCGTGGGCACCGACCCGGACACGGCGGCGCCCGGCCGGCCGGAGATCGTGCTGTGCCGGCACGCCGGGCCGGGCGACTCGTTCATCCTCATCAACGCGCTGGTCAACTGGTACGCCCGGGAGCCGCGCATCGTGCTGAAGGACACGCTGCAATGGGACCCGGCCATCGACGTGATGCTGAACCGGCTGCCCAACCGGTTCATCGCGCCCGGACACACGCCCGGTGACTCGATCGAGGAGCAGATCGGCCACCTCGCCACCGGGCTGGACCACAACGACGCGCTCGTCATCTTCCCGGAAGGCGGCAACTTCACGCCCCGCCGGCGGCTGCGCGCCATCGAGGTGCTGCGCGCCCGCGGCCACGAGCGGATGGCGATGCGCGCCGAGGCGATGCGGAACGTGCTGGCCCCGAAACCCGGTGGCGTGTTGGCCGCCCTCGACGCGGCGCCGGACGCCGGCGTCATCTTCGTGGGACACACCGGACTCGACCGCTTACTCACCGTCGCTGATATCTGGCGGGAGTTGCCGATGGACAAGCGGCTGGTGATGCGGTTCTGGTCGGTTCCGCCGGAGGAGGTGCCGAAGGACCGCGATGAGCGGATCGAGTGGTTGTACGACTGGTGGGCCCGTATCGACCGCTGGATCGAGTCGCCGTCCTGACCCGTAAACGGGAAATCCCCCGGAAACATACCGAAGGTAGAGCTAGCCCTACCCCCCTTACGGGGGTTGTCGGGGTTACTCATTTGGCCGTTTCCGGAGAGACTGGACGCAACGCCTCGATCACCACGCCGGGGCGCAGTGCCTACGGGGACAGTGCTCAGACGACGTGAGGAGAGGTATGACGGTCGGTGCGGTGGCGGAGCCTACCCTTCGAAAGGGCAGTGACTACGCCCGATTGTCCAAGATGGTCAACGCGGCGGGCCTGCTGGAGCGCCGCCCTGGGTGGTACGCGGTGAAAATCGCGGTGACCGCCGCCATGTTCATCGGGGGATGGGTGGCCTTCGCGCTCGTTGGCGACTCATGGTGGCAGGCGGGCGTAGCGGTGTTCCTCGCGGTGGCGACGACCCAGGTGGCGTTCCTTGGCCATGATGCCGGGCACCGGCAGATGTTCCGGACGCGGCGGCCGAGCGACGTCGCGGGGCTGGTCGCCGGTAACCTCGCGGTAGGGCTCAGTTACGGATGGTGGATTGACAAGCACACCCGCCATCACGCCAACCCCAACCACGAGGACGAGGACCCCGACGTGGGCGCCGGCGCTCTGGTGTGGACGCACGAGCAGACCCTGGAGCGCGGCAAGTTCGGCCGGTGGATGGCGCGCTGGCAGGCGTTTCTCTTCTTCCCGCTGCTGACCCTGGAAGGGCTCAACCTGCACTACGCGAGCGTGCGGGCGCTGTTCGACACGCCGATGCGGCACCGGCGGACGGAAGCGGTGTTGCTCGCCGTGCACGCGGTCGTCTACCTCGGTGGCGTCTTCCTGGTGCTGTCGCCGGCGAAGGCGCTGGTGTTCATCGCGATCCACCAGGGCCTGTGGGGTGTCTACATGGGATGCTCGTTCGCGCCCAACCACAAGGGCATGCCGATCCTCACCGCCGAAGACGAGTTGGACTATCTGCGTAAGCAGGTGCTGACTTCTCGTAACGTGCGCGGCGGCCCGGTCGTCGACTTCGTGCTCGGCGGGCTGAACTACCAGATCGAGCACCATCTCTTCCCGAGCATGCCGCGATCGAACCTGCGCAAGGCCCAGCCGATCGTGCGCGACTACTGCGCCGAGCACGGCATCGCGTACGAGGAGGCGAGCGTCGTCGACTCGTACGCGCAGGCCCTCCGGCACCTCCACGACGCCGGCCGGCCGTAGTCACTCTCCGCAAGATCAAGGCGTCCTTCACGTCGTTAGGACGACGTGAAGGACGCCTTGATCATGAGAGGGGGTAGCGGTGAGTGTCGATCGTCTGGTAGGAAATTGCCAGTAACTGGTGGACAGCCGTAAAGAAACCTTCAAACCCCCCTCTGGAGGTCCTCCGTGACCGGCAACCCCCTGTCCCGCCGCGACGTCATGCGCGGCGCCGTGGTCGTCGGCGCCGGCATGGCGACGAGCGGCCTGTCGCTCGCGCAGGCCGCACCCGCGCTGGCCGTCGACGCGCCCACGATCGCGAGCTGCGCCACCTGGGGCGCCGCGGCGCCCCGCGGCACGATCAGCAGCGTCTCCGCGAACCCCAACAAGATCATCGTTCACCACACCGCGTCGGCGAACGTCACCGACTACTCGCTCGCGGCGGCGTACGCGCACGCGCGCGAGATCCAGCAGTGGCACTTCGCCGAGGGCTGGGTCGACAGCGGCCAGCACTTCACGATCAGCCGTGGTGGCCACGCCATGGAGGGCCGGCGCGGCAGCCTCGGCAAGCTCACGGCGGGCAGCGGTGCGATCGTCGGCGCGCACACCTCGGGCCAGAACTCGACCGGCGTCGGCATCGAGAACCAGGGGACCTACACCAGCGCCACGCCGCCCGCCTCGCTCTACAACAAGCTGACCCAGCTCTGCGCGTACATCTGCGACCAGTACGGCATTCGCCCCACACAGATCTTCGGGCACCGGGACTACAACGCCACCCAGTGCCCCGGCGACGTGCTCTACGCCCGGCTGCCGCAGCTGCGCACCGACGTGGCCGCCCTGCTGAACGGCACCACGCCGCCGGCCTGGAGCACGATCATCGACAACACCAGCGGCGGCTTCGCGGCCGGCGCCAACTGGGCGACCTCCGCGTACTCGGCGGAGCGGTACGGCGAGAACTACCGCTACGCGAACCCGGAGGAGGTTAGCGACCTGGCCACCTACTCGGCCACCATCCCGGCGGCCGGCACGTACCGGATCGACACGTGGTACCCGGGCATCGCCGGCTACAACACGTCGACGCCGTACATCATCTACACCGCGAGCGGCAGCCAGGTGGTCCGCGTCGACCAGAGCGTGGGCGGCGGCGCGTGGGCGTCGCTGGGCACCTACTCCCTCGCCGCGGGCAGCCATTCCGTCGCCGCGGTCAGCCGCTGGACGACCACCGCGGGGTACGTGGTAGCCGACGCGATCCGCATCACCCGCGTCTAGCCCTTCACCATGATCAAGGCGTCCTTCACGGCGTTGGAACGACGTGCAGGCCGCCTTGATCATGGGAAAAGGGGTAAAGATGAGGCCCATGAGTGGTTGGTGGCATCGGGTACGGCATGCGGTGCGGCCGCATTCGCACGACACCGCCGACCAGGTCGACTCCGCCCTCGAAGCCAGCCGCGAAGGGATGCGGGCGGTCTGGATCTCGCTGGCGGTCCTCGGCGTGACGGCCGGCCTCCAGGGGATCGTGGTGGCCTGGTCCGGCTCGGTGGCACTGCTCGGCGACACGCTGCACAACGTGGCCGACGCGCTGACCGCCGTGCCGCTCGCGGTGGCGTTCCTCATCGGTCGCCGGCCGCCCACCCGCCGGTACACGTACGGGTTCGGCCGGGCCGAAGACCTCGCCGGGATCGTGATCGTGTGCTTCATCGCGGCGTCCGCGGCGCTGGCCGGCGTCGAGGCGATCCGGCGGCTGCTGGACCCCGCCGAGGTCACCCACCTGCCGGCGGTCGCGCTGGCCGGCATCATCGGGTTCGCCGGCAACGAGCTGGTCGCCCAGTACCGGATCCGGGTCGGCCGGCGGATCGGCTCGGCGGCCCTGGTCGCGGACGGGCTGCACGCCCGCACCGACGGGTTCACCTCGCTGGGCGTGCTGGCCAGCGCCGGCGGGCTGGCCCTCGGCTGGGACTGGGCCGACCCGGTGGTCGGACTGGCGATCACCGCCGCGATCCTGGTCGTGCTCGCCGGGGCGGCCCGGCAGGTGTACCGGCGGCTCATGGACGCCGTCGACCCCGAGCTGGTCGACGCGGTCGAGGACACGCTGCGCGGCACCGAGGGCGTGCTCGACGTGGGCGCGGTCCAGGTGCGCTGGATCGGTCACCGGCTGCGCGCCGAGTGCGAGATCGTGGTCGACACCGAGCTCACGCTCGTGGCGGCGCATCAGGTGGCCGTGGACGCCGAACATCGACTGCTGCACGAGGTACCCAGGCTGGGTTCGGCCCTGGTGCACGCGGATCCGCAGCCCCGCGCGGGCCGTGACCACCACGAAGCCGTGGCCCATCACCACGAGAGGAGCCGTCATGGCGCTGTCCGACCTGCCGGAGTGGATCGGCGACGAGACCACCATCATCCGCACCATTGAGTTCGCTAGCTTTCCGGACGCGATCGCGGCGGTCGACCGGGTCGCGGCGGTGGCCGAGGAGCTGAACCATCATCCCGACATCGACATCCGGTGGCGCACGGTGACGTTCCGGTGCAGCACCCATTCGGCGGGCAAGGTGACCGAACGTGACTACGAGCTGGCCCGCCGCATCGACGGGATTGTGACGGACTCAATCTGAACGATAGTGGCGTCGATCAGGCAGTATGGCCGTCGTGAGGTTCGAAGTCAGCAAGGTCCTCGACGCCATCGAGCGGCGGCTCAGCACCGACCCGGTGCTGGCCCGCTGCGTGGTCGACCTCGCCGAGGTGGTGCGCTACGCCGATCTCGACGGCGGTCGGCCGGCCAACCTGCTCCGGCTGGGGCTCGTCGTCGACGCGCTCGCCGCGCAACTCGGTGAGGAAAACGCCGCGGTGTACGCGGTGGTGCACCGCGGGTTGCTCTCCGACGCCGACCTGACCTCGAACGAGCGGATGGTCGTGCGGCGGTGGGCCGACGACGGGCTCGTCGAGGTGGTGCCGACGGTGGGCGACCGCGTACTCGAAGTAGCCGACCTGCTCGGCCTGCCGGTGTTGAGCCGGCTGCGGTTCGAGGGTGTCCGCGAGCGGTACGGGTGGTTGGCCGGCCAGGCCGGGCGGCTGATGGCCCCGGTGAAAGGCCAGAACGGCGCGGTGTTGCGCGCGCAGGTCGGTGGCGGCTCGGTGCCGGCCACCGCGGCGCCCGCGCCCACCGGCACGCAGATGATGAGCCGGCTGTGGCGCTGCCCTGAGACGGGGTGCGCCATGTTCGGCGGTGGCGGTGGCGCGTTCGCCGACCTGCGCGCGGCCCAGCGGGCCGGCGGCCAGCCGCCGCCCACCCTGCACAGCGGCCGGCCCACCTGCCCCCGGCACGAGGCGCCGCTGTCCGACGTGGGCGCACGGCCCGCGGCGGAGGCGTTGGCGGTCCGCGTCGGCGGCGTGGTCCGGCAACGGTTCGTGGTCGCCGACGGCGAGCCGGTGCTGGTCGGGCGCGCGCCCGACGAGGGCGGCGTCATGCTCGGCCAGTGGCTGAGCGACGAGGCCCGGCGCTGGATCAGCCGCAGCCACGTGCGGTTCGAGATGCGCGGCGCCGAGGTGGTGGCGCAAGACGTCAGCACGAACGGCACCGGCGTCCGGCCGGGTGGCTCGATGGACGAGGCCGAGCGCATGATCCTCAAGGGCCAGAGCCGGGCGCTGGCGCCGGGCGACCTCATCGAGCTGTACCCGGGGGTGCACGTGGGCCTGGCCCGCTACGTCACCTCCGGCGCGCCGGTCGCCCCCACATCGGTGATGGCCGAGGCCCCCACGATGTCCATGCCCCTCCGCCGCCCCCGCTAGCGCGCGCCGCTCCGCGCGCGGAGCGCACCATGATCAAGGCGTGCCTCAAGTCGTTAGAACGACTTGACGGACGCCTTGATCATGGGAGCGGGGTGCCTTAGAGGATCGCGGCGAGTTGTTCGACGGCCCAGTCGAGTTCGGCGGGCTCGACCACGAGTGGCGGCGCGAGCCGGATCGTGGAGCCATGCGTGTCCTTGGCCAGCACGCCGCGCGCCAGCAGCTTCTCGCACGCCTCCCGGCCGGTCATCCGCTCCGGGTCGATGTCGATGCCCGCCCACAGGCCGCGCCCCCGCACGGCCACCAAGCCGTGCCCGACCAGCGCGTTCAGGTCGGCGTGCAGGCGGGCACCCAACTCGGCGGAGCGGCGCTGGTACTCGCCGGTGCGCAGCAGCCCCACCACCTCGGTCGCCACCGCGCACGCGAGCGGGTTTCCGCCGAACGTGGAGCCGTGCTGGCCGGGCTTGAGCACGCCCAGCACGTTGGCGTCGGCGGCCACCGCGGAGACCGGCACGATGCCGCCGCCGAGGGCCTTGCCCAGCACGTACATGTCGGGCACCACGCCGTCGTGGTCGCAGGCGAACGTGGTGCCGGTGCGGCCGAGCCCGGACTGGATCTCGTCGGCGACGAAGAGGACGTTGTTCGCGGTACACAGGGATCGGACGCCGGGCAGGTAGTCCGGCGGCGGCACGATCACGCCCTGTTCGCCCTGGATGGGCTCGATGAGCACCGCGACGGTGGTCTCGTCGATCGCGGCGGCCATCGCCGCCAGGTCGCCGTAGGGGACGATGCGGAACCCCGGGGTGTACGGACCGTAGTCGTCGCGCGCGTCCGGGTCGGTGGAGAAGCTGACGATCGTGGTGGTGCGGCCGTGGAAGTTGCCGTCCGCGACCACGATCGTGGCGGAGTTGGCCGGCACGCCCTTGATCCGGTAGCCCCACTTGCGTGCCACCTTGATCGCGGTCTCGATCGCCTCGGCGCCGGTGTTCATGGGCAGCACCAGGTCCTTGCCGCACAGCTCGGCGAGGCCCTGGCAGAACGCCGCGAACCGGTCGTGCACGAACGCCCGGCTGGTGAGCGTGAGCCGGTCGAGCTGGGCGTGCGCGGCGGCGATCAGCGTGGGGTGGCGGTGGCCGAAGTTGAGCGCGGAGTAGCCGGCCAGGCAGTCGAGGTAGCGCCGGCCGTCGACGTCGGTGACCCAGGCGCCCTCGGCCGCGGCGATGACCACGGGGAGCGGGTGGTAGTTGTGCGCGGTCCACCGCTCGGCGTCGGCCACGGCGGCCGGGGTGCGGGTCAGGTCGTCGACGATCATTTGCGGACCTCCAGGGTGCAGCACTTGGGGCCGCCACCGGCCTTGCGCAACTCGGACAAATCAATGCCAATTGTCTCGTATCCGCGCTGGCGAAGCGTGGCAGCCAGGCCGGTGGCCTGGGCCGGAAGCACGACATGGCGCCCGTCGCTCACCGCGTTGAGGCCGAGCACCGCGGCGTCGGCCACGGACGCCAGGACGGCGTCCGGAAACAACCGGCGCAGCGCGGCTCGCGAGCCGGGGGAGAAAGCCTCCGGGAGGTACGCGACGGTCCGGTCATCGAGGACGCACAGCGCGGTGTCCAGGTGGTAGAAGCGCGGGTCGACGAGCTGGAGCGTGATCACGGGACGGCCGAAGATCTCCTGCGCCCGGTCGTGCGCCGCCGGTACCGTGCGGAAACCCGTGCCGGCCAGCAGCAGGTCACCGGCGAGCAGCAGGTCGCCCTCGCCCTCGTTGACGTGCTTGGCCTCGTGCGTCTCGAACCCGGCGCGCTCGAACCAGTCGCGGTAGGCGGGCGCCTCGTCGGCGCGCTGCGGGTCACGGAACTCGACGGCGAGCACCTTGCCGTCGATCACGGTGGCGCCGTTGGCCGCGAACACCATGTCGGGCAGGCCGGGCAGCGGCTCGATCTCGTCCACGGTGTGGCCGAGGTCGAGATAGGTGCGGCGCAGCGTCTCCCACTGCCGGATGGCGAGGCCGGTGTCGACGGGTGCGGTCGGGTCCATCCACGGGTTGATCGCGTATTCGACGGCGAAGTGCGTCGGTCGGCACATCAGGTAACGCTTCACATCGCCACGCTATGCGCTGGCGAGCAGCGAAATCCATCAAGATCTCTTGCGTCCGACGGCGATTCGTTGCGCATATAGCCCGTCGAACCCTTCATCCATTGCGCGCACGCATGGAAGGGCCCCTTCCTATCGCTTTTCGCATAGGAAGGGGCCCTTCCAAACCTCGCTAGAAGCGGTCCACGGTTTGAGTGTCTAGCCACTCGCGGAACTCGCCGACCTTGTCGCTGGCGGTCGTTAGCCAGGTCAGGGAGTCGGTCAGGACGAGAATCCCCAGCACGATCGCGCCTAGGCCGAGCGCCAGTCCGACGATCGCGTCCGACTTGCCGGCGACGTGCCGGCGGCTGGTCGCCGAGAAACCACCCACGGCGAGCAGCACCGCCACGGCGCCGAGCACCACGCCGTACCCGGCCAGGACGCCCGTCAGGACGAACAGCGCCGCCGCGACGCCGCTGATCAGCGCGAGCGTGGCCATCAGGCTGGCCCGCGGCCGGGGGCCGCGCGGCTCCGGCTCGGTGACCGGCTCCGGCTTGGGGGCCAGGCCAGGCTCGCGGCGGTCGCGCCTGAGCTGTTCGGTCTCGGCGCGGTCCGCCTCGCGTTCGGCGACAGCACGGTCCGCTGCGGCGCGGTCGGCCTCGGCCTGGCGCTCGCGTACCGCGACCCGCTCGTCCTCTTGCCCCCGTACGTTCATCGTCGTCGTACCGGCGACCCGCTCCTCGTCCCGGGACTCCGTGGTCGAATGGCGGGAGAACGATGGCATCCGCACCACTTGGGCACCTCCTCACACTAGTTCGGTAAGGGGGTACCCAGGCCACCGTCAATTCATGCTCATGATCAAGGTGTCCCTCACGTAGTCATGACGACTTGAGGGACACCTTGATCATGGGGCGCGGTCGGATACCGTTGCTCTCCGTGCCTGAGGGACACACCATCCACCGACTCGCCGCCCGTCACCGCGAACTGCTCGCCGGCCGCCGGGTGACCGTCGCCAGCCCGCAGGGCCGGTTCGCCGCCGGCGCCGCTGCCCTGACCGGCGCGCGGCTGCGCGACACCGAGGCGTACGGCAAGCATCTCCTGCACCACTACGCCGGTGACCGCACGCTGCACGTGCACCTTGGCCTGTACGGGGTGTTCAGCGACGGCGATGCCCCGGCTCCGCCGCCGGTCGGCCAGGTGCGGTTGCGGCTCACCACCGTGCGTCACTGGATCGACCTGCGGGGACCGACCGCGTGCGAGTTGCTCGCCCCGCCGGAGGTGGCGGCGCTGCGACAGCGGCTCGGTGCCGACCCGCTGCGCGACGACGCCGACCCCGACGCGGCGTATGCCCGCATCCGGACCAGCACCAAGCCGCTGGCCGCGCTCCTGCTCGATCAGTCCATCGTGGCCGGCGCGGGCTTGGTCTACGTGTCCGAGGTGCTCTTCCGGGCCGGGATACCGCCGACCCGGCCGGGGCGCGCGCTGCCGTCCGAGGCGTGGCACGACCTGTGGACCGACCTTCGCGAGCTGATGAAGGAAGGCGTGGCGCGGGGCCGGATCGACACCGTCCACAGCCGACACATGCCGGAGGCGATGGGGCGCGCGCCGCGGGTGGACCGGCACGGCGGCGAAGTGTACGTGTACCGGCGCGCCGGTCAACCATGCCTTGTGTGCGGCACCGAGGTCAGCCGTTCTGGGCTCGCGGGCCGCAACTCCTACTGGTGCCCCACCTGCCAAACCGCGTAGCTCCATGATCAGGGCGTCCCTCAAGTAGCTATGACGACTTGAGGGACGCCCTGATCATGGGAGAGGAGTGCGGGTTTCGGTGGTGAGGTAGTCGAGGACGGCGGCCATGTCGCCGGTGCGGGCGTATACGGCGCGCTGCCGCGCGGCCCCCGTCCCGCGCGCCCGCAGCCGTCCCATGAGGACGGTCGCCAGCGCGAGGTCGCCATGTTCCTCCAGCGCCGGCCGCACCTTGTCGAAGAGCCGCCGCATCAGCCGCCAAGCCGGCCGGCTCTGCTGATCCGCCGGGTCGACCGCGAGCCCTTCGAGGCCGTCGTGCGCGGCGCGCCAGTGCGCCGCGCTGAGGAGGTGGTGATGCACCCGCGGGGCTTCCCGTCCGGCCGCGATGTCGACGAGCACGGTGGCCACCAGCGCGCGCACCAGTGCCGCGATCAGCACGGTGTCGTCGACGGTCGGGCACACGTCGCCGATCCGGATCTCGACGGTGGGGTAGTGGGCGGACAGCCGGGCGTACCAGTAGAGCATGTCCTGATCGAGCATGGCGCCGGTGGCGATGAGGTCGGCGACGATGCGCTCGTAGTCCTCATAGGAGTCCACATAGGGCGTCGGACCGACGGACGGCCAGCGCGCCCACATCACCGAGCGCCAGCTGGCGTACCCGGAGTCGACGCCGTCGGCGTACGGTGAGTTGGTGGTGGCCGCGTGCAGCAGCGGCAGCCATGGACGCAGGTGGTTGAGCACCTGCACGCCGATCTCCGGATCAGCGACTCCGATGTGGACGTGCAGGCCGTTGAGGCCGGGGCCGGGGGAGAGCGCGCCGTACCGTTCCACCATCCGGTGGTAGCGCGGCTCGTCCACGACCGGTGGTTCCGGGCCGGTGACGGGGGAGCACCCGATCGCGACCATCCGGGTGCCGGCGCGTTCGGCGGCCTCGGCGACCCGGCCGCGGAGCGCGCTGAGCGAGTGCCGTAGCGCGCCGAGGTCCAGCCCGGGCGCGCTGTTGATCTCGATCTGGCTCGTGAGGTACTCGTGCTGGACCAACGCGCGGACGTCGGCCGGCACGTGCGCCAGCACCGCGTCCGCGGCCGGCGCCGCCTGGGTCTTCTCCGCGTCCAGGAGCAGGAATTCCTCTTCGACACCGACGGTCAGCTTCACGGGTATCGAATACCCGGAATCCACCGTCGCGGAACCATCCCTTTGCCCCATTATGTGAATTAACTCCGCAAAAAAGGAGGCACGAGATGACCGCGACGCTCGGCCGTCCCGCGACCATCATCCCGCTCCGGAACGCGCCGGACCCGCCGGCGCGGCCCAGCCGGCGGCGCCACATCACGACCATCCTGGCGGCGGCCCTGTGGGTGGTCGCCCTGCTCTGCGCGCTCGCGGCCGTCGCGACCGCCCTTGATCTGGTACGCCCACCGCGTCCGAGCCCGACGCCAGGAAACCTGGCGTTCGCGGCGTGCGCCGGGGTGCTCGCGGTCGCCACCGCCCGCCGGCTGCGGCTGGCGTTCTGGGTGCTCACCGCCTACCTGCTGCTCGCCATGGTGGCCGCGCTCGTCAGCGGGGAGGGCGCGGTCATGGCCGCTGGCGCCGGGCTCGCCGCGGTGGCCCTGCTGTTCGTGTTCGCCGTGCGCCGCGAGCTCAGGGTGCGGCGGCGCTGGGTCGGGCTGCCGCTGGCGGTCGGGGCGTTCGTGGTGCTGGCCGTCGCCGGCGTCGGGGCGGGGTACCGGCTGGTCAGCGATTATCCGGGGGAGGTGGACTCCGGCCGGTGGGCGTACGTGGTCGAGCAGGTGCTGGGCGGGCTCGTCATCGACCCGAACCGCACCGGACGGGCGCCCGGCTGGGTCGACCTGGTGCTCGGCGGGTGCGGGGCGGTCGCGCTGCTCGTTCCGGTCCTCCTGCTGTGGTGGCGCGCGCGGCGGGCCGCCCCGGTCCGGGCCCAGGTCGACGAGCAGCGGCTACGCGCCCTGCTGGCCCGGACCGGCGACCGGGACTCGCAGGCGCACTTCGGCACCGCCCGCGACCGCGAGGTGGTCTTCTCGGCCACCGGCAAGGCGGCGGTCGCGTACCGGCTGGTGCGCGGCGTCAGCCTGGCCGGCGGTGACCCGATCGGCGACCCGGAGGCGTGGGGACCGGCCATCGACGCGTGGCTGGGGCGGGCCCAGGAGTACGGCTGGACGCCCGGCGCGGCGGCGGCCAGCGAGGACGGCGCGGCGGCGTACAGCCGGGCCGGTCTGGTCGCCCGCCAATACGGCGACGAAGCGGTGCTCCTCAGCGACCAGTTCACGCTGGAGGGCCGGGACATGCGGTCGGTGCGGCAGGCGGTCGCCGGGCTGCAGCGGGCCGGATACACCGCGCAGGTGCGCCACTACGTGGACGTCTCGCCCGAGGAGACCGAAGCGGTCCGCAAGCTGGCGACCGCCTGGCCGGGCGGACACGGCCCGACGCTGGGCTGGATCGGCGATCCGGCCGACGCGCGGGGCGTGCTGGTCGAGGCGCGCGACGCGGACGGTGCCCGGAAAGGGCTGCTGTCCCTCGTGCCGTGGGGCCCTCGCGGCCTGACCCTCGACCTGGCGCGGGTCGCCCCGGGCGCGGACGACGGCGTCGCGGACTTCCTGGTGGCCTCGCTGATGGGCGATGCCGCCCGGCTGGGCGTCGACCGGGTGTCGCTGGGCGTCGCGGTGTCGGCTGACCGGTACCACGCGGCCGCCCGGTACCAGCCGTTGTGGCGGCCGCGTTACGTGTGTGCCCCGGCGGGCCGGCGGTCCGTTGTGGAGCGCGCGCTGGCCGACCGTCCACTGCGGCTGGTCGCGCCCAAGGTCACGGCGGAGACGGCCACGCTCGACAGCGCCGTGGAGCCGGTGGTGCCGGAGCAGTCCCAGGTGCGGCTCAACAAGCGGGAGCGGCTGCTGGCGGCCGGCGTCGACCCGTACCCACCGGCGTTCGCGCGCACCGACAACACCGTGGCGCTGGCCATCCGGTACGAGGGGCTGGCGCCGGACACCCGTACCGGCGACGAGGTCGCGGTGGCCGGCCGGGTCGTGTTGATGCGCGACCACGGCGGCGTGTGCTTCGCGACCCTCCGGGACTGGACCGGTGACGTGCAGATAATGCTCGACGGCGAGGGCGTCACCGACTGGCGCGCCACGGTGGACATCGGCGACCACGTCGGCGTCCGCGGTGAGATGATCACCAGCAAGCGCGGCGAGCTGACGGTGCGCGCCGACTCGTGGCAGATCACCGCGAAGTGCCTGCGCCCGTTGCCGGACAAGCACCACGGCATCGCCGACCCGGGCACCCGGGCACGCCAGCGCTACCTCGACCTGATCACCAGCAGCCAGGCCCGGGACCTGCTGCGGGCCCGTACCGCGGTCACGCAGATGCTGCGCGAGACGCTGATCGACCGCGGCTACCTGGAGGTGGAGACGCCGATCCTGCAACGCGTGCCGGGCGGGGCCCGCGCCCGGCCGTTCGCCACGCACGCCGCCGCCTACGACGCCCGGCTGTACCTGCGCCTCGCCCCCGAGCTGTACCTGAAGCAGCTGGTGGTCGGCGGCGTGGAGCGGGTCTTCGAGCTGGGCCGGGCGTTCCGCAACGAGGGCGCCGACCACGTGCACAGCCCCGAATTCACCCTCCTGGAGGCGTACCAGGCGTACGCCGACTACCAGACGACCCGCGCGCTGGCCCAGCATCTGGTGCAGCGGGCCGCCTTCGCCGCGTATGGGTCCACTGTGGCCTACCAGACCGGCCCGCACGGCGTACCCGTGGAGCATGACCTCTCGGGCGACTGGCCGGTGCGGACAGTCTATGAGGGACTGTCCGATGCGCTCGGTGAGTGGGTGGCGCCGGATACCGACGTGTCCGCGCTGCGCCGGATGTGCGACACCGCCGGCGTGCCGTATGACACCGCGTGGGAACCGGGCGCGCTGGTGGAGGAGATGTACGAGCGGATCGTGTTGCCGCGCACCACGACGCCCACGTTCTACATCGACTTCCCGGTGGAGTCGGCCCCGCTGGCGCGGGCGCACCGGAAGGACCCGCGGCTGGCCGAGCGGTGGGACCTGGTGGCGTTCGGCGTCGAGCTGGGCACCGGGTACTCCGAGCTGGTGGATCCGGTGGAGCAACGCCGCCGGCTGGCCATGGGTCCGGCGGCCGACCCGGAGCTGAGCGAACTGGACGAGGACTTCCTGCAGGCCCTGGAGTACGCGATGCCGCCGACCGGCGGCCTCGGCCTCGGCGTCGACCGCATCCTCATGCTGTTGACCGGCCACGCCATCCGGGACACCATGCCCTTCCCCCTCCACCGCTAGCTCCATGATCAGGGCGTCCCTCAAGTAGTGAGAACGACATGAGGGACGCCTTGATCATGAGGGCAATTAACACACTGTTGACAAACGTGTTTCCAACCATCAATCTCTGAGAGAGCGCTCTCACGGTCCGCCCCTCAGAGAGGTCTGTCGATGAAGTCTGCCGCCCCTCGGCGCTTACTGGGTGCCGCCGTCGCGGCCATCGTGGCGAGCGCCCTCCTCACCGTCACCCTGACCGCCCGCGCCGCTGTCCCGCCCACGCCGTCCGGATGGACCATGGTGTGGAGCGACGATTTCACGGGTGCGGTCAACACCCTGCCATCCTCGGCCAACTGGATCATCGACACCGGCACGTCGTACCCGGGTGGCCCGGGCAACTGGGGCACCGGTGAGATCCAGACCTACACCAACAGCACCGCGAACGTGTCCCACGACGGCGCCGGCAACCTGCGGATCACACCGATCCGCACCGCGTCCGGGGGCTGGACGTCGTCGCGCATCGAGACGGTCCGCACCGACTTCAAGCCGCCCTCCGGCGGTGTGCTCCGCATCGAGGGGCGCATCCAGATGCCGAACGTGACCGGTGCGGCCGCGTCCGGCTACTGGCCGGCGTTCTGGGCCCTCGGCGCGCCGTACCGGGGGAACTACCACAACTGGCCGAGCATCGGCGAGTTCGACATCATGGAGAACGTCAACGGGATCGACTCCGTCTGGGGCGTGCTCCACTGTGGAGTGAATCCGGGCGGCCCGTGCAACGAGACCAACGGGCTCGGCGCGTCCCGCGCGTGCCCGGGCAGCACCTGCCAGTCCGCGTTCCACACCTACCGTTTCGAGTGGGACGCCAGCGTCAGCCCGCAGCAACTGCGGTGGTACGTCGACGGCACGCACTTCCACACCGTCACGCAGTCGCAGATCGGCGAGCCGCACTGGTCCAACATGACCGGACACGCCGGATACTTCCTGCTGCTGAACGTCGCGATGGGCGGTGCGTTCCCGAACGGCGTCGCGGGCAGCGCCACACCCACGGCGAGCACGGTCTCCGGCCGGCCGATGCTGGTCGACTACGTCGCGGTCTACCGCAGCGGTGGCGGCACCCCCACCACGCCACCGACCACCACGCCACCGACCACCACGCCGCCACCGACCGGCGGCACCCGCGACGCGTACGCGATCATCGAGGCCGAGTCGTTCAACGCCCAGAACGGCGTGCAGACCGAGGCCGCCTCGGAAGGTGGCCGCAACGTGAGCCACGCGGCGAACGGCGACTGGGTGCGCTTCGACAACGTCAACTTCGGCTCGACGAGCCCACGCGACTTCGTGGCGCGGGTGGCGTCCGGCGCGGCCGGCGGCGTCAGCGGCCTGATCGAGGTCCGCCTGGACAGCCCCACCAGCCCGCCGATCGGCAGCTTCGCCCTGGCCAACACCGGCGGCTGGCAGTCCTGGCGTTCGGTGCCGGGCAACGTCTCCCCGGTCACCGGCACCCGCACGGTCTACCTCACCTTCACGAGCGGCCAGCCCGCCGACTTCGTCAACGTCAACTGGTTCCAGTTCCGCCACTGACCCATGATCAAGGCGTCCTTCACGTCGCTATAACGACTTGAGGGACGCCTTGATCATGGGCGGGTCATGGGTGGGTGGAGCGGGCGCGGACGCGCTTGACCACCCAGAACCCGATGGCGGCCGCGAAGAGGACGACCAGGGTCAGGTCGAACCAGCGGCTGTAGCGTTCGACGTCCTGCCAGCGTTCGCCGAGCGCGTAGCCGAGGCCCACGAAGAGCGCGTTCCACCCGCCGCTGCCGAGCGCGGTCAGGCCCAGGAACTGGCCGAGCGGCATGCGGTTGGCGCCCGCTGGCACGGATACCAGGCTGCGGACCACCGGCACCATCCGGCCCAGCAGGACCGCCCAGCGGCCGTACCGTTCGAACCACGCGTCCGCCTTGTCCAGCTGCTCCGCGTCGACCAGCGGGATGCGGTCCAGCCAGCGGCGCAGCCGGTCTTCCCCGATTCCCCGGCCGACGTAGTAGAGGGCCGCCGCGCCGAGCAGCGACCCGGCGGTGGCGGCCACCACGACCAGCACCACGTTGACCCGGCCGGCGTGGGCGAGGTAGCCCGCCATGGCGAGCACCACCTCGCTCGGCACCGGCGGGACGATGGTCTCCAGCGCGACCAGCAGGCCGACGCCGGCCTCGCCGAGCGCGTCGACCACCCGCGCGATCCATCCGGTGATCCCGCCCAACTCTGTGGGGTCGGCCTCCACGATCATGTCGCCGCATTACCCCCGAACGGCCCTCGTTACCCATGATCAAGGCGTCCTTCACG
>JBBEWH010000041.1:0-6046 GCA_037414955.1 Actinomycetes bacterium KLBMP 9797
TTGCGGGACGCCTTGATCATGAAAGGCAGGTGCGGTCGGTGCCCGGCAGGACGCCGCTGGCCAGATACGCGTTGACCTGGCCGTCCACGCACGCGTTGCCGTAGTTGGCGTACACCGCGTGGATGCGGGCGTCCAGCGTCAGCAGCCGGGACGCCGGCAGGGCCCGGTGCATGGCCTGGGCGTACCGGTAGAGCGTGGCCGGATCGCCGGTGGACTGCACGATCAGGGCCGGCACGTCGTTGCTGATCCGGGTGGGCCGCTCGCGCGGCGGCTCCGGCCAGAACGCGCACGGGTTGAGGTTCCGCGTGAACGGCTCGAACAGCGACCCGCCGGTCCGGTGTGCCTGGATGTCCCGCCAGTACGTCTCCGGATTCCGCGGCGCCGCCCGGTCGCCGCAGATGATCGCCATCTGCACGCTGCCGTAGTGCGAATCCGCGCCCGTCGTCGCGAACCGCAGCTCTTCCTCCAGCGCGGGCGTCGGCGTGACCGGCCGGCCGGCGGCCGCGTCGCGCAACACCCGCACCGCCGCGGCGAACTCCGCGCTCGGCGCGTCGCGGTCGTCGTACAGGCCGCTGAACAGCAGCATCGGCAGCAGGTGCTGGTCCACCGCGTACCCGCCGACCGCCAACGGCCGCCGGACGGCCGCCCGGTGGATGCCCGCGACCGCGGCCAGCACCCGTTCGGTGGTGTCGCCGAGCCCGTACCGGTCATGGCGCGCCGCCGTCCAACCGGCCCAGTCGCGCAGCGCCGCCGCGGCGGTCGGGCCGTTGTCCCGCAGCATCCGCGGCCCGTACCCCTCGGGATCCACCGCGCCGTCCAGCACGACCCGGTCGGCGCGGTCCGGGAACATCTGCGTGTAGACGGCCCCGAGGTACGTGCCGTACGAGTACCCGAAGTACGACAGCTTCTCCTCCCCCAGGACCGCACGGATCACGTCCATGTCGCGCGCCGTGTTGCGGGTGCTGACGTAGGGCAGCACGTCGCCGTGCCGAGCGGCGCACCGCGCGGCCAGATCAGCCTCGAACGCGGTGATCCGGTCGAAGGCGCGGCGGTCCGCGCCCGCTGATCGCAGCGCGCTGCTGGTGGGCCAGCCGCAGTCCAGCGGCGTGCTGCGCCCGACGAACCGCGGGTCCATCCCGATCAGGTCGAACCGCTCCCGGGGTATCGGCTGGGCGCCGATCAGCAGCGGCATGTCCAGGCCGATACCGCCGGGCCCACCGCCGTTGAGCAGCAGGACGCCGATCCGGCGGGTCGGGTCGGCGGCCGGCAGCCGCGACATGGCGACCGTGATCGTGCGCCCGCCGGGGCGCGCGTAGTCGAGCGGCACGGTCACTTCGCCGCACTGCGCGCCGGCCGCGTCCAGGTCGGCGCCGACCTGATCTTCGGGCCCGTGCTGGCAGCCGTGCCACGCCACCCGTTGCTGATGGAACCGGTGGGCACCGGCGGACGCGGGCGCGGCGTCGACGGCCGCGCCGGCCAGCGTCGCCGCCGCCACCACCACAGTCAGTGCTATGACATTCATGGTGGTGACGGTAGGGATCGAGGCCGGGTCGGCGCAGTGAGGCGAGTACCCGTCTTCGCGGTAGCCTTAGCCATACCCACATTCGTACAGATGTTCGATAGACTGTGCGTGTGCTCGCCAGCGCGCTCCGCTACGCGGCGGCCGGCGTGCCGGTGCTGCCCCTGCACACCGGCACCGGCGGCGGGCGCTGCTCGTGCCGGCGACCGCACTGCGATCGCCCCGGCAAACACCCTCGCTGGCACCCGCGCCTGCTCACCGCCGGCCTGCACCAGGCCAGCACCGATCCCGACCTGCTACGCCACTGGTGGGCCACCTGGCCGGACGCCAACATCGGGCTCCGCACCGGCGTGGTCGTCGACGTGTGCGACGTCGACACCCCGGAAGGGCTGCGCCTGCTGGCGGGGCTGATCGACGCCGACCCGCCGACCGTGCGCACCGGCTCCGGCGGCCTGCACCTCTACTTCGCCGCCACCGGCCTGCCCAACCGGGTCCGCGTGCTGCCCGGCGTCGACTGGCGCGGCCTCGACGGCTACGTGGTCGCGCCGCCGTCGATCCACGGCAGCGGCGACCGGTACCGGTGGATTTCCCGCGGTCCCGCGCCGCTGTGCCCGGCGGCGCTGCGCGCGGTGGTCGCTCCCCCACCCGTCACCCCGGCGCCGCGGCCGGTGGTCCACCACCCTTCCCGGTACGCCGCGGCGGCGCTCGACAACGAGGCGGCGCGGGTGCGCGGGGCGCCCGTCGGCCGGCGCAACAACACGCTCTACTCGGCGGCGCGCCGGCTGAGCCGCCTGGTCGCCGCGGGCATCCTCGCCGAGCACGACGTGGTCGACGCGCTCACCCCGGCCGCCCGGGCCGCCGGCCTCGGCGCTTACGAGACCGCCCGCACCATCCGTTCCGGCCTGACCGGCCCCCGCCACGCCGCCGCCTAACCCCCATGATCAAGGCGTCCCGCACGTCGTTATAGCTACGTGCGGGACGCCTTGATCATGGGGAGGCGTAGGCTCGTGCGTCATGGCGCTCGGGTATGTCCGGCCAGCGCGTCCCGAGGACGCCGGCGAGATCGCACGCATCCAGCTGGAGACGTGGCGCACGGCGTACCGGCGGATCTTGCCGAAGCGGGCGCTGGACCGGCTCGACGAGGCGTGGATCGCGGGCCAGTGGGCCGCGGCGATCGAGGCGCCGCCGTCGGCGCGGCACCGCGTGCTCGTCGCGGTCGAGCAGGGCGAGCACCCGCACGTGGTGGGGTTCGCGGCGAGCGGCCCGGCCGACGACGAGGCGCGCGCGCCCGACGAGCCGCCGCTGCCGGCGGACGTCGCGGCCGTGACCGACCTGCTGGTGGAGCCGCGCTGGGGCCGGCGCGGGCACGGCAGCCGGCTGCTGGCCGCGAGCGTCGACCTGTGGCGCGAGGACGCCATGAAAGGCGCGGTGGCCTGGGTGTACGACGGAGACGCGGCCACCCGCAAGTTCCTCGGCTCGGCGGGCTGGGAGCCGGACGGCGCGGCTCGCGCGCTCGACGTCGACGACCAGCTGATCGACCAACTCCGCCTCCACACCGCGCTCTAGCCACGCCTGGCAACAAACCGGGCATCTAGGCTGGATTAGGGTATAAAGGTGCTTCAACCCTTGCTCCACGATCTCGCGCCGGTGACCGCGGCGCCAACGGCCGCGCTCGGCGGCGCCGACGGGCAGATCCGGGCCACCGGCGTGCAGGGCGTCTTCCACGCCGACACGCGCGTGCTCGCCCAGGCGCTGCTGCGGGTCGACGGCCGCGAGCCAGAGGCGATCGGGTACGCCCCGGCCGGTCCCGGTGCGGCCCGGTTCGTGTCGCTGGCGCGCTGGCTCGGCGACCCCATCCCCGACCCCACCGTGCGGATCGAGCGGCTCCGGCGGGTGGTGCCCGGCGGGCTGACCGAGGAGATCCGGATCAGTTCGACCGCCACCGTGCCGGTACGGTGCGTCGTGACCCTGGACGTGGCCACCGACAACGCGCCCATCGAGGTGGTCAAGTCGGGCGGTGGACCAGCGACGGGCGACGCCGTCACGGTCACGGTGAGCCCGGCCGTCACAGTCACGGCGAGCCCGGCCGTCACGGTCACGGTGAGCCCGGAGCGGCGCTGGGAGGTCGACCTGCCGCCGCGCGGCGCCACCACGCTGCACTGGGGGCTGCACGCCCACCACCCGGCCGCCGTGGTCGCCGCGCCGGACGGCCCGGTCGAGTGGGCGCGCCCCACCGTCACCGCCGACGACCGCCGCCTGGTCCGGCTGCTCGACCAGGCCCTCGACGACCTCGTCACGCTGCGCCTCGTCGAACCGGCCGGGCCCGCCGACACCTTCCTCGGCGCCGGCGTGCCGTGGTTCCTCACGCTCTTCGGCCGGGACAGCGTCTGGGCGGCTCGCATGCTGCTGCCGCTCGGCACCGAGCTGGCCGGCGGCACGCTCCGCACGCTCGCCCGCCGCCAGGGCCGGCGCGACGACGCCCGCACCGAGGAGCAGCCCGGCAAGATCATGCATGAGCTGCGCGGGCGCGAGCTGCACCTGGCCAATCGCGGCATCACGCTGCCCGGCACGTACTACGGCACGGTCGACGCCACGCCCCTGTGGATCAGCCTGCTGCACGACGCCTGGCGGTGGGGCATGCCCCCGGCGGAGGTCGCCGCGCTGCTGCCCGCTCTGTCAGCGGCGCTCGACTGGATCATGTCCTTCCCTGACTTCGTGCGCTATGTCGACACGACCGGGCGCGGGCTCGCCAACCAGGGCTGGAAGGACTCCGGCGACGCCGTCCGCTTCCGCGACGGCCGCCGCGCCGAGCCGCCCATCGCGCTGGTCGAAGTGCAGGGGTACGCCTATCAGGCGGCCGTGCACGGCGCGGCGCTGCTGGACGCGTTCGACCGGCCGGGCGGCGACCGGCTGCGGGAGTACGCCGCCGGGCTGGCCGCCCGGTTCCGCGCGCGATTCTGGGTGGACGGCTACCCGGCCTTGGCCCTGGACCGCGACGGCCGCCCCGTCGACGCGCTCACCAGCAACATCGGGCACCTGCTCGGCACCGGTCTGCTCGCCACGCCGGAGGAGGCTCTGGTGGCCCGCGCGCTGGCCGCGCCGGCGATGTCCGGTGGGTTCGGGCTGCGCACCATGTCCGCCGACGATGGGGGGTTCAGCCCGCTGTCGTACCACTGTGGATCGATCTGGGCGCACGACACCGCGATCGTGCTATTTGGACTGGCCCGGTCCGGATTCACCGACGCGGCCGCGGCGCTGGCCGACGGGCTGCTGGCGGCGGGTGAGACGTTCGGGTACCGGCTGCCGGAGCTCTACGGCGGTGACGACCGGGGGGCGCTGGGGCGGCCGGTGCCGTACCCGGCGGCCTGCCGACCGCAGGCGTGGTCGGCGGCGGCCGCGGTCGTCATCCTGCAGGCGGCGCTGGGCCTCTACCCCGACGTGCCGGCCGGCCGGGTCGAGCTCCGCCCCGGCCTCGCCCCGCTGGGCGCGGTGTCCGCGGCGGGCCTCCGCCTCGGCGACGCTCTGGTCAACGCCGCGGTCGACCGCTCCGGCGTCCCCACCCTCGATGATCAGGGCGTCCTTCACGTCGTGAGAGCTACGTGACGGACGCCCTGATCATGAGGTCATGACTCGTCGAGGAGCGGGCTCAGGCCGACCGTCAGGCCGGGGCGCTTGACGACCGCGCGGATCGCGAGCAGCACGCCGGGCATGAACGAGGCCCGATCGTACGAATCGTGCCGGATCGTCAGGGTCTCCCCCGCCGTGCCGAACAGCACCTCCTGGTGCGCGACCAGCCCACTGGCGCGTACCGAATGCACCCGGACCCCGTCGACGGTGGCGCCGCGCGCGCCCGGCAGCTCGTCCTTCGTCGCGTCCGGCATGTCCGCCATGCCGGCCGCGGCGCGCGCCTCGGCGACCATCCGCGCCGTGTGGGCGGCCGTGCCGCTCGGGGCGTCCAGCTTGCGCGGGTGATGCTGCTCGATGATCTCCACCGACTCGAAGAAGCGGGCCGCCCGCGCCGCGAACTCCATCATGAGCACCGCGCCCACCCCGAAGTTCGGCGCGATCACGGCACCCACCTCGGGCTTGTGCGCCAGCCAGTTGCGCACCCGCTCGAACCGCTGCTCGGTGAAGCCACTGGTGCCGACCACCACGTTGATGCCCTGGTCGATGCACCAGTGCAGGTGGTCCATCACCACGTCCGGAGTGGTGAAGTCGACCACCACCTCGGCCGCGGCGTCGGACGCGTTGAACAGCCAGTCGCCCTGATCGATCATGGCGACGAGCTCCATGTCTTCTGCCGCGTCCACGGCCTTACACACCTCGATGCCCATGCGGCCACGGGCACCGAGCACACCGACTCGGATCGGTTCGCGCGCATCGCTCACGGGGCACAACCTATCCCACCAGCACGTGCCTCCCGACACTCCCTCGCCGATGTGAGCCGGCGGTGGCTGTCCGACCTCCGAATCCTCATGATCAGGGCGTCCCTCAAGTCGCTCTAACGACTTGAGGGACGCCCTGATC
>JBBEWH010000042.1:0-711 GCA_037414955.1 Actinomycetes bacterium KLBMP 9797
CCGCTTCCACCGGCCCCCACACATCACAAAAACACCATTCGCGCCACGCCCTGATCATGGGTCGGCGGTAGGGTCTGGGCGTGGCCGATGCTGTCGTGATCCCTGGCGGGCTTTACGGACCCTCGTCCGGCATGATGATGTACGCGGGCGACGTTCCCGAGCGGCGCGGCGCGACGGTGCACCGGCATACCTGGTCGGGGCAGCCGCGGCGACCCCCGCTGCGGCCCGAAGTCGAGGACTGGGTGCGCGGCCAGGTCACGCCGCTGCTCGACGCGATCGAGGGCCGGCCGCTACTGATCGGCAAGTCGCTGGGCACGAACGCCGCCGCTATCGCGGCCGAACGCAGGTTGCCGGCCGTCTGGCTCACGCCGTTGCTGCACCTACCGTGGGTGGTGGCCGCACTGGACCGCGCGACCGCCCCGTTCCTGCTGGTCGGCGGCACCGCCGACCAGTCCTGGGACAGCGCGGTGGCCCGCCGACTCACGCCGCACGTGTTCGAGGTCCAGGACGCTGACCACGGCATGTACGTCCCCGGCCCACTCACCGACTCCATCGCCATCCTCGGCCAGATGATCACCGCCATCGAGGACTTCCTCGACAAGATCAACTGGCCCACCGCGTAGCCCCGCCTGCTCAGCCGCCCATGATCAGGGCGTCCCTCATGTCGCTGGAACGGCGTGCGGGACGCCCTGACCCTGCAAAATAGTACGG
>JBBEWH010000043.1:0-1651 GCA_037414955.1 Actinomycetes bacterium KLBMP 9797
GGCCTCCCCCGCCCCCAATTCTGGGGGCTCCCCCAAGGCCTTACACAGGAGTTGCGGCACGCCCTGATCATGAAAATTGGAACGTCGGCACGGTCCCGGCATGGACTACGTCTCCCTGGCGGGGTACGTGAACGAGCTCGCCAGCCACTTGGAGGATGCCCGCAAGGTGACGTGACGCCGGACGATGGGGAGCGATGGACGCGTCGCCCCCTCCGGCGCCCCCGTCGACTTCTCCGGCGCCACCGGCACCGGCCGACTTCGATGACTTCTGGCGCACCAGCTATGACGAGCTGACCGCGGCACCGCTGCGGTGGCGGGTCGAGCGCGGCTACGACGACGCCCGGCTGCGCCGGCGCGTCGAAGAGATAACGTTCCAGTCGGCCACGGGGGAACGGGCGTTCGCCTGGATCACGTACCCGGTGGGCGCGCGCCCCGACGGCGGGCGGATCCGGCGCGGCGTGGTGATCGGGCACGGGTACCAGGGCCGGGACGACGGGCCCGACGAATACGTTCCTACCCCCGACGCCGCGAAGATCTTCCCCTGTGCGCCGGGCCTGCCGCGCAGCTACTCCGCCACGATCCCGGTGACACCGACGGCGCACGTGCTGCACGGCATCCACTCCCGCGACACGTACGTGCACCGCTACTGCGCGGCCGACCTCTGGCGGGCCGCGTCCGTGCTGCTGCGCCGGTTCCCGTCGATCGACGCACCGCTGGTCTACTCGGGCATGAGCTTCGGCGGCGGCATCGGCGCGCTCGCCCTGCCCTGGGACCGCCGCTTCGGCCGCGCCCACCTGTCCATGCCCAGCTTCGGGCACCACCCGCTGCGGCTGCGCGAGCCCTGCACCGGCTCCGGCGAGGCGGTGCGCCAGCTGGTGACGCGGAAGCCGGAGCTGCACGGGGTGCTGGCCTACTACGACGCCGCCACCGCGGCGACCCGGATCCGCATCCCCGTGTACGTCTCCGCCGCCCGCCACGACCCGGCCGTCCCGCCCGTCGGCCAGTACGCCGTCTATGCCGCGCTCGCCGGCCCGAAGCGGCTCTACCAGCTCAGCGCCGGCCACATGCACTATCCCGCCGAGGCCGCCGAATGGGCCGAACGCGACGCCGACCTGGCTCAGTTCCTCTCCTGACCTCTCCTGATCAGGGCGTCCTTCACGTAGTTCTCACCACGTGAAGGACGCCCTGATCAGGAGGGCTACCAGACGAGTTCGACGCAGTGGTACGGGGAATATCCGCCGATGCTGTAGATGTACACCCAGCTGCCGTAGGCTCCCGCGGCGCCACTGTCACAGATGTCGTACGGCGCACCGGGACGGCCGTCGCAGCCACTGCCCAACCGGTCGTACGTGACCTCGTCGATCTGCTTCGAGTCGGTCGTCGGCTCGGCGAAGACCGGCGCGGTCCTGCCCATGGGATAGACGGTGCAGATCTGTGCCTGTGCGGGGCCGGCCGATCCCACCAGGACACCCGCGGTCAGACCCACCGTAGCCAGCAAAGCCGAAAAAACTCGCGACATAGTCTCTCCCCGTTCGTCAATTGCGTCGGAGCCTATGCAACATTCACGATGTTCGCTAGCCCTCCATGATCAGGGCGTGGGGGCGCCCCGGGGATAGGGCGGGATGGAGCCCGCGTGCATAATTGGGGGGGC
>JBBEWH010000044.1:0-38828 GCA_037414955.1 Actinomycetes bacterium KLBMP 9797
ATGCGCGGGCCGCCACCCCCCCCGTCCTAACGCCGGCCCGCACGCCCTGATCATGAAGAGCGGGGCACCGCGGGCGGCGACGCACAATTCGGGCTGGCACGGTGTTGCCTCCGCCACTTTGTTGTCGGACGGGTAACGGCGGCGGGCGACAATACACTCTTTACAAGATCGCCCGGTCTCACGCCGGCCCGGTCAGCCAGACGCCGACGCGTTCGCATTCTCGACCGGATACCCGGCACCGTTGCCGCGGGCCACAGCTGAGCGAGGAGACCCACATGACGCTGACACCGCCCGACGTCCGCAACGTCACCTTCAGCAAATCTGGGCTCAACAAGCGCGGATACGAGGAAGAGGACGTCGACGCCTTCCTGGAAGAGCTCCAGCAAGACCTGGCCCTGCTGATCGAGGAAAACAACCACCTCCGGGCCCAGCTCACGCCCGCCGGCGCACCGGCTGATCCGGACGGCGACCGGCGGCTAGCCGCGCAGATCGACCATGTGACGGCCCAACTCCACAGGGCGCAGCGCGACAAGGCGACCACCGAACGCGCCGCCCGCGAACTGCGGGCGGAGCTGGAACGGGCCCACGGTCAGAACGGCCCGGCATCGGACAGCGACCTCGAGCACCAGGCACACCCCATGCTGATGATGGCCACGCGCACGGCCGACGACCACATCGCCGACGCCCGGCACGAGGCCAAGGTCCTGCTCGCGGAAGCCCGCTCCCAGGCCGACGAGGTCACCCGCGACGCGCGGACCAACTCCGCCGCTCTGGAAAGCGACGCGCGCCAACGCCACCAGCAGGCGATAGCCACCCTGGCCGCCATGCGCGCCGCGGCTCTCAAGCAGATCAAGGAACTCGAAGGGTTCCAGCACGAGTACCGCACCCAACTCAAGGCGTACCTGCAAAGCCAGATACGCGAACTCGACGGTCGCGGCGTGGACCCGCCCGCGGCGGACTGAACCATGATCAGGGCGTCCCTCACGTAGTTCTAACGACGTGAAGGACGCCCTGATCATGGGAGGGGCTACAGGGGGCCGATGCCCGCCAGGGTCATGGGGCGGGTGAGGAGGTCTGCCGCCAGGGCGTTGACGTCGTCGAGGGTCACCGCGTCGACCTGAGCCAGCAGCTCGTCGACGGACAGCAGGTCGCCGTAGAGCAGCTCGCCCTTCGCCAGCCGGCTCATCCGGGAGCCGGTGTCCTCCAGGCCCAGCACGTACGACCCCTTCGACATGCCCTTGCCGCGCGCCAGCTCCGCCTCGGTCACCCCGGAAGCGGCGACCGCGGCCAGCTCGGCCCGGGTCAGCTCCAGCACCTCGTCGACCTTGCCGGGCGCGCAGCCCGCGTACACGGCGAAGAGGCCGGTGTCGGCGTACTGGCTGGCGTACGAGTAGACCGAGTACGCCAGGCCGCGCTTCTCCCGGATCTCCTGGAAGAGCCGGCTGGACATGCCGCCGCCGAGCACGTTGTTGAGCACGCCGAGCGCGAACCGCCGCTCGTCCATGCGGGCCAGTGCCGGGCAGCCGAGCACCAGGTGCGCCTGCTCGGTGTCCTTGGCCTGGATGACCGTGTCGGCCGGGCGGGTGGGCACGGCCGGCGTCGGCCGCAGCGGCGCCGGCGACGCGTCGCCACCGCCGAGCGCCAGCGACCGGCTCACCAGGTCGACGACCGCGTCGTGGTCGAGGTTGCCGGCCGCCGCGACCACGATGGACGGAGCCGTGTACCGCTCGCGATAGAAGCCGAGGATCTGCTCGCGGGTCATCGGCGAGATGGTCGCCTCCGTGCCCGAGACCAGCCGGCCGAGCGGATGCTCGCCGTACAGCGCCGAAGCGAACACGTCGTGCACCTCGTCGCCGGGCTCGTCGTCGTGCATGGCGATCTCTTCGAGGATCACCCCGCGCTCGGTCTCGACGTCGGCCGGGTCGAGCACCGAGTCGGCGATCAGGTCACCCATCACGTCGATGGCGAGCGGTGCGTCCGCGTCGAGCACCCGCGCGTAGTAGCAGGTGTACTCCTTGGTGGTGAACGCGTTGGTCTCGCCGCCCACCGCCTCGATCTCCGCGGAGATGTCGAGCGCGGTGCGCTTCGTGGTGCCCTTGAAGAGCAGGTGCTCCAGGAAATGCGAGACGCCGCCGAGGGCGACCGGCTCGTCGCGGGAACCGACCGCCACCCAGACGCCGAACGAGACGCTCCGCATGGACGGGATGGCCTCGGTGAGCACCCGCAGGCCCGAAGGCAGTACGGTACGCCGTACCGTACTGCCCCCGTCCCTCTTGTCGAGCAGTGCCATCAGCGGCGGTGCCGGCGCCGGCGGGGCTGGCCGCCCTCGCTGTCGCCCTCGCCGCCTTCACCGCGCTCGCCGCGGCTCGGCCCGCGGTCACCGTCGCCCCGGTCGCTCCGGTCGCGCGGTCCGCGGTCGGCACCGTCACGCCCGGCCGGCCGGTCGGCGGCGGGCGCCTCGGTCGACTCCGGCGCCTCCTCGCCCTCCGGACGCACCTTGTCGAGATAGATCTTGCCGCGCGCGTCGATGTCCGCGATCTGGACCTCGACCTTGTCGCCGACGTTGAGGAAGTCCTCGACCCTCTCGACCCGCTTGCCGTTGCCCACCTTGGAGATGTGCAGCAGGCCGTCGCGGCCCGGCAGCAGCGAGATGAACGCGCCGAACGCGGCCGTCTTCACCACCGTGCCGAGGAACTTGTCGCCGACCTTCGGCAACGTCGGGTTGGCGATCGCGTTGATCCGCTCGACGGCCGCCTGGGCGGACGGGCCGTCGGTGGCGCCCACGTAGATCGTGCCGTCGTCCTCGATGGAGATCTCGGCGCCGGTCTCGTCCTGGATCGCGTTGATGGTCTGGCCCTTCGGCCCGATCACCATGCCGATCTTGTCGACCGGGATCTTCACGCTGGTGACCCGCGGCGCGTACTCCGACATCGTGGCCGGCGCCTCGATCGCGGTCTGCATGACGTCGAGGATCGTGTGCCGCGCGTCGTGCGCCTGCTGCAGCGCGCCCGCCAACACGTCGGACGGGATGCCGTCGAGCTTGGTGTCGAGCTGCAGCGCGGTCACGAACTCGCGGGTGCCGGCGACCTTGAAGTCCATGTCGCCGTACGCGTCTTCGGCGCCGAGGATGTCGGTCAGCGTCACGTACTGCGTCTTGCCGTCGACCTCGTCGGAGATGAGGCCCATCGCGATGCCGGCGACCGGCGCCTTCAGCGGCACGCCCGCCGACAGCAGCGACATCGTGGACGCGCAGACCGAGCCCATCGAGGTCGAGCCGTTGGAGCCGAGCGCCTCGGACACCTGGCGGATCGCGTACGGGAACTCTTCGCGGCTGGGCAGCACCGGGACCAGGGCGCGCTCGGCGAGCGCGCCGTGGCCGATCTCGCGCCGCTTCGGCGCGCCGACCCGGCCGGTCTCACCGGTCGAGTACGGCGGGAAGTTGTAGTTGTGCATGTAACGCTTGTGCTTCTCGGGCGAGAGCGTGTCGAGCTGCTGCTCCATGCGGAGCATGTTGAGCGTGGTGACACCGAGGATCTGCGTCTCGCCGCGCTCGAACAGCGCCGACCCGTGCACCCGCGGCAGCACCTGCGTCTCGGCGGTCAGCGGCCGGATGTCGCGCGGGCCGCGGCCGTCGATGCGCACCTGCTCGCGCAGCACGCGAGCGCGCACCTCGGACTTGACCAGCGACCGGAACGCGGCGCTGATCTCCTTCTCCCGGCCCTCGAACTGGCCGCCGAGCTCCTCGTGCGCCTTGTCCTTGACGCGGTCGAGCGCGTCCTCGCGCTCCGCCTTGCCGGCGATCTTCAGCGCCTCGGCGACCTCGGCCTTGGCGACGCCGGCGACGGCCGTGTAGACGTCGTCCTGGTACTCCAGGAAGACCGGGAACTCCGCGACCGGCTTGGCCGCGACGGCGGCCACCTCGTTCTGCGCCCGGCACAGCTCGCGGATGGCCGGCTTGGCGGCCTCCAGGCCGCTGGCCACGACCTCCTCGGTCGGCGCGGTCGCGCCGGCGGCGATCAGCGCCACCGCGTTCGGCGTGGCTTCCGCCTCGACCATCATGATCGCGACGTCGCCGTCGGGCAGGACCCGCCCGGCCACGACCATGTCGAAGGTGGCCCGAGCCAGCTCCTCGTGGGTCGGGAACGCGATCCACTGGCCGTCGATGTGCGCCATCCGGGTCGCACCGATCGGGCCGGAGAACGGCAGGCCGGACAGCTTGGTCGACATCGACGCGGCGTTGATCGCGATCACGTCGTACAGGTGGTTGGGGTCGAGCGCCAGGATCGTCGCGACGACCTGGACCTCGTTGCGCAGGCCCTTGACGAAGCTGGGGCGCAGCGGCCGGTCGGTCAGCCGGCAGGTGAGGATCGCGTCCTCGCTGGGCCGGCCCTCACGGCGGAAGAACGAGCCGGGGATGCGACCCGCCGCGTACATCCGCTCTTCGACGTCGACCGTCAGCGGGAAGAAGTCGAACTGCTCTTTCGGGTTCTTGCTCGCCGTGGTGGCGGACAGCACGACCGTGTCGCCGAGCTGGGCGATCACGGAACCGGCGGCCTGCCGGGCCAGTCGCCCGGTGGCGAAGGTGATCTCACGGGTGCCGAACGACCCGTTGTCGATCACGGCGGTGCTGCTGTGGGAGCCGAGTGTTGTCTCGGTCATGTGTTCCTTGCTCTCCTTCTATTGGTGGGGCCACACCTTGGAGAGCTGCTCAGACGGCCCGGTCTTCGATCGAAGCGCCCGGGAGCGTGGGCCGGCGTGCGCCGGCGGGCCCGGGGGCCACTACCGAGGACCGGTGCGCTGATCGGCTCTCGGACCCCTCTGGTTGTGGTGAGGGGAGCGGCTCGTGCCGCTCCCCTCAATCATTCACCGCCGCAGGCCGAGCCGCTCGATTATCGACCGGTAGCGGTTGATGTCCTTCTTGGCCATGTAGTTCAGCAGCCGGCGCCGGCGACCCACCAGCAACAGCAGACCACGGCGGCTGTGGTGGTCGTGCTTGTGCACCTTGAGGTGCTCGGTGAGCTCGGCGATGCGCTTGGTGAGCACCGCGACCTGCACCTCCGGCGAGCCAGTGTCGCCCTCGGCGGTCGCGTACTCAGCCCTGATCTTGGCCTTAGCCTGTTGGTCGAGCGCCATTATCTCCTGGTTTCTGTGGATGTTGCGTGGACCCCACGCCCGCGGCGTCGTGCAGGCACGCGGAGCCATCGCCGGTAACCCGGCGTCCACCCCACACTACCAGGAGGGCGTCACCGCCCGAGGACGGCCCGGATCTGGGCGACGTCTTCCTTCATCTGGGCGATCAGCGGCTCGACGCCGTCGAACTTCACCTGGCCCCGCTGCCGGGCCACGAACTCCACGCCCATGCGCTCGCCGTACAGGTCGTCGTCGAAATCGAGGATGTACGCCTCGACCCGGCGCTCGGTGCCGTCGAACGTCGGGTTGGTGCCCACCGACACCGCCGCCGGCAGCCGCTCGCCGCCCCGGATCGCCCAGCCGGCGTACACCCCGTCGGCCGGGACCGCCGGGTATGGGCTGGTCAGCAGCAGGTTGGCGGTCGGGAAACCGAGCTGCCGGCCGCGCCGGTCGCCGCGGACCACGAAGCCCTCCACCCGGTGCGGGCGCCCGAGCGCCTCGGCCGCCGCCGCCACGTCACCCGCGTCGACACAGGCCCGGATGTACGTCGAGGAGAAGACCGTGCCGTGCTCCGTCACCAGCGGCGAGTCCTCCACCACGAAGCCGAACGTGCGCCCCAGCTCGGCCAGCAGTGCCCGGTCGCCGGTCGCCTTGTGCCCGAAGCGGAAGTTCTCCCCCACCACGACTACCGCGGCGTGCAGGTGCTCGACCAGCACGTCGTGCACGAACGTCTCCGCCGGCAGCCGGGAGAACTCGAGCGTGAACGGCACCACGCAGAGCACGTCGACGCCCAGCGCCGCCATCAGGTCGGCCTTGCGCTGCGGCTCGGTCAGCACCGCCGGGTGCGTGCCCGGCCGGACCACCTCCGACGGATGCGGGTCGAACGTGACCACCACGGACGCCAGGCCCAGCTCACGCGCCCGCCGGACGGCATGCCCGATGGTCGCCCGGTGCCCCCGGTGCACGCCGTCGAACACGCCGATGGTGATCACCGAACGGCCGAACCCGCTCGGCACCGCCTCGTACCCGCGCCACCTCTGCATGTCGCCAGCTTAGGTCGCGCCTCCCCCACCTTCCCCTGTGATTCTTGCCCCGCTCCCCGTGATCAAGGCGTCCCTCACGTCGTTCTGGCGACTTGAGGGACGCCTTGATCATGGGGATACCGCTACCCTCGACGCCGTGTCCGGGCTCGAAGTGGTAGCGATCACACTCGGTGCGGCAGTGGCCCGGGCGGCGTGCGGCATCTGGTTCGGCGACGCGAAGCTGGCCGGGGAGGTCGGCACCAGCCTGATCGACCTCGCCGCGCGGAAGCTGACCAGCGCGCGCGAGCAGCGCCGGTTCCGGCGCGTCTGGGACGAGGCCGCCGAGCACGTCGCCGACCGCATCCAGCCGCTGGTCGAACGCGAGTTCCGCGACCTACCCCCGCACGAGCTCGCCGCCGCACTCGATGCCGTCCGCGACACGTTCGACGCGGCCCCGCTCACCGAAGAGGACCTGTTCACACTGGACCTGGACGCCGGGTACCTGGATCGATACCTGCGGTCCCAGGACGCCGACCGCACGACGCGCGCGGGGCTCACGGAGGGCGCGGTCCGGGCGTACGACCTGGTCCTGCGCGAGTGTTGCGCGTACGCCATCGAGATGGCCCGCGCGTTGCCCGGCGCGGGCGTCGCGGGCCTCGCGGAGCTGCTGCGCCGCGATCGCCAGATCCTCGCGGACATCGCGGAGGTGCTGGCGCGGCTGCCGGAGCGACGCGGCGTCCAGGACTTCGCGAGCGACTACCGCCAGCTCGTCGCGAACCGGCTGGACCGGGTGGAGTTCTTCGGCGCCACGCTCAGCGGGTCCATCCGCCGGTGGCCGCTCTCGGTCGCCTACCTCAGCCTGACCGTCAACACGTCCACGTCCACGCCCCCGGACCCGGTCCCGCCGCCGGACCCGGTGACGCAGGCGATCGAGCGGGTCACCGCGACGTTCGGCGGCCCGCCGCCGGGGTCGGTCGAGCGCGTCCTGGCCCGCGCCGATCGCATCTTCATCCGCGGCCAGGCCGGCACGGGAAAGACCACGCTGCTGCACTGGATCGCCGTACGCAGCGGCCGCCGCTCGTTCCCCGACCACCTCGCCTCCTGGAACCGCACGGTGCCGTTCTTCATCCCGCTGCGCCGGTACGCGACCACGGCGTTGCCGGCGCACGAACGGTTCCTGGAAGAGGTGGGCGAGCACCTGGACATCCCACCCGGCTGGGTGGCGCGTCAGCTCCGGGACGGCGACGCGATCGTGCTGGTGGATGGCGTCGACGAGCTGCCCGACGGGCGCCGGGACGAGGTCCGGCGCTGGTTGAGCCACCTGATCGACACCTACCCGCGGTCCCGGTACGTCGTCACCTCCCGCCCGGCCGCCGCGCCGCGCGACTGGCTCGCGGCCGACGGCTTCCTCGCCGCCGAATTGGAGCCGATGACGCCCAGCCAGGTACAGGTGTTCGTGAACCGATGGCACGAGGCGGTGCGCACCACCTGCCACACCGAACCGGAGCGGGACGAGGTCACCGCGCAGGAGGAGCGGCTCCTCCACGCGCTGGACACCCACCGGCACCTACGCCAGCTCGCCGGGTACCCGCTGCTCTGCGCCCTGCTCTGCGCGTTGCACCGGGACCGGCACGGCCAGCTCCCGGCCAACCGGATGGAGCTGTACGAGGTGGCGCTGCACATGCTGCTCGAACGCCGCGACCGGGAGCGAGGCATCGCTCCCGTGCTGGCGCTCAGCCGCACCGAGCAGACGCTGCTGCTGTGCGACCTGGCGTACTGGCTGATCCGCAACGGCTGGTCCGACGCCTCGCGCGCCGCCATCATCGGCCGGCTGACCACCAAACTGCGGGCCATGCCGGGCGTCCAGGCCACCCCGGACGAGATCTACCAGGTGTTGCTGGAGCGCACCGGCCTGCTGCGCGAGCCGGTCGAAGGCCGGGTGGACTTCATCCATCGGTCGTTCCAGGAGTACCTGGCCGCCAAGCAGGCCGTCGACGAGGACGACGCCGGCATGCTGATCCGGCACGCCCACCTGCCGGACTGGCACGAGGTGGTGGTGATGGCCGCCGGCCACGCCACCGCCGGTGGCCGGAACGGGCTGCTGCGCGGGTTGCTGGACCGCGCCGACGCCGCGGACACGTCCCGCGCCCAGCGCGACCTGCTGCGCCTGGTCGCGCTCGCCTGCCTGGAGACCTCACCCGAGCTGTCGCCGGAGATCGCCCGCGCGATCCGCCACGCCGCCGCCAAGCTCATCCCGCCGCACACCGAGGGCGCGGCGCGGGCGCTCGGGCGTGCCGGCTCGCTCGCCATCGACCTCCTGATGACCGCGCGGCCCACCAAGGAGTACGAGATGGTGCTCATGATCGCGGCGATCCAGGAGAGCGGCGATCCCGCCGGGCTACCGGTGCTCGCCCGGTTCGGCACCGACTCCCGGCCGGCCGTCGTCGACGCCCTGGTCCGCGCGTGGTCGCGCTTCGACCCTGCGGAGTACGCCCAACGCGTGCTCCGCGACTCCCCACTGCGCGCCGGCGAACTGCTCGTCCGGGATCGGCGTCTGCTGCCAGCCGTGCACGAGCTTCGTCGCCTCCGGTACCTGACGGTGTCGCTGGACGGCCTACGACCGGTGGATCTTGATTTCGTCCGGCGCCTGCCCCACCTGCACCACCTCGCCGGCCCGGTCGTCGCTGACCTCGCCCCGCTCGCCGGCCACCCCCTCAGGTCGCTGGGCGTCCGGGCCGCGCCGCCCGGGCTCGACCTGGCGGCCATCGCCGACATGCCGCAGCTCACGACGTTCACCGTGCAGGGCGACGTGGCGAACGGCGACGTGCTCGCGGCCCTCGACCTGACGACGCTCCAGATGGACGGCAAACAGTTCCAGCAGACCGGCGTCACGCACTGGCCGACGCTGCGCCGGCTGTTGCTCATCGGCATGGGGACCCGCACGCTCTCGGCGCTCGCCGGCATCCGGCTGCCCCGGCTCAAGCTGCTCACCCTCGACATCGCGGTGGCCAGCACGCTGGACGCGCTCCCGGACGCCCCTGATCTCGAGCGCCTCTACATATTGTTCCGCGACGAACTCGACCTCGCCGCGCTCGCCCACGCGACCGTCCCGACGATCGAACTCCACTACCGGGGCAGCGAGCCACTCGACCTGCGGCCGCTCGCCGGCCGCGGGAACGTCCTCGTCAACATGTACCGGCGCTATGCGCCGGTGCTGGGTGAGGAGGATCTCGGCGAGGGCAGCCTGGTGCAGAGTGCCTGGAGCAGCAGCGGCGACCTCGATGGCGGCGACACCCCCTGATCCCATGATCAGGGGGTGAAGACGGCTTCCGGGCGGGCCTTGGCGTCGCGCTCGCTGACGATGGCGAGCAGTGAGCCGTCGGGGGCGAACACCGCGTACGGGCCCGCGATGCCCACCGGCGCCAGCGGACCGCCGTGGGACAGCACCGTGGCCTCGTCGGCCGCGGCGGAACGGGCCGGGAAGAACCGCCGGGCCGCGTCGGCGAGCGGCAGGTTCACCACGTCGGGCGCGAGCTTTTCGAGCTCGTCCAGCGTGCTCGCCTCGGTCAGCGTGAAGCCGCCCACGGCCGTGCGGCGCAACGCGGTCAGGTGTCCACCGACGCCGAGCGACACCCCCAGGTCGCGGGCGATCGCGCGCACGTACGTGCCGGACGAGCACGCCAGGTCGACGTCGACATCCACCACATCGGCACCCCGCCGCACGTCCAGCACGTCGAGGCGGGAGATCGTCACCCGGCGGGGCGCCAACGCCACCTGTTCGCCCTCGCGTACCCGCTTGTAGGCCCGCTTACCGTCCACCTTGATCGCGGACACCGCGCTGGGTACCTGGTCTATCTCGCCGGTCAGCGCGGCGAGGCCGGCGCGGACGTCGGCGTCCGTGACGTGACCGGCCGGCACGGTCGCGACCACCTCGCCCTCGGCGTCGTCGGTGACGGTGCTCTGCCCGAGCCGGATCGTGGCGGCGTAACCCTTCGCGGACCCGATCACGTAGGTGAGCAGGCGGGTCGCCCGGCCGACGCCGATGACCAGCACGCCGGTGGCCATCGGGTCGAGCGTGCCGCCGTGCCCGACCCGCCGGGTGCGCGCCAGCCGCCGCACCCGCGCGACCACGTCGTGCGACGTCATCCCGCCCGCCTTGTCCACCACGACCAGCCCATCCACACTCACGCCGCCCACCCTAGACGGCCCGGCCGGCCGCCTCGTCGAGCCGGGTGCGCAGCTGGTCGGCGTCGGCGTGGCCGAGGTCGTCGAAGATGGCCAGGGCCTGGCGCCACGTGTCACGGGCCCGCTCGCCGTCGCCCGCCGCGTGCTGGGTGTCGCCGAGGTGGGTCAGCGTGTCGGCTTCGTGGAAGCGGTCGCCGTCCTCGCGGAACAGGTCGAGGGCGCGGCCGTAGCAGGCGGCGGCCTCCGGGTACTCGCCCAGCTGGTGATGGATGTACCCGATGCTGTCCCAGGTGTTCGCCTGGCCGACCCGGTCGTCCAGCTCCTCCAGCATCGCGAGCGCGCGCCGGCAGTGGCGGATCGCGCTCTGGTGTCGGCCCAGCTGGGTCTGGAAGAAGCCGACGGCGTTGAGCAGCCGCGCCTCTCCCGCGCGGTGCCCCGCGGCGCGATAGCGGTCCAGCCCCCACTCGACGTGTTTGAGGGCCGCCTCCGTACGCCCCTGGCGGGCCATCACCCAGGCCAGGTTGTTCAGCACGTTGGCCTGGTCGACCGGGTCCCGGGTCAGGTCCAGGGCCCGCCACAGGTGGCTCTCCGCCTTCCCCTGGCGGCCGAGATGGGCGTACGCGAGGCCGAGCAGCCGGTGCACGTGCGGCTCGCCGCTGTCCCGCAGCCCGGCCAGGGTGGCGATTACCCGGTCCCAGTGGCCCTGCCGGTTGCAGTACGTCGTCAGCGTCCAGGCGAGCTGCCAGGCGTGCGTGTCGAGCCGCTGGGCGGCCGCGTACGGGATCGCGGCGAACAGGACCGCGTGCTCGGCCGCGAACCAGGCCATCGCCTGCGCCGGGTCGCTGAGCGCCACGATGGTGACCCCGCCGGCCGGCGCCCCGAGCGGGATCGGCTCGCGGCGCGGCTCGAGCAACAGCGCCGCCTGGTAGGCGGTGTGCAGGTAGTGGTCGAGCATGCGGCGCACCGCGGCCGGGTCGTCCTCGACCGTCTCCCGGGCGTACGCGGACAGCAGGTCGTGGCACGCGTATCGGCCGCTGGCCGGCTCCACCACCAGGTTCGCGGCGGACAGTTCGGCGAGCGGCGCGCCCACGTCCGGGCACGGCAGTCCCGCCAGGCTGGCGAGCGCGGCCGCACTCGCCGACGGTCCACAGTGGCGACCGCCGAACAACCGGAACAGCCGCGCCGCGATCGGGCTGAGCGACCGGTAGGACGACGAGAACACGGTACGTACCCGGGTCGTCGCGTCCTCGCCGTCCAGAGCGTCCAGATAGGACACCTTGGACAGGTTGGACAGCCCGGACAGCTCGGACAGCTCGGCCGCGAGTGCCGGCAGGGTCAGGCCGGGGCTGGTGGCGACCCGGGCGGCGACGATGGCCAGCGCCAGCGGCAGGTGCGCGCAGCGCGCGATCACCTCGTCCGCCGCGCGCTCGTCCGCGGCGCTGTCGTCGATCGCGCCGAGGCGATGCGCCAGCAGTTCCCGCGCTTCCTGGGTGGACAGCATGTCCAGGCGGACGGGCAGGGCCGCATCGGTGGCGACCAGACCGGACATGGTGTTACGGCTCGTCACCATGACCAGGCAGCGCGGCGAGCCGGGTAGCAGCGGGCGGACCTGATCGGAGTCGTACGCGTTGTCGAGCAGGATCAACACCCGCTGGTCGGCGAGCACGCTGCGGTACAGGGCGGTCTGGGCGGGCAGATCGTGCGGGATCTTCCCCGCGGGCACCCCGAGCGCGTCGAGAAGCCCCCGGATCGCCTGGTCCGGCGCCATCGGCGGGCCGCTGGGGCCGAAGCCGTTCAAGTTGACGTACAGCTGCCCGTCGGGAAACCGGTGGCGCACCCGGTGTGCCCAGTGGACGGCCAGTGACGTCTTGCCCACGCCGGCCGTGCCCGCGATCACCCGCACGGTCGCGGTCGCGCCGTCGAGCCGGCACAGGTGATCGGCGCGACCGACGAAGCCGACCAGGTCGGGCGGCAGCTGGGCCGGCCTCGCGGCGGCGGGATGCGCGGCTTGCGGATGCGCGGCGACGGCATCGGTGAGGACGGCGGTCGCCAGGTCGCGCAGCTGCGGCCCGGGTTCCAGCCCCAACTCGGCCACCAGCAGCTTCCGCGCCTTCTGGTACGCGTCGAGAGCGTCCCCCCGGCGCCCGCACCGGTACAGGGCCAGCATCAGCTGGCCGTGCAGCCGTTCCCGGAGCGGGAACTCGGTGACCAGTTTGGACAGTTCCGGCACCAGCTCGGCGTGCCGGCCGGCGACCAGGTCCGCGTCGATCCGGTCGCAGTACGCGGCGAACCGGGCCTCCTCCAGGCCGCCGCACAGCTCCTCCCGGACCGATCCGGCGGCCGCGTCGGCGAGCGCCGGCCCGCGCCACAGGTCGAGGGCGGCACCGAGCAGGGCGGACCGCTGGCGCGCGTCGTCCACGGCCCGGGCCCGCGCCACGAGACCGGTGAACCGGTGCACGTCCACTGTGTCCGGATGGACGCGCAGGACGTAGCCCTGTCCCTGGGACAGCAACTGCGCCTCGCCGCCCGTGTCGCGCAAGGCGCCACGGATGCGCGACACCAGCGACTGCACGGCGCCGCGCGCCCCCGCCGGTGGCGCGTCCCGCCACAGGAGGTCGACGAGCCGGTCGGCGCTGACCACCCGCCCCGCCTGCAGGAGCAGCACGGCCAACGCCAGGCGCTCCATCCTTCGCTTCAGCCGGATGCTCTCGCCGCCGGCGCCTTGGATCTCCACCGCCCCCAGCAGTCGGAACTCCACGCCGGACAGGGTAGGCGCTACCGGACCGTTCCGGCAGACCGGGGTGGCAAGGATTTGGCAAGCCGCACGCCGCACGGTGTTCAACCGAGATTCCCGAACAAGGAATGGAGGACCACCGATGCGGTGGTTACGGCGATCAGGCGTGGTGGCGGCCGGCGTGGCGGCCATGCTCTTCGGGGTCAACACGGCGGCGCACGCGGCGCCGCCGGCGAACGTCGGCTGGCTCTACACGCAGGGCCGGAGCGGTGCGGTGTTCTTCGACGCCGACCTCGCCGGCTACCCGTCCTTCGAGAAAATCACCGTTTGTGACAACAAGAGCGACGGCCGAGGGATCCTCGCCGAGCTCACCCAGTCGTTGCCGGACTTGGACTACCTCTACCTGTCACTCCGGGACCCCTCCAACAACGGCGACTGCGTGGCCCAATGGGACAACTACTTCGCGGACGGCTACCCGGTGTACGTCAGAGTCTGCGAGTACTGGGGCACCAATGAGGACAACTGCGCCCGGGCCGAGGGAGTGGCGTAGGTGAAGAGAGGAATCGCGGTGCGATGGATACGTGACGCGGCCGTCTTCGGTGGCGTGCTGGTCACGGTGCTGGCCTCGGCGGCCGCACCGGCCGAGGCGAGCGCGAACGTCGGCTGGCTCTACACCATCAACGGTGGCGGCGCGATCTTCTTCGACGCCGACCTCAACGGTCAGCCCGGCATCGAGAAGATCACGGTGTGCGACAACAAGAGCGACGGCCGTGGCGTCTGGGGCGAGGTCCAGGAGCAGTGGGGCGGCGACCTCATCGCCGTCGATGATCCCTCCAACAACGGAAAGTGCGCGTCCTGGTCCGGTAACTACTTCACGGAGGAGCAGGGCGTCGTCGTCCGGGTGTGGGAGTACGCCGGCACCTGGAAGAGCACAGAAGTATGGGAGCTCGGCGTGGCCTAGCCCGTCTGTGACGCCCCTGATCAACCGCACTGCCTTCTCCGGAAAGGGGAGCGATTCATGCGATGGATCCGCAACGCGTCGATTGTCACCGGCGCGCTGGTAGCGGTGCTCGTCGGCGCCGGCGCACCCGCCGAGGCGAGCGCCAACGTCGGCTGGCTCTACACCATCAACGCCGGTGGCGCCGTCTTCTTCGACGCCGACCTCAACGGCGAACCCGGCATCGAGAAGATCACCGTCTGCGACAACAAGAGCGACGGCCGCGGCATCATGGCCGAGGTCTCCCAGTCCTATTGGGGCGGCAACTCGTACATCGTCGTCGACCCGTCCAACGACGGACGCTGCGACTCCTGGGCCGCCAACTTCTTCGTGGAGGACACGCAGGTCCAGATCAGCGTCTGGGAGTACGCCGGCACCTGGAGCAGCAAGAAGGTGTGGGCCTACGACGGCGTGGCTTGACCCTCGCACGTCGTGCGAACGCCGTGCGGGGCCGAATGGGGATCCCAGCTAACGAATGGAGAAACGCGATGCGGTGGGTACGACGATCGGGCGTGATGGCGGCTGCGGTGACGACCGTGCTCCTCGGGGCGGGCACGCAGGCACACGCGGCGCCGCCATCGAACGTCGGCTGGCTCTACACCCAGGGCCGAAGCGGCGCGGTGTTCTTCGACGCCGACCTCAACGGCTACCCGTCCCAGGAGAAAATCACCGTCTGTGACAATAAGACCGACGGTCGCGGCATCCTCGGCGTAGCCCTTGGACGAGATGGCGCCGGAAACCCCTCGAGGCAGACCGTCCGGGACCCGTCCAACGACGGTAACTGCGCGGCGAACTGGGGTCACTTCTTCCGCGAAGGCTACGTGGTCCAGGTCGAAGTCTGTGAGTACTGGGGCGACAACGAGGAAAATTGCGCGTGGGCCGACGGCGTGTCCTAAGTCCGTGATCAGGGCGTCCCTCAATGAGTTCTCGCTACCTGGGGGACGCCTTGATCATGAGGGGCGGATGGCGCCGACGACGGCCCAGGCGCCGGAGCGGAGCCGCACCAGCAGCGTGACCAGTCGCGCCACGATGAACAGCGCCAACCCGGCCCAGATGCCGCCCAGGCCGGCGTCCACGGCGTACGCGACCCAGATCGCCGGCAGGAAGCCGCCGAAGGCGGCGACGATGGTGGCGTTACGCAGGTACCGCGCGTCGCCCGCGCCGATCAGCACGCCGTCGAGGGCATACACGACACCGGCGAGCGGCAACAGCGCCACGAACCACGGCCACGCCAGCATGGCCTGCGCGTGCACGGCCGCATCGGGGCTGAACCACCCGGGCACCACGCCGGCGCCCGCCCCGACGAGCACCGCGAACCCGATGCCGCACACCCCGCCGATGGCCGCGATCCGGCGGCCCAGGTCGCGCGCCTCGGCGTCATGGCCGGCGCCGAGCGCGGCACCGACCAGCGACTGGGCCGCGATGGCCACCGCGTCGAGCGCCAGCGCGCAGAAGAACCACAATTGCAGGGTGATCTGGTGCGCGCCGACCGCCGCGGTGCCGAACCGCGCCGCCACCGCGGTCGCGGACAGGAAGCAGAGCTGGAACGCGACGCCGCGGATCAGCAGGTCGCGGCCGAGCACCACCTGCTGGCGGATGACCGCCGGGCGCGGCCGCAGCGCGGTCCGCTCGACCACGATCGCGCGCACGAACAGCACGCCGGCGATCGTCTGGGCGATCACGTTGGCGACGGCCGAGCCGACCAGGCCCATGCCCAGCGGGTACACCAGCACCGGACAGAGCGCGGCGGAGAGCGCGTTGGCGCCCAGCACGTAGCGCAACGGCCGGCGGGTGTCCTGCACCCCGCGCATCCAGCCGTTGCCGGCGGCGGCGAGCAGGAGACCAGGGGCGCCCAGCGCCGCGATCCGCAGCCACTGCGCGGCGTCGCCGGCCGCGTCGGATTCCGACCCGGCGAGGGCCCCCGCCAGCGGCCCGGCCGCCACTTGCGCGCCGACCGCCAGGGCGAGCCCGACGGTCAGTGCCAGCCAGGACGCCTGTACCCCCTCGGCGACCGCGGCGTACCGGTCGCCGGCGCCGTAGCGGCGGGCGGCCCGCCCGGTCGTCCCATACGCCATGACCGTGCCCAGCCACGCGGCGACCGACATAACGGTGCCCCCGACGGCGAGCGCGGCCAGCGGCCGGCTGCCGAGATGACCGACCACCGCCGTGTCGACCAGCACGTAGAGCGGCTCCGCGGCCAGCACGACCAGCGCCGGCAGCGCGAGGCCGGCGATCCGGCGCGGCGAGTACCCAGACATCGCCGCCCATCCTGGCACGCCTGCAGTAATGACCACAACACATCTCATCACTTACAAGTGCTCGGCACGAGGCTAGACGCGGGACAACAGAGAATAACCCGTACGACATATGCTGCGAGCGTTATAGTGAGAACTGTGAGGATTACCAATGGCTTGGTTGATCATCGTGGTGGAGCCAGCACGCTCGTGGCTCCATTCCTTACGCCGCACCGACCCGCGAACGCTCGGACTCATCAGTCGCGCACTCGACGCACTGACCGAGGAAGGCCCTGCGCTGGGCCGACCACTGGTCGACACGTTGACCGGATCAACTCTGGCAAACCTGAAGGAGCTGCGACCAGGGTCTGCCGGCTCGACCGAGGTCAGACTCCTGTTCGTGTTCGACCCACAGCGACATGCCGTGATCCTGGTGGGCGGAGACAAGGCTGGTAACTGGCGCGGTTGGTACCGCACGGCCATACCGCAGGCAGAAGCGGCGTACGCGGAACACCTGAAGCAGATCGAGGAAACGGAATCATGAACGAGAACGAGCACCTCAGGGACCCGAACGCGCGGACGTGGGACCAGATGAAGACGGAGCTCGGCTTCACCGACGCCGAGCGCGCGGAGATCGCCATTGGTGCGCAGCGTCTCATCGCCGAGGCCCGGGCCTACCGGCTCGCCGAGGTGCGTCGGCGCCAACACACGACCCAGGTGGAGGTCGCCAAGGCCATGGGCGTCACCCAGGCCCGCGTGTCCCGCATCGAGAAAGGCCAGCTTGAGCGCAGCGAGGTAGACACGCTGGCCGCGTACGTTCAGGCGCTCGGCGGCAAGCTGAAGATCGTGGCCGACTTCGGCGACGAGTCCTACGTCCTCGGGTAAAGCCATTCGCTCCCGCCCCATGATCAAGGCGTCCCTCAAGTAGTTAGAACGACGTGAAGGACGCCTTGATCATGGGTTGGTTGTGCCGTCCGCGGGGCCGATGGGGCAAAATAGGCCAGTGAGTCCCGCGAGCCGTGGCCGCCAGGGCAAACGCAAGAAGACCGCCGGGACGCGGCGCTATGAACCCCAGGTTCGCACCGCGATCGAGCCGTGCGACTGCCCGGCCTGCTCCGGAGAGGTCGCTCCCGAGGAGATGGCCGGCGACATCCTCGATGCCGCGGCCGAGCTCATGGCCGCGGACGACCCGCTGGACGCCGAGTTGCTCGCCGCCACCATCGCCGCCAGCATCACCGTCGGCGGCGCCGAGGACGACGAGATCGACGCGTTCGTCGCGCAGATCACGGCACCTGGCGGCCCGGGGGCCGTGGTGCTGTCGCTCGGCCTGGGCGCCGTCGCACCGGGCCGGCTGGGCCAGGAGGCCACCAAGGCAGCTGACGACCTGATCGCGGCCGGCGCCCCGCGACCGCGCTGGGCCGACGAGCTCACCCAGCCCGTCACCGTGACCAACTGTCAGGCCATCGTCAACACCACCGGGGCCGGAACGCTTCTGGGTGGCGCCTTCCACCGGGCCGACCGGTCGCACGCCATGATCGTGGCGGTCGACGACACGGACTGCGGCGCCGCCGCCGACATCATGATTCTCGACGGCGACATGCTGCCGGAGGCGATGGAGTCGGCGATAACCAGCAGCCGCCGGGACGGCACGCCGATCAAGGTCGAGACGCTGGACCCGGCCGAGTTCCGCTGGCGGGTGGAGCGGGCCCTGGACGCCCGGGCGGTCCACGACGCGGAAGCACCTGCAGAGGCCCTGGATGAGCTGATCTCCGACGACGAGGGTCCCCCCTACGCGGTGCTCGCCCCGTTGCTGCGCGCGCGAATGGCAGCGCTGCCCGCACCCACCAAGCCGCCCGCGCCGCATGGCGGCGAGGATGCACACCCGGCGCGCACGCCGCTGGAGGGCATCGCCGGTCGGATAGGCAGAAGCGGTCGCGCAGACAGAGCCGGCCGCAGCCGGGCGTCCGGCGCCAAACTGCCGCCGAAGCGCACGAAGTCTGCCGGCCCGGCACCGATCTACCAGCTCAAGGTGAGCCTGCGCGGCGCCCAGCCGCCCATCTGGCGCCGCCTTGAGGTGCCCGCCGACATCAGCCTCCCGCGGTTGCACCGGGTGCTCCAGGTCGCGTTCGACTGGGAGGACTACCACCTCCACGCGTACGAGACGCCGTTCGGACGGTTCGGCGATCCGGATCCGGATCTCGATCAGCGCAGCGAACGGTCGGTCACGCTGGAGCAGGTCGCGCCGTCCGCCTCCGACAAGATCATTTACACGTATGACTTCGGCGACGACTGGGAGCACGAGATCGTCGTGGAGAAAGTGCTCGACCGGGACCCCGCAGCGGCCTACCCACGCTGCACCGGTGGGCGGCGGGCCGCCCCGCCGGAGGACTGCGGCGGCGTGTGGGGCTACGCGAACCTGATCGACACGCTGGCCAATCCGGACGATCCCGAGCACGACGACATGGTGGAGTGGTTAGGCCTCGACGATCCAGCCGACTTCGACCCGGCGGCCTTCGACCCCGAAGCGGTAACCAGGGCCCTCACCAACTAACGATTACCGGGACGCCTTGATCTTGTGGATGGTCTTACTGGCGGGTGTCCATCGACGTCTGCAGGGCGCGGCGGGCTTCCTCGCGGGCCTCTTCAGTCGTCTCCGGCTTGGGCTTGGTGGCCATGGGACCGGTCCTTCCAGGGTGGTGTGCGGGCGCGCGACGGCACCCTTCGACGGGCGGTTGAGCATGTGCGCCAATAAGAACCACCCCGGGATCACCGGAGCGGGGCGAGGGCGCGGGCCCGGGTCGGTTGGACCCTGGATCAACACGGTGCTTGTCCCGAAACCAAATTAGCGTTCAGTCAGGTGCCGTGACCGCCTGTTCCCGCGATACGGAACGGTACGGTGAAGGTCATGGATGAGTTGGCAGCTCCCGCAGCGCTCGTCGACAGCGACACCGACTTCGCCCGTCTCGGACTCGACCGCGAGTCCATCGCCGTCTGGGAAGACGGCGCCCGCACCGACAACCGCCCCGGTACCTACGAATGGTGGTACTTCGACGCGCACCTGGACGACGGCGCGACGCTCGTCGTCGTGTTCTCGAACAAGGACCTGAAATCGGTGGGTGGGCCGCTGTCGCCGGTCCTCCAGCTCAACCTCGACCTGCCCGACGGCCGCGCCATCCAGAAGAAGATCCCGTTCGCCCCGGACCAGTGGTCCGCGGCGACGGATCACCCGGATGTCCGGATCGGCGCGAACCGGTTCCAGGGCGACCTGCGCGAGTACCGCATCCAGGCGGCCGTCGACGAGGTGTCGGTGGACGTGACGTTGCGCGGTGAGGTGCCGCCGTGGCGGCCTGGCACCGGCCGTCTGCTCTTCGGTCCGCGGCGGGACCGGGAGTTCTGCTGGCTCCCGTCGGTGCCGCTGGGCCGGGTGAGCGGGTCCTACACCGTCGACGGCCGGGCCCACGACGCGTCGGGCACGGGCTACCACGATCACAACTGGGGCAATGTCGGGCTGCCCAAGATCGTGCACAACTGGTACTGGGCGCGCGGGCAGGCCGGCCCGTACGCCGCCATCGCGTCGTACGTCACGGCCGCCAAGAGGTACGGGCACCAGCCGGTCACGGTCTTCATGCTGGCCCGGAATGGCCGGGTGATCGCCGACGACGCCGCGCTGGTGCGCTTCGCGACCGAGGGTGTCTACACCGACGACGAGACCGGCAAGCCGGTGGCCACGACGACCCGGTACACGTACGAGCACGGCGACGAGACGATCGAGGTGTCCTTCACCCGGGAGCGCGACCTCGCCCGGCACCGGCTGATCGACGACCTGACCGGGCTGACCAAGATCGCCGCCCGACTGGTCGGCTTCGACGGCGCCTACTTGCGGTTCGCCGGTCAGATGGCGGTCACCGTGTCGCACGCCGGCCGCGAGGTCGAGCGCTTCACCGACGACGCCATCTGGGACCTGATGTATTTCGGCAAGACCCGTCAGACCCCATGACCCCGCGGCGCGGCGTCAACCTAGTGAATCTTGACGCCGTACCGTCGTGATAGCGACGCCAGAACGTCAAGATCGCCCACCGTCGGCGACCTCCGGAAGCAGGGGTTAGCGGGCGAGGAAGTGCCAGCCGGTCCACCACCAGAGCAGCAGGATCGTGACCTGGCGGGCGCGGTGCGCCAGCAGCCACCGGGACGCCTCGCCCAGCGTGGGGATCTCGGAGCCGTCCCGGCGCGCCACCCACTCCAGGCCGACGGCCAGCAGGATCACGGCGAGGAAGGCGGCGGTCATCGGCGCACCAGCCACCAGAAGCCGCACAACCACCCGAACCAGGCCAGCGAGCGGGCCGCCGCGTGCTCGAGCACGGGGTCGAGGAGCAGCGAGAGGGTCGGGTAGTCAGCGGACCCGGCGACGAACGTGGTCCCTTCGAGCACCGCGAACAGCCCGCCCGGCAGCAGCCACCACGCCCCACGGCGGCCGAGCGGGCGCGTCGGGCCGCGCGGCACCGGGCGGATGAGCGCGAACGCCAGGAACGCGCCGCCGACCGCGAAGACCAACAGGTTGGCCGGCCAGGAGAAGCTGGACAGCTGCCCACCGACCAGCGCGACCACCACGAACAACGCCATCACCCCATGATCAAGGCGTCCTTCATGTCGCTCTAACGACTTGAAGGACGCCTTGATCATGGGGTGGTCATGGGAGGTGGGCGCGGATCGCGGCCACGACCTCGTCGACGGTGCCGCGCCCGGTGAACCCGGCCGCGAGCCGGTGCCCGCCGCCGCCGAGCGCCACCGCGACCTGGCTCACGTCCACCGCGCCCTTGCTGCGCATCGAGACCGCCCACTCGGCCGGCTTGACCTGCTTGATCACGCAGCTCACGTCGGCCTCGGCGGCGCAGCGCACGGAGTCGATGAGCGCCTCCAGCACGTAGGGCTTCTGGCCGTGCCGCTCGAGGTCGTCGAGCGTCGCGTAGATCCACACGAAGCCCAACCCGCCGGCGGCGGCCGGGTCGAACTGGGCGCGCTGGAGCACGTCGCCGTAGAGCCGGATCGCGCCGAACGGCCGGGTGTCGAAGATGCGCCGGGAGATCTCACCGGGCTTGATGCCGGTGGCGATCAGCCGGGCGGCCATCTCGTGCACGGCCGGTGTGGTCATGTCGAACCGGAACGACCCGGTGTCGGTCGCCAGCGCCACGTACAGGCATTGGGCGATCTCCGCGTCGAGCGGCACGCCGAGCCGGGCGAGCAGCTGCTCGGCGACCACGGACGTGGCCGCAGCGCTCGGGTCGACCAGGTTGGTGCCGCCGAACCCGGGGTTGGACGCGTGATGGTCGAGCACGATGGCGGCGCCCGCGGTGTGCAGCCGGTCGGCGAGGCCACCGAGCCGGGAGGCGCTGGCCGCGTCGAAGCACAGCAGCAGGTCCGGCTCGCGCGCCGCCGAAGCCTCCGGCACCAGCAACTCGAGGCCGGGCAGCCACCGGAACGGCTCCGGCACCTCGAACGGGCCCGGGAACGTCGCCTGCAGCCCGCTCAGGCCGAGCCGCCGCAGGCCCAGCCCGAAGCCCAGCATGCTGCCCAGCGCGTCGCCGTCCGGGTTGACGTGGCAGACCAGCAGCACGGTCGCGTCGGGCGGCAACGCGCGGAGGGCCGCGACGGCGGCGGACCAGTCGGCGGCCGACGGGCCGGACGTGTCGGCCGCCGGCTCGGCGAGCGTGGTCACCGCCGGTCCTCGCGAGCCATGGCGTTGACCTCGTCGACCTCGTCGGCAGCCTCGTCGTCGTCCGGCTCGTCCTCCCGGTACGGGTTGGGCTCGCCCGCATACGCCTTGCCGGCGGCCAACCGCTGCACCTCCGCGTCGGCGGAGCGGGCCCGGTCGAGCAGGTCGTCGATGTGCTCGGCGTGGTCCTGCACGTTGTCGTGCACGAACGTCAGCGTGGGCGAGTGCCGCAGGCCGAGGGCCTTGCCCACGGTGCTGCGCAGCAGGCCCTTCGCGCTGTCCAGCGCGGCCGCCGTGCCCGCCTGCGCGGCGGCGTCGCCGAACACCGTGTAGAACACCGTGGCATCCCGCAGGTCGCCGGTGATCCGCGCGTCGGTAATCGTGATCATGCCAAGCCGGGGGTCCTTGACCTGGGTACGCACCACCGACGCGACCAGCTCCTTCACGCGCTCCGCGTGTCGGCGCACCTTGGCTGGGTCCGTCATCTCGTCACCTCCGGAGCATCGTGCACCGCCAACACCCCTGAACACTACCTGTGTGTCAACTCAGATCCAGGGCACCGCTCAGTCGTCGTCGCCGCGTAGCCGGCGCCTCACCGAGAGCAGCTCAATCTCGGGCCGGCCGGCCATCAACCGCTCGCAGGAGTCGAGCACCTCGCCCACATGGCCGGGCTCGGCGGCGACCACGGCCACGCCGATCTCGGCCCGGCCGTGCAGGTCGAGCGCGCCGACCTCGGCGACCGAGATCTCGTACTTGCGCAGCGCCGCGATGATCGGGCGCACGTATGCCCGCTTCGCCTTCAGCGACCGCGAGTCGCTGGGGAGCAGGACGTCGAAAACCGCCGTACCGGTATACACGCCGAGTGAATCTACGCGACCCCCGTCAGACCGCGACCACCCCGCCGATCAAGGGCCGAGGCACACATTTTGATCTCTGATTCGGGTATCCAAGCCCTTGATCGACGCGGATGTCCTTGATCGAGCGCTCTCCGGCAGGCTCGCCGGGGCGCATGCGCACCTCGCACGGCCCCACGCAGGCTCACCGCACGCGCCAGCACGCCGGCCCCGGCCGCCCGATGGCGATGGCGATGGCGATCAAGGGAGTGCCCGCCGATCAAGGGCTGAGGCACCCGGATCCGAGATCAAACCACGTGCCCAAGCCCTTGATCGGCGGGGTGAAGGTATCAGGGGTGGGGGTATCAGGGTTTGCGGGCGACGAGAATGTCGCGGGTGATGGCTTGGTCGACGCGGTGTTCAAAGGCGCGGTACGCCGGGGTGTCGACCGGGTCGAGGCCCGCGTCGGCGAGCGTCCGCGCGGCCTCCGCGCGGTCGGCGACGTGGACGTTCCACGCGAGGCCCAGCGCCCCGCCGGGGCGCAACAGCTCGACCCAGCCGGGCAGGGCCGCCGCGAGCAGCGCGAGCGGTCCGCGGGTCAGGCCGGTTTCGCGGGTACGGCTACCGTGCGCCACGCCGTAGGGCGCGTCCGCGACGATCACGTCGGCACAGGAGGCCCGCAGGAAGTCGCGCGCCTGGGTGGTGTCGGCGTGCAGCACGGTGACGCGCTGGGTGGCGCCGGCCCGGTGCGCGTCCTTGGTGGGTGCCAGCTCGACCTCGAACCGGCGCGCGGCGACCCGCCGGTCCCGGCGCACCGGGATCAGGTCGGCGGTGTGCTTGAGCCGCTTGCGCTTCAACCAGGTGCGCAGGAAGGCCGCGTACGCGTCGACGTCCTTGCCGTCGAGCTCCACGCCGATCCCGTCGTACCCGTACATCAGCGCCTGGTTGAGCGTGGTGCCCCGCCCGCACAGCGGGTCGAGCACCACCAGCCGCCGGTCCAGCAGGTGCGGCGCGGCGGCGGACGCGAGCAGCGTGACGTTGAGCAGCAGCCGGGTGAACTGCTCGTTGGTCTTGCCCGCGTACTTCGGGATGGTGATCAGGTCGTCGTCGTAGTGGGCGAGCGGCCGCAGCGCGACCGGCCGCAACAGCTCACCCTCGACGAGGGTGAACAGCGCGTACGCCGCCGACAGGTTGGACAGGTACCGGAGGTCGCGCTCAGATAGGGCAGAAGCCCGGAAGGTGGCGTAAGGAACGCCACCGATCCGGGCCTCCGCGATGTCGGACAGCGCCGCGTCGAGCACGCCGGACTCCGCGAACGCGGCCAGCTCCGCCTGGGCGAGGCGGGTGGCCGCGTCCGCGTAGACCCGGTTCGCCGAGGGAGCGAGGAGTAGCGCGTACGTGCTCAGGCGCGCTTCTTCTCCCGCATCTCGAACGTCTCGATCACGTCGTCTACCTGGATGTTGTTGTAGCCCTGCAGGGTCAGACCGCACTCGAAGCCCTCGCGGACCTCGGTGGCGTCGTCCTTGAACCTCTTCAGCGAACTGACGGTGAGGTTCTCGGCGACCACCATGCCGTCGCGCAGGAGACGCGCCTTGGCGTTGCGGCGGAGCAGACCCGACCGGACCAAGCAACCGGCGATGTTGCCGATCTTGGACGAACGGAAGACCTCGCGGACCTCCGCCGTGCCCAGCTCGACCTCTTCGTACTCCGGCTTGAGCAGGCCCTTGAGCGCCGCCTCGATCTCCTCGATGGCCTGGTAGATAACGGTGTAGTACCGGATCTCCACGCCCTCGCGGTCGGCCACCTCGCGGACCTTGTTCGAAGCCCGCACGTTGAAGCCGATGATCGTCGCCGCCGGCTCCGAAGCGCTGGCGAGCATGACGTTGCTCTCGGTGATCGCACCCACGCCGCGGTCCAGGATCTTGAGCTGGACCTCCTCGGGGATGTCGAGCTTGAAGAGCGCGTCTTCCAGGGCCTCGACCGAGCCCGAACCATCACCCTTGAGGATGAGGTTGAGCGTGGTCTTCTCGCCCTCCTTGATCTGCTCCATGAGCGTCTCAAGGGTGGCCCGGCCGCGCGAGTTGGCGAAGCTGGCCGCCCGCCGTCGCGCCTGCCGCTGCTCGGCGATCTGCCGGACGGTGCGGTCGTCGGCCGCGGCGAGGAACGTGTCGCCCGCGCCGGGCACGGCCGTGAGGCCGAGCACCAGCACCGGACGGGATGGCCCCGCCGTGCCGACCGGCTTGCCGTTCTCGTCGAGCATGGCCCGGACGCGCCCGTGCGCGCCGCCGGCCACGATCGAGTCGCCGACCCGCAGCGTGCCCTTCTGCACCAGCACCGTGGAGACCGCGCCGCGCCCCTTGTCGAGGTGTGCCTCGATGGCCACACCCTGAGCCGGGCCGTCGATCGCGGCGGTCAGCTCCAGCGACGCGTCGGCCGTCAGCAGGACCGCCTCGAGGAGCTCCTCGATGCCGATGCCCGGCTTGGCCGCCACGTTGACGAACATCGTGTCGCCGCCGTACTCCTCGGCCACCAACCCGTACTCGGTGAGCTGCTGGCGCACCTTGTCGGGGTTGGCCTCCGGCTTGTCGACCTTGTTGACCGCGACCACGATCGGCACCTCAGCCGCCTTGGCGTGGTTCAACGCCTCGATCGTCTGCGGCATGACGCCGTCGTCGGCCGCCACCACGAGGATCACGATGTCGGTCACCTGCGCACCACGGGCACGCATGGCGGTGAACGCCTCGTGACCCGGGGTGTCGATGAAGGTGATCGCGCGCTCGTTGCCGTCGTGGTCGACCATCACCTGGTAGGCACCGATGTGCTGGGTGATGCCGCCGGCCTCGTCCGCCACCAGGTTGGTCTTGCGGATGGCATCGAGCAGCTTCGTCTTACCGTGGTCGACGTGACCCATGACGGTCACCACCGGCGGGCGGCTGACCAGCCGGTCCTTGGCGACCGCCGCGTCGAGGTCGATGTTGAACTGCGCGAGCAGCTCACGGTCCTCGTCTTCGGGGCTGACGATCTGTATCTCGAACCCGAGGTGCTCACCGAGCAGCAGCAGCGTGTCGTCGGAGCACGACTGGGTAGCCGTGACCATCTCGCCCAGGTTGAACATCTCCTGGACGAGCGAGCCCGGGTTCGCGTTGATCTTGTCGGCGAAGTCCGAGAGCGAGGCGCCGCGCGAAAGCCGTACCACCTGGCCGTTACCGCGCGGAGCACCAGAGCTCATGGTCGGCGCGGACAGGTTGTCGAACTCTTGTCTGCGCTGCTTCTTCGACTTGCGACCGCGAGTCGGCTTGCCGCCCGGGCGACCGAAGGCACCCGCGGCGCCGCCGCCACGCCCGCGACCACCGCCACCGGGACGGCCACCGCCGCCTGCCGGCGCACCGGGACCACCGCCGGGACGGAAGCCACCACCGGCACCGCCGCCCCCACCGGGACCGCCACCGCCGCGGAAGCCACCGCCACCGCCACCGCCGCCAGGACCGCCACGGAAGCCGCCGCCACCGCCGCCGCCCCCACCGGGACCGCCGCGGAAGCCGCCGCCACCGCCACCGGGACGACCGCCGCCACCGCCGCCGGGACCGCCGCCCGGACGACCGCCGCCACCGCCGCCGGGACCGCCACCGGGACGACCCGGCCGCTGCGACGGCATGGACGCGGGGCTGGGCCGCGGCGGCATGGACGCCGGGCTCGGCCGCGGCGGCATGGACGCCGGGCTGGGCCGGCCACCGCCGGACGCCGCCGGACGCTGGCCGCTGGGCGTGATGCCGAACGGGTTGTTACCGCCGCTGCGACCGCCACCGGGACGCGGGCCGGGACGGCCCTGACCGGACGTCGGTCCGCCGGACGACGGGGGTCGAGCCGCTGGCGAACCAGGCCGCGGCGGGATCGCGCCCGGTCCGGGCCTCGGCCGGCGCTCGCCGTCGGCCGGGGGCTCGCGGCGCGCGGTGTCGCGCTGCTGCGCCGCCTGCTGGGCGGCCTTGACCGCCGCCTCTTGATCCTTCTTCAACCGGGCGGCACGCTCTTCCGCCGCGGCCACCTCGATGTCGTGGGCGCTCGCCGGCTTCGCCACCGGCGTGGCCGGCGCCGAAGGTCCGGGCATCGGGGCCTTCGGCCGCAGCGTGGGCGCCGTCTTCTTCGGCGGCGGCGGCCCGGGCCGGGCCGACACCTTCGGCGCCGCCGGGGCGGCCGCCTTGGCCGGAGCGGCCGGGGCGGTTGAGTTGGCCGAGTTAGCCGCAGCCGCTGGCTGCTGCTCCCGCGGCGGCGCGGCGGGCGCCGCACCCCCTGCGGCCTGCGCCGCGAACGCGCCCCGCAGCCGCCGGGCCACCGGGGCCTCGACCGTGCTGGAAGCTGATTTGACGAACTCGCCCATCTCTTTCAACTTGGCGAGTACGGTCTTGCTCTCGACCCCGAGCTCTTTCGCAAGCTCGTGTACGCGGGCCTTGCCTGCCACTGCACTCCTCACTCCGAGGTCGTGCGGGCGGCACCCGCAGCGACCTCACTCCTGCACTTGAAGCCTGGTCATTTCAGCGACTTCATCGTGTGCTCATGTCGGTCGTCCTACCTTGCTGTCTGCGACCCTCGCCCGACCTGGTGGCCGGTCGTAGTGGTTACCGCACGGAGGTGCTCGGCCAGCGGACCGGTGTCTAGGACCCCGGTCACGCGAAACGCACGCCCGAAGGCGCGACGCCGCTCCGCTAGCGCGAAGCAAGCCGGATCAGGATGCAAATGCGCTCCCCGACCCGGCAGTCTACGGGTCGGATCGGCCAGAAGACTGTGTCCAGCCTCACTGACGACCGCAACGACCCGCAACAACTCACTAGCCGGCGCGCGCTGCCGGCAACCTACACAAGTACGTACCGGCTGCGCACGTCGTACCAACGGAAAGTCTACCCCTAAGCCTCGGCGACCGCTCCGCCCGGTTCAGTCGCGTGATCGCCACCGCCGGATCGGGACCCTCCGGCCGGCGCCTGCTCGGTGTCCGCCTTGATGTCGATCCGCCAGCCGGTGAGGCGGGCGGCCAACCGGGCGTTCTGCCCTTCCCGGCCGATCGCCAGGGAGAGCTGGAAGTCCGGCACGGTCACCCGGGCGGTGCGGGTGGCCGCGTCGACCACCTCGACCCGCAGGGCCTTCGCCGGCGACAGCGCGTTTCCCACGAACTGGGCCGGGTCGTCCGACCAGTCGATAATGTCGATCTTCTCACCGTGCAGCTCGCTCATGACCGCCCGCACCCGCTGGCCCATCGGGCCGATGCAGGCGCCCTTGGCGTTCACGCCCGGCGTCGTCGAGCGCACCGCGATCTTCGTGCGGTGGCCGGCCTCGCGGGCGATCGCGGCGATCTCCACGGTGCCGTCCGCGATCTCCGGCACCTCCAGGGCGAAGAGCTTCTTCACCAGGTTGGGGTGCGAGCGGGACAGCGTGATCTGCGGGCCGCGGAAGCCCTTGGCCACGTGCACCACGACGCAGCGGATGCGCTGCCCGTGCGCGTAGACCTCGCCGGGCACCTGCTCGGAGTGCGGCAGCACCGCCTCGAGCTTGCCCAGGTCGACGGTGACGATGCCCTTCTCGGCCCGCGCCTCGTGCGCTTGCACCACGCCGGTGACCAGGTCACCGTCGCGGCCGACGTATTCACCGAAGTGCACCTCGTCGGTGGCCTCCCGCAGCCGCTGGAGGATCACCTGCTTGGCGGTCATCGCGGCGATCCGGCCGAAGTCGTGTGGGGTGTCGTCCCACTCCCGCACCACGGTGCCGTCGGGGCCGAGCTCCTGTGCGAACACCGAGGCGGCACCGCTCTTCCGGTCGATCTGCACCCGAGCGTGCGACTCGGCGCCCTCGGTGTGGCGGTAGGCGGTCAGCAGCGCGGTCTCGATCGCCGCGAGAATCGTGTCGAACGGGATCTCCCGCTCGCGCTCCAGGGCGCGCAGCGCCGCGAGGTCGATGTTCACCTCTCCTCGTCCTCCTCGATCTCGAAGTCTTCGTCGTCGTCTTCCTCGTCGCCTTGACCGCCGTCATCGCCGCGGGTGAACTCCACCTCGATGCGCCCCGAGCCCAGCTGGGCGTACGCCGCCTCGTGGTGGGTGCCGTCGACGTCCAGCACCACGCCTTCGTCGTCGGCGGCCATGATCCGGCCGGTCAGCGAGCGCCCCGCCACCGTGACCTTGACCAGGCGGCCCACGTTGCGCCGCCAGTGCCGGGGCAGGGTCAGCGGGCGGCTCACCCCGCGGGAGCCGACCTCCAGCTCATACTCCCCCGGCAGCAGGTCGCCGCCGGCTTCCTCGGCCGCGTCGAGCGCCGCCGACACCGCTCGGGAGACGTCGGCGATCGTGTCGAGGCTCACCCCGCCGTCGCCGTCGATGGCCACCCGGACCATGTGACGCCGGCCGGCCCGCGACACCGCGAACTCTTCCACGTCGTATCCGGCGGCCACGATCACCGGCTCGACGACGGCACGCACCCGGTCAGCGGCGACCCGTGGCGGCGACACCCGGGTGGTGCGGCCACGCTCCGTCATCTCCGCACCCCTTTACCGTCATCTTTACCCTGCATGCGGCCACGCTCACTCGCCACCGGACCGCACACCCCGTGGCTGCGCAGAGCGTAACGCGCCGGAGCGCCGCCGCATCGGGCGGCGCACCGACTCACCCCTTCCTCCCCAAGATCAGGGCGTCCCGGGAAGGGGACGGTGGCGGGGGTGACGCCGGCCGCGCGGCGCCAGCGGGTGGCGCGTACCGCGCAGTCGGTCAGCGCCTTCAGCGCGGTATCCCGGTCGGCGTCCGTCGTGCCGGCCAGGGCGCCGCGCCAGATGGCCGCCGTCCGCGCCTCGATCTCCACGGCCAGGCGCAGCGCGCTCGCCTTGTCGGTGACCGGGAAGGGCAGCGTGTACGCGGGCGCGGCCGGCGCCGGCGTGGCGCTGTCCTGGGTCAGCCGGAGGATCAGCGCGTCCCGCCGGGCCCGGTGCGCCGCCTCGGCCGCGCGAGCCGAGGTGGCGTCCCCGCCGGTCAGCCGCGCCCCGATCGGCCCGTACGCGTACACCGCCGCATGCTCCGCGGCGAGCGCCTCGTTCAGCGTCGTCACCGCGCCCCCTTCCCATGATCAAGGCGTCCTTCATGTCGCTCTAACAACGTGAGGGACGCCTTGATCATGGGGATCGGGGGCGTCATCGGACGACCTCCAGGTGGGTGGCCCGGGCGGCGGCGATGGAGCCCAGCAGGGCCGCCCGGTCGGCGGGCGCGGCGAGGCAGGCGGCGGTGGCGTTCTTCTGACCGGTCTGCTCGGCCGCGCGCAGGGCGGCCAGGGTCGCCTTGGCGTCACCGGCCGGCGGAGCGGGCGAGCCGGTGGCGGCCGGCGGGCTGGCGCCCGACAGCGGCGTGCCGGTGATCCGGGCCAGCTCCGCTGCGTGCTCCCGGTGCGCCTCGGCGACCGGGGTCAGGCGGGCGGCCAGCGCGGAGTACGCCGCGATCGCCGCCTCGTGCCGGCCGGCGAGGTCGAGCGCCTCGGCGAGGAGCGGTGCGAGCGGGTCGGGGCTGACCACCGGGGCCGGATCGCCGCCGTCGAGAAGCTCACAGCCCGCGAGCGGGGCGGCGGCGACCGCGCCCAGCGCGGCGGCCAGCACCGCTCGCCGAGAACGCGGGCGGTCGACGTCATGGTGAGGCACCGGCCAAGTCTGCCGTACGCGCGCCACCGGCACCCGCGGGGCACTCCCATGATCAGGGCGTCCTTCAAGTAGTTCTAACGACGTGAAGGGCGCCCTGATCATGAAGATGTCATGAGCGAACTTGTGGTGGGCATACCGGGTATGCATACTCGGTAGCCATGTCCATTCGACACGGTCTGCTCGCCCTCCTGGAACGCGGGGCGATGTATGGCTACCAGCTTCGCGCCGCCTTCGAGGAGTCCACCGGCGCCACCTGGCCGCTCAACATCGGGCAGGTCTACACCACGCTGTCGCGGCTGGAACGGGACGGGCTGGTCCGTCCGCTGCCGGAGCACGACGGGGGGCAGCGGCCGTACGAGATCACGGACGCCGGTCGCAGCGAGGTGACCGCCTGGTTCAGCACTCCGATCAGCCGCGCCGACCGGCCGCGCGACGAACTGGCCATCAAGCTGGCGCTCGCCATCACCACCCCGGGCGTGGACGTGCGGCGCGTGGTGCAGAGCCAGCGCACGGCGACGATGCGCACGCTTCAGGAGTACACGCGGTTGAAGGCCCGCGACGCGGACCCGGCGGAGCTGCCCTGGCGGCTGGTGCTGGACGCCATGATCTACCAGGCGGAGGCCGAGGTGCGGTGGCTGGACCACTGCGAGGCCAGCCTGGTGCGCCACCGGCCGGCACCCGCCGCGCCGGCGAAGACCGCGCACGAGGCCGCGCCACACGGGGCCCGCGAGCATGACGAGGTGACGACATGATGGTCTTGGAAATCCGCGACGCGCGGCGCACGCACGGCAGTGGGGAGGCCGCGGTGCACGCGCTGCGCGGCGTCACGCTCGCCGTCGCGACCGGCGAGCTGGTCGCCGTGATGGGACCCTCCGGCTCCGGCAAGTCGACGCTGCTCAACATCGCGGGCGGGCTGGACAAGCCGTCGGGCGGCGAGGTATTCGTCGAGGGCCAGCCGCTCGGTCAGATGTCCAAGCGCCAGCTCGCGGCCGTGCGCCGCCGCGCCATCGGGTACGTCTTCCAGGACCTCAACCTGCTGGCAAGCCTGACCGCCGTGGAGAACGTGGCGCTTCCGTTGGAGCTGGACGGCATGGGCGTGCGCCAGGCCCGGCGACTGGCCCTCACCGCGCTCGGCGAGGTGCAGCTCGGCGAGCTGGCGGGCCGGTTCCCGGACGAGATGTCCGGCGGGCAGCAGCAGCGGGTGGCGATCGCCCGCGCGCTGATCGGCGACCGCCGGCTGGTGCTCGCCGACGAGCCGACCGGCGCCCTCGACTCGCAGACGGGCGAGGCGGTACTGCGGCTGCTGCGTACCCGGGTGGATGCCGGCGCGGCCGGCGTGCTGGTGACCCACGAGGCCCGGCACGCGGCGTGGGCCGACCGGGTGGTTTTCCTGCGCGACGGCGTCATCGTGGACACCGCCGGCCCGCTGGCCGGCGCCGAGCAGCTGCTGGAGCCCGCGTCATGACGGCCTGGTGGACCGCGCTGCGGATCGCCCGCCGGGAGGCCCGCCGCGCCAAGGGCCGGTCCGCGCTGGTGGTCGCGATGATCGCGCTGCCGGTGCTGGCGCTGACCTTCGCCGCCGCCAGCTACGACATGTTCCAGCTGACCCCGGACGAGAAGGCGACCCAGCTGCTGGGCACCGCCGACGCCCGGGTGGAGTGGGCCGGCACCGGCACCGTGACCCAGTCGCCGGACGCCGAGTCGTACTCGATCGACGGCAGTCCGGTCATCGACGCGGTGGCGGACAAGGACGTGCTGGCCCAGCTGCCCGGCGGCGGTCGGGTGACGCAGACCGGCCTCGGGATGATCGAGCTGCGCACCGCCGCGGGCGTGGGGCGACTCAACACCCGCGAGGTGGACCTCGGCAGCCCGCTGGTCGATGGGTTCGCCACGCTGCTCGACGGCCGCGCCCCGACCGGCACGAGCGAGGTGGCGCTCACCCGGCAGGCGGTCGGGCGGCTCGACGCGGGCGTCGGCGACACCGTGCAGAGCGTCGACCGCAGCCGGTCGTGGACGGTCACCGGGATCGTCGAGTTCCCCAGCCAGCTGCAGGAGACGATCGCGTTCCCGGCCGGCGCGATGCCGGCCGAGTCCGACGCGTTCAGCCCGAACGTCTGGCTGTGGGACGCGCCCGGGCCGGTGACCTGGACGCAGGTCCGCGAGCTGAACCAGCACGGCTTCGTCGTGCTGTCCCGGGCCGTGCTGCGGGATCCCCCACCGGCCGCCGCGCTGCAGACGACCGACGCCACCGAGGCGGTCGCCATCGGTGGCCTGGTCGCCGGGCTCGGCGTACTCGAAGTGGTGTTGCTCGCGGGCCCGGCGTTCGCGGTGGGTGCGCGCCGCCGCCAGCGCGAGCTCGCGCTGGTGGCCGCGAACGGGGGTACGCCGGCGCACCTGCGCCGGATCGTGCTGGCCGACGGCGTGGTGCTGGGTGCGCTGGCCGCGGCGGTCGGGCTGGTGCTCGGCGTGCTGGCCGCGTTCGCGCTGCGCCCGCTGATCGAACTGTACGTCGTGCAGGCGCGGGCCGGCGGGTACCGGGTGTTCCCGCTGGCGCTGCTCGCGATCGTCGGGGTGGCCGTCGGCACCGGTCTGCTCGGCGCGCTGGTGCCCGCGTTCACCGCCGCGCGGGTGAACGTGGTGGCCGCCCTCACCGGCCGGCGCGGGGTGCACCGGTCCCGCAAGCGCTGGCTGGCGCTCGGCCTCGCGCTGGTCGCGGGCGGCACCGGCGTCGCGGCGTACGGCGCCTGGGAGTCCTCCCCGAACGTCATCCTCGCCGGCCTGATCGTCGGCCAGTTCGGCCTGGTGCTCTGCACGCCGGCGCTGGTCGGCCTGATCGCCCGGCTCGGGCGGGTGCTGCCGCTCACGCCGCGGATCGCGCTGCGGGACACCGCACGCAACCGGGCCGCCGCCGCGCCGGCGATCGCCGCGGTCATGGCGGCGGTGGCCGGCAGCGTGGCCATCGGCGTGATCCTCACCGCGGACAGCGCTCGCCTCGATGCCACCTACCGGGCGTCCATGCCGCTCGGCAACGCACGGATCACGCACTTCGACCGCAGCCACGACATCACCAAGCCGGACCCGATCCCGGACCTGGACACGGTCGCGGCCACGGCCCGGCGGCACCTGCCGGCGGCCGGCACCGCCCAGATCGGCTGGGCGGTCTGCGCCGACATCCCGCCCGCGAAGCGGCGCGAATGCGGGCTGGGCACGCGGCTGCCGAAGGACCAGGAGTGCCCGTACGCGAACGACACCGGCGTTCCGCTGAGCCGCGCCGACCAGCGGGCCGCTCGCCGGGACGCGCGCTGCGCGCATGGCATGGGCGCCTGGGGCGGCGGTGGCATCCAGGTCGGGGACGGGTCGGTGGTCCCGGCCCTGACCGGGGCGACCGGCGCGGAGCTCGCCCGGGCCCGCGCCACCCTCGACGCCGGTGGGGTGGTCGTCGACAACCCGCGCTACCTGGTCGACGGCAAGGTGACGCTGGAGCTCTACGACCCGACCGCGGACGGGGACGGCACGATCACGCCGGAAAAGGCGGCGAAGCTGCGCACGCTCGTGGTGCCCGGCTACGCGCCGCGCGTCGACGGGGTGGCCTTCGGCACGATCGTCTCGCCGGCGGCCGTCCGCGCCGCCGGGTACGCGGTCGAGTTCAACGGGATCGTCGTGGCCACCGAGCGGATGCCGACCCAGGACGAGCGGGACGCGCTCAGCGCGGCCCTGTTCGAGCTGAACGCGGGCCTCCAGTCCACCGTGGAGGCGCGGCCGTCGGCGGGCAGCGACCCGATCATGCTGATCCTGGCCGCCGCGGCCGGGCTGATCACGCTGGGCGCGGCCGGCATCGCCACCGGCCTGGCCGCCGCCGACGGCCGCGCCGACCTGGCCACGCTCGGTGCGGTGGGCGCCAGTCCGGGGGTACGCCGCCGGCTGTCGCTCAGCCAGTCGGGGGTGATCGCCGGGTTGGGCTCGGTGCTCGGGGTGCTCGCCGGGCTCGGCGCGTCGGTAGCGGTGCTGGTCGCGTACAACCAGGCCAGCGCGGACCGCTGGCCGGTGGACCCGCCGTACCCGCTGGGGGTGCCGTGGACGACGGTGGCGGTGGTGCTGGTGGTGCCGGTGGTCGCGATGTTGGGCGCCGGCCTGCTGACCCGCTCCCGCCTCCCCGTCGAACGCCGCCGCGCCTAACCCCTCTCCCATGATCAAGGCGTCCTTCACGTCGTTCTCACTACGTGAAGGACGCCTTGATCATGGGGCTAGCCAGGGTTGGTCGCCGAGCCCGGCGATCTCCAACACCCGGCGCACCCGCCGGGACGGTACGACGCTCAGCGCGTCCGGGAAGCGGCCGGTGAGCCGGATCAGGGTGTGGATGCCGGCCGAGTCGAAGAACGGGACCTCGGTCAGGTCGAGCGTGAGCCGGCGGGCCCCTTCGGGGGTCGCGGCCTTGTACAACAGGTCGGCCGTCGCCATGTCGACGTCGCCGCGCACCCACACGGTCACCTGGTCACCGGTGAGCTCGCTCCGCGTCGAAAACTCATGGTCCACACGAATCACCGTTTCACACGCGTTCTGTTGCGGCAATGATCGACCGGCCGCGGACCGGCGCTAGGGTGGGGGTCATGAAAGTCCGTGCCCCTCTCGTGCCCGGCCAGCTCTCGCCGTGGCGTCAGGTGCCCGCGCACATCGTCCGCCCCGAATACGTCGGCAAGAAGCAGCCGAAACAGTGGCGCGGCTCGCATGTGCAGAAGCCCGAGACGATCGAGAAGATGCGGATCGCGGGCCGGCTGGCGGCGCAGGCCACCCAGCTCGCCGGCGAGCAGTGCAAGCCGGGCGTCACCACCGACGAGATCGACCGGGTGGTGCACGAGTTCCTGTGCGATCACGGCGCCTACCCCTCGACCTTGGGCTACAAGGGCTTCCCGAAGTCGTGCTGCACCAGCCTCAACGAAGTAATTTGCCACGGTATCCCGGATTCGACCGTGCTTGAAGACGGCGACATCATCAACGTCGACGTCACCGCCTATCTCAACGGCGTGCACGGCGACACCGACGCCACCTTCCTCGTCGGCGACGTGTCGGAAGAGGCCCGCCTGCTGGTCGAGCGCACCCACGAGGCCATGATGCGCGGCATCCGCGCGGTGGCGCCGGGCCGCGCGCTGAACGCGGTCGGCCGGGTCATCGAGGCCTACGCGCGCCGGTTCGGATACGGGGTGGTGCGCGACTTCACCGGGCACGGCATCGGCGAGGCGTTCCACAGTGGGCTGTACGTGCCGCATTACGACAATCCCCAACTCGACGTGGTCATCGAGCCGGGCATGACGTTCACCATCGAGCCGATGATCACGCTCGGCACCCATGAGTACGACATGTGGCGCGACGGGTGGACCGTGGTGACCAAGGACCGCCGGTGGACCGCCCAGTTCGAGCACACGATCGTGGTGACCGACGACGGGTACGAGATCCTGACCCTCCCATGATCGCGATCCTCCATGATCAGGGCGTCCCTCACGTCGTTATAGCGACTTCAAGGACGCCTTGATCATGGCGGAAGGCGCCAGGGAGCACCACCACGCGGACGTCTCCGGCGGCTGGCTGCGGCCGGCCGTCTTCGGCGCCATGGACGGCCTGGTCACCAACATCGCGCTGATCGCCGGCGTGGGCGGCGGCGGGGTGGCGTCGCACCACATCGTGCTCACCGGCGTGGCCGGCCTCGTCGCCGGCGCGATCTCCATGGGCCTCGGCGAGTACACCAGCGTCAGCTCGCAGAACGAGCAGGTCGCCGCCGAGGTCGCCAAGGAGCGGCGGGAGCTGGAGCGCTTCCCGGAGGTGGAGGCGGGCGAACTGGTCGAGCTGTGGACCGCCCGCGGCCTGCCCCGCGACCTCGCCCAGCAGGTCGCCGACGCGCTGAAGACCAACCCGGACGAGGCGCTGCGGGTACACGTCCGGGAGGAGCTCGGCGTCGACCCCGAGGAGCGGCCGAGCCCGTGGGTGGCGGCCGGCTCGTCGTTCCTCTGCTTCTCCGTCGGCGCCCTGGTGCCGCTGGCGAGTTACCTGCTGGGCTTCGAGCAGCTCTGGCTGGCGCTGGCGATCGGCGGGGTCGGCCTCTTCACGGCCGGCGCGCTGGTCGCGCGATTCACCAACCGGTCGTGGTGGGGCAGCGGCGCGCGGCAGCTCCTCCTCGGCGCGGCAGCCGCCGCGGCGACCTATCTGATCGGCTCGCTGATCGCCGTCAACGGCGCCCTGTGATTGGAAGGGCCCCTTCCTATGCGAAAAGCGATAACAAGGGGCCCTTCCTTGCATCGGGGCTAGGGGTCGAAGAGTTGGCTTACCGAGGCGTCTACGGGGCGGCCGCGGGCGGCCAGTTCGTCGGCCTGGTCGCGCAGCACGATGCCCAGCTCGGTCATGTCGACGCCGGCCAGGCCGGTGCGCTTGACCGCGTCCGCGTTGTTGCGGAAGTAGGTGCGGGTCAGCAGGCCCACCACCATGGCCGCGTTCAGGCGGCTCTCGCCGATCATGAGCATCGCGGTGTCGGTGTCGTACCACTGGATGAGGCGGATCGCCCGCGCGTGCGCCGACGCGGCCCGGCACCACGCCTCCCGGGCGAGGGTGCTGAACTCCGCCGGCCGGGCGTCCGCGAGCCGGCTCAGGTGCGTGTCGCGGAGCCGTTCCAGCCAGGCGTCCGGGTCGTGGATCGGCCGGGTCGTCACGTACCGGTCGGCGGCGAGCGGCCACGACGTGGACAGCGTGCGCGCGTGCTGGAGGTACTGGTCGGCGCCGATCACGCTGAGGTCGACGAGCACCCCGTCGACCCGGCGGGTGACCGGCCGCGGCCCGCTCCCCGGCCGGTAGGTCACGACGATCATGTCGACGTCGCTGGTGTCGGTGTCGTCGCCGTGCGCCAGCGAGCCGTGCACGCCGATCGCGAGCACGTCCGCCGGGAACCGGTGACGGGTCGCGTCGGCCACGAGTTCGGCCACCACCCATCGTGGGTTACCGCCCGCACGGTTCTCATCCCACACAGCGATCATTATGGAATGATGTCGCCCATCCGCACCCTCGCGCGCCGAATCGGCGGCGAGGTCTGGTTCGCCACTATCGCCCGGCGGGTGCTCCCGCCGCTCGACCGCTTCGTCGGCCGGCTCACCGGTGGCCGGCTGGTCGCCCTCGGTCTCGTACCGTCGCTGCTGCTCACCACGACCGGACGGCGGTCCGGCGAGCCGCGTACCACGCCGCTGCTCTACATCCCGGACGGCGACGGATACGTGGTGATCGGCTCCAACTGGGGGCAGCGACACCAGCCGGCGTGGGCGCTCAACCTGCTGGCGAACCCGGACGCCAGCGTCACCCTGAAGGGTGCGCGGGTCCGGGTGCGCGCCCGGAAGCTCGACGGGGCGGAGCGAGACCGGGCCTGGGGGCTCGCGGTGACCGAGTGGCCGGCCTACGAGGCGTACGTCGCACGCGCCGGCGGCCGCCCGCTGCACATCTTCCGCCTCGAACCCACCCCATGATCAAGGCGTCCTTCAAGTAGTCATAACGACTTGAAGGACGCCTTGATCATGGGGGCGCGGGTAGGGTGGGGGGATCATGGCTCGACCGATCATCGGTATCACGTCGTATGTGGAACCCGCGTCCTGGGGAATCTGGCAGGACGTGCCGGCGGCGCTTCTGCCGTACACGTACATCCGGATGGTGACCGCGGCCGGTGGCCGCGCGGTCGTCCTCCCGCCCGACCCCGACGGCGCCGACGTGGTCCGCGCCATCGACGGCCTGGTCCTGGCCGGCGGGGCCGACATCCACCCGGAACGATACGGCGAGACGCCCGGCCCACTCACCGACACCCGCCCGGACCGCGACGCGGGCGAACTGCCCCTGCTGCACGCGGCGCTGGCCGCCGACCTGCCGGTGCTCGGCGTCTGCCGGGGCATGCAGATGCTGGCGGTGGCGTACGGCGGACGGCTGCACCAACACCTGCCCGACGTGGTGGGGCACGACAAGCACCGCCCGGCGGTGGGGCTGTACGGCTCGCACGGCGTCACGTTCCGGCCCGGCAGCCGGATCGCCGAGATCATGGGTGACGACAGCGAGGTCAACGCATACCACCACCAGGGCGTCGCCGACCCCGGTCGCCTCATCGCGACCGGCTGGGCCGACGACGGCGTGATCGAGGCGGTGGAAGACCCGGCGCGCCGGTTCGTGCTCGGCGTGCAGTGGCACCCGGAGGGCGACGGCGACCAGCGCCCCTTCGCGGCCCTCGTCCAGGCCACCTCTTCATGATCAAGGCGTGCGTGACGGGGGGGGACGGCCCGGGGGGTGGGCGTGGGTATGGGTGGGGCGTTGT
>JBBEWH010000045.1:0-69676 GCA_037414955.1 Actinomycetes bacterium KLBMP 9797
CGCCCCCCAATCACTCAACCCGCCACCCCGCTCTAGGTAACACCCCGGCCCCGCACGCCTTGATCATGAAACGTGAGATCAGAGCGGGGTGACGTAGGCGCCGGTGATGCCGCCGTCGACGACGAACTGGGCGGCCGTGATGAACGACGCGTCGTCGCTGGCCAGGAACGCGACCGCGGCGGCGATCTCCGCCGGCTCGGCGAACCGGCCCATCGGCACGTGCACCAGGCGGCGCGCGGCCCGCTCGGGGTCCTTGGCGAACAGCTCGTTCAGCAGCGGCGTCGCCACCGGGCCAGGGCAGAGCGCGTTGATCCGGATGCCCTCCCGCGCGAACTGCACGCCCAGCTCGCGGGTCAGCGCCAGCACCCCGCCCTTGCTCGCCGTGTACGCGATCTGGCTGGTCGCGGCGCCCATCAGGGCGACGAACGACGCGGTGTTGATGATCGACCCGCGGCCCTGGCGCTGCATGTGCGGCAGCGCGTACTTGCAGCACAGGAACACGCTGGTCGTGTTGACCTTGATGACCCGCTCCCAGGCGTCCAGGCCGGTGACCAGGATCGAGTCGTCGTCGGGCGGGGAGATGCCGGCGTTGTTGAACGCGATGTCGACCCGGCCGTGCCGCGCCGCCACGCCGTCGAACAGCTCTCGCACGGAGGATTCGTCCGAAACGTCGCACGCGACGAACTCGCCGCCCACTTCCTCCGCCGCCGCTTTCCCGGCATCGGCGGAGATGTCCACGCACACCACGAACGCGCCCTCGTCCCGAAACCGCCGGGCGGTGGCCAGCCCGATCCCCGACCCGGCCCCCGTGATCACCGCTACCCTGTCCGCGAGCCTCACACCAATCCCCTTCCCCATGATCAAGGCGTCCTTCACGTAGTTCTCACTACGTGAAGGGCGCCTTGATCATGATGCGATGAACACGTTTTTGACGTCGGTGAACGACGACAGGGCGTCGGGGCCCAGCTCGCGGCCCAGGCCGGACTGTTTCATGCCGCCGAACGGCGTCCAGTAGCGCACCGACGAGTGGGAGTTGACGCTCAGGTTGCCGGACTCCACGCCGCGGGCCACCCGGATCGCGCGGCCCACGTCGCGGGTCCAGATTGAGCCGGACAGGCCGTACTCGGTGTCGTTGGCCAGCCGCAGCGCCTCGTCCTCGTCCTCGAACGGCAGCACCGACACGACCGGGCCGAAGATCTCCTCCCGCCAATGGCGGTCGGCCGGCGAGTCGGCCAGCAGCACCGTGGGTGGGTGCCAGAAGCCGTCGCCGTCGGGCGCGGAGCCGGCGAACGCCACCTTCGCACCATCCACATAGGAGGATACGGTGGCGCGCTGCGCCGCCGAGATCAGCGGGCCCATCTCGGCCGTCTCGAGAGCCGGGTCCTCGACCCGGAAGGCGCGCACCGCCGGCTCCAGGAGGGACAGGAACTCGTCGTACACCGATCTCTGGACCAGCAGCCGCGACCGCGCGCAGCAGTCCTGGCCGGCGTTGTCGAACACCGCGGCCGGCGCCGCGGCCGCCGCGGCCGCGAGGTCGGCGTCCGCGAACACGATGTTCGCGCTCTTGCCGCCCAACTCCAGCGTCACCCGCTTCACCTGGCCGGCACAGCCGGCCATGATCCGCTTGCCGACCTCGGTCGACCCGGTGAAACACACCTTGCGCACCGCCGGATGCGTCACGAACCGTTCGCCCACCACGGCGCCTTTTCCGGGTACGACGGTGAAGACGCCCTCCGGAAGTCCCGCCTCCAGCCCCAGCTCGCCGAGCCGGAGCGCGGTGAGCGGGGTCAGCTCGGCGGGCTTCAGCACCACCGTGTTGCCGGCGGCCAGCGCGGGCGCGAAGCCCCAGCCGGCGATCGGCATCGGGAAGTTCCACGGCACGATGACGCCGACGACCCCGAGCGGCTCGTGGAACGTGACGTCCAACCCGCCCGGCACCGGAATCTGCCGGCCGGTGAGCCGCTCGGGGGCGCCGGCGTAGTAGTCGAGCACGTCGCGGACGTTGCCCGCTTCCCATCGCGCGTTGCCGATGGTGTGCCCGGCGTTGCGCACCTCCAGGTCTGCCAGCTCCGGAAGGTGAGCGTCGACCACCGCGGCGAAACGCCGCAGCAGCCGGGCCCGATCGCCCGGTGAGACCCGCCGCCACGAGTCGAACGCCCCCCTCGAGCGCTCGATCGCCGCGTCGGTCTCTTCTACGGTGTACGCCGGGACGGCCGCGATGGTTCGCCCCGTCGCCGGATTCGTTATCTCAGAGTCGTTCGAAGCCACGGAACATCTCCCAGTCGGTCACCGCCGCATCGAACGCCGCCAGTTCGACCCGCGCGTTGTTGGCGTAGTGGGCGACCACCTCGGCGCCGAACGCCTCGGCCGCCACCGGCGACGCCTCCCACAGCGCCAGCGCGTCGCGCAACGTCCCGGGCACCCGCGGCGCGGTCGCGTCGCCGTAGGCGTTGCCGGCGTACACGTCTTCCAGGTCGAGCTCGCGCTCGATGCCGTGCAGCGCGCCGGCCACCAGGGCGGCGATCGCCAGGTACGGGTTGACGTCGGCGCCCGGCACCCGGTTCTCCACGCGCAGCGAATACGCGCTGTGGCCGACGAGGCGCAGCGCGCAGGTGCGGTTGTCGACCCCCCAGCGCACGGCGGTCGGCGCGAACGAGCCGGGCTGGTAACGCTTGTAGGAGTTGATGTTCGGGGCGTAGAACAGGCTCAGCTCCCGCATCGTGGCGAGCAGGCCGGCCAGCGTCCGTTCCCCGGTCCGGGACAACCCCGCCGCGCCGTCGCCGTGCATCGCACCGGCGCCATCGACGGTACGCAGCGAGAAGTGGATGTGGCAGGAGTTACCCTCGCGCTGGTTGGGCTTCGCCATGAAGGTGATCGCCATGCCCTCCTGGGCCGCGATCTCCTTCGCCCCGTTCTTGTAGATCACGTGGTGGTCGGCGCAGGTGAGCGCGTCCGCGTACCGGAAGGCGATCTCGTGCTGGCCGAGGTTGCACTCGCCCTTCGCGCTCTCCGGCACCAGCCCGGCGCCGGCCATGTCGTTGCGGATCCGGCGCAGCAGCGGCTCCACCCGGGCGGTGCCGAGCAGCGAGTAGTCCACGTTGTACTGGTTGGCCGGCGTCAGGTCGCGGTAGCCCTTCTGCCAGGCGGCTTCGTAGGAATCCCGGTAGAGCACGAACTCCAGCTCGGTGCCCGCGTACGCGGTCAGGCCGTGCCCTGCGAGCCGGTCGAGCTGCCGGCGCAGGATCTGCCGGGGCGACGCCACCACGTCACCGCTCCCGTCCAACCACCGCAGGTCGGCGAGCACCAGCACGGTGCCCGGCTGCCACGGCACTCGGCGCAGCGTGGCCAGGTCGGGCGCCATCGCGAAGTCGCCGTAGCCGCGCTCCCAGGACGACATCGCGTATCCCTCGACGGTGTTCATGTCGACGTCGACCGCGAGGAGGTAGTTACACCCCTCGCTGCCGTGCGCCACCACCTCGTCGAGGAAGTGCTGGGCGTGGAAGCGCTTGCCCTGCAGCCGGCCCTGCATGTCGACGAGCGCGAGCACGACGGTGTCGACCTTGCCGGACTCCACCGCGACCCGGAGCTCCTCCACCGACATCATCCGCGCGCCTCCATGCAGAAAGGTCTACTGGCAAACCATTGATTCGTCAATGCCGTCGCCATCGTAGATCGCTTCTCATGATCAAGGCGTCCCTGAAGTTGTTAGAGCTACATGAAGGACGCCCCGATCATGGGTCAAGCATGGGGCCGGGACGCTAAAGGTCTGTTAACGGTCGAATTGGAGGCGGGAGATCCATTGACGCGACCGTCGTCAGCGGGCCACCATGTGCCACACGGGTGTGTGGTCAGGGTCACAGAAGGGTGGCACGATGAGCTCGCTCACCGACGAGGAACGCCTCGCCGAACTCGGATACAAGCAGGAACTCCACCGGAAGCTGTCCGGTTTCTCCAACTTCGCGGTTTCCTTCTCGATCATCTCGATCCTCGCCGGCGCCATCACGTCGTACGGCATCGCCATGACCGCCGGCGGGCCGCTCGCCATCACGCTCGGCTGGCTCTTCGTCGGCGGCATGGTCACCCTGGTCGCGCTCGCGATGGCGGAGATCTGCTCGGTGTACCCGACGGCCGGCGCCCTCTACTGGTGGGCCGCCGCGCTCGCCAAGCGGAACAAGGCGGCGTGGGCCTGGTTCGTGGGGTGGTTCAACTTCCTCGGCGAGGTCGCGGTGACCGCCGCCATCGACTTCGGCGCCGCCATCACCACGTCGGCGTTCCTCAGCCTGACGTTCGACATGGAGGTGACCACCGGGCGCACGTTCCTGGTGTTCCTGGTCATCATCGTGGCGCACGGGCTGCTGAACACGTTCGGCGTGAACCTGGTGCGGCTGCTGTCCGACGTCAGCGCCTGGTGGCACCTGGTCGGCGTGGCGGTGATCGTCGGCGTCCTCGCGGTCGTACCGGACCAGCACAAGCCGATCTCGGAGGTGTTCTTCGAGGTCAAGAACGCCACCGGGTTCGGGTTCGCCGGCGCGGGCGCCTACGCCGTGCTCGTCGGCCTGCTCATGGCGCAGTACACCTACACCGGGTACGACGCGAGCGCGCACGTCGCCGAGGAGACGCACGACGCCACCCGATCCGCGCCGCGCGGCATCGTCATGTCGGTGGTGGTCTCGGTCATCGCCGGGTTCCTGCTGCTGTTCGCGATCACCTGGTCCATTCAGGACTACGAGGCGCAGCGCACCACCGACCTCGGCCTGCCGCCCGCGCAGATCTTCATCGACGCGGCCGGCGACAACCTGGGTACCTTCCTGCTGTTCATCTGCGTCGTCGCGCAGTTCTTCTGCGGCATGGCGTCGGTGACGGCGAACTCCCGGATGGCGTACGCGTTCAGCCGGGACGGCGCCCTGCCCGGCTCCCGGCTGTGGCGGAAGGTCAACCCGCGCACCGGTACGCCCACCAACTCGATCTGGCTGTGCGTCACCTGCTCGAGCCTGCTCGTGCTGCCGTCGCTGTGGAACACCACCGCGTACCTGGCCGCGACGTCGATCGCCGTCATCGGCCTCTACATCGCGTACGTGACACCGGTGTTCCTGCGCCGCCGCAACCCGGACTTCCAGCACGGACCGTGGCACCTCGGCCGGTGGAGCGCCGTCGTCGGCTGGGCGGCGATCGTCTGGGTCGCGATCATCTGCGTGCTCTTCGTGCTGCCGACCGCGTCGCCGATCACGGCCGCCACGTTCAACTACACGATCGTCGCGGTCGCGGTGGTGCTCGGCGGGGCCTGGCTGTGGTGGATGCTCAGCGCACGCCACTGGTTCACCGGACCGCGGCACAACGTCCCGGACCCCAACCTCCCGGATTCCGTGGAGCCGGCGGCGGACGCGCCGCCGCCTATCGCAGCCGCCGAGTAGATTCGGCCGGGTGACTACCACGGTGGCTGACCTCTCGGACCCGGCCGCGATGCCGGCCGAGTCGCGCAGCGGCGCCGACCAGCCGGTGATCGCGGCGATGTGGCGGCCCGTCAAGGGCGGCAACGCGTTCGAGATCACGGTGGCCCGGCTGGTGCAGGCGATCAAACTCGGCATGGTGCAGGTCGGCGAGCGGCTACCGTCCGAACGGGAGCTGGCCGAGCGGCTCCGGGTCAGCCGGGTCACGCTGCGCGAGGCGATCGGCGCGCTGCGGGACGCCGGCTACCTGGAGTCCCGGCGCGGGCGCGGCGGCGGCACGTTCGTGGTCTCCGCCACCGCCGCCTGGCCCGCCGGCGGGCAGCCGGACGCCGTCCGGGTCGCCCGGGATATGGGCGACGCGCTGCCGGACGCGCTCGACTTCCGGCGGGTCGTCGAGCCGGGCGCGGCCGGGCTCGCCGCCAGCCGGGCCCTGGCGGCCGCCGACCGGCAGCAGCTGGTGACCTGCCTGACCGCGTCGCGGGACCGTGACCCGGGCACCCGCCGGGTGGCCGACTCCCGACTGCACCTGGCGATCGCGGCGGCCAGCGGCTCCCCGTCGCTGGCCGCCGCGGTCGCCGACGTGCAGCTCACCCTCGACCGGCTGCTCGCGGCGATCCCGGTGATCGCCCGCAACCTGGACCACTCCGACGCCCAGCACAGCCAGGTCGTCGAGGCCGTGCTCGCCGGGGACGTGCTGGGCGCCCGCGCCGCGATGGAAGAACACTGCGACGCCACCGCCGAACTCCTCCTCACCCTCCTCCCATGACCTTCCCCATGATCAAGGCGTGCCTCAAGTCGTTCTAACGACATGTATGTCGCCGTTTTGATTGGGTGCGGAGGAGGGCGGTGATGTTGTCGGCGGAGGTGGGGCCGCCGAAGAGCAGGCCCTGGGCGGTGTCGCAGGCCAGCGCGCGGAGCAGGTCGGCCTGCTCGGCGGTCTCCACCGCCTCAGCCGTCACGGTCAGCCCGAGCGCGTGCGCGAGCCGCACCAGCGCGTCGACGATGCGCTCGTCGGCCAGGCTCGCCGAGTCGGCGACCCGGCCGGAGCGCAACCCTTCGATGAACGGCCCGGCCAGCTTGAGCGCGTGGATCGGCAACCGCCGCAGGTACGCCAGGTTCGAGTACCCGGTGCCGAAGTCGTCGATCGCGATGCGTACCCCGATGGCGGCCAACCCGCGCAGCGAGTGCACCGGCTCGCCGACGGTCGGCATGATGGCGCTCTCGGTGAGCTCGAGTTGCAGCAGCCCGGCCGGCAGCCCGGTGCGCGCGAGCACGTGGGCCACGTCCTCGACGATGCCGGGCGCGTTGGCCTGCCGCACCGCCAGGTTGACGCTGACGACGAGCGCCGCGTCGGGGAACTGGCGCTGCCAGGCGGCCGCGTCCGTGCATGCCTGTTCCAGCACCCACCGGCCGAGCCGGACGATGAGCCCGGTCTCCTCTGCGAGCCCGATGAATTCGTCCGGCCGCACCAGGCCGAGCTCCGGGTGGCGCCAGCGCACCAGCGCCTCCACCGCCCGGAGCGCGCCGCCGTCGAGCGCGACGATCGGCTGGTACTCCACCGTGAACTCGCCGGCCTCCAGCGCGCCGGGCAGCGCGGCGGCGAGCGCCGCCCGCGCCATCTGCCGGGCGCTGCGGTCCGCGTCGTAGAGTGCCCACCGGCCGCGGCCCTCGGCCTTGGCCCAGTACAGCGTGGTGTCGGCGGCCTTCATCATCTCGGTGGGGGTGGTCTCGGCCGCGGGGCACTCGACGATGCCGATGCTCGCCGTGACCGACAGCGCCTGGTGGCCCTCGATGCGCACCGGCGCGGCGACGGCCGCGAGCGCCGCGTCCGCCACCCGGACCACGCTGTCGGTGCCGGTGGAGTCGTCGACCAGGATCACGAACTCGTCGCCGCCCATGCGCGCGACGAGGTGCCCGCGCGCGCCGACGGACGCGGCGAGCCGGCGCGCCACGACGACCAGCAGCTCGTCGCCGACGTGGTGGCCGAGGCTGTCGTTGACGGCCTTGAACCCGTCGAGGTCGATGAAGCAGACGCCCACCCGGGCCGGGGCGACGCCCTCGAACAGCGCGGCGAGCCGGTCGAAGAAGAGGGTGCGGTTGGGCAGCCCGGTCAACGGGTCGTGCAGCGCCTGGAACCGCAGCCGCTCCTGCAGCTCGAACCGGTCCGTGATGTCCTCCACCATCGCCACCGTGTACTGCGGCTGGTCGTTCTCGTCGCGGATCAGCGAGACCGCCAGGTCGGTCCAGACCACGGTGCGGTCCTTGCGGTAGTAGCGCTTCTCCAGCCGGGCGCTGTCGCGCTTGCCGGCCAGCAGTTCGGTGTACATCTCCCAGATGCCGGCCGCGTCGTCCGGGTAGAAGAGCTCGGTGACGTTGAGCGTGCGCATCTCCGCCACGGTGTATCCGAGCATGTCCGCGAACGCCTGGTTGACGTCGACGATGTTGCCGTCCATGTCGCCGATGCCGATGCCCATGGCCGCGCCCTGGAACACCGCCCGGAAGCGCGCCTCGGACGCCCGCAGCGCCTGCTCGATCGTGTTGCGGGTGGCCCAGACCGCCTGGTGGATGCGCTCTTGCTGGGCGAAGGTGCGGTCGCGCACCGCCCGCGTGTATCCGGTGGCGATGGCGGCCTGCAGCGCCACCATCCGCCCGGCCGACTCGTCCGGATGGATGCCGGTGAAGCGCAGGTCGGTGAGGAACTCCCGGGCGAAGATGACGAGCGTCTGTTCGAGGAACTCGGGCACGCTGAAGTGCGCGTCGATGAGAGCGTGACCGACGTGTTGCCCGGGGCCGGCCCGGAACGGCTCGGCGACCAGCGCCTCCGCCAGTGTGAGAGTGTGCGCGAGGAGCGCCCGCTCGGTGTCCTCCGGGCTCATCGGCACGTACGCCAGCACATCGGCCGCGCGCGCCCACCGCACCGCGAACCGCCGCGCCCCCTCTTCGCTGAACACGCGGTTCGCGGCCCTACGGGCCCTTGCGGCCGACGCCCCCGTACGCGCCGAACCGCTCGGGGTGGTTGTCGCCGTCTTCCGGCCGGTCCGGCCGCCACCGCGGCATGAAGACCAGGCCGGGCTCGACGAGCCGGAAGTCGCCGAAGTATCCCGTGATCTCGGCCCGCGAACGGAGTGTGATCTCGGTCGCGGTGCGGCCGGAGAGCTTCTGCGCCTCCAGCATCTCCGGCGGCTGCTCCTCGAATGTGGAGTGTGAGATGACGAGGAAGCTGCCGGCGGGCATGGCATCGCGGAGGGTGGCGAGGATCTCACCCGGCCGGTCGGCATCGGGGATGAAGTGGACGATGCCGGCCAGCAGCAGCCCGACCGGTCGACTGAGGTCGATCAGGCCCAACTCCTGCGATTCGGCCAGGATCCGCGCGGGTTCGCGCAGATCGGCCTCGATCACCCCGGCGCGCTCGTTACCCTCCAGAATGGACCTGCTGTGCGCCACCGCGACCGGGTCGACGTCGACATACACCACCCGGGCGTTCGGATTGGCGGCTTGCGCCACCTCGTGCACGTTGCCCACCGTGGGGATGCCGGAACCGATGTCGAGGTACTGATCCACCCCCTCGGCGGCCAGGAACCGCACCGCCCGCCGCAGAAACGCGCGGCCGGCCCGCATGGTCTCCGCGAGATTGGGGGTCAGGCTGGCGATCTGCTCGGCCAGCTGCCGGTCGATCTCGAAATTGTGCGCACCGCCGAGGAAATAGTCATAGACCCGCGCCGCGCTGGGCCGGCTCAGGTCGATGTCGGCTGGCACACCTCCGGGTAGATCCACGGCCAGAGCATACGCGGGTCAGCCAGCGTCCAACACCAGCGAAATCCCCTGACCGACGCCGATACACATCGTGCAGAGGGCATAACGGGCGCCGCGCTGAGCGAGTTCGACGGCGGCGGTGAGCGCGAGCCGGGCACCGCTCGCGCCGAGCGGGTGGCCGAGCGCGATCGCGCCGCCGTGCGGGTTGACGTGCGACGCGTCCTCGGGCAGGCCGAGTTCGCGCAGCACCGCCACGGCCTGCGCCGCGAACGCCTCGTTCAGCTCGACCACGTCCATGCGCGTCACGGGCAGGCCGAGCCGGTCGAGCAGGCGCCGGGTGGCGGGTACCGGGCCGATGCCCATGAGCCGCGGCGGCACGCCGGCGGCGGCCGCGCCGGCCACCCGGCCCAGCGGCGTGAGACCGTACCGCCGGACCGCCGTCTCGCTCGCCACCAGCAGGGCGGCGGCGCCGTCGTTGACCGGCGAGGAGTTGCCGGCGGTCACAGTGCCGCCGGCCCGGAACGGCGTCGGCAGCGCGGCCAGCTTCGCCAGCGACGTGTCGCGCGGCGGCTCGTCCGTGTCCACGACCGCCGTCTCGCCGCGACGCCCGGCGGGGGCCTCGATCGGCGCGATCTCCAGCGCGTGGCGGGCGCGCGCCTTGGCCGCCCGTTCCTGCGACCGGAGCGCGAACTCGTCCTGCGCCTCCCGGGAGATCCCGTACGCGGCGGCCACGTTCTCCGCGGTCTCCGGCATCGAGTCGGTGCCCCAGCCGGCGCGCATCAGCGGGTTCACGAACCGCCAGCCGATCGTGGTGTCGTAGATCTCCGGGGTGCGCGCGAACGCCGTGGTCGCCTTCGGCTGCACGAACGGCGCCCGGCTCATGCTCTCGACGCCGCCGGCGATCACCAGGTCGGCCTCACCGGCGCGGATGGCGCGCGCCGCGGTCGCCACCGCGTCGAGCCCCGACCCGCAGAGCCGGTTGACCGTGCTGCCGGACACGTGCTCGGGCAGGCCACCGAGCAGCACGGCCATCCGGGCGACGTTGCGGTTGTCCTCGCCGGCCTGGTTGGCGCAGCCCAACACGACGTCGTCGACCGCCGCCCAGTCGACGGACGGCAGCCGCTCGGTCAGCGCGCGGATGGTGTGCGCGGCCAGGTCGTCCGGGCGCACCCCGGACAGCGCACCCCCATACCGCCCGAACGGCGTCCGGACCCCCGCGACAATAAAAGCTTCCACTCTCTCCACCTTTCCATGATCAAGGCGTCCCTCATGCGGCTATAGCGACTTCGAGGACGCCTTGATCATGGGGGATTCCCGCTTCGCGGCCTGGATCTGCGCGTAGATCCGGGACCGCAGCGCGGTGAACTGGCTGTCCGACCGGGTGTGCAGCTGGTCGCGCTGGTCCGGCAGGTCGATGTCGACGTCTTCGCGGACCACGGTCGGCGACGACGACAGGATGATGACCCGCTGTCCCAAGTAGACGGCCTCGTCGATGTCGTGGGTGACGAAGAGGATGGTGACGCCCAGCTTCCGCCACAGCTCGCGGATCAGATCCTCCAGGTCCGCGCGGGTCTGGGCGTCGACGGCCGCGAACGGCTCGTCCATCAAGAGCACATCCGGTTGGTACGCCACGGCGCGCGCGATCGCGACGCGCTGCTGCATGCCACCGGACAGCTGCCAGGGGTACGCGTCGCGCGCGTCCGCCAGACCCACGGCGGACAGCGACCGGTCGACGAGGTCCTTCCGCTCCGCTTTGGACAGTCTTTTCTGGCGCAGCGGCAGCTCCACATTGTCCCGGACGCTCATCCACGGGAACAGGCTGCGCCCGTACTCCTGGAAGACCACCGCCATGCCCACCGGCGGCTCGGTGACCCGCCGGCCGCGCAGCCGCACCTCGCCGGAGGTCGGGGCGAGCAGCCCGCTGACGCATTTGAGCAGCGTGGTCTTGCCACAGCCGGACGGGCCCACCACGCACACCAGATCGCCCGCGTCGACGCCGAACGTCAGGTCGCGGATCGCCTCGACCCGGCGCCCGTGCCCGTCGTACACCTTCCGCAGGCCCTGAACCTCGAGTAGCACCTTCGTATCTGTCCTTTCAGGAGCCTCGCCGCACCCGGCGCAGGCCGTGGTACCAGCCCAGCGCGCGCCGCTCCACCAGCCGGAAGAGCACCGACAGCACGAGCCCGAGCAGGCCGAGCAGCAGGATGCCGCTCCACATGTCGGGGATCGCGAACCCGCGCTGGAACTGCACGATCGCGAAGCCGACCCCGTTGCTGGCGGCGAACATCTCGCTGATGACCATCAGGATGATCGCGATGGACAGCGCCTGCCGGGCGCCGGTCACGATCTGCGGGCTCGCGGAGCGCAGCACCAGGTGGCGCAGCCGGGCCGGGCCGGTGATCCGGTAGGAGCGGCAGGTGTCGGCGAGCACCCCGTCGACGGCCCGCACGCCCTCGACCGTGTTGAGCAGGACCGGCCACACGGCGCCGGCGGCGATCACCACGACCTTCATCGTGTCACCGATGCCGGCGAAAAGCATGATGACCGGCACCAGCACCGGCGGCGGGATGGCCCGGAAGAACTCCAGCACCGGCTCCAGCACCGCCCGGACCGTGCGGTTGCTGCCCACCAGCACGCCGAGCGCGACGCCGGCGACCAGGGCCACGGCGTATCCGGCGAAGAGCCGCAGCACGCTGGGCAGCACGTCGGTGCGCAGCCGCTCGCCGGTCCAGACCTCGCCGAACGTGCGCAGGATCTCGGACAGCGGCGGCACGTAGAAGTTCTCGGAGTTGGCGGTGCCGAACCACCAGGCGGCGAACAGCACCGCGGGGAGCGCGATGGCGAGCAGGACCCGTTTCATACGAGCACCTCGCCGCGTACCGACTGGTGCCACGCGAGGAGCCGGCGCTCGCCGGCGCGGGCGGCCAGGTTGATCGCGACGCCGAGCAGGCCGGTGACCGCCACCAGGGCGTACATGGTGGGCACCGCGTTCGACGCCTGCGCGACCGCGATCCGGCTGCCCAGCCCGGGCGCGCCGATCACCAGCTCGGCGGTGATGGCCAGCACCAGCGCGACGGCCGCCGCGAGCCGCACCCCGGTCAGCACGTACGGCAGCGCGGTGGGCCAGACGACGTGCCGCACCCGGGCCCAGGCGCTGAGGCGATAGCTGCGCGCGGTCTCGTCGGCGACCGGGTCGACGTCCTGCACGCCGTAGAGCACCTGCACCAGCACCTGCCAGAACGACGCGTACACGACGAGCAGGAGCGTCGAGCCCAGCCGCGTGCCGTACAGCAGCACGGCGAGCGGGATGAGCGCGACCGACGGGATCGGCCGCAGGAACTCGATGGTGGAGGCGGTGAGCGCGCGCAGGCCCGGCACCGTGCCGATCACGATGCCGGCGGCGACGCCGGCGCCGACCGCGATGGCCAGCCCGAGTGCCCACGCGACCAGCGTGTCCCGCAGCGCGGTCCAGAACGCGCCGTCGGCCAGCTCATCCACGAGCGCCGCCCCGATCCGGCTGGCGGGCGGCAGGAACTCGCCCGACACGAGGCCGGTGTGCGGCAACACCTCGACGACCACCAACACCCCGGCAAGCCCCGCAACCCCCAACGGCAAGGAAGGGCCCCTTTTTATCGCTTTTCGCATAGGAAGGGTCCCTTCCTAACATCGCGCACCGCGCCCTGGGTCATGGCAGGATTTTGTCCAGTTCAGGTGCCTTCTCGAAGATGCCGTCACCCTGGCCGAGTGCGGCGAGCTTTTCCACGGAGGCCCGGTTGATCTCGGTGGGCCACTTCGGCAGCGTGAGCGTGTCGACGATCTTCGGGTCGATCTTCGTGTAGGTGGTGATGACCTTCCGCACCTCGTCGGGGTGCGCGTCCGCGTACGCCAGCGACTCGTTCATCGCCTCGGTGAAGCGGGTGGCCAACTCGGGGTTCTCGCCGAGCAGCTTGATCGAGGTGAAGTAGACCGCCACCGTGAGGTTCGGCGCGGCGTCCGCGTACACCCAGGAGACCGGCCGGCCGCCCTGCGCCTTGATGGTCGACAGCGTGGGCTCGACGGCGAACGCGGCGTCGATCTGGCCGGCGGCCAGCGCGGCCGGCATCTGCGGGAAGCCCATCTCGACGAAGTTGACGGCCGCCGGGTCGCCGCCCGCCTTGCGCACGGCCTCCCGGATCACGGTGTCGCCGATGTTCTGGAGCGTGTTGACCGCGACCTTCTTGCCGGCGAAGTCCTTGGCCGACTGGATGGTGCTGTCGCCCTTGACCGCGACGGCGCCGAAGTCGGCGCCCGGCTGGCCGGTGGAGGCCACGCCGTTGGCCACGACCTTGATCGGCACGCCCTTGGACTGGGCGATCAGCAGCGATGTCACGTTGCTGAAGCCGAACTGGAACTCGCCGCTGAGCACGCCCGGCACGATCGCCGCGCCGCCCTGGGCGGTCTGCATGGTCAGGTCGATGCCGCGGCTGGCGAAGAAGCCCTTCTCCTTGCCGAGGTAGATCGGGGCCACGTCGACGATCGGGATGACCCCGACCGTGACCTTGGTGGTGCCCTCGTCGCCCGGACTGGAGTCGGACGAACCGGGCGAATCAGAAGAACCGCCGCACGCGGCGGCGAACAGCAGAGCGCTGACAGCGGTGAGGACAGCGAAGGGCCGTGCCATGACGCCTCCGTGGGGTGTGCGCGTCCGTGAATGTGCGGATGTCGAACATCGGTTCTCATAATGAACGTAGGTCGTGATGCGGTTCACGTCAATGTACGGGTTTGACAGTGCTCGACAGGAGTCGTAACGTTCGCTTGGCGAACTGATGTTCTCGATCCGTACAGGTGGCCCGCATGGGGGATGTGACCTCACTCCGCGAAGCGATCGCGGACCTCGTCTTCGACGGGGCGACCGTCGCGCTGGAGGGCTTCACCCACCTGATTCCCGTCGCCGCCGGGCACGAGATCATCCGGCAGGGCCGGCGCGACCTGACGCTGGTGCGGATGACCCCCGACATCGTCTACGACCAGCTGATCGGCGCCGGCTGCGCGCGCAAGCTGGTCTTCTCCTGGGCCGGCAACCCCGGCGTCGGCTCGCTGCACCGCTTCCGCGACGCCGTCCAGCACGGTTGGCCGGTCCCGCTGGAGATCGAGGAGCACAGCCACGCCGGCATGGCGAACCGGTACGTGGCGGGCGCGGCCGGGCTGCCGTTCGCGGTGCTGCGCGGCTACACCGGCACCGACCTCGTCCAGCAGACGCCCACGATCAGGCCGATCACCTGCCCCTTCACCGGCGAGGTGCTGATGGCGGTGCCGGCGCTCAACCCGGACGTCGGCATCGTGCACGCCCAGCGCGCCGACCGGTCCGGCAACGTGCAGATGTGGGGCATCACCGGGGTACACAAAGAGGTTCTGCTGGCGTCCCGGCGCACCCTGGTCACCGTGGAAGAGGTGGTCGACCAGCTGGAGCCCCGGCCCGGCGCGGTCGTGCTGCCCGGCTGGGCGGTCACCTACGTCGCCGCGGTGCCCGGCGGCGCCCACCCGTCCTACGCGATGGGCTACAGCGAGCGCGACAACGCGTACTACCAGGCGTGGGACGCGGTCAGCCGGGACCGGGCGACGTTCACGGAGTGGCTGGACAGCGCCGTCCTGAATGGGGTCCGCCGGTGAACTGGACCGCCGACGAGATGATGACCGTCGCGGCCGCGCGGGCGCTGCGCGACGGCGCCCGCTGCTTCGTGGGCATCGGGCGGCCCAGCACCGCCGCCAACCTCGCCCGCCGCACCCACGCCCCGGACCTGGTGCTGGTGTACGAGTCCGGCACGATCGGCGCCAAGCCGGGCACGCTGCCGCTGTCCATCGGTGACGGCGTGCTCGCCGAGACCGCCGACGCGGTGGTGTCGGTGCCGGAGATCTTCAACTACTGGCTCCAGCCCGGCCGCATCGACGTGGGCTTCCTCGGCGCCGCGCAGATCGACCGGTACGGCAACATCAACACCACCGTGATCGGCGACGACTACCGCTCGCCGAAGGTGCGGCTGCCCGGCGCGGGCGGGGCGCCCGAGATCGCCGCCTCCTGCGGCGAGGTGATCGTGGTGCTCAAGCACAGCAAGCGCGCGTTCGTCGAGCGGGTCGACTTCGTCACCTCGGTCGGCTTCGGCACCGGCCCCGGCGACCGGCGCCGCCTCGGCCTCACCGGCCGCGGCCCGGTCCTGGTGGTCACCGACCTCGGCATCCTGGAGCCCGACCCGGATACGTGTGAGCTCGTCCTGACCCACGTCCACCCCGGCGTCGACCCGGCCGACGTCCGCGCCGCGACCGGCTGGCCCCTCACCCTCGCCCCCGAACTGCGCACCACCCCCGACCCCACCGACACCGAACTGCGGGCGCTCCGCACCCTGGAGACCAGCTGAAAGGAAGGGACCCTTCCTATCGTTTTGTGCATAGGAAGGGTCCCTTCCAAACACCCCGATGGGAGAGATGCCGTGACGGATACCGGGCTCGTGATACCGGGGTACAAGCGGGATGACGACGGCGCGCATCCGCCGCTGCTCTCGCCGGGCTACAAGTCCACCGTGCTGCGGGCGCCCAGCCAGCCACCGATCCTGCTGCCCCACACGCTCACCGAGATCACCGGGCCGCTGCTCGGGGAGGGCCGGGTGACGGCGGCCGACGCCGACCTCACGAAGCCGCCCGGCACGCCGGCGGGCGCCGAGGCGCAGGGCCAGCGGATCATCGTGCACGGCCAGGTGCGGGACAGCGACGGCCGGCCGGTGCCGCACACACTCGTGGAGATCTGGCAGTCCAACGCGGCCGGCCGCTACCGGCACGACCGGGATTACGACCACGCGCCGCTGGATCCGCACTTCACCGGCGTGGGCCGGGTGCTCACCGACTCCCTCGGCCGCTACCGGTTCGTGACGATCAAGCCCGGTGCCTACCCCTGGCGCAACCACTTCAACGCCTGGCGGCCAGCGCACATCCACCTCTCGCTGTTCGGGCGAGCGTTCACCCAGCGCCTCGTGACCCAGATGTACTTCCCGGACGACCCGCTGTTCCGGTACGACCCGGTGTTCAACTCGGTCCCGGAGGCCGCGCGGCACCGGATGGTCTCCCGGTTCGACCTCGACAACACGGTCGAGGAGTGGGCGCTGGCGTTCGAGTTCGACATCGTCCTGCGGGGGCGCGAGGCGACGCCGATGGAGGAGGCACACGAGTGAGTCACACACCTTCGCAGACCGTCGGCCCATTCCTCCACATCGGACTGCCATGGCCGGACGGGCCGTTCGTGGTCGAGGAGGGCACGCCGGGCGCCTTCTTGTTGCACGGCACGGTGACCGACGGCGCCGGCGACCTGGTGCCGGACGCGCTGATCGAGACCTGGCAGGCCGACCCGGCGGGCCGCTTCGACCATCCGGACGACCCGCGCGGCGCGGTGCCGGGCTTCCGCGGCTTCGGCCGCTGCCCGACCGACGACAGTGGACGGTACGCGATCCGCACGCTGAAGCCGGGCCCGGTGCCCGGCCCGGGCGGCGCGCCGCAGGCCCCGCACATCGACGTGTCGGTGCTGGCGCGCGGCCTGCTGCACCGCGTGGTGACCCGGGTCTACTTCGCCGACGAGGCGGCCGCCAACGCCGCCGACCCGGTGCTTTCCGCCGTGCCCGAGTCCCGCCGGGCTACCCTCGTCGCGACACCGGACACCGAGGGCTACCGGTTCGACATCCGGTTGCAGGGGGACCATGAAACCGTCTTCTTCGCCATCTGACGCGGGCCTCTTCGACGGCGTGCTGGCCGCCGGGCCGGTGCGGGCGCAGGTCGCCGACCGGGCCTGGCTGCGGGCCATGCTCGACGTCGAGGCCGCGCTGGCCACCGCGCTGGGCGCGCCGCCGGAGGCCGCCCGGGCCATCGCCGCCGCGCGCGTCGACCCCGCCGAGTTGGGCGCCGCCGCGGCGGGCGCCGGCAACCCGGTGGTCCCGCTGGTCCGCGCGCTGCGGGCCGCGGTGCCGCCGGCCGTCGCCGGATACGTCCACAGTGGCGCGACCAGCCAGGACGTGCTCGACTCGGCGGCGATGCTGGTGGCGCACCGGGCGCTCGGGCCGCTCCTCGGCGACCTCGCCGCCGCGGCCGACGCGGCGGCCCGGCTCGCCGCGGCGCACCGGGACACCCCGGTGGCCGCGCGCACGCTGCTCCAGCAGGCGCTGCCCACCACGTTCGGCCTGGTCGCCGCCGGGTGGCTGACCGCGCTGGACGAGGCCGCCGACCGGCTCACCTGGGTCCGCGAGCGCCGGCTGGCGGCCCAACTCGGCGGCGCCGCAGGCACCCTCGCCGCCCTGGACCTCTCTACTGTGGATAGGTTCGCCGCCGCGCTCGGCCTGCCCGCTCCCCCGCTCCCCTGGCACACCGACCGCACCCGGATCGCCGACCTGGCCGGCGCGCTCGGCACGGCCGCCGGCGTCGTCGCCAAGGTGGCCCGCGACATCGTCCTCTATGCACAGACCGAGGTCGGCGAGCTGGCCGAGGACCGGCCGGGCGGCTCGTCGACGCTGCCGCACAAGCGGAACCCGGTCGCCGCCATCTCCGCCACCGCCTGTGCCGCACAGGCGCCCGGGCTGGTCGCCACGCTGCTCGGGGCGATGGCCCACGAACATCAGCGGGCCGCGGGTGCCTGGCACGCCGAGTGGCGCCCGCTGACCACCTTGCTGGAAAGCGCCGGCGCGGCGACGTACTGGCTGCGGGTGTGTCTGGAAGGCCTGCGGGTCGACCAGGCCCGCATGCGCGCGAACCTCGACCTCACCGGCGACGCCCTGCTGGCCGAGCAGGTCAGCACCGCCCTGGCCCCGCGCCTGGGCCCCGACGCCGCCCACGAGGCCGTCCGCGCCGCCCTGGCGGCCGGCCACCCCCTCAGCGCCCTGGTAGGCCACCCTTTAGACCCCACAACATACCTAGGCAAGGCCGCCCCGCTGACCGACCGCGCCCTCCACACCCACCACGCCCGCCGATCTCGCGGTTCTCAGCCTCGAATGCCCGATATGGCACCTGACCATCGCAAGATCGACGTGCATTACCGCATCGACGGACCGCGCGACGCTCCGGTGCTGGTGCTCGCGAACTCGCTCGGCGCGACGTTGCGGATGTGGGATCCGCAGGTGCCGCGGCTGGCCGAGCGATTCCGGGTGGTGCGGTTCGACACCCGCGGGCACGGTGAGTCGCCGGTGCCGCCCGGGCCATACGACCTCGACGACCTCGGCGGTGACGTGCTGTCCTTGTTGGACACGCTGGGCGTCGACAAGGCCCACTTCTGCGGCCTGTCCCTCGGCGGCATGGTCGGCATGTGGCTGGCCGCGCACGCCCCGGAGCGGATCGACCGGCTGGTGCTGTGCTGCACGTCGGCCGCGCTGGGGCCGCCGCGGATGTGGGCCGACCGGGCCCGCACGGTGCGCGACGAGGGCACGTCGGCGGTCGCCGACGCCGGGGTGGCGCGCTGGCTCACGCCCGAGTTCATCGAGAAGCACGAAGGCGTCGCCGCCGACCTGCGCGACATGATCGCCTCGACGCCGCCCGAGGGGTACGCCGCCTGCTGCGGGGTCATCGAGCGGATGGACCTCACCGACGCGCTGCCGGGCATCCGCGCCGCCACCCTGGTCATCGCCGGCGCCGACGACCCGGCCACCCCACCCGTGCACGGCGCGACCATCGCCGCCGCGATCCCCGGTGCCCGGATCGCCATCGTGCCGCACGCCGCCCATCTGGCCAATGTGGAGCAGCCAGAGACCGTCACCGCGCTGATCCTGGAGCATCTCGATGGCTGATCCGCAGTACGAGGAGGGCATGGCGGTGCGCCGCGCGGTGCTCGGCGACGCCCATGTCGACCGGGCGATCGCGAACACCACCGAGCTGACCGCGCCGTTCCAGGAGCTCATCACCCGGTACGCCTGGGGTGCGGTCTGGGGCCGGGACGGTCTCGACCGGCGCACCCGCAGCTGCGTCACGCTCGCGCTGCTGGCCGCGCTGCGCTGCGACGACGAGCTGGCCATGCACGTGCGGGCGGCGCGGCGCAACGGCCTCAGCGCCGCGGAGATCGGCGAGGTGCTGCTGCACACCGCCATCTACGCTGGCGTGCCGGCGGCCAACAGCGCGCTCGCCATCGCGCAGCGGGTACTGGCGGAGGAGCAGCAACCATGACTGATCTCGGGCGGGAGGCGCACTTCGTCCAGTCGCTGGAGCGCGGCTTGGCCGTCATCCGCGCCTTCGACGCCACCCACGCTGAGCTGACGCTCAGCGAGGTGGCCCGGATCTGCGACCTCACCCGGGCCGCCGCGCGCCGGTTCCTGCTCACGCTCGCCGACCTCGGGTACGTCCGCACCGACGGCCGCCTCTTCAGCCTGACGCCGCGGGTGCTGGAACTGGGGTACGCGTACCTGTCCAGCCTCTCACTGTCCGATGTGGCCGAACCGCACCTGGAACGCCTCGTCGCCGATGTGCGGGAGTCGTCGTCGATCTGCGTGCTCGACGGCGACGACATCGTCTACGTGGCCCGCGTGCCCACCTCGCGCATCATGACGGTGGCCATCAATGTCGGCACCCGCTTCCCCGCCTACGCCACCTCGATGGGCCGGGTGCTGCTCGCCCACCTGCCCGACGAGGCGCTGGAGGGCTACCTGGCGCGGGTGACGCTGGGCCGGCTGACCGCGCGCACGGTGACCACGCCGGGCGCGCTGCGCGCCGAGCTGCACCGGGTGCGCGCACAGGGGTACGCCATCGTGGATCAGGAGCTGGAGGAGGGGCTGCGGTCGGTGGCCGCGCCGATCCGGGACCGCACCGGTGCGGTGGTCGCCGCCGCCAACATCTCCGTGCACGCCAGCCGCAACTCGGTCGAGTCGATCCGCCGCGATCTGCTGCCGCTCCTGCTCGCCACCACCGCGAAGATCGACGCCGACCTCCGGATCGCCACCCAACCCCCCATGATCAAGGCGTCCTTCAAGTAGTTCTAGCGACGTGAAGGACGCCTTGATCATGGAGCCGCCGCATATACGCCAGTTGGCGGACGTCCCGCGCGGGCGGCGGCGGAAGTATAGGTCCGTAAGCCGATGCCAGGTCCTTGCCGACGTACTGCCAATGGGCTGCGTCGGTTGGCGACGGGAGTGCGAGGCCCGGAACCCCTCGCTCGGGTCACGCACTCCCATCGGTGTCACACGGTCAGCGCGGGCGCCCCGCCCAGCCGCCGCATCCGGACCGTCAGGTGCACCACCGCGGCGACGAACGGCGTGAGCCCCAGCAGCACGACCAGCCCGGAGATCGCGGCCTCGCCGTCGTGGAGCCGCATCAGCACCAGAAAGAGGGCCGACCCGGCGGACACCAGCGCCGTCGCGGTGAGCTTGTCGGTGGTCAGCCAGAGCCGGGACAGCCAGAGCAGCGTCAACGCCAGCGCGAAGGTAAGCACGACACCGGCCACCAACCCGTCCGACCCTTCGCCGAGCACCATCGCGGGACCTACCAGGAACACCGGTGCCAGGAGGATGAAGACCAGGGCGGTCAGCTCCAGCGGCCCGCGGCCGCGCCGCCGGACCCCGAAGCGGTCCCGGGCCTCCGCGCCGAGGACCGCGGGGTCACCGAGGCGGTCGAGCATCGCGCGGACGTCCTCCTCGCGATCGTTCTCCAGCCGATTCTCGGCGATGTGCTCCTGGAACTGGCTGACGATCTCGCGGCGCCGGTCGGCCGGCAGGTCGCGCAGCTCGATGCGCAGCCGGCGCAGGTATTGGCCGACCAGCCGGTCCGCGGTGGTCTTCTTCACGTGCCCTCCTTCGGGACGATGACGGTGTCGATCGCGTCGCGGAAGCGGATCCACTGGGGAACGAAGTCGTCCAGCTTCTGGCGGCCGGCGGGGGTGAGGCGGTGGTACCGGCGGGGCGGTCCCGCCGGCGACTCGTGCCACGTCGTCTCGACCAGGCCGTCGCGCCGCAGCCGGGACAGCAGCGGATAGATGGTGCCCTCGCTGGTCACGAGGCCCTCGACGGCGCCCAGCTGGCGGAGCACATCCAGGGCGTACTGCTCGCCGTCGCGCAGGATGGCGAGCACGCAATACTCCAGCGTGCCGCGCCGCAACTGCCCGGCGAGCGCGTCCTCTTTCATGCCCAACATGGAACCATGCGCCGCAAGGTACTGGCAAGCCCTCCCATGATCGAGGCGTCCCTCACGTCGTGAGAGCTACGTGAGGGACGCCTTGATCATGGGGGTCGGGAGGCGCGGGGAGGGGGACGACCGTGTCGAGGGGGCGCCGCCGGGCCAGCCAGAGGATCACCGCCGTGAACAGGCACACGGACACGGCGTCCAGCACCGCCAGCTGCCACGGCGCGTCCGCCAGCGTCTCGTCCGAGTCCAGGTCGCCGAGCGCCGCCACCAGCAGGAACGAGACCACGTTGTTGGCGACGTGCAGTGCGATGCCGGCCTCCAGCCCGCCGGTGCGTACCGTGAGCCAGCCGGTCGCCGCGCCGGTCACGACCAGCGCGCCGAAGCCCCACGCGGTGCCCCAGCCGTGCAGGGCCGCGAAGACCACCGCCTGCACGGCGATCGGCAGCCACGGCGCCCGCACGTACGCGCCGACGGCCTGCAGCAGCCAGCCGCGGAAGGCGTACTCCTCACCGGCCGCCTGGAGCGGCACCAGCGCCAGCAGCACCGCGGCGCTCACCAGGAACGTCGGCAGGCTCACCCACTCCAGGTCCTCGTCGCCGGCCGGGATCAGCATGCCGACACCGATCAGCAGCAGCGTGCAGCCGAACGCCACCAGCAGGCACCGCCCGAGCCAGCGCCACCGCAGCCGGCCGACAACCGAATGCAGCGTGCCCGCCGGCCGCCGCTGGACGAGCCACGCCGCGAGCAGCGCGAACGGGATCAACACGGCCAGGCTCGCCAGGAGCAGGGCGGTCTCGGCCAGCGGGCCGACCTCGATCTCGACGAACTCGGTGAGGGCAGCCGCGAAACAGGCGGTCAGCACGAGGAGGAAGAGATAGCCGCCGACGAATGCGAGCGTCGCCACGATCGGGAGCCACCAGCGATGCCGCGCGGTCCGGGCCAACCGGTGGTACGGCGTGCCGGGCGCGGGCGGGCTCGTCATGCGGCCATCGTGGCACGACCGCACCAGATCCATGATCAAGGCGTCCTTCAAGTAGTCCTAACGACGTGAGGGACGCCTTGATCACGGGTAAGTAACACCCCATGAAGCTTCCGGAGCCGGGGTCGTACTGGTTGGCTAGTGCCGCGCCGGAGGCGCCGCCGGCGGTCGACGGGCTGCCCGACGTGGACGTGGCGGTGCTCGGCGGCGGGATCGCCGGCATCACCACCGCCTACCTCCTGCGCCAGGCCGGCCGCACGGTCGCCCTGGTCGAGGCGCGGCAACTGCTGTCCGGCGTCACCGGCCACACCACGGCCAAGGTGAGCGCCCAGCACGGCGCGATCTACGCGCGGCTGCGGGACCGCTTCGGCGTGGGCGCGGCGGCCATGTACGCCGCCGGCCAGCTCGCCGCCCTGGACTGGATCCGCGCCGAGTCGGCCGTCCTCAACGTCGAGTGTGACCTGTCCACCCAGGACAGTTACGTGTACGCGGAGGACATGCGGCGCCGGGACGCGCTCCGGAAGGAGGCCGACGCGGCCGCCGAAGCCGGGCTGCGCGCCGACTACGTCGAGGAGGTCGACCTGCCGTACCCGGTGGCCGGCGCGGTGCGGGTGCGCGGGCAGGCGCAGTTCCACCCGGTGCGCTGGCTGTCCGCGCTGGCCGCGCGGATCCCCGGCGCCGGCAGCTATGTCGTGGAGGGCGTGCGCGCGCTGGGCGTACACGATGGGGTGGTGGAAACCACGCGCGGACCGCTGCGGGCCCGCGACGTGGTGGTGGCGACCCATGCCCCGTTCCTGGACCGGGGGTTCTTCTTCGCGCGCATGGCGCCGATCCGCGACCTCGTCGTGGCCGGCACGGTGCCGGCCGAGCGGGCGCCCCGCGGCATGTACCTGTCGGTGGACACCCGCCATTCGGTACGGTCCGCGCCGCGCACCGACGGCGCGGCGCTGCTGATCGTGCTGGGTGAGCACCACCGCACCGGCACGGCCGGTCTGGCCCGGCACGAGGCGCTCGGCCGGTGGGCGGCCGACCGGTTCCCGCTGCGCGGGCTGGATTACCGCTGGTCGGCGCAGGACAACACCACGGTCGACGGGGTGCCGTACATCGGGCGGTATCCGGGCGGCGGCGACCACCTGTGGGTGGCGACCGGTTTCGGGCAGTGGGGGATGACGAACGGCACGCTGGCCGGGATGCTGCTCAGCGACCTCATCGCCGGGACGGCGAACCCGTGGACGGCGCTCTACGACCCGAAGCGGCTGGCGGTGCGGCAGTCGGCGTCGGACCTGGTGCGCGACAACGCCGCGGTGGCCGCGCACTTCGCCGGCGACCGGGCGCGGGCGGCGCTGGCCGGCTCCCCGGACCGGCTCCGGCCCGGCGAGGCCGGCGTCTTCCTCGAGGGGGTACGGCTGGTCGCCGCGCGCCGGGACGCCGACGGGACGCTGGTGAAGCTGTCCGCCCGGTGTACCCACCTGGGCTGCGTGGTGCGCTTCAACGACGACGAGCGTTCGTGGGACTGCCCGTGTCACGGCTCCCGCTTCGGGCTGGACGGCGCCGTGCTGGGCGGCCCCGCGACCGCACCGCTGCCGCCACGCTGACCGGAGGCGACCTGTCCCGTTATGTGGGAGATGGCAGGCGTTTTCAGCAAGGAGACGTCACCAGGCGCTCGCGTATGCCTACGCTGGGTAACGACCGACCGCGATGCAGGTTACGGCCAGTGGGGTGAGCACCGCGATGGGGCGGATCGTCAAGCAAGTCTCTGAAGGCACCACGAAGTACTACTGGTATCCGGGTGACAAGAAGGAGTGGATCCGCGCGGCCATCGCCGTGGGGGTCGGCTGGGTGGTGTTGGGCCTCCTGCTCCTGCTGACCCGAAACGTGCTGATGGCCGTCGTCGCGGGCACGTCCGTGACCGCCGCGGTGGCCGGCCTCAACTTCGGCCGGCGGGACGCGCGCGCCCTCGCGGGCTTCCCGGATCTCGGCGACAAGGCCGCGCGCCGGGCCGCCGTGGGCCACACCGGGCGGGCGGTGTGGCGGGCGCTCGCCCACGGGTTCGGCGGGGCGGCGGCGGCCGTACTCATCCTGAACCTGCCGCACCGCGGCCTCGTCGCGGACTGGGTGCTGCCGGTGCTGCCGGCCATCACCGGCGCGCTCGCGCACCAGGTCGGCATGCTCTACGAACGGCTGAGCGCCTCAGCCTCGACGCCCGGCCCGGCCGCTTCGGAGGCGGCGCCCGCCGAGCCCGCGAAGGAGCCCGCGCCCGTCTGAGGGCGCCATGATCAAGGCGTCCCTCACGTCGTCCTAGCTACGTGAGGGACGCCTTGATCATGGAGGGTCAGAACAGGATGGTCGCGAACTCGCCGGCGGGGCGGAAGCCGCAGCGGGCGTACACGTGGCGGGCGCGGGTGTTGTGGCCGTTGACGTAGAGGCTCACCGTCGGCGCCACCCGGCGCAGCGCGTCGCGCACCACGGCCGCCATCGCGCCGGCCGCCAGCCCGCGCCCGCGCCAGCGCGGCGCCACCCACACGCCCTGGACCTGCGCGGTGTGCCGGGTGACGACCGCCAGCTCGGCCTTGAAGACCACTTCGCCGCGCACGACCCGCGCGTACGCCCGGCGGCCGCGCACCAGCTCGGTGACCCGCCGCCGGTATCCCCGACCGCCGTCCTCACCGAGCGGCGACACGCCGACCTCCTCGGTGTACATCGCCACCGCCGCCGGGAACAGCAGGTCGATCTCGTCCGTCCGGACCAGGCGTACCCCCGGGTCGGCCGCCACGGCGGGCGGCGCGTCCGCGACCAGCAGCGGCTGGCACGGCCGCACGTCGCGGGCCACTCCCCAGTACGGCACGAGCCGCTCCCACAGCCCGAGCACGGCGTCGGCGCGCCCGACGATCGAGGAGCAGCTCCGCTCCTCGGCGAGGATCATGTCGGCGAACGCGGCGACCGCGGCCGGGCTGGCCAGCACCGGCGTGAGATGGCCGCCGAACCAGCACAGCGCCTCGAGGTGCCGGCGCGACCCGTATCCATAGATGCGCCCGTCGGCGCGCCACCAGGACAGGCCGTGCGCCGTGACGCGCTCGGCCACCTGGGCGCCGCCGATCGGGTCGAGGTCGAGGACTCGCTCGACCGCACCGCGCTCGGTCTCACCGAGCCGCCGCACGGGCATCGTCAGCACATCTACCAGCCTGCCAGATCCGAACCCTCTTCGACCCGCCACCTCCCATGATCAAGGCGTCCTTCACGTCGTTCTCACTACGTGAAGGACGCCTTGATCATGAGACGAGGGGGTCTATCTCCAACTCGATCTCGATCGACCGTTCCGCCGAGCGGGGGGCGCCGGCGATCGGGCGCGGCCTGCCCACGACGTACCCCTGCGCGAAGTCGACGCCGTACCCGCGGAGCAGGTCGACCGTCTCCTGGTCGCCGACGTACTCCGCCGCCGTCTGGATGCCGAACGTGCGGCACACCTCGACCAGCGCCCGGACCAGCGTCTGATCCGCCGCCGAGTTGAGGATCTCGGTGATGAACACCCCGTCGATCTTGACCAGGTCGATCGGGAAGTACTTCAGGTAGGTGAACGAGCCGTACCCCGTACCGAAGTCGTCCAGCGCGAGCTGGCAGCCGGCCTCCTGGATGCCGCGCGCGAAGTTCAGCGCCTCGGAGAGGTTCCTGATCATCGCGCTCTCGGTGATCTCGAACGTCACCTGGCCCGGGTCGACCTGGTGCTCGTCCATCAGGTCGCAGACGTAGTTGAGCAGGTCGGGGTCGCGCAGCGACAGCGCCGAGACGTTGACCTGGTAGTGGGCGGTGGGTGGCCCCTGCGCGATGAGCGCCATCGTGCGGTCGATGACCCACCGGTCGACCGCCGACGTCTCGCCGACCCGTTCGGCGACGTCGAGGAAGGCGGACGGCGAGACCGGCTTGCCGGCGTCGTCCAGCGGGCGGAGCAGGATCTCCTGGCGGGTGATCTGGTTGAGCCGCAGATCGAGGATGGGCTGCGTGTAGAGGGTGAAGCTGTCCGCGGCCACCGCGGCGCGCACCCGGCTGCGACAGAGCTCCTGGCGCTCCTCCGCCTCCGCGGGCTGGTCCAGCGCGTGGAGGGCGGCCCCTTGCGCCTTGGCGAGCCGCCAGGCGGACTCGCCGTCCACGATCAGGTCGAAGCCGCTGTTGTCGTCCTGGCGCTGGTATCGCACCAGGCCGCCCCACGCGTGCATCCGCAGCCGGTGCTGCCCGGCGACGAAGGGTTGGGCGCGCAGCCCTTCCACGATGCTCCGGGCCCGCACCGTCGCGGGGCGCAGCGCCGTGTCCGGCATCAGGATGCCCAGCTCGCGGTCGGCCACCAGCCCGCAGATGTCGGTCGGGCTGGCGATCTTCCGGACGAAAGCGGCCACCCCGGCGGCCAGCCGATCCGCGTCGACGGACGCGCCGGGCCCCGCGACCGGCTCGGTGGCGACGATCAGCAGGGCGCCGGTGCCCACCCGCAGCGCCCGGTCGATCTCATCGGCGAACCGGGCCCGGGTGAGCAGGCCGGTCACCGGGTCCGGCTCGACGAGTGACGCCCGTACCGTCTGGCGGCGCCGCGCCAGCCGGTCGCGTTCGCGCTGGGCCAGCTCCCGCTCGGTGACGTCTTCGACGGTGGCGACCAGACCGTACGGGTGGTCGTCGGCGTCGACGACCACCTCCAGGAACCCGTGCGCGTACCGAGTGGTGCCGTCCGGGCGGATCACCCGGCAGGTGAACTCCTTGACCGTCTCCTCGCGCCACGCGACCAGCGCCGCGCGCCGCACCCTGGTCGCGTCGTCCGGGTGCACGGCCGCGAAGAGCACCCGCGCCGACGGGCGTACCGTCCCCGGGGGCCGGCCGAGGATCAGCGACATCTCGTCGGACCAGGCCAGCTCGCCGGTGTGCCGGACCCAGGTGACCGCACCGACCTTGGCCAGCTGCGCCGCCCGGACGATCCGGGTCGCCTCGTCGATGCCCGCCGCCAGCGGGTCCTCCGGGTCGACGTCGCCGGCGATGTCGCGCCCCTCGGCCGCGGCCTTGGCGCCCTCGCGCCGCACCCAGCGCGCGGTGCGGTTGGCCCGGGCCTGCTCGAGCGGGGTGGGGTCGCGGTCGGCCGCCAACGCCAGGATGTCGTCGAGGTCCACCGTCACCTCCCCACCCGGAACCCGGCTTCGGCCGCGAGCCGCTCGAGGCGTTGCCGCGCCTCCTGCTTGTACGCCCGCACGGTGTTGTAGGCGATCGCCAGGATCTCGGCGATCTCCCGGTCGGTCCAGCCGTCCTCGGACATGGCGAAGACCTCGGCCTGCCGCGGCGGCAGCCGGCGCAGCCAGCTGTCCCGCAGATCCCGGGCCTCCTGGGACGTGGCCGGCGCGGCGAGCAGGCCGGCCGGTACCTCGTCGAGGCTCGCGGTCGCGTGGCGGCGCCGCCGCGTCCGTTGCGTCATCAGCTTGTTGCGGGCGGTCTTGTACATCCACCCCATCGGCTTCTCGAAGCCGCGCAGGTGTGCCCATTTGGCGTGCGCCGCGATGAACGCCTCCTGAGCCGCCTCCTGGACCAGATCCTCGTCCGCGCAGAGCGTGCGCAGGAACCGGTGCACCGCGACGAAGTTCTCCCGGCAGAAGACTTCGAAGCTGGCGTCGAGTTCGGCCTGTTCGTGCTCGGCCGGGGTCGCCGCCGGCGATGGCTGCGCAGCTGTCCCGGCCTCAGTCATGCCTCCCCCGCCTTCTTCGCGACGCCCTTCACGACGCCCTTCACAACGCCCTTCGCGACGCCGGTGCGGCGGATCCCGATCTCGACGATCCGGTGCCCGTCACTGTCCCGCTCGTCGATCCGCACCAACTGCCGCCGGTTCCCGGCCAGCCGGACCCGCTCGGCGGCCCGGGCCCGCGCCCGTGCCGAGCGTTCCCGTTCCACCTGGAGCCGGGTCCGGTGCCGGATGTAGCCCCGCACCAGCCCTCCCACCCCCACTCCCCCACCCAGAGCAGCAACTAACGCAAGTAGGTCGCTCATTTTCGCCTCCAGCATCGTCCCGCATATCACTCTCTGTGGAGGCGTTGATGTAGGGGCAACCGTCCCGAAGAGTTTCCAGTCTATTTCGCGATCATGCAACTAGCTGCGCAAATTCGCATGATCGGCTTCCGAAACCAATCGAAAGGTGGAGACGACAGTGAATTACTTAATGTAATTGAAGGGACACCGTTCGTCCCCTCAAGTACCCGGTTTCGCAATTCCCAAGATTATTCCTCAACTCCCACATGATCAAAGCACCAATCAGGAGTGGGGCCACAGACGACCGGCAATATCACAACATTCCGACAAACACCACATACCGCACCCCAACAGTGTGATCTTGACGCCACACCGTCGCGATAGCGCCGCCAGCGCGCCAAGATCCCCAGCCCCGCTTTGCGCTTATGCGGTCGGGCGCCGCCGGTTCTTTGGGGGTGGCTGGTGGGCCAGCGCCTCGATCACCCGCTTCTCCACCGCGCGAGGCAGCATATCGGGCCGCCATCGCGCGCGGACGTGGGCAATCTTGACGTTCTGGCGTCGCTATCACAACGCTGGGGCGTCAAGATTCACGAAAGCAACGTCGCGCCTGCGGCGATATGTGGCCTTTGTTCGCCGGCGGTGTGGCGGTGCGGCGGCGCCCGTCGCCACTGCGGCACCGGCATGAATAGGCCCGACTTGTGTCGCATCCGCATACACGATGCGCCATAAACGAGAAGTCGACGTGCGCAGGATGCCGTGATCACGGGGGCTCGAGGCGGAGTTCTTTGATCGAAATGTCCCAGGCGCGTAGTTGGTCCGCCATCAGGGGCAGGAGGTCGGTGAGGATCGCCGTGACCAGCGGGCCGTCGGCGGGATCCGCCGGTCGCACGTGCAGGGTCCACGCGTCCGCGGGCGGCAGCTCGGGCGCGTCCATCAGCGCGGCCGCGACGGTCAGGCGGTCGAGCGACTCGGCGGGATAGTCCCGCACCGGCCGCGCCGCCAGCTCGGACAGGTCGAACTGCAACAGCAGGCAGCCGGCCCGCGCGCGGGCGTCGTCCGGGTCCATACGCAGCCGCCGCCCGACGAGCAGCAGGTGCTCCAGCCCGGTCAGGGAGTCATCCACGTCACTCACCTCCAGAAGCACTTGTCGGACGATACGTTACCGATATATCGTCAACGTATCAACGACAGAACGAGAGATCGACAGAACGAGGGAGAACACCACGATGGGATTCCGCAGAAACATCCACCAGCTCCATGAGGCCCGCCTCCGCGGCTTCGGCTTCGGTCCGCCCTTCCCGCCCGGCGGCTGGGGGCCCGGCCCGCACGGTCACGGGCGCGGGCGGCACGGCCGCGGCGGCCGCCGGCAGAACGTGCGGGCGGCGGTGCTGGCCCTGCTCAACGAGCGGCCGATGCACGGCTACGAGATGATCCGCGAGCTGGAGAGCCGCACCGGCGGCATCTGGCGACCGAGCCCCGGCTCGATCTACCCGACGCTCCAGCTGCTCGAAGACGAGGGGCTGATCGTCGCGGAGACGGGCGAGGGCCGCAAGCGGTTCGCGCTCACCGACGCCGGTCGCGAGGAGGCGGCGCAGGCCGCCGCGACGCCGGCATGGGAGGAGTACGCCGACGACACCGTGTCGCAGGCGCAGGACTTCCGGGACGCCGCGTTCGGGATCATGAACGCGCTCCGCCAGGTCGGCTTCAGCGGCACGCCGGAGCAGCGCACCCAGGCGCTCGAGGTGCTCAACGAGACCAAGCGCAAGCTCTACGCCATCCTCGCCGAAGCCGAGTGAGTCGGGGCGCGCACCCCCATGATCAAGGCGTCCTTCACGTAGCTAGAACTACTTGAAGGACGCCTTGATCTTGGAAAGACGAAGAGCTAGTGGACGGTGACCTGCGGGCCGACCAGATCGCGGAGTTCCTCGGGCAGCTCGGCGCCCATCGCGTCGGCCAGCCGCACGGCCTCCTCGATCAGCGTCTCGACGATCTGCGACTCCGGCACCGTCTTGATGACCTCGCCCTTGACGAAGATCTGACCCTTGCCGTTGCCGGACGCCACCCCCAGGTCGGCCTCGCGCGCCTCGCCCGGCCCGTTGACCACGCAGCCCATCACCGCGACCCGCAGCGGCACCGGAAGCCCTTCGAGGCCCGCCGTCACCTGCTCGGCCAGCGTGTACACATCCACCTGGGCGCGCCCGCACGACGGGCAGGACACGATCTCCAGGCCGCGCTCGCGCAGGCCCAGCGACTCGAGGATCGCGTTGCCGACCTTGACCTCTTCGACCGGCGGCGCGGACAGCGACACCCGGATCGTGTCGCCGATGCCCTCGGCGAGCAGCGCGCCGAAGGCGACCGCCGACTTCACGGTGCCCTGGAACGCCGGCCCGGCCTCGGTCACCCCGAGGTGCAGCGGGTAGTCGCACTGCTCGGCCAGCTGCCGGTACGCCCGGATCATGACCACCGGGTCGTTGTGCTTCACAGAGATCTTGATGTCGCGGAACCCGTGCTCCTCGAATAGCGAGCACTCCCACAACGCCGACTCGACCAGCGCCTCGGCCGTCGCCTTGCCGTACTTCTCCAGCAGCCGCTTGTCGAGCGACCCCGCGTTGACGCCGATCCGGATGGGGACGCCAGCGTCAGACGCGGCCCGGGCGATCTCACCGACCTTGTCGTCGAACGCCTTGATGTTGCCGGGATTCACCCGGACCGCGGCGCACCCCGCGTCGATGGCCGCGAAGACATACCGGGGCTGAAAGTGAATATCCGCGATAACCGGAATGCCCGATTTGCGGGCGATAGCCGGCAGCGCGGCGACGTCGTCAGCCGACGGCACCGCCACCCGCACGATCTGGCACCCGGAGGCGGTCAGCTCGGCGATCTGCTGGAGCGTCGCGTTCACGTCGGCGGTCACCGTGGTGGTCATCGACTGCACCGACACCGGCGCACCGCCACCCACCGGCACCGAGCCGACCATGATCTGCCGGCTGGTGCGGCGCGGCGCCAACGGCGGCGGCGGCACCGCGGGCATGCCAAGAGAAATCGCGGTCACGGACGGATCACCCCTAGAAGAGCTGGATCGGGTTGACGATATCGGCGGCGACGGTCAGCAAGGTGAAGCCGCCGAAAATCAGGATGACCACGTACGTGACCGGCATGAGCTTGAAGTAGTCGACCCGGCCCGGGTCCGGGCGGCCCAGCCGCGCGTAGACCCAGAACCGCACCCGCTCAAACCACGCGATCGCGATGTGCCCGCCGTCGAGGGGGAGCAACGGCAGCAGATTGAACACGCCGATGAAGAAGTTCAGCGCGGCCAGCAGCAGCACGAACGACGGCCACTCGTTGCGCTCGACCAGCTCACCGCCGATGCGGCTGGCGCCGACGACGCTGATCGGCGTCTCCGGGTCGCGCTCGCCGCCGCTGAGGGCGGACCACAGCGCGGGAATCTTCTCCGGGAACTTCTTGAGCGCGGTGAAGGTGCCCTCGAACATGAACACGGTCTGGTCGGCGGCCTTGCCGATGCCACCGATCGGACCGGCGGTGCTCTTCGGGATCTCCGGCGTGATGCCGAGCATGCCGACCTTCTCCAGGTCGGCCGGGGTGATGTCCTCGGCGGAGCGGTCGGGGTCGGCGTCGATGACCGACTGCTTGACCCGCTCGGCGACCGGCAGCGTCACCGACTTGGTCTCGCTCACCCCGTCGCGCTCGAACGTCACCGAAATGGCCTGTCCCCCGGACGCCCGGATGCTCGCGGTCAACGCGTCCCACCCGACGACCGGCTGGCCGTTCAGCGCGGTGATCACGTCACCGGACTGGAGGCCCAGCGCGGTCGCGGCGCTCTGCGGGTCGGTGCCCGGCACGCAGGCCCGCTGGCGGCCGGTCTCCGGGTCGACGCTGAACGCCGTCGACACGCACGAGGTGACCTCGGCCACCGTCACCGGCTCGGACTGCAGCTTGTTCTCGTCGCCCAGGGGGACGAACGCGAACAGCCCCCACAGGATCACCACACCGAGCACGAAGTGGGTGGCGGAGCCGGCGGACATCACGATCGTGCGCTTCCACACCGGGTAGCGCCACATCGCCCGTTTCTCGTCCTCCGGCGCGACGTCGTCGTCCTGCGGCGTCATCCCGACGATCTTCACGAACCCACCGGCCGGGATCGCCTTCAGGCCATACTCCGTCTCGCCGCGCCGGAACGACCACAGCGTCGGTCCGAAGCCCGCGAAGAAGCGGGTGACCTTCATCCCGAACATCTTGGCCGTGCCCATGTGACCGGCTTCGTGAAGGCAGACCGAAACGAAGATGCCCAGCGCGAACAGGACAATCCCGAAGATCTCCATCAAGCTCCTTCACCGATGAGCGCACCAATGAGCGCATGGGCATGGGTGCGCGCCCACGACTCGGCGGCGAGCACCTCCTCGACGGTACCTGGTTCTGGATAGTCGGGGGCCTCGTCCAGCACTCGTTCGAGAGTCGCCACGATGCCGAGGAACGGCAGCCGGCCAGCCACGAACGCGGCCACGCACTCCTCGTTCGCCGCGTTGAAGATCGCCGGCCGGCAGCGGCCGACCCGGCCCGCCTCCTTCGCGAGCCGGACCGCCGGGAACGTCTCGTCGTCCAACGGGGTGAACTCCCACGTGTGCGCGGCGGTCCAGTCCACCGCCGCCGCCGCATCGGGCACCCGGTCCGGCCAGCCCAGCGCGAGCGCGATCGGCAGCCGCATGTCCGGCGGGCTGGCCTGGGCGAGCGTCGATCCGTCGACGAACTCCACCATCGAGTGGATCACCGACTGCGGGTGCACCATGACCTCGATCCGGTCATAGGGCACGTCGAACAGCTCGTACGCCTCGATCACCTCGAGCGCCTTGTTGACCATGGTCGCCGTGTTGATCGTGACGACCGGCCCCATGTTCCACGTCGGGTGGGCCAGCGCCTGCTCGGGCGTGACGTCCGCGAGCTCCGCGCGGCTCCGGCCGCGGAACGCGCCGCCGCTCGCCGTCAGCACCAGCCGGCGCACCTCGCCCGCCGCGCCGCCGCGCAGGCACTGCGCGAGCGCGGAGTGCTCGGAGTCGACCGGCACGATCTGCCCCGGCCGCGTCACCGCGGCCCTGACGAGCGGGCCGCCGGCGACGAGCGACTCCTTGTTGGCCAGCGCGAGGGTACGCCCAGCGCGGAGCGCCGCGAGCGTGGGCGCGAGCCCGAGCGAGCCCACGACCCCGTTCAACACGATGACGTTCCCACCGCCCTCCCCGACGGCCGCCGGCCACTCCGCCAGCTCCGTCATGGCGTCCGGCCCGGCGAAGATCTTCGGGATCCGGAAGTCTCCGGTGGCGTACCCGCGACGCGACGCCTCGGCGTAGAAGGCCAGCTGCAGATCCTGCGCGGCCGACGCCTTGGCGACGCCCACCGCCTCGACCTGAAGCTCCAGCGCCTGCGCGGCGAGCGCCTCGACGTTGCCCCCACCCGCACCTAACGCCACCACGCGAAACCGGTCGGGGTTCCGCCGCACGATATCGATCGCCTGCGTCCCAATGGATCCCGTCGAACCAAGCAGCACTATCTCCCGCACCGCACCATTCTCCCCCACCACCAAACCCTCCCATGATCAAGGCGTCCCTCAAGTCGTTAGAACGACGTGGGGGACGCCTTGATCATGGAGGAGCGTCAGGACGACGTGTGGGCGAGTTCGCGGTCGGGCCGCGGGGCGGGAGCGGCCTCGTGGATGCCGTAGCGGCGGTAGAAACTGCCCAGCGGGCCCGGTGCCCACCAGTTCCAGCGGCCCAGCAGGCGCATCGTGGCGGGCACCAGCAGCGCGCGGACCAGGGTGGCGTCGACCACGATGGCCACGATCATGCCGACGCCGATCAGCTTGACGAAGACCACGCCGCCGGTGGCGAAGCCGGCCACCACCACGATGAGCAGCAGCGCCGCCGCCGTGATGATCCGCCCGGTGTACTGCAAGCCGTGCGCCACCGACGCGGTGTTGTCGCCGGTGCGGTCCCACTCCTCGCGCACCCGGGACAGCAGGAAGACCTCGTAGTCGGTGGCCAGGCCGAACAGCACGGCCAGCATGAGGATCGGGCTGCTGGGCTCGATGAAGCCGGTCGGGGTGAAGCCGAGCAGATCGGACAGGTGACCGTCCTGGAAGATCCAGACCACCACGCCGAAGGACGCCCCGATCGACACCAGGTTCATCAGCACCGCCTTGATCGGCAGCAGGACCGACCCGAAGGCCAGGAACAGCAGCACCAGCGTCGCCGCCGCCATGATCAGCGCCATCCAGGGCAACCGCGAGCCGAGGCTGTGCAGGAGGTCCAGGTTCACCGCGGTGCGCCCGCCGACCAGCACCTCGGCCCCGGCCGGCGCGGGCAGGTCGCGGATGGCCCGCACCGCGTCCTCGGCCACGTCCCCGGTGGACTCGCCGGTGTAGGTGACGGACAGCAGCGTGGCGTCGCCGCGGTTGGCGCTCGCCTGGACCCCGGTGACGCCCGGGACCGCGCGCACCTGGTCGGCGAAGCCCTGCGCCTCGGCGGCCGGCGCGCCGGACACCAGCACGTCGATCGGGCCGGCCGCGCTGCCCGGGAAGTCGGCGGTGAGCCGGTCGGCGACCTCGCGCGCCTCGCTGCCGGCGGGCAGGACCCGCTCGTCGAAGCCGCCGAAGTCCATCCGCAGGGCGGGCGCCGCGAAGAGCGCGAGGACCGCGATCACCCCGACGACGTACAGCCAGGGGCGGCGCATGACGCTGTGCGCGACCCGCGCCCAGCCACGGCCTTCCGCGCCCCGGCCGCGCCGCCACGGCACCGGAACACGCAGCGCGTTCACCCGGGGGCCGAGCACGGCCAGCAGCGCGGGCAGCACGGTCAGGGCGCCGAGCATCGCCACCAGCACGGCGGCCATCCCGCCGAACGCCATGGACCGCAGGAACACCGGCGGGAAGATCAGGAGGCTGGCCAGCGCCAGCGTGATCGTGAGGCCGGAGACCAGGACGGTACGGCCGGCCGTGGTCATCGTGCGCTGGATGGCGGCCGGGGTGTCGTGGCCGGCCGCCAGCTCCTCGCGGAACCGGCTGACCACGAACAGCGCGTAGTCGATCGCCATGCCGAGCCCGATCAGGGTGATCACGTTGATCGCGAAGACCGAGACGTCGGTCGCCAGGCTGATCAACCGGACCGCCACGAACGCGCCGACGATCGCCAGGGCGCCGATCAGCAGCGGCATGCCGGCCGCCACCAGCCCACCGAAGATCAGCACGAGCAGCACCAGCAGTACCGGCATCGCGAGCGTCTCCGCCCGTACCAGATCCTTTTCGGTCTGTTCGTTGGTCTCGACCATGAGCGGCACGTTGCCGCCGGTCTCGGTCGTCAGGCCGGGCGCGTCCAGGGCGGGGCGCAGCTGCGCGTACGCCTTGTTCTTGGCGTCCTCGCCGGTGGCCCGCAGCTGGACCAGGGCGTAGGTGGCGTGCCGGTCGGTCGAGACCAGCGACGGCGCCTGGCTGTGGTACCAGCTGGTGACGCTCGCGACCTCGGCGCGCTGCCGCAGCGCGGCGAGCGTCGTGGTGGCCGGCTCGCGGAACGCGGGCTGGTCGACGGTGGCGGTGTCGCTGGAGTAGAGCACCAGCACGTCGATCTCCTGGTTGCCCAGCTCGGCGGTGATCCGCTCGCGGGCCGTGCTGGACTCGCTGGCCGGGTCGTCGAACCCGCCGCTGGTCAGCGTGCCGAACACCCCGGCGCCCCAGGTGGCGCCCACCACGACGAGGACCAGGGCGGCCGCGAGCACGACCCACCGGAGCCGGACAACGGTCTTACCCCACCACGAAAACATGCTGACCCCGCTAGTCTCGGTGACAGTCGGTTAGACGTGTAAACGCTGTTTACTTTGGCAAACGGCGTTTGCGTGCGTCAAGGGGGTACACGGTTGTGAGTGCCTTATCACCCACCCGCCGGGAGCGGGTGCGCAGCGCCACCGTCGCGGAGATCAAGACGGGGGCCCGCCGCCTGCTGGTGGCCGGCGGGCCGCGCGCGATCTCGTTGCGCGCCATCGCGCGCGACATGGGGATGACGGCGCCCGCCATCTACCGGTACTTCCCCAGCCTGGAGGCGCTGATCACGGCGCTCGCCGAGGACCTCATGAACGAGCTGAGCGACGCCGTCGCCGGGGCCGCCGACGCGGCCGGTGACGATCCGGGACAGCAGCTCGCGGCGATGGCGCGGGCGTTCCGGCGGTGGGGCCTCGACAACCCCGTGGAGTTCGCGCTGATCTTCGGGGTGCCGGAGCCGGCGCTGGAGGAGTTCGAGCAGCAGTGCGGCCCGGACGATCCGGGTGCCCGCCTCGGCCGGCCCTACCTGACCGCGTTCCTGCGGCTCTGGGAGCGCGCGCCGTGGCCGACGCCGCCCCGCGAGCTCCTGGAGGAGCGGCTCCGCCCGCAGCTCGGGCCGCTCCGCGAGGGCCACGGCGACCTGCCGATCGAGGTCGCGTACACGTTCCTGTCCGGCTGGACGCGGCTCTACGGGCTGGTCGCGATGGAGGTGTTCCGCCAGCTGCGGTGGGCGGTCACCGAGCCGGAGGCGCTCTTCGAAACCGAGATCGTCACCTTCCTCCTCCAACTCGGCGTCACCCCCGATTAGGCTCGGCGCATGGTCCCCGCGCGTGCAGATGTCGTGATCGTCGGAGCTGGGCACAATGGGCTGGTCTCCGCCGTGCTGCTCGCGCGCGCCGGGCTCGACGTCGTGGTGCTGGAGGCCGCCGACGTGATCGGCGGCGCCACCCGCACCGAGCGACCGTTCCCGCGGGTGCCCGAGCTGCGCCACTCCACCGGGTCCTACCTGCTCGGCCTCATGCCCCCCGAGCTGCTCAAGCTGCTCGACGTCGACATCCCGGTGCTGCGCCGCGACCCGCACTACTTCCTGCCCACCCCCGGCGACCGTTACCTGTTGTTCGGCAGCGACCGGGCCGCTACCCGCGCACAGCTGCTGGAGTTCTTCTCCCCCGCCGATCTGGCCGCCGACGACGCGCTCCAGGCGGAGCTGGCCGCGCTCCGCGACGACCTCGGGCCCGCCTGGCTCGCCGAGCCGCTGCCGGTCGAGGAGACCGCCGCACGATACATCCGGCCCGCGCTCCAGCAGACCTTCGTCGACCTGGTGCGCGGCTCGGTCGCCGACTACCTGGCGCGGTTCGAGTTCCGGTCCGAGCTGCTGGTGTCCATGTACGCGGTCACCGACGGCCTGTCCGGCCTCAACGCCGGCCCGGACGACCCCGGCACCGGGCACAACTTCCTGGTGCACAACATGTGCCGGCTCCCCGGAGCCGACGGCACCTGGATGATCGCCAAGGGCGGCATGGGCACCGTCTCCGCGACGTTCGCGGCCGCGGCGCGCGCCGCCGGGGCGCAGATCTTCGCGGGTACGCCGGTGCGGGCGATCACCGTGGACGGTGGCGCGACGTCCGGTGTGGAGCTCGCGGACGGCCGATCCGTCCGCGCCAGCGTGGTCCTGGGCGCCTGTGACCCGTACCGGCTTCTCGACCTGCTTCCCCCGGACGCGCGCCCCGCGGAGCTGGCCGCACGGATGGCCGCGGTCCGGCGGCCGGGCACCACGCTGAAGGTCAACCTCGCGCTGTCGGACCTGCCGCGGTTCTCCTGCCTACCAGAGGATTCGCCCAGCCCGTTCGGGTCGACCATCCACCTGCTGCCGGGATCCTCCGGCGGTGACGGGTCCGCGATGGCGGCGCTGCGCGGCATGTGGGCCGACGTGGTCGCCGGGCGGCTGCCGGCCGAGCCGACCATCGAGTGGTACGTGCACACCACAGTGGACCCGTCGTTGCGGGATCCGGCCGGGCACCACTCGTCGGCGCTGTTCGTGCAGTCGGTGCCCTACGCGCTCGACGGCGCCGACTGGTCCACCGTGCTCGACTCCTATGTGGAGAAGCTGCTGGCGATCTGCGACCGATACGCGCCGGGCACCTCGGCGCTGGTCGCCGACGCGGTGCCGCTGACGCCACCGGGCATCGAGGCGCACTTCGGCATCACCGGTGGCCACATCCACCACGTCGACAACACGGTGTCCTTCACCGACCGGATGCCGTACGCGACCGGCGTGCCCGGGGTCTACGCGGGCAGCGCCGGGTGCTTCCCGGGCGGCAGCGTGATCGGCGCCGCCGGCCACAACGCCGCGCACCGCATCCTCCGCGACCTTTCATGATCAAGGCGTCCCTCACGTCGTTATAGCGACGTGGGGGGGGCCGGGGTTGGTGGGGGGGTTGTTGGGCTGCCCGAAGCGGATGAGCTGGAAGCCCTCGCGGTAGAGCTCCTCGGGCAGGCCGAAGAGGTCGCCCACCCAGAACACCGCGTCGAAGAACCAGCCGCCGATCGTCGGGTGCCACAGCAGCGCGAACAGCAGGATGAACCCGTACGGCGCGAGCACGTCGTAGGCGCGCCGCCACTGGTAGGGCAGCCACGGGTGGAGCATGTTGCCGCCGTCCAGCCCCGGTGCCGGCATCAGGTTCAGCACGGTCGCGGTGAGCTGGAGGAACGCCAGCAGCGCCACCCCGGCCCAGAACTCCGGGTGCGCGGTCCCGTCGACGCCCACCACGAACGGCACCACCAGCAGCAGCACGCACAGCAGGTTGACCGCCGGCCCGGCGAGGCTGACCAGCGTGTGCCGCAGCCGCCCGGGGATCTGGTGGTGATCCACCCACACCGCGCCGCCGGGGAGGCCGATGCCGCCGAGCAGCACCACCACGACCGGCAGGACGATCGACAGCAGCGGGTGACTGTACTTGAGCGGGTTGAGCTTCAGGTAGCCCCGGTGCGCCACCCCGACGTCGCCGAAGCGGAACGCGACCAGCGCGTGCGCGTACTCATGCAGGCACAGCGAGACCAGCCAGCCCGAGACCACGAACAGGAAGACGTCGAACCGCACGTTTCCGAACTCGGCCCAGGCCATCCCGCCGCTGGTCACGAACAGCGCGACCAGGCACAGGAACACGGCGCTCGGGCGGAACGCGTCCTTGGGGACGCCGACGACCAGGTTTCCCCGGCGGTCGGAGCTCATTCCGCCCCCGGCAACAGGCTCATCTTGTACTCCACCCGGTCATCGTCGAGCAGCACCACCGACGTCACGCCGGAGGCCGCCAGCTCCCGCCAGGTCTGGCCGATCCAGGACTCGGCGTCGGCCTGGCTGCCGAACACCTCGGCGGGCCCGGCTACTTCCCGACCGTCCGTGCCCTCGTACCGCCAGCTCCACGGCATATCGCGCCCCTTCCGAACCCTAGAAAGCAACCCCCGCCAGCGTAGTGGGATGGGCGGCTTAAGGTTTGGTCATGTCCTCTGAGGGGTGGCGCACCGTCCTGGTGCTCGGTGGCATCCGGTCCGGCAAGTCCGGGTTCGCGGAGTCTCTGGTAGGCGACGAGAAGACTGTCCGATATGTCGCTACCGGTACGGTTGGCGAGGACGATCCGGAATGGGCCGAGCGCATCGAGGCCCACCGCCAGCGCCGGCCCGAGGCGTGGACGACCGATGAGATCGGCGCCGAGCCCGGCCGGCTCGCCGAGCTGGTCTCCGCCGCCGGCCCCGACGAGACGCTGCTGGTCGACGATCTGGGTGGCTGGGTCACCGCGCTGCTCGACGGCGCCACCGGCGGCGACGAGATCTCCGACGCCGCGGTCACCGAGCTGGCCGGCGCGCTCGCCGACTGCCGCGCGCGGGTGATCGTGGTGAGCCCCGAGGTCGGGCTGTCACTGGTGCCGACGACCGCGGTGGGGCGGGCGTTCGCGGACACGGTGGGCACCGCCAACCGCGCGGTCGCGGAGGCGTGCGACGCGGTGGTCCTGGTCGTCGCCGGCCAGCCGACCTGGCTGAAGCACCAGGTGGCGAAGCCGCGCGAGGAGCCGCTGCCCGAGGTGCTGACCCCGACGGCGCCGGCGACGCCGGTCCCCGCCGCCCCGGCCGCACCGACGGCACCGGTGCCCGCCCCGGCGGCCAGCGACGCGCTCAGCTCGCCGACCATGGTGCTCCCCATGGTCGCGACCGGGCTGGTCATCCAGCCCAACATGGACCTGCCGATGCCGGACGAGTACGCCGGTCCGGCGGCCACCGACCGGCTCGCCACGCTCGACGTGCCCGGCGCGGGGCTCGGCGCGCTGGACCGGGTCGTCGCGTTCGCCGCCGCCACCCAGGGCACCAGCACCCCGGCGCCGTGGCAGGCGGTACGCGTACTCCTGCTGCACGGTGACCACGACGGCGGTGCCGCGGAAGGCGAGCCGGCCGGTGAGTCCGCCCGCCGCGCCGACCAGGCCCGGGCCGGCGAGGGTGCGCTCGCGCGCCTCGCCGCGGCCGCCGGCGCCACCCTCCAGGTGGTCGACGCGCCCACCGCGGCGCCCATCGAGCACGGCCCGGCGCTCACCGTCGACGCCGTGGAGGCCGCGCTGCGGCGCGGGTGGCGGCTGGCGGAGGAGGCCGTCGACAGCGGCGTCGACGTGATCGTGCTGGCGTCGTGCGGCATCGGCACCGAGGCGGCCGCCGCGGCCGTGCTCGCGGCCACCGCGGGCGCCGAACCAGCCGCGGTGCTCAGCCGGGTCGTCGCGCCCGGCGGCCGGCTGGACGACCTGGCCTGGATGCGCCGCTGCGCCGCCGTGCGCGACGCCATGCACCGCACCCGCGACGAGCCGCGCGGCCCCAAGGACGTGCTCGCCGAACTGGGCGGCGGCGACATCGCGATCGCCACCGGCGTGCTGCTCGGCGCCACGGCGCGCCGCACGCCGGTGCTGCTCGACGGGCCGGTCGGCGTGGCCGCCGGCCTGGTCAGCCGCGACCTCGCCGGGCAGGCCCGGCACTGGTGCCTGCTGCCCGACCACGGCGGGCAGCCGGCCGTGCGGCTCGGCGCCGACGTGCTCGGCCTCACCCCCGTGCTCGACCTGCGGCTCGACCTCGGCGAGGGCGCCACGGCGCTGGCCGCCCTGCCGCTGCTGCGCACGTCGCTCGCGCTGGCCAGCGGCCTGCCCGCACACCCGGAGCTCGATGCGTGACCCCCATGATCAAGGCGTCCCTCAAGTCGCTCTAACGACGTCAGGGACGCCTTGATCATGGCGTTTGTCGACGGGCTTCGGCTGGCCGTCACCACGTTCACCGTGGTGCCGGTCCGGCCGGGCCGGGTGGACCGGCGCGCCGCCGCGGTCGCCATGTCGCTGGCCGCGGCCGTGGGCGCCGCGCTGGGCCTGGCGCTCGGCGCCGTCCTCATCGGACTCTTCGAGCTGGGTACGCCGCCACTCGTCGCCGGCGGCGTGACGGTCACGCTCGCCGCGCTGCTCACCCGCGGGTTGCACCTCGACGGCCTCGCCGACACGATGGACGGCCTCGGCTCCTACCGCACCGGCGACGCGGCCCTCGCGGTGATGAGGAAGCCGGACGTGGGGCCGTTCGGAGTCGCCGCGCTCGTGCTGGCGTTGCTCGTGCAGGCGGCCGCGCTCGCCGGTCTCGCCGACCGGGGTGGGGTCGCGGCGCTCGCCACCGTCGGCACCGCCACGGCAGCCGGGCGGCTCGCCGCGACCTGGGCGTGCCGGCGCGGCGTACCCGCGGCGCGCCCGGACGGCCTGGGCGCGCTCGTCGCGGGGACCGTGGGGCGCGCACCGCTCGCGGTGGCCACGGCCGCCGTCGTGGTCCTGGCGGTGCCGGCGGTGCCGGACCGCCCCTGGCAGGGGCCGGCCGCCGTCCTCCTGGCGCTCGCCGCCGCGCTGCTGTTCACCCGGCACGCGGTACGCCGGTTCGGCGGCATCACCGGCGACGTCCTAGGCGCGGCAATCGAACTCACCACCACCCTGACCTACGTAGCCCTCTCATGATCAAGGCGTCCTTCAAGTAGTTCTAACTACCTGAAGGACGCCTTGATCATGAGAGCTGGTCGCGGGGGCAGTGGGTGAGGGCTTCGCAGGAGTAACGTCGCAAGCGTGCCCGACTCCGACGATGCGCTGATCCTGCCCGTGCCTGAGGCGGTGTCGGCCACCTATCTCATCCCCGTCACCGCACCGCCCGACGACCTCGCCGCACTGGGCGAGCGCGCCGTCGAGTCGCTCGACGGCTTCGTCATCGGCCCGGCGCTCGACCTGGCCCGGCAGATGCACAACGGCCCTCTGATGGTCACCGAGATCCACGAGGTGGACGACTTCCCCCGGCTGCCGCTCGACATGCTGGCCGCGTTCGGCGCCGCCGAGCAGCAGGTCGACCGGATGGCGGCCGCCACACACGTGATCACCGTCGCCGCGGGCTTCCGGCCCGGCTGGCCACCGGCGCACGAGTGGAGCGCCCGGGCGGTGGCGGCCGGGATCGGCCGGCTGCTCGGCACCGACCTGATCGACGGCTTCCAGACCCAGGTGCTGAGCGTCGACGCCGCGCTGCGCTCGCTGCCGGGCGCCGATGGCCGGATCCGCCTCACCGACTGGATCCTCATCCCCTACTCGCCGAGCGACAACGACGAGGAGGGCATGTGGTTCACCACCAAGGGGCTGGGCCGGTTCGGGCTGCTGGAGCTGCAGACCCTGCACGTGCCGCCGCATCTGGCGCGGGGCTGGGGCGCGACGCTGACCGGGGTCGCCCGGCGGCTGCTCCAGACCTGGAGCGACGCGCTCGACGTGCCGGGTGAGCCGGCGTTCCTGCCGGTGCCGTCGACCGTGACCGTGACCGGCCACGACATCGCCGCGGCGTATGGCGCACCGCCGGACAGCGGCTCCGACCGCGCGGCCGAGCTGCACCTCAGCCTCGACCCGTCCACCAACATGGACGCCGACTCGTTCCTGACGGTGTCGCCGCCCGAGCACTACCCGGGCACCCCCGCCGACTACTACGCCCGCGTCTGCGCCACCCTTTTCGGCGAACCCGTCCGCTAAACGCCTCCCACCCATGATCAAGGCGTCCCTCAAGTCGTTATAGCTACTTGAGGGACGCCTTGATCATGGACGTCAGCGCTTAGGGAATGTCATCCGTAGGAATGGTGTGAATCTGGTGCCGCCCGAGGGCGGTTGGCGCGGTCTCCGGCTGGGTCGTCACGAAGTAGGCGTCATGGTCGAGCGCCTCCCACACCGCCTGTGCCCGTGCGAGGTCGCCGTCCACAAGCGGAACGACGCTGGCGACATCTTCGGCATCGATCTCGTCGCTGAGCGGCAGCACCCGCACGGCAGGCAGCGTGACGAGCGTCCAGAGCCGCGCCTGGGCGATCTCATCACCGATCACGCGGGCATGTGCGTCGACCAGCGCCATGGCGGGCACCCCCACGAAGGCGTCCTCGTGCGCGATCTCGGAGATCAACTCACCCACGTGGACGTGCGGCCGGGCGTAGGAGAGCATCGCGGACGTGTCGAGGACGGCACGCAATTCCGCGCGTCCCTCATCGGGGTCAGTCATCCTCGCCCCTCCTCCTGCCACTTTCGCGCCCGCACCAGATCCCGCCGTCGCCGGATCTCAGCTCGCTGTTCGGCCGTGAACCGGGGCATCGACGCCCGAACCCGGGCCTTTCCTTCCTCGGTGATGTTGAAGCCGATGGCCCGCAACATCGCCTCGGTTGTGGGGCCCCGGTTCATCTGGGCACGGAGCGCCTGCGTCACCGCCGCGGACGCGTTGCGAAAGGTCTCCAGGTAGGCCGCGACGTCGTCGGGCAGACTGACCGTCACCCTTTTCGTCATACTGCAATCATACGCACTCATGTGCGAACCGTAGGGCGGCAATTCTCGTGGTCGAAGCCGCCCAATCAAATATTTCCCGCCCCCATGATCAAGGCGTCCTTCACGTAGTTCTAACTACTTGAAGGACGCCTTGATCATGGGATTAGCGGACGTGGGGGGTGACGAACGGGGGTTTGGTGACGCGCATCTGGGCGCGGCGGCCGCGGACGTCGACCTCGACGGTGTCACCCTCGTCCAGGCCGGCGGCGGTGTCGAGCAACGCGAGCGCGATGCCCACCTTCCGGGTCGGCGAGAACGTCCCGCTGGTCACCTCGCCGATCGGCTTCTCCCCGGCGTACACCGTCATGTGTGGCCGCGGGATGCCGCGGTCGAGCGCCTCCAGGCCCCGCAGCGTGCGCCGCGGCCCGGCGGTCTTCTCCGCGACCAGCGCCGCGCGGCCCCAGAAGGCCGGCTTCTGCCAGCCGACCGCCCAGCCCAACCGGGCCTGTACCGGCGTGATGTCCGGCGAGAGGTCCTGCCCGTGCAGGGCGTACCCCATCTCGGTGCGCAGCGTGTCCCGGGCGCCGAGCCCGCACGCCCGCACCCCGAACCGGTCTCCCGACGAGAACAGCTCGTCCCACACCGACTCCGCCTGCGCGGCGGGGACGACCAGCTCGTACCCGTGCTCGCCGGTGTAACCGGTGCGGCACACGCTCACCTCGCCGGCGAGCGAGAAGCTCATGTACCCGTGCTCGGTCGGCAACCCCAACGCGGCCAGCAGCTCCGCCGACCGCGGTCCCTGCACGGCCAGTACGGCGTACCCCTCGTGCTCGTTCGTGACCGTGACCGACGGCGGCGCCGCCGCGGACAGGCGGCGGACGACCTCGGCGGTGTTCGCCGCGTTCGGGATCAGGAAGACATGGTCGTCGGCGTGCCGGTAGGCGATGATGTCATCGACCACGCCGCCGGTGGCGTCGTCGCAGCACAGCGTGTATTGCGCCTGGCCGGCGCCGATCCGGTGGAGGTCGTTGGTGAGGCAGGTGTTGACGAAGTCGACGGCGCCCGGCCCGGTGACCCGTGCCTTGCCCAGGTGTGAGACGTCGAACACACCCACCGCCTCGCGCACCGCCGCATGCTCGCGCAGGACACCCCCACCGGCGTACTCCAGCGGCATGTGCCACCCGCCGAATGGGGCGAATTTGGCCCCGAGCGCGGCGTGCCGCTCGTGCAGCGGAGAGGTGCGCAACTCGATCGTCATGGGTGGCAACCTACCGTGCAGGCAGCGCTGATTAGCATCGGCGGGACAACCCCAACCACGGGAGCCGCGAAGTGACTGCCACCAGCCCTACTCTGAGTCTGGTCGACACCGACCCCGCCGAGTTCACCGTCGACGCCATCGTGATCGGCGTCCATAGCGTGAACGGCGACGAGGCCGGCGCCGACGGCGGTTCCCTACTACTGGCGAGCGGCGCGGAGAGCATCGTCGCGGCGTTCGACGGCCGGTTGACCGGCACGCTGGCGCTGCTGGGCGCGACCGGGGCGCCGGGCGAGGTGACCAAGCTGGCGACGCTCGGCACGATCACCGCGCCGGTGGTGGCGGCGGTCGGGCTCGGGCCGGAGCCCACCGGTGCCGCCCCGCCGCCCGAGACGCTGCGCCGGGCGGCCGGTGCGGCGGTGCGCGCGCTGTCCGGCTCGGGCACCGTGGCGCTGAGCCTGCCGCTGCCCGACGACGAGGACGCGCCCGCCGCGCTGCGGGCGGTCGCGGAGGGCGCGCTGCTGGGGACGTACCGGTTCGCGGGATACAAGACGAAGCCGCAGCCGGGCCGCCGGACGCCGGTGGGCGCGGTGCTGGTCCACGTGCCGGACGCCGCCGACGAGGCCGCGGTCGCGGAGATGGGCCGGGCGGGCGCGGTGACCCGCGCGGTGACGCTGGCCCGCGACTGGGTCAACACGGCGCCGAACGAGCTGCGGCCGCCGCGCTTCGCGGAGCTCGCCGCCGAGGCCGGCCGGGAGGCCGGCCTCGAGGTCGAGGTGCTCGACGAGGAGGCGCTGAAGGCCGGCGGATACGGCGGCATCCTGGCCGTCGGGTTGGGTTCGGAGGCGCCGCCGCGGCTGGTCCGGTTGGCGTACACGCCCGCGGCCGCGAGCAAGCGGGTCGCGCTGGTGGGCAAGGGCATCACGTTCGACACCGGCGGCGTCTCGATCAAGCCCTCGCAGGGCATGTGGGAGATGAAGTCCGACATGGCGGGCGCCGCCGCGGTGGCCGCCGTGATGGTCGCGATCGCGGAGCTGAAGCCGGACGTGGCGGTGACCGCCTACCTGCCGATGGCCGAGAACATGCCGTCGGGCAGCTCGTACCGGCCGGGTGACGTGGTGACCATGCGCAACGGCAAGCGGGTGGAGGTGCTCAACACCGACGCCGAGGGGCGCATGGTGCTCGGCGACGCGATCGCCCGCGCCGTCGAAGACGGCTACGACTACCTGCTGGAGACGTCGACGCTCACCGGCGGCCAGGTGGTGGCGCTGGGCAAGCGGGTGGCCGGCGTCATGGGCAGCCCGGAGCTGTGCCAGCGGGTGAAGGCGGCCGGCGACCGGGTGGGCGAGCCGACCTGGCCGATGCCGCTGCCCGACGACGTGCGCAAGAGCATGGACTCGGACGTGGCCGACATCCTTCAGGTGAGCGCCGGCATGGAGCGATCCGGCCACATGTTGCAGGGCGGCGTCTTCCTGCGCGAGTTCGTCGCCGACGGCGTGCCGTGGGCGCACATCGACATCGCCGGGCCGAGCTACCACTCGGGCGAGCCGACCGGGTACTGGTCGAAGGGCGGCACCGGCGTGCCGGTACGCACCCTGCTGGCCATGATCGACGACATCGCGGCGGAGTGACCCTTTCATGATCAAGGCGTCCTTCAAGTAGCTATAACGACTTGAAGGACGCCTTGATCATGAGGGCTAGGCCGCGCCGCCGGCGGCGCGTTTGCGGCGTTCGTTGAAGTCGCGCATCCGCTGCGGGTATCCGACGAGCGCCACGTCGTAGATCGGGATGGCGAGGCGGTGCGCGAACCGGCGGGCGCCCTCCGGGCCGTCGACACGCCGGCGCGTCCACTCACCGTCGTGGGCGATCAAGAGCACGGTCGTCTCGGTGACCGTCGTGCGTGGCTCGATGAACGCCTCAACCCCGCGACGGGACCGGACAAACTGCTCGAGATGCTCGAGATCGGCGCGATTCGCGACCCGCCCGGAACCGCCCGCCGACTCCTTGCGCCGCCGAAACCAGCCCACCAACGTCTCCCTTCCCGCACCCTCATCGACGGGTGTGCCAAGCGTACGTCCCAGTGACGTGTCCTTGGGCACCTCGTGACGCGGGCAGGCTCCACAAGTGACAAGATGGCGAGGATAACCGTGCCCGGCGTCGAGGCCGGGTGAGGACCGCAGGGAGACGAGATGAGCGAGCCGAACACCTTCGACGTCGTCATCCTCGGCGGCGGCAGCGGCGGCTACGCGACCGCGCTGCGGGCCGCACAATTAGACCTTTCGGTCGTGCTGATCGAAAAAGACAAGCTGGGCGGCACCTGCCTGCACCGCGGCTGCATCCCCACGAAGGCGCTGTTGCACGCCGGTGAGGTCGCCGACCAGACCCGCGAGTCCGAGCAGTTCGGCATCAAGGCCGAGCTGATCGGCATCGACATGGGCGCGGTCAACGCCTACAAGGACGGTGTCGTCGCCCGCCTCTACAAGGGCCTCCAGGGCCTCGTGAAGGGCACCAAGATCACATATGTGGAGGGCACCGGCAAGGTCGTCGGGCCCACCACCGTCGAGGTCGACGGTGAGCGATACACCGGCCGCAACCTCGTGCTCGCCACCGGCTCCTACTCGCGCACGCTGCCCGGCCTGGAGCTCGACGGCCGCCGGGTGATCTCCAGCGAGCACGCCCTCAACCTCGACCGCGTGCCCACCTCCGCGGTCGTGCTCGGTGGCGGCGTCATCGGCGTCGAGTTCGCGAGCGCCTGGCGCTCACTGGGCGCCGAGGTGACCATCGTCGAGGCGCTCCCCCGACTGGTCGCCGCCGAGGACGAAGAGGTGTCGAAGGCGGTCGAGCGCGCGTTCCGCAAGCGCGGCATCGGCTTCAAGACCGGCAAGCCGTTCGAGAAGGTGGAGACCACCGACTCCGGCGTCAAGGTCACCATCGCCGGCGGCGACACCATCGAGGCCGAACTGCTGCTGGTCGCGGTCGGTCGCGGCCCGACGACCGCGAATCTGGGATACGAGGAGCAGGGCATCACGATGGACCGCGGCTTCGTCCTCACCGACGAGCGGCTGCGCACCAACGTGCCCAACGTCTACGCGGTCGGCGACATCGTGCCCGGCCTGCAGCTGGCCCACCGCGGCTTCCAGCAGGGCATCTTCGTGGCCGAGGAGATCGCCGGGAAGAACCCCGCGGTCATCGACGAGGCCGGCATCCCCCGCGTGACCTACTCCGACCCCGAGGTCGCCTCGATGGGCATGACCGAGGCGAAGGCCAAGGAGAAGTACGGCGCGGACAAGGTCGAGACCTACAACTACAACCTCGGCGGCAACGGCAAGAGCCAGATCCTGCGCACCCAGGGCTTCATCAAGCTGGTCCGGGTCGCGGACGGGCCGGTCGTCGGCATCCACATGGTGGGCGCCCGGGTCGGCGAGCTGATCGGCGAGGCGCAGCTGATCTACAACTGGGAGGCGTACCCGGCGGAGGTCGCCCAGTTGGTGCACGCGCACCCGACGCAGGGCGAGGCGCTCGGCGAGGCACACCTGGCGCTCGCGGGCAAACCACTGCACGCGCACGCCTAGACCCACACCCACGAAGGAGTCTTTCGAGATGCCGGTATCGGTAGCCATGCCTCGGCTGGGCGAGAGCGTCACCGAGGGCACCGTCACCCGCTGGCTGAAGCAGGAGGGCGAGCGCGTCGAGGTCGACGAGCCGCTGCTCGAGGTGTCCACCGACAAGGTCGACACCGAGATCCCGTCCCCGGCGGCCGGCGTACTCACCCGGATCGTCGTGCAGGAGGACGAGACTGCCGAGGTCGGCGCCGAGCTGGCCGTGATCTCCGGCGACGGCGAGTCGTCGGGCGACGGCGGCGGCGGCGAGACCGCGCCGGCGGCTGCGGAAGCGCAGCCCGCCGCTGAGGCGGAGGCTCCGGCGGAGGAGCCCGCGCCGGCCCAGGCCGAGGCCGCCCCGCCGGCCGCCCAGCCCACCGACCAGGACGAGGCACCGGCGTCCGGCGGTGGCACCACGGTCGTGACGATGCCGGCGCTCGGCGAGAGCGTCACCGAGGGCACGGTCACCCGCTGGCTGAAGCAGGTCGGCGAGTCGGTCGACGCCGACGAGCCGCTGCTGGAAGTCTCCACGGACAAGGTCGACACCGAGATCCCGTCCCCGGCGGCCGGCACGATCCTCGAGATCAAGGTGCCGCAGGACGAGACCGCCGCGGTGGGCGCCGAGCTGGCCGTGATCGGCTCGGCCGGTGCCGCTCCGGCGCCCGCTCCGGAGCAGTCCGCGCCCGCCCCGGAGCAGTCCGCGCCCGCCCCGCAGCAGGCGCAGCCGAAGCAGGAGCAGGCCGCGCAGCCGCGGGAGGAGGCGCCGGCCGTGGAGCGCACCGAGCCGCAGCCGCCGCCCGCCCCCGCGCAGCGGGTCGAGGCCCCCCAGCCCGCGCAGACGCAGACCCAGGCCGCCCCGGCCGCCACCAACGGTGGGGGCGGCGACGTCGGATACGTGACGCCGCTGGTCCGGCGCCTCGCCAGCGAGCAGGGCGTCGACCTCTCCACGGTGAGCGGCACCGGCGTGGGTGGCCGCATCCGCAAGCAGGACGTGCTGGACGCGGCGGAGAAGAAGCGCGCGGCCGCGGCGCGACCGGCGCCCGCCGTCCAGCCGTCGAAGCCGGCCCCGGCCAAGGCGGAGCCGAGCCCGCTGCGGGGTCGCACCGAGAAGCTGACCCGCACCCGCATCTCGATCGCGAAGCGGATGTTCGAGTCGTTGCAGACGTCCGCGCAGCTCACCAGCGTGGTCGAGGTCGACGTCACGAAGGTCGCCCGGCTGCGCCAGCAGGCCAAGACGAACTTCCAGGCCCAGCACGGCGTGAAGCTGTCGTTCCTGCCGTTCTTCGCCGTGGCGGCGGTGGAGGCGCTCCGGCGGTACCCGATCGTCAACGCGTCGCTCGACCTGGACGCGGGCACGGTGACCTACCCGGACGGCGAGCACCTGGGCATCGCGGTGGACACCGAGCGGGGCCTGCTGGTGCCGGTCATCCGGGACGCGGGCGACCTCAACCTGGCCGGCCTGGCGCGGCGGATCGCCGACCTGGCCGAGCGCACCCGCACCAACAAGATCAGCCCGGACGAGATCTCCGGCGCGACGTTCACGCTGACCAACACCGGCAGCCGGGGCGCGCTCTTCGACACCCCGATCGTGCCGAAGCCGCAGTCGGCGATCCTCGGCACCGGCGCGGTCGTGAAGCGTGCCGTGGTGGTCGACGACCCCGAGCTCGGTGAGGTGATCACGCCGCGGTCGATGTGCTACCTGGCCCTGTCGTACGACCACCGCATCATCGACGGTGCCGACGCCGCCCGATTCCTCACCGCGGTGAAGGAGCGCTTGGAAGCCGGCCACTTCGAGGCCGACCTCGGCCTCTAACATCATGATCAAGGCGTCCTTCAAGTAGTTCTCACTACTTGAAGGACGCCTTGATCATGGGAGAGAGGGACGGATGAAGATCGCGATCGCGGGGGCGTCCGGGTTTCTCGGCTCCCATCTGGTGCACCGGCTCACCGGCACCGGGCACGAGGTGTTGCGGCTGGTCCGGCGGCCGGCGCACGGGCCCGGCGAGATCCCCTGGGATCCGGCGGCACACCGCCTCGACCCGGGAGCGCTGGCCGGCGTGGACGCCGTCGTAAACCTGGCCGGCGCGTCGGTCAGCGGCAAGCGGTGGACGCCGGAGTACAAGAAGCTGATCCTGCAGAGCCGGGTGGACGCCACCTCGACGCTGGCCAACGCGCTCGCCGCGACCGGCTCTGGCATCCTGGTCAACGCCAGCGGCATGAACTACTACGGCGACACCGGCGACCGGGTGGCCGACGAGAACGCGGCCTACGGCCGCGGGTTCCTCGCCGAGGTGTGCATCGCGTGGGAGGCCGCGACCCGGCCGGCCGAGCTGGCCGGCGTGCGCGTGGTGCGGCTGCGGATCGGGCATGTGCTGCACCGCAGCGGCGGCTACCTCAAGCCGCAGCTGCTGCCGTTCAAGCTCGGCTTGGGCGGCCCGCTCGGCGGCGGGCGGCAGTGGATGTCGTGGATCGCCCTGGCCGACTGGCTGTCCGCTGTGGAGTTCGTGCTGGCCCGGGACGACGTGTTCGGCGCGGTCAACACGAACGCGCCCGAGCCGGTGCGCAACGCCGACTTCACCAAGGTGTTCGGGCAGGTGCTCCACCGGCCGGTGGTGATGCCGGTCCCGGCGTTCGGGCTGCGGCTGTTGCTGGGCGAGCTGAGCGTGGAGGCCCTGGGCAGCGTCCGCATGGCACCGAACGCGCTGACCCGCACCGGCTTCCACTTCCAGTACCCCAACCTCCGCGAGGCTTTGGAGGCCGCTCTACTGTCATGATCAAGGCGTCCCTCAAGTCGTTATAGCTACTTGAAGGACGCCTTGATCATGAGCACTGCCACCCGACTAGAAGCCGGTGTTGCTTCGACCCGCAGAATAGCCGGCGGCACTGAGTACGAAGTACAGCACGCCATCGGACTCGGTGATCTGGAAACCGGTCCCACCGCCACAGTCGACGATCGTGATGTAATACGGGCCACCCGAATAGTCATAGACGTCTAGATATGCACAGTAGCCGTCGCTGTAGGTGTCCGTCAGTGTACCCGCGTAGGTGTTGTTGTCGTTACAGGTACCGGAGTTGGCCCTTTCGGTGGCTCGCGGGTTCGACGAGCCGACAGGCACGGCCATCGTTATCGGGACACCTTCGCCGTTGCAGCGGGCGTGCGCGGTTCCGGGCTGGACCGCCACGGCCGCGACTGTGGCCAGCACGAGGCTGAACAGCGCCGTGATGACCCGAATGGCCCCCTGTCGCTTACTCACTCGTACCCCACCTGGCGCTGGTGCGCTATCGGGTTCGACCATCCTTTTTGTCACAGGTCTTACTCCCCTTCTCATCGCAGCAGGAATTGAGCGGATTTCAAGTGGGCCAATTCGCCCCACTGGGCCACTCCCTCCGCTGGGAATTTCACTGGCCAGCCTCATCCTGTGTTGAGGTCGGCCGGCGGGCAATGGCTCGACTGGCTTACGCGACCAGTTGCGGGATAGAGAACAAACCGCGGGCCTCGCGTGGCCGGTCGGAGGGGACAGCCATTTGCTGGATCACGCAGGGGCGTTGATCATCTGTGCCGACAATGTCGGGGACATTGCTGCCTCAGTCGCGTTCACGACGGGAGTTTGGGGAGAACTTCCTGACCAAGAGCGTGGATCAGGTCGAAAACCTCAGGGACGTCGCCGGCCGCCTCGACCATGAGAAGCAGCCGCCGGGCGCCCACTGCGGCCAGCCCGGCCGTCACCTCGTCCGGGGTACCGATGGGGCTGGTGCGGAGCAGGTGGTCGACGTACCCGTCGAGGTCGCGCCGTGGTGGTGCGGAGCCGTCCAGGCGGACGTACCCGGAGGTGGTGGCCAGCCACGGCGGCAGCGTGCGGCGCAGGCGGCGCTCGACCGCCGACCGGCTCTCGCCCAGGGCGACCAGCCGCGCCACCGCGTGCTCCTGATCGGACGGTCCGTACCGGGCCAGCAGCGGACCCGGATCCTCGTGCACGCCGAGCAGCAGCGGCAGCCCGCGCGCCGCCGCGATGTCCACAGTCGAGGGTGAGGTGGCGGCCACCCACACCGGCATCCGCGTGGCCGGTCGCGGCACCACCGCGACCGGCCGGAAGTTGAAGAACTCCCCGTCCGCGCCCACCGTGTCGCGCGAAAGCCAGTCCAGCAACACGTCGAGCGCCGCGGGGAAGCCGCGCTCGTAGCGCGCCAGGCCGGTGCCGAAGACCTCCAGGTCGACCCACGGCCCGCCGCGTCCCACGCCGAGCCGGAACCGGCCGGGAAAGACGGCGTCGAGCAGCGCGGCCTCCTCCCCCAGCGCGACCGGGTGCCGGTTGGACAGCACGCACGCGGCCGTGCCGACGTGCAGCCGCTGGGTGCGGCCGAGCACCGCCCCAGCGAGCGTGGTCGCGGAAGGGCAACGACCGTACTCGATGAAGTGGTGCTCGGCCAGCCAGACGCCGGCGAACCCGGCGGCTTCCGCGGCGACCGCGTACTCGACGGTCGCCGCGGCGCCATGTGCCGACAGGAGGAACAGGTCAGCAGTCACGCAGCTCGGGTGACTGGTTGCGGATCTGCGCGAGCGGCGAGATGAACTCCTGGTACGTCTCGCCGCCGACCGCCGACAGCTTGAACGCGGCCACCCGGTGGCAGTTCTGGAACGCGAGCTTGACGCCGAAGTGCCGCTCCAGCGCACCGCGGATCGAGTCGCTGGCGAGCGCCCGCAGGAGCTGCCCGCGCTCGGCCTCGCTGGGCGGCGGCACGGCGTGGTCGGCGAACTCGCCGGCGGTGTCCGCCGACCGCGCGGCCACGTCGGAGACGATCGCCCACGCGTACGGCAGGGAGTCGCGCACGACGGCCACGAACTCGGCGTCGTCGACGCGACCGGCCTCGGCGCGTTCCAGCAGGGCGGCGGGTACGTCAAGGGACATACGGTTCTCCTCTCAACGGACCAGTACGTCTGGCCCGAGCACGAAGTCCGGGTCGACCTGGCCGGCGAGATCCTCGCCCACCTTGTCGTTGGCCCAGGCGGTGGCGTTGCGCAGGTGGAACTCCACCGCCTGCCGGGTGTAGGTGGCCCAGTCCTTCGCACAAGCATCGACGGCCATACGCATCGTGTCCAGGGCATCACGATTAGTTGGCTCCAGTGCGGAGATCGGCTGCGGGCGGCCGCGCTCGGCCGCTTTCACGTACGCCGAACGGCCCACCCAGGTCAGCAGGTCGTCGCCGACGTGCTCGCGCAGGAACGCCACGTCCGACTCGTCGTCCACCTTGTTGCCCACCACGTGGACACGCACCCCGTAGTCGCGGGCGTAGCCGACGTACTGCCGATAGACACCCACGCTGCGCAGCGTCGGCTCACACACCAGGAACGTGGCGTCGAAGCGGGTGAACAGCCCGGACGCGAACGAGTCGGCGCCGGCGGTCATGTCCACCACGACGTACTCACCGGGACCGTCGACCAGGTGGTTGAGCAGCAACTCGACCGCGCCGACCTTGGAGTGGTAGCAGGCCACGCCCAGGTCTTCGGTGGCGAACGGCCCGGTCACCGCGAGCCGGATGCCGCCGACCTCGCGCACCAGCTTGTCGTAGATCGGATTGTTCTCCGTCACCGACAGCAGCCGGGAGCCCCGGCCGGGCGGCGTGGTCTTGACCATCGCGGCGGCCGACGTGATCCGTGGGTTGCCGCCGCGCAGGTACTCCTTGATCTCGGTCAGGTGGTCGCCGAGCGACGGCAGGAGCACCGCCTCGTCGTCGGTCGCGCCGAGCGCCGCGGCGAGGTGCTGGTTGATGTCGGCGTCGATCGCCAACAGCGGGGCGGACCCGGCCAGATGGCGGGCGACGAGGGCGGCCAGCGTGGTCTTGCCGCTGCCACCTTTTCCAACCAGAGCGATTTTCACGGTACGGGTCTCCTCGGGCGACTAGGACTTCCACGCAATATTGGATGTCATTTCCATTAGCGCCGCAAGCATAATCGGGCGTGTCGTGGCGAATTGGTAAGGTCCCCCGCGTGACCGCACCCAGCCTGCAAGGAAGGGCCCCTTCCCATCGTTTTCTGACGAGGAAGGGTCCCTTCCAAACCCTCGCCGGGCCCGCGCGGGCGCGGCGCAGAGCCGATCTCCTGGTGGCCGCGCTCTCCCTGGCGCTGGCCGGGCTCGTCACCGCCGGGCTGTGGGTGGCCCCGAACCGGCACGCGGTCGCCGTCAACTCCAGCGACCAGGCGTTCTTCGAGTGGCTCCTGGCGTACGGCGCGCACGCCGTCACGCACCTCGAGAACCCGCTCTTCACCCACCTGCTCAACGTCCCCGACGGGGTGAACCTCGCGGTCAACACGTCCATCACCGTGTACGCGGTGGTGTTCGCACCGCTGACACTGCTCGCCGGGCCACAGTGGTCGTTCCTGGTCATCCTCACGCTCAACCTCGCCGCCACCGCGTTCGGCTGGTACCTGTTGCTGTCCCGCCGGTTCGGCGCCACCCCGCTCGCGGCGGCCGTGGGCGGCCTGTTCTGCGGCTTCGCGCCGGGCATGGTGTCGCACGCCAACGCCCACCTGAACTGGACCGCCGGCTGGCTGGTACCGCTGATCGTGTGGCGGGTGTTCGCGCTGCGCGAGCCCGGCCGGTGGCTGCGCAACGGCGCGATCCTCGGTGCGCTCGTCGCGGTCGCGTTCTCGATCGCGGCCGAGGGGCTGTTCTTCACCGCGCTCGCGTGCGGCGTGTTCCTGGGCGTGTGGGGGCTTTCCCGGCGGGACGAGGCACGGGCGGCGCTACCCACCTTCGTTCGCGGGCTCACGGTCACGGCCACGGTGGCGTTCGTGCTGCTCGCGTACCCGTTGTGGTTGCACTTCTTCGGGCCGCAGAAGTTCAGCGGCACCGGCTTCGACCACCGGGTACACGAGGAGGACCTGGCGGCGTACGGCGCGTATCCGGACCGGTCGCTGGCCGGCCTCGCCGGCCTGAACACGAACCTCGCGCCCAACCCCACCGAGGAGGGTTCGTTCTTCGGCCTCCCGCTGCTCGTCCTGACGTTGGCGGCGTTCGTGCTGCTGTGGCGTGCGGCGGACGCCGGCCGGCGAGCCACATTGCGGGCGCTCGCGATCACCGGCGGGGTGTTCGCGGTGCTGTCGCTCGGCCCGGAGCTGCAGATCTTCGACAAGCTCACCGGCGTGCCGCTGCCCTACGCGGTGCTCGGCAAGCTGCCCGTCTTCGACGCCGCGCTGCCGGCGCGGTTCGCCCTGGTCGTGATCCCGGTCATCGGCGTCCTGCTCGCGTGGACGGTGACCGCGCTGACCGATGCAAGGAAGGGACCCTTCCTCACGCATAGGGTTATGAAGGGTCCCTTCCTTGCACGCGCGGTGTGGGTGGCGTTCGTGGTGGCGTTGCTGCCGCTCGTGCCGGTGCCGTTGAAGACCATCGACTTCGCGCCGGTCCCGCGGTTCATCACGTCCGGCGCCTGGCGGGAGTACGTCGACGACGGCGGCGTGCTGGCCCCCGTGCCGCCCACCTCCGACCTCCTGCCCGACGGGCAGCGCTGGCAGGCGTACGCGCTGACGCACGGCCACGGCGAGTTCGCCATCCCGGCCGGCTTCTTCCTGGGCCCCGGCGGCCCGGACGGCACGGGTCGCATCGGCCCGGTGCCCCGCCCGTCGGCCGAGCTGCTGTTCGAGGTGGCGCGCACCGGCGTGGTGCCGCCGATCACCGACGCCGACCGCGCGGCCGCCCGGGACGACCTGCGCTACTGGGACGCCCAGGTGGTGGTGCTGGCCGACCGGGTGCACGGCGCGAAGTGGCCGGCCCACCCGGAGGCGCTGCTGCGCGCCACCACCGACCTGCTCGGCCCGCCCGAGCGCGTCGACGACGTCTGGCTCTGGCGCGTCGACCAGGTCACCCCATGATCAAGGCGTCCCTCACGTCGTTATGACAACGTGAGGGACGCCTTGATCATGAAGAGAAGCGGGTCCAGGTGCGGTGGACGCCCTCGCCGGTGCCGACCACGGTGGTGAGCCCGCGCTCCACGACCACGATGGTGCCGTCCGGCAGGACGCTCATCCCGACGGTCCGCAGCCCCGCCAGCTCCTGGTAGCGGCCGTCCTGCCAGAACCCGCCGGTGAGCGTGTCGTCGTTGCCGTCCTTGATCAGCAGGATGCCGTCGCCGATCGCCAGCACGTTGTGCTGGAATACCTCGGTGGGCAGGCCCTTCTGGGCGACGAACCGCGAGCCGTCGAGCCGCCACAACCCCGCCGGCTCGTCCGTGACCGCCCAGACCTCGTTGCCGGTGGGCGACAGGGTCAGCTTGGCCTCCGCCGCCGGCACCGGCCCCACCTCCTGCCAGGTCCGGGCGCTGTCGTACGAGATCGCCACCCGCGTGACGTCGCCGTCCCACGACGTCAACCACAGCTTGCCGTCACCGCCCTGCCAGAGCTCGGCCAGGTCGCCGCGCAGCGTGGGCTGCGGGGTCACCGCGCCGGCGCCGATCTTGTAGACCTGCGGGCGGGCGCATTCCACGCTGCTGGCGCCGTCCTGGAAGCCGGTCGCTCCCGGGCACAGCAGCGCGAAATCGCCGCCGGCGTTCACACGCTGCGCCTGCACCGGGGGCTCCGACTCGGGGTACTCGGTGAATGTCGCGCCGCCGTCGGTGGTGAGCAGGAAGCCCTTGGTGATCACGTGTACCGCGAGCGTGCGGCCATCCAGCGGGTAGATGTTGACCGGGCGCCCGTCGGCGCGGGTGCCGAGCGCCGTCGCGTTCCAGGTGGCGCCGGCGTCCGCGGTCACGCCGAGCGCGTATGTGCAGGTCGTGCTCTCGTTCTCGTCTTCGCAGCGCTCGAAGAAGGCCCAACCGTGGGCGGCGTCCGTCAGCGCCAGGCGCACGTGCGCATCCCGCCACGTGACACCGGGTACCGCGATCTGGCGGTCGACCGGGTCGAACCGCGGTGGCCCGGTCATCGTCGGCGTGGGAGTCGGCCCGGGCCGGGCGTCGTCGTGGTAGCCGGCCACCGCGTACCCGCCGGCCGGCGTCGCCACGAGCGCCGCCAGGAAGCCGGTGAGCAGGCCGCGGCGCAGTCGCCGCCGGCGGCGTACCCGGGTCGTCATGCCGGTGATCGGCGCGGGCCGGAAGGTACCGGTGACCTGTGCCTCGAACGCGGCGAACCGTTCCTCGAGCCGGGTGTCAGCCACGGCGCACCTCCAGGGTCGCCTCGTCGGTCGTCTCGTTGAAGTAGGCGGCCAGGGCCGTGCGGCCCCGGGACAGCCAGGATCGGACGGTGCCCTCGGCCACGTCTTCCTGCCGGGCGATCTCGGCCACGCTCAGGTGGCACAGGTGGTGGAGGACCACCGCGCGGCGGTGGCGGGCGGACAGGGTGGCCAGGGCCCGCACCAGGGCCACGTGGTCCGGTTCCGGGCCGGGTACGTGCTCCTCCCGCTGCTTGCCCAGGTGGCGGACGGCCACCTTGACCCGGCGCAGGCGGCTGGTGGCCAGGTTCCAGGCCACCCGGCGTACCCAGGCCGACGGGTCGTCGTAGGTGCGGATGTGATCCCAGCGCTCGTACGCCCGGCAGAAGGCCTCCTGCGTGAGGTCCTGCGCCTCGGCGTGATCGCCGAGATAGGCGTAGAGCTGCATGGCCAGCCGCTGGAAGTGCCCGTGGTAGAGGTCGGCGAATTCGCCTTCCTTGGGCGGCGCCTGTGCTGTGGCGCTCGGCATAGTTCGTCTCCCGCGTGTGAGTCGCTTGACCATGCCACGCGGCGGTCCGGCGAAAAGCTGCACCCATGCCGCACCCATGATCAAGGCGTCTCTCAAGTCGTTCCAGCGACTTGAGGGACGCCTTGATCATGAGCATTTGCGCGAACACGCAGGCGCGGACGGGCAACCAGCCGATCAAGAAATGCGTCATTAAGGCATGAATCTCCCACGCATCGCATCCGCGTCCCTGGCCGCCACGGCCGCGCTGGTGCTGCTGGGCACGGGGGTGGCCAATGCGGCCCTCGACGTGTCCGCGGCCGATCCACCGCCGGGCGGCGTGCCCGGCGTGACGGTTCCCGCGCTGCACTGGACCGACTGCGGCGACGGCGTCTACCAGTGCGCGCCCGCCCAGGTCCCCCTCGACTACCGGCAGCCGGCGGGCAAGCAGGTCACGCTGCAGCTGCGGCGCTGGCCGGCGGCCAACCCGGCGACCCGGATCGGCACGCTGTTCCTGCACGCGGGCGGGCCGGGCAGCTCCGGCTGGAGCTGGGTCTCGTCGTTCGCGTCGTCGTCGCCGCAGGAGATCCGCGACCGGTTCGACATCGTCGGCTACGACCCGCGCGGCGTGCAGCGCAGCCAGGCGGTGAGCTGTCTGGACCTGACCGCGTACCGGGCGCAGTGGGCGCAGGTGTCGACCCGGCCGACGCCGACGGCGTTCGACCGGGCCGTCAAGCTCGCGCAGGAGTTCAACGCGGCCTGCCAGGCCAACTCCGGTGCAGTGCTGCCGTACCTGGGCGCCGACCATCAGGCCCGCGACCTCGACCTGCTGCGCGCGGCCGTCGGCGACCCGAAGATCACGCTGCACGCCGAGTCGTACGCGTCGTACCTCGGCACCGTCTACGCGAACCTCTTCCCGAGCCGCACTCGGGCGGTGATCCTGGACGCCGGTTACGACCCGTACAAGTACGCCAACGACCCGTACGCCTACGACTATGGGCAGTACCTGGCGACCGAGGCGGCGATGTACCGGTTCTTCGACTGGTGCGCGGCGAAGCCGTCCGACTGCGCGTTCGCCGATGCCGGGTCGACGGCCGCCGACCTGGCCGCCAAGGTGCGCGCCATCATGGACGACCTCGACGCGAACCCGATCCGGGACGCGAACGGCGCGGTCAGCGTCAACGGCGCCACCATGCTGTCGGATCTGACCTTCCGGCTGAACAGCGGCACCCGGCGCTGGGTCGTCCTCGGCGCGGATCTGCGGGCGGCGCAGTCCCGGACCGGCCCGCTGATGTACGCGATCCCGCAGGGCGACGCGACGTTCAACGCGGCGAACGTCTCGGTGGAGTGCGCCGACCGGGTGTACCCCAAGAGCATGGCCACGTTGCGGGCGAAGCTGGCCAAGGCCGCGGCCGACGCCCCACTCACCGCGCCCGGCATGGCGTACGGGCCGCCGGCCTACGACCAGACGCACGCGCCGGCCTGCGTACAGTGGCCGGCCCAGCGGCTCAGCCGCTACACCGGGCCGTACGAGGCGAAGGGCTCGGCGCCGATCCTGGTCTTCGGCAACACGGGCGACCCCGACACGCCGTACGCGGACTCGGTGGCGCTGTCCCAGATCCTGGCGAACGGCCACCTGGTCACCTGGGTCGGCGAGGGCCACACGGCGCGGCGCAAGAGCGCCTGCACCGAGGCGTACATGTACGAGTTCCTGCTGCGGCTGACCGTGCCGCCGGCCGGCACCACCTGCACAGACCCACCCATCCCCGCCTGACCCCTCCCCATGATCAAGGCGTCCTTCACGTCGTTCTAACTACGTGAAGGGCGCCTTGATCTTGTTCAAGTCGCGGATCTTGTTCAAGTCGCGGTAGACGGGGGCGAGGCGCCGGTGCAGGTGCTGGTACGCGAGGAACAGCTCGTCGTAGACGGCGTGCGCCGACGCCGACGGCTCGAAGCGGTGGTCGTCGCGCATCAGGTCGCGGATCTCGGCGAACGAGATCATGCCGGTGCCCACCGCGCCGATCCAGCCGGCACCGCGCACGTTCACCGCGAGCGGGTGGGCGTCCCGGCGGATCTCGACGCCGAGCACGTCGGCGAAGATCTGGCACCACGAATCCGACCGCGCCGCGCCCCCGGTGATCACCAGCGACCGCACCGGCGCGCCGAGGAAGCGGTCGACCGCCTTGGCGAGCCAGCGGGTGTTGAGCGCGACCCCCTCGAAGACCGCGCGCAGCAGATCCGAGCGGTTGGTGTCGAGGGAGATGTTGAAGAAGCCGGCCCGCAGGTTCGGGTCGTCGACGGGGGCGCGCTCGCCGTACAGCCAGGGGGTGTAGAGCACCCCGTTGGCGCCCGGCGGCACGGTCGGGATGATCTTGTCGAACGCGTGGAAGATCGAGCCCTCGTCGCGGCTCACGTGACCGGCACCGAGCAGCGGGTCGTCGTACTCCACGACCTTATCGCGCAGCCAGGTCAGGTTGGCGCCGGCGGTGGCCTGCAGCGCGGTCATCAGGTAGCGGTCCGGGATCGCGCAGGGCACCGACGCGATGCCGGCGAGGACGTCGGTCTTCTTGCGCGGCACGTGGGCCGCGATCCACGACGAGGTGCCGAGGTAGAGGTGCGGCTCGTTGTCGCCGGTCGTGCCCGCGCCGATCGCGGCCGCGGTGTTGTCGATGGCGCCGGCCACCACCCGCACGGTCTGCGGCAGCCCCAGGTGGGCGGCGGCGCTCGGCGAGAGCGTGCCGATCACGTCGGTGCAGCGGACGATCGGCGGCAGCTTGTCCGGGTCGATGCCGCTGTCGCGGACCAGCGCCGGCGCGTACCGGATGTCACCCGGCCGCCGGTTGTCGGTGACCCACGAGGTGAGGATCGAGTCGACGGTCGCCACCGTGCGGCCGGTCAGCTTCAGGTTGATCCAGTCGAGCACGTTGAGGAACGTGGCGGTCCGCGCGTACACCTCGGGCATCGCGTCGCGGACCAGCAGCATGTGCGCGGCCGGGTCCTTGCCGGTGATCGACGGCATACCGCCGGTCAACCGCAGCCAGCGGGCGATGCGGCGCACCGCGAGCCCCTGATAGGAGGGGACGCCGCCGAACTGCCGCCGCAGATGCGCCGCGCCCCGCATGTCGAGCCAGGTGATGCATTGGGTGAGCGGCTCGCCCTCGGCGTCGACGGCGATCGTGCCCTCGCCTTGCGTGGAGGGGCACACCGTGGTCACCGCCCGCAGGTGATCGGGGTGGGCGCGGCCGAGCTCGGCCACCACCTCGGCCAGCGCGTCCCACCACGCCACCGGGTCCTGCTCGGCGCCGCCGCCAGGCAGCACGCTCAGCGGCACCGCCCGCTCGGCCCAGCCGGTGACCGTGCCATCGGCCGCGACCAGAGCGGCCTTCATCCCGGAGGTGCCGAGGTCGATCGCCAGCACCTGCGGCGGCGTGGCACCCACCGTCGTCAGACCCCCTCGCGGCGTGGCACCCACCGTCGTGCGACCCCCTCCACGAGCGCCAACAACGAATCAGACCCCTTCCACCTGCGCGAACACCCGGTCGAACCGGGCCAGGGCGTCGTCGATGACCTCGTCGGTGTCGGCCATCGAGGTGTACATCCGGGACCCGGCCAGCGTAATGATGCCGTTCGCCGCGTACGCCGCGCCGAGCTGCTCCATCAGCCGCTTGCGCGGTCCCTTCTCCTTGAGCAGCTTGATCGGGCTCCGCATGCTCATCAGCATGATGCCGCTGCACTCCAGGTGCACGATCGACCCCTGGTTGTAGGCCACGTACGGCAGGCCGTACGTGTCGATGAGGCGCTGCAACCCGCGGGTGAGGCGGTCGCCGGCGCGCCCGGCGATCACCGGCGCGTTGGTCCGGGCCATCTCCTGGATGGCGAAGTAGCCGGCCGCGCAGGACAGCGGGTTGGCCGACAGCGTGCCGCCGACCTGGATGTGGGCGCCGCTCTTGCCGTCCAGCCCGGAGCCGAAGACCGCCATGATGTCGGCGCGGCCGCCGACGCCGCCGGCCATCGGGTACCCGCCGGAGACCGCCTTGCCGAACACCGTCAGGTCCGGGGTGACGCCGAAGTAGCCGGCCGCGCCGCCCAGCCCGACCCGGAACCCGGTGACCACCTCGTCGAAGACCAGCAGCGCGCCGAACTCGTCGCACAGCTTGCGGACCTGGGCGTTGTAGTCGTGCGGGACCGGGCGGGTGCCGGACTCGGGGCCGAGCGGCTCGACGACGACGGCCGCGGTGCCGCCGCGCAGCCTGTTCTCGATGAGCTTGCGCTTGAGCTGGCCCAGCTCGTGCGGGAATGCCTCCCGGGTGCGGCTGGTGGCGCCCCACGGGATGCCCTTGGCGTTCATCCGGAACGTGCCGGGGACCCGCAGGCCGTACACCAGGGTGTCGGACCAGCCGTGGTAGGCGCCGCCGACCTTGATCACCATCTTCTTGCCGGTGAACGCGCGCGCCGCGCGGACCGCGGCCATCACCGCCTCGGTACCCGAGCCCAGCGACCGGTACATCTCCACGTGCGGCATGTACCGGTGGATGATCTCGGCCAGCTTCAGCTCGTACTCGTGGAACAGGCCGGTCACCGGCCCGGACTCCCGGATCACGGCCGCCACCTGCTCGTTGACCGGCCCGTAGTTGCTGCCCAGGATCGTCGGGCCGCCGGCCTGCAGGAAATCGATGTAGACGTTGCCGTCCCGGTCGGTGAGGTAGGCGCCCTCGGCCTTGTCGATGGCCAGCGGGAACGGGTAGTTGAACGCCAGGTTGTGCTGCACACCGCCCGGGATCCGCTCCTTGGCGCGGTCGGTGATCTCCTTGCTGGCCAGGCACTTCGTGTCGAAGTAGGCGAGCACGTCCAGCAGCGCGTCGTGCCGCAGCCCGCGGATCGGCTGCGCCACCAGCGCCTTGAGCCGCCGCATCGTGTCGTCGACGTCCAGGTACTGGCTGATCGCGTACCCCGGCGTCTCCTGGGGGCCGGCCTCCGCGGGGGCCGCCGCGCCGTCCACGGACGGCAGGACCTCGTCCACCGGTACCCGCACCGGCTCCACGGCCTTGGTGACCTGGGCGGCGATCCGCTTCTCGTCCTTGCGCAGCTTGCTGAACGCGATCTCCCGGATCGCGGCCGGGATCGTATAGACCTTGCCGGCCTCGGAGGCCAGCGCCATCAGGTACGCGATGGAGACCTTCTCCAGCAGCGCCATGTTGAACACGGCCCGGTCCGGGTCGGTACCCAGCGCCACGACGCCGTGGTTCGCGATGATGAACGCGTTGTCGCCGCTGGCGACCTTCTTCTGCACGTTCTTGGCGAGGAAGCCGGTGCCCGACGGGGCGTAGTCGACGATCGCGACCTCCTTGCCGAGGAAGCGCACCTGTTCGTCGGTGAGCGCCGGGATCGGCTTGCGGAGGAAGGCCAGCGCGGAGGCGTACGGCTGGTGGGTGTGCACGATCGCGTGGACGTCCGGCCGCTCGCGGTAGATGTTGGCGTGCATCCCGGCCTCGATCGACGGCTTGAGCGCGGCGCCGGCGCCGCCGTCCTCGGACACGTGCGCGCCGTCGAAGTCGACCAGGCAGATGTCCTCGACGCGCATCTTGTCGTAGTCGTAGTTGCTGGGCGTCACGGCGTAGAGCCGGTGGCCGGGGACGCGCACCGAGACATTGCCCTCGGTCGCTTTGAGGTAGCCGCGTTCGAGCATCGTGCGGCACATGTCGACGACGTGCTGGCGAGAGAGGCGATGCTCCATGCGCCCCATGGTCTCCCGTACGCCGTAACAAATCACCGTCCCGCGGACAGCGAGCATCGGCCTATTACTTAGCACGCCGTGACAAAATTGCCGGGTGACCCCGTGGCAGCGCCTCCCCGTCGAACTGGCGACCTCGATGCGGCCGCGACTGCCGGCCGCGACCCAGGCCATCGCCGGCACCGTGACGGCGGCCACACCGGCCTTCGCGACGGTCGCCGACCCGAAGTTCCAGCGCGACGTGCGCGCCGCCGTCCAGGTCGCGCTGGAACGCTTCCTGGACCTGGTCGGCACCGACGCGCCCGCGCTGCCACCCCGGTTCCGGGAGGTCTTCGTCGCGCTCGGCGCCGGCGAGGCACGCGAGGGTCGCGGCCCGGAGGCGCTGCTGGCCGCGCTGCGCATCGCCGCCCGGTCGATGCTCCGGATGGCCTCCGAGTCGCTCGCCGAGGTGCGCCCGATCGGCACCGACGAGCTGATCGACCTGTCCGACGCCATCACGGCGTACGTCGACGAGCTGACCGCCGCGTGCACCGACGGCTTCACGCTGCAGCTGCGCGAGCAGGCCGGCGAGGGCGACCGGCGGCGCCGCCAGCTCGCCGAACTGCTGCTGCGCGGCGGCGCCCCGCAGAGCGCCGCCGACGTGGCGGCGGCCGGCATCGGCTGGCCGGCGCTCGACACCGTCGTCCCCGTGCTGCTGCCGCTCGACGAGGCGCGCGACGCGCGGTTCCGGTTCGCCGCCGACGGCGTGGTCGCCGAGCGCGCGCGGGACGCGGTCCTGCTGCTGCGCAGCGGCCCGCGCGCGACCCGGCCGCAGCTCACCGACGCGCTGGCGGGCCGCGGCGTCGTGGTGGGTCCGGCTCTGACCTGGACCCAGGTACCGGAGGCGGTGCGACTCGCCGAGCGGACCGGTGCCCTCGTCGGCACCGATCGTGGCGTGGTGTTCGCCGACGACCATCTCGGCACGCTGACCCTGCGCGGCGAGCCGGGCGCGCTGGCGGTGCTGTCCGCCCGCCGGCTGGCCCCCCTGGCGTCCGTACGCGCCGCCCAGCGGGAAAGCCTGCTCGCCACCCTGCACAGCTGGCTCCGGCACTGGGGTTCGCGGGCCGAGGTGGCGGCCGAACTATTTGTACATCCACAAACGGTCAGCTATCGCCTCAACCGCCTCCGCGAATTGCTCGGCGACGATCTGGACGACCCGGCGACGCGATTCGAACTCCTCCTCATCCTTTCGGCCCACTTCCCCAAGATCAAGGCGTCCTTCAAGTAGTTAGAACTACTTGAAGGACGCCTTGATCTTGAAGGCGCGATGATGGGGGACCACCCCCACCTCGCATTCCCCGTACGCTCCTCTTCAGACAGCTGGAGGGCCTGTCCACCGCGTCCATATAAGACGATCCCGCAGGAGGAAGAGCACGGTGGGCAAGCAGCGAGATGACGACCAGACCGAGCGCATGGAACTGCACGTCTATCTCGAAAAGGAGCGACAGATCGTGGCGGACTACCAGGAGGGGATTAAGCACTTCCGCAAGGCCATCGAAAACAAGGTGTATGAGATCGGACGACTCGACGAGAGGCTGGATTCATGACAGTGACGTTCGAACAGGACGAGCAGTTCATCAAGGACATGAGCAAGACGCTCGTGGATTGTCGGGCGAAAGGCATCGCGACGTTCGAGCGCGAGGCTGAGAAGGCCGCCGCAGCCGGCAAGGAGGGGCTGAGCGCGGCCTGCAGGAAGAAGGCGGAGGAGTTCCGGGCCTACCGGTTCTTCTGGGAACGCGAGCGCGAAGCGGCGTGACGACCGCCACGGGGTGGGCGGGGGCGCGTGCGGGGTTACGCTGAGGGACGTGACCAGCACGCTTCCCCGCCTGTCCGCGCGGCGGCTCGGCCTGATCGACTACCTCGCGGCGTGGGACGAGCAGCGCCGCGTCCACGACCTGGTGGCGTCCGGCGACGAGCCGGGCACCGTGCTCCTGCTCGAACATCCCAGCGTCTACACGGCCGGCAAGCGCACCGAGCCGTGGGACCGCCCTCTCGACGGCACACCGGTGGTCGACGTCGACCGCGGCGGAAAGATCACCTGGCACGGACCGGGGCAGCTCGTCGGCTACCCGATCCTGCGCCTGTCCGAGCCGGTCGACGTCGTGGCCTACGTGCGCCGCGTCGAGCAGCTCCTCATCGACGTGTGCGCCGAGTTCGGCCTGACCGCCGGCCGGGTCGAGGGCCGCAGCGGCGTCTGGGTGCCGGAAGACGACCGTGGCCCCGCGCGCAAGGTGGCCGCGATCGGCATCCGGGTGGCGCGCGGCACCACGCTGCACGGCTTCTCGCTGAACTGCGACTGCGACCTGTCGGCCTACGACCGGATCGTCCCCTGCGGCATAGCCGACGCCGGCGTAACGACGATCAGCGCCGAGCTAGGCCACCCGGTAACGGTGGCCGAGACCCTCCCGGTAGTCGAACGCCACCTCCCCACCCTCCTCTAACCCGCTCTAACTCGCTCTAACCCGCCGATCTTGCACTTGTCAGGTCCAGTTGCCCGATTTGGCAGCTGACAAGTGCAAGATCGGCGGGAGAAGAGTTAGGGGGTGAGGCGGTGGCGGTCGCGGGGGAACGCGGTGACCTCGCGCACGTTCGCCGCGCCGGTTAGCTTCGCCACGAACCGCTCCAGGCCGATCGCGAACCCGCCGTGCGGCGGCATCCCGTGCCGGAAGGCGTCCACATAGGCCGCGTACGGCTCGACCGGCTCGCCGCGCGCGGCCAGGGCGGCCACGTAGTCCTCGTACCGGTGCAGCCGCTGCCCGCCCGTGATCAGCTCGACGCCGCGAAAGAGCAGGTCAAAACCGTTGGAGTAGCCGGGCCGCGCCGGGTCCGGGTGGGTGTAGAACGGCCGCTTCGCCATCGGGTACCCGGTGACGAACACGAAGTCCGACCCGTGCTCGCGCAGCGCCCACTCCCCGACCGCCCGCTCGTGTGCGGGCGCGAGGTCCGGCTCGTCGGCCGGCGCGCCGGCGATGGCCAGCGCGTCGGTGAAGTGCACCTCGGGAATCTTCTCGGGCACCGGCAGGTCGGCCGGCGCCATGCCGGCGAGCACCTCCCGCACCACCGCCATCACGTCCCGGTGGTCGTCGACGAAGCCCAGCTCCGCGTCGAGCGAGGTGTACTGCGCCAGGTGCCGGCCGGTGTCGTGCGGCTCGGCCCGGAACACCGGTCCCACCTCGTAGACCCGCTCGAACACGCCGACCATCAACTGCTTGTAGAACTGTGGCGACTGGGCCAGGTACGCCGGGCGCCCGAAGTAGTCGAGGGCGAAGACGTTGGCGCCGCTCTCCGTCGAGGACGCCACGATCTTCGGCGTGTGGATCTCGACGAAACGCAGCCTGTCCAGGGTGGAGCGGAAGCCGGCCGCCGCCGCCGCCGACGCCCGCAGCGCCCGGGCCCGGCTGGCGTGGCGCAGGGACAGCGGAGCGTGGTCGAGCTGCGCCGGCAGGCCGGCCGCCAGCTCGGGACGGAAGAGGTCGAAGGGCAGCGGCGCGGCGGCCGGCCCGAGCGGGCGTACCCGGGGGTCCACCACCTCGACCCCGGCCGGCGCCGCCGGGTTCGCGACCACCTCGCCGGTGACCTCGACGACGGTCTCCTCCGTCAGCGCTTCGAGCTGGGCCCGCGCCGCCGGCGCGGTGACCACGACCTGGGCGAGCCCGCCGGCGTCCCGCAGGATCAGGAACGCCACGGATTTCAGCAGCCGCCGCCGGTGTACCCAGCCGGCGAGCCGGACGGGTCCACCCACGTGGGCCGGGAGCTGGGTGGAAAGGATGCGTTGCATTCGGCACCTCCTCGTCATCGCGCAACGCGATCCCCGATGGAGCGCGGGCGAGCCGGGGAGCTCGCGGTGCCACCGCGCCTTCGCCCCGAGGAGGGGCCTCATTCAACAAAGCGGCTCGGGAGTGTCTTCGCGCCCCGGCGCCGGACCACCGTCACAGCTGCTGGTGGCTCTCTCGGCCGGCGGATCGGGGCGTTACTCGGTTCCGTCAGTGCCGTCCCGCCACCGTAACAAGATCACCCGTGGCGGGCATCACAATAACGACCGGGGTGAGGCTCGTCGCCTATTGTTCATGCGCGACCACGGTAAGCGTAGGCTCGCAATCGTGACCATCGCTCCCGAGGGACGGCGTCTGCTGCGCATCGAGGCGCGCAACGCGGAAACGCCGATCGAGCGCAAACCGCCGTGGATCAAGGTCCGGGCCAAGATGGGGCCTGAGTACACCGAGCTGCGCGGCCTGGTCCAACGCGAGGGTCTGCACACGGTGTGTCAGGAGGCCGGCTGTCCCAACATCTACGAGTGTTGGGAAGACCGCGAGGCCACGTTCCTCATCGGCGGCGATCAGTGCACGCGGCGGTGTGACTTCTGCCAGATCGACACCGGCAAGCCGGCGGAGTTCGACGCCGACGAGCCGCGCCGGGTGGGCGAATCCGTGGCCACGATGGGCCTGCGCTACGCGACGGTGACCGGGGTCGCCCGCGACGACCTGCCCGACGGCGGCGCCTGGTTGTATGCGGAGACCGTCCGGCAGATCCACAAGCTGCAGCCGGGATGCGGCGTCGAGCTGCTGATCCCCGACTTCAACGGCGAGCCCACCCAGCTCAGCGAGGTCTTCGCCGCCGAGCCCGAGGTGCTGGCGCACAACGTCGAGACCGTGCCGCGCATCTTCAAGCGCATCCGGCCGGCGTTCCGTTACGAGCGCTCGCTCGACGTGCTCACCCAGGCCCGGTCCGCCGGCCTGGTGACCAAGTCGAACCTCATCCTGGGCCTCGGCGAGGAGCGGCACGAGATCAGCCAGGCGCTGCGCGACCTGCACGCGGCCGGCTGCGAGCTGGTCACCATCACGCAGTATCTGCGGCCCACCCCCCGGCACCACCCGGTGGAGCGCTGGGTCAAGCCCGAGGAGTTCGTCGAGCTGCAGGCGGAAGCCGAGCAGATCGGCTTCGCCGGCGTGATGAGCGGCCCCCTGGTCCGCTCGTCGTACCGCGCCGGCCGCCTCTACCAGCAGGCCCTAGCCGCCCGCGCTCACTAGCCCGCCACGTTAGGCGAGGAGGCCCAGGCGGCGGGCTACCGCCGCGGCCTCGACGCGGTTGGCCACGTCTAGTTTGGCCAGGATGCGGGAGACGTGGACGCTTGCCGTCTTCGGGGAGATATAAAGCTCCTCGGCGATTTGGCGGTTGCTCAGGCCCTCCGCGACCAGGCGCACCACCTCGCGCTCCCGCTCGGTCAGCAGCTCGGTCTCGCTCGGGCCGGCCCGGCGCAGCCCGACCCGCCGCGCCAGCGTGTCGAGATCGTCGCGCAGGGCCCGGGCGTCGAGCTGAGCCGCGATGGCACCGGCCTCCTCGATGGCCTCGGCGACGAGGGCCCGGTCACCGGCCGCGGCCGCCGCCTCCGCATACCCCAACAGGGCGCGACCCAGCTCATACGGCTGGCCGTCGGGCGGGCGCGCGGGCCCCCCCCCGCGCCCCGGCGGCCCGGCCGGCGCGTGG
>JBBEWH010000046.1:0-50355 GCA_037414955.1 Actinomycetes bacterium KLBMP 9797
ACATCGGGCGGCCCGTCGGGGGGGCGGGGGCCCACCCCCGCCCCCCAGGCCGGCAGGGCCTTCGCGTCGGTGGTCAGCGCCGCGCGCACCTCCGCCCGCGCGGCCAACTCGGCCGGGTAACGAGCCTCCAGAGTGGCGGCCAGCTCCCGGGTCTGCCCGCGTAGCTGCTCGTCCGCCGCCAGTGCGGCGGCGCGGGCCGCGACGACCAGCAACCGCCACGTGTACCGCGGGATGTCGACGAGCCCCGGCAGGGCGAACGCGGTGCGCGCCGCCGCGACCGCGTCGTCGACCGCGCCGGTCGCGAGCGCCGCCTCGACACGCAGCTCATGCAGCGGCAGGCCGAGCTGGTGATCGAGGTAAGGCCGGGTCTGGAAGGTGAGCGCCCGCTCGATCTGCTCACCGGCGCGCGGATGCCTCCGGCGCAGCCGCAGGAACGCCCGGATCGTCAGCCAGTGCACGCCGAGCGTGCCGGGCGGGTCGATGCGGGCGGTTTCGGCGCACAGCGCGTCGGCTTCGTCCCATCGCCCGAGCGCGACCAGCGCCTCCGCGTGGTTGGAGATCAGGAAGGCACCTTTGGACCGGCTGATGCCCACCCGCATGGCCTCGGCGGTGCCCTCTTCGGCATTGCGCGCGGAGTCGGCGTAGTTACCGATCTCGAACAGGTTGTCGGAGATGTTCACCAACGCGTGGACCAGCTGGTCGGCGTTGCCGGTGGCGCGCGCCCGGTCGGCCGCCCGGTGCATCGCGTCCAGCCCGTGCTCGGCGGGCAGCTCGCGACCGCACACCTTCGCGAACGTCAACACCGCGGAGACCCAGGCGGTGTCGTCCCCGAGCTCTTCGGCCAGCGCCAGCGCCTCGGTGGCGATCTCGGCGGCGAACCGCGGGTCGGTGCGGTTCAGCTGGCCCGAGATGGTGGCCAGCAGTTGCACCCGCGCGCTGCCGTCCGGCACCGCGCGCAGCAGCTCATACGCCGCGCGCAGCTGGGCGGCCCCGTCGCCCTTGCCGAGGATGCGGATGATCCGGCCGCGCCGCTCCAGCAAGCGCGCCGCGCGCAGCGGCTCGGCGGCGTCGTCGACCTCGGCGAGCGCGGCCCGCGTCAGGCTCAGCGCCCGGGTGAAGTCACCAGCGATGGTCGCCGCGTCGGACGTGGCCTCCAGGAGCGCCAGGTGATCCATGTCGAGCCGCTGCGCGGCGTCGGGCACCTGATCCCACAGCTCCAGCACGCGCTCGAGCAGGCGGCTCCGCTCCGCGTACGCGTAGCGGTGGCCGGCCGCGGTCGCGGCGGCCAAGGCCGAGGTGAGCGCGCGCGGATGGTCGTGCGCCATGTGCCAGTGGTGGGCGATCTCCGCCGGCGCCCGTGCCGCGCCCACCAGGGCGGGTCGCGCCTCGACCGCCGCCGCGTAGCGGGCATGCAGCCGGGCACGCTCGCCGGGCAGCGAATCGTCGTGCACCGCCTCGCGCACCAGCGCGTGACGGAACTCATATCCGCCGTCGCTGTTGGCCACCATGAGTTGCGCGGCGATCGCCGCGCGCAGCGCCTCTTCCAACTCCGCGTCGGGCACCTGGGCGACCTCGGCGAGCAGATCGTGGCTGATGCGGCTGCCGCCGGCGGCCGCGACCCGCAGCACCCGCTGCGCCGCGTCGGACAGCCGGTCAACCCGCGCCAGGAGCAGGTCGCGCAGCGTGTCGGGCAGGTCGGAGCAGCCGGTGCCGTCGCCGATCGCGGCGAGCTCCTCGACGAAGAACGGGTTGCCCTGCGCCCGCCGGTAGATGTTGTCGACGGCCGCCGCCTGCGGCTCGGCACCGAGCAGGTCGGTGAGCATCTCGGCGGTGCCGTCCCGGTCGAGCCGGTCGAGGTCGACCCGCTCGACGCCGCGGGCCCGGTCGAGCTCGGCGAGGAACGGCCGCAGCGGATGGCCGCGGTGCAGCTCATCCGACCGGTAGGTGCACACCAGCAGCGCCCGCGCGGTGCGGGCGCTGCGCACCAGGAACGCGATGAGGTCGCGCGTGGACCGGTCGGCCCAGTGCAGGTCCTCGATGATCAGCACCAGCGGGCGCTGCGCGGCGAGCCGCCCGAACAGCCCTGCCACCAGCTCGAACAGGTAACCCCGGGTGGCGTCGGGGACCCGCTCCGGCGCTGCCGAGCCGAGCTCGGGCAGCAGCCGGGCGAACTCGCCCTCCTGGCCGCTGAACGCCGCCGGACCGTCGCGGCGCAGCACCTCCCGGAGCGCCGCCGCGAACGGCGCGAACGGCAGCCCTTCCTCGCCGAGCTCCAGACACTGGCCGGTAAGGACCTGCGCGCCCTCGCTCACCGCACACCGGCGGAACTCCTCCACCAGCCGCGTCTTGCCGACCCCCGCTTCGCCGCCGACAAGGACCGCCGCCGGCTCGTCGCCGCGCGCCCGCTTGAGCGCCTCGCGCAGGGCGGCGAGGTCGGCATCGCGGCCGACGAGGACGGTGCTGATGGGGCGGACAGTCACGAGATCGAGCATGCCACGCCCTTCCGACAGATCAACTTGATTCCCACCGTGGTCAGGGCGTCCCGCACGCCGCTATAACGCCGTGAGGGACGCCTTGATCATGGGGAGCGCCGCCAGCGGCGAGCGTTGCGTAGGAGTCGGGCGGCCAGCCGCTCGCGGTCGGCCTCGGCGTACAGCTCGACGCTGCGCTGCCGGTGCAGGGTCAGTACGGAGTGGATGTCGGCGCTGTTCATGGGGAACCTCCTGGGAATGCCTGACATAGACGTTCCGCTGGAAGGCACCCCCGCCGCATGGGGCATCAGCCTGCTTCCCCGGCCGACCAGGGTCCTTACCCGGACCCCCGACCACCGTAAGGTGCTTAGTGCCGCCGGCCACTAGACTCCCTGGCATGGCAAAGCCCCAAGAGAAGGTCTCGTTCGGCCAGCGGCTGAAGCAGATCGGGATGGTGTTCTCGTTCACCGCCAAACGCGACAAGTGGTTCCTTCCGCTCGTCGCCGGCGCGGTGCTGATCCCGCTCGCCCTGACCCTCGTGGCCGTCATCACCTGGGGCTGGCTGTGGCTGCCGGTGGGCATCCTGCTCACGCTGCTGGCCGTGCTGATCGTGCTCAACCTGCGCTCGACCGCCGCGATGATGAACGCGGCCGAGGGACAGCCCGGTGCCGCCGCCCAGCTGGTGGAGAACATGCGCGGCGACTGGCGGGTCACGCCCGCCGTCAGCTCCACCACCCAGATGGACATGGTGCACCTGGTGATCGGCCGGCCCGGCGTGATCCTGCTCGCCGAGGGGCACCCGCAGCGGGTCCGCAGCCTGCTGGGCCAGGAGAAGCGACGGCTGGCCAAGGTGATCGGCAACGCCCCCCTCTACGACTACGTGGTGGGTCAGGGCGACGACGAGCTGTCCGTCCGCAAGGTGCGCATGACGCTGATGCGGTTGCCCCGCAACCTCACCGGTAAGGACGTCAACGCGCTCGACAAGCGGATGAAGGCGCTGACCGCGCGGCCGCAGCTGCCCAAGGGCGCGATCCCCAAGAACATGCGCCCCCCGAAGGGCGCCTTCCGCCAGATGCGCGGCCGCTGAGACACCCCGCCATCATGGGCCACTGATTTCGACGTGGCCATCCGCCGCCCGTGGGGATGGGGGCATGGTGAAGGGGTGACGGATCCGCTCTTCGACACCGAGACCCCCACGATCCTCGACGACGTGCGCGCCGCCGCCGGGCCGTACCTCGCCGGGCTGCCCGATCGCCCGGTCCACGACCCGGCGTCCGCGCCGCTGCTCGCCGTCCTGACCGGCGAGCTTCCCGACCACGGCGAGGGCTCGGTCGCCGCCGTGCGCCGGCTGCTGCGCGTGGGTACGGCCACCGCCACCCACTCGGCCGGTCCCCGGTTCTTCCACTTCGTCATCGGCGGTGCCACCCCGGCCGCGCTGGCCGGTGACTGGATCGCGTCCACGCTCGACCAGAACGCGTCGTTCCGGGCCTCCTCGGCGTTCGCCACCGAGGTGGAGACCGTGGTGCTGGGATGGTTGCGCGAGCTGTTCGGGCTGCCCGAGGAGTACGGCGGCGCGCTGGTGGCGAGCGCGACGTTCGCCAACGTCACCGGGCTGGCCGTGGCCACCCACTGGTGGGGCGAGCGGCACGGCGTCGACGTGGCGGCCGACGGCATCGCCGGGCTGCCCCGGATGCCGGTACTGGCCGGCGGGTACGCCCATCCCAGCGCGCGCAAGGCGCTGCAACTGCTCGGTCACGGCCGGAACGCCATCGAGGTGTACGCGCGGGACGCCGTCGGCCGGGTCGACCTCGCGGCCCTGGAGCGTCGGCTGGCGGACCTGTCCCAGCCCGCCGTCCTGATCGCGAACGCGGGTGAGGTCAACGCCGGCGACTTCGACCCGGTCGACGCGTTCGCCGAGCTCGCCGGGCGGTACGGCGCCTGGCTGCACGTCGACGGCGCGTTCGGGCTGTTCGCCGCGCTGTCACCGCGCACGGCGGGGCTGGTGCGCGGCATCGACCGGGCGGACTCCCTCGCGTGCGACGGGCACAAGTGGCTGAACGTGCCCTACGAGAGCGGGTTCGCCTTCGTGCGGGACCCCGCGCGGCTGGGCCGGGCGTTCGGCATGCCCGGTGCGGCATACCTGCCGGGGCCGGACGACCCGCGCGGAGGCTACGCCATGCTGGGGCCGGAGTCGTCCCGCCGGGCCCGGGCGTTGCCGATCTGGGCCACCCTGGCGGCGTACGGCCGGAGCGGCTATCGCGCCATGGTCGAGCGGCACCTGGATCTGGCCCAGCGCCTCGGCCGCCTGGTCGACGAGGCACCCGACCTGGAACGCCTGGCCAAGGTGCCGCTGTGCATCGTGTGCTTCCGGGCCCGGCCGGACGGCGTACCCGAAGAGGCTCTTGACGACCTGAACCGCAAGCTGGGCGCGGCGCTGATCGACGACGGCCGGGTGTATGCCGGCACCACCGTCTACGGCGGCCGGGTCGCGCTGCGGCCCGCGATCGTCAACTGGCGCACCACCGAACGCGACATCGACGAGCTGGTGTCGGTCGTCCGCGAACTCCTCGCCCAGCTGCGCCCATGATCACGAAAAGGGGCTACTGGCGGCGGAGGATGTCCTTGACTTCCTTGAGCGCGGCGTCGACCTCGGCCTCGAAGTAGCCACCCGGCACCAGGCCGAACTGCGCGTGATCGATCTCGGCCGGATTCATCGGCATCGGGCCGCGACCGGTCATGCCGTTGAGGATGCCCTCGAACAGCCGGTCGACCTGCGCCGGGTCGTAACCGCTGCCGAACCGGCGCACCTGGAATGTGCGGCGCAGCTGGTCGATGCGCTGGAGCTCGGGCGGCAACCCCGGCATGCCCATCGGCGGGCCGCTCATCGGGGGCCCGCTCATGGGCGGACCGTCCATGCCGCGCTCAGCCATGCCTCGCTCGGGCAGTCCTCGTTCGGGCAAGCCGCGCTCGGGCATGCGGATCTCGGCCGTCATGTCGGCCTTGCCGTGCCGGCCGGCCGCGAACCCGTCGAACCCGCCGCTCGGCGCGTCATACGCCGGGCGGTCATCGTAGGACGGCCGCTCGTCGAATGCCGGACGAGGCGGCGGCCCGCCGAACCCGCCGGACGGCGGCTCGTCGTAGCCACCGCGCCCGGGTGGGCCGTCGAAGCCACCGCGCGGAGGCGGGCCGTCGTCGAAGCCACCACGCGCGGGCGGACCGTCGTCGAAGCCACCCCGCGCGGGCGGACCGTCGAAGCCGGGGCCGCGGTCGAACCCACCGCGCTGTGGCGGCCCGTCGAACCGGTCGTAGCCACCGGGGCTGAAGCCGCCGCTCGGCTCGTCATACTGCCCGTAGGGGTCGCGGGACGACGCGCTCTGGGCCGGCATCGGGCGCGGCGGCAGGGCCGCCGGGCCGGGCGGCATCGCGCGGTCGTCGCGGATCGGTGGGCCGATGCGCTCGGTCATCGGGCCGCCGCCCATGCGGTCGGGCGGACCCATCCGGTCGGGGGCGCCCATCCGGTCCGGAACGCCCATGCGGTCGGGTGGCCCCATGCGGTCGGGGGCGCGGCCGTAGCCGCCGCGCTCCTCCAACTCGGCGAGCTGCCGCTCGACCCGGTCGAGGTGCAGGTCGACCTGCCACTCGTCGTAACCGCCGAACCGCACCCGGAACACGACGTCGTGCACTTCCTGCGCGGCGACCGGCGCGCCGACGGCCTCACCGGCAAGGGTGGCCTCGACGCGGTCCAGGAAGTTGTCCACCTCGTCGACCTTGTATCCCCGACGAAGCGCCCGACGCCGGAAACGCTGCCCCTGACTCGCCACCTATGTCACCTTCCGTCCGCGCTGCCGGTCTCACTGGCGGCCAGCTGCCCGCACGCGCCGTCAATCTCGCGACCCCGCGTATCACGCACTGTGGTCGACACGCCGGCCTCGCGCAACCTCCGGACGAATTCGCGTTCGACCGGCTTCGGGCTCGCGTCCCACCGGCTGCCCGGCGTGGGGTTGAGCGGGATGAGGTTGACGTGGGCCAGCCGGCCAGCGAGCAGCCGGCCCAGCAGGTCGGCACGCCACGGCTGGTCGTTCACGTCCCTGATCATCGCGTATTCGATGGACACTCGGCGCCCCGTGCGGGAGGAGTAGGCCCAGGCGGCGTCGAGCACCTCCGCCACCTTCCAGCGTTGGTTGACCGGCACGAGTTCGTCGCGCAGCTCATCATCGGGCGCGTGCAACGACAACGCAAGAGTTACGGAGAGTCCCTCGTCGGCGAGCCGGTGCATGGCGGGCACCAAGCCGACCGTCGAGACCGTGATGTGGCGCTGGGACAGGCCGAGCCCCTCCGGCGCGGGCGTGCACAGCCGGCGGACCGCCTCGATCACCCGCGCGTAGTTGGCCAGCGGCTCGCCCATGCCCATGAAGACGACGTGGGACAGGCGCGGCGGGGCGCCGCTGACGGCGCCGGACGCGGCCACGCCCGCCAGGTAGACCGCCTGGTCGACGATCTCGGCCGTGGACAGGTTGCGGGTGAGGCCGGCCTGACCGGTCGCGCAGAACGGGCAGGCCATGCCGCAGCCCGCCTGGCTGGAGATGCAGACCGTGACCCGGTCGGGGTAACCCATCAGCACGCTCTCGACCAGCGCGCCGTCGTGCAGCCGCCAGAGCGCCTTGCGGGTCGCGCCGTCGTCACAGGCCATCTCGCGCACGGGGGTCAACAGCCGTGGCAACAGGGCCTCGGCCAGCCGCTCACGCGCGGCGGCCGGCAGATCGGTCATGGCGGCCGGGTCGCGGACCAAACGGCCGAAATAGTGCGTGGAAAGCTGGCGGGCCCGGAAGGCGGGCTCGCCCAGCTCGGCCACGAGCGCCTGCCTGCCGGCCAGGTCAAGGTCGGCAAGGTGGCGCGGCGGTCGCGCCGGGCGGCGCCCGGCGGCGCCGGGCGTCTGGGGAAGCACGGGCAGGCTCGTCATAACCCGTCCAGTCTCCCATGCGTGCGCACGTCGCCGTGACCCCGCCAGCCCGGTCCCCCACCAGCCATGATCGAGGCGTCCCTCATGTCGCTATAACGACGTAAAGGACGCCTGGATCATGAGCGGTGGTCATGTGAAAAGGCTCAGGAGCAGGTACGCCGTGGGCGCGGCGAACAGGATCGAGTCCAGCCGATCCATCAGGCCGCCGTGCCCGGGCAGCAGCTGGCTCATGTCCTTGATGCCCAGGTCGCGCTTGATCATGGACTCGGCCAGGTCGCCGAGCACCGAGGCGACCGAGACGACCAGGCCGAACAGCGCGCCCCACCAGGGCGCCACGTCGACCAGCAGGGGCAGCAGGACCGCGCTGCCCGCGGCGGTGGCCACCAGCGAGCCGGCGAACCCCTCCCAGGACTTCTTGGGGCTGATCGTGGGCGCCATGGGCCGCTTGCCGAAGAACACGCCGGCCGCGTATCCCCCGGTGTCGGACAGCACCACCGCGGCGAGGGCGACGATCACGCGCTGGCCGCCGTTGTCCTCGGCGCCCAGCAGAGCGGCGAACCCGCCCAGGAACGGCACGTAGACCGCGATGAGCGTCGCGGCCGTCAGGTCGCGCTGGTAGCCGGCGGGTCCGTCGGCGAGCCGCCACACCATGGTGGCGAGCACGGTCATGAGCAGACCCAGGGAGAGCGCGTCCGGACCGGCGAACCAGGCCAGACCGACCATCAGCACGCCGCCACCGAGGAGCGGCACCAGTGGCGGCCGGGCGCCCACGCCGTGGACCGCGCGGACCATCTCCCAGACGCCTACGGCCACGGCCACGACCACCACGCCGAGAAACGCGTCTTTCCAGACGAACAGCGACGCGAGCACGATCGCGCCCAGGGTCACGCCGACCCCGATCGCCGCCGGCAGGTTGCGGCCCGCGCGGCCGGTGGCGCGCCGGCGCCCAGGACCGGAGCGCCGGGGCGGCACCGCTGCCTCCGCTGGATCCGGCGCGGGCTCCGCGGTGGTGGGCGGGACCTGCGGGTACGCCGCCGTGTCCGGCTCGGTGTAGCCGCTGTGCCCGTTCCCCTCGCGCCACGGGTCGGGTGCCCGGGATGGCGCCTCGCTGCCGGAGGGGTCGAGGTATGACATCAGGCCTGACGCACCCCCTCCGCGCTCTCCTCCCCTTTCCGGCCGGCTGGTCGGTGGGGTTGTGCCGAGCCTACTGCACGGCCGGCGACGGTCTGGACCTCGTCGGCGGTCCCGGCGCAGGGCATCATGACACTATGCCTAGATTGATTAACATCACTGTATTGCTGGCCCTGGCGGCCGGCGGCGGCGTCGCCGCCAGCGGGTACGCGGACGGCGAGATCTGGCAGCGCACCTTCCGCGCGGTGTCCGTGACGGAGGACGGGCAACCCCGGGAACTGCTGCCGGGCTACCGGATCAGGGTGGAGTTCCCGAACGGCGGGGTGCGGGCGGACGCCGGCTGCGGGCGGATCACCGCCTCCGCCACGCTGACGGACGGTCGCCTCGCGGTCAGCGGGCTGACCATGTTCCGCAACGGCTGCACGAACCAGGCCGCGCTGGCCCAGGACGCGTGGCTGGCCGGGCTCCTGGACCGGGACCCGTCCGTCGAGCTGACCGGCCACGACCTGGTGCTCAGCGACGAGGGCGACCGGTTCACCCTGACCGACAACCTCGACGTGGCGGTGGACCCGCCGCTCGTCGACACCCGCTGGGTCATCGAGGCCCTCACCGTCGACGGTGAGACCACCGCGCTGCCCCAGTTCCCGCAGCCGTACCTGATCTTCCAGGCCAACGGCGACGTGGTGGCCTACACCGGGTGCAACTTCATCACCAACACGGCGGTGCTCAAGGACGGCCGCGCCACGCTCGACGACGCCAGCATCACCAAACGGGCCTGCGACAGCCCCGGCTTCCTGGTGGAGATCTCCATGTTCGACGCCCTGGACGCGGGCGAGGTGACGCTGGCGATGGCGGCCGGGCGGCTCACCGTGGACCGTCCGGGCGGCCCGACCCTGCTGTTGCGCTCCGAATCCTGACCCTACTCATGATCAAGGGCGTCCCAGGGTTTGCGGGACGCCCTTGATCATGAGTGCGAGTCAGACCTCGAGCAGCTCGGTTTCCTTGTGCTTCACGAGCTCGTCGACGCTGGCCACGTATCGGTGGGTGACGTCGTCCAGCTCCTTCTCGGCACGGCGTACCTCGTCTTCGCCGGCCTCGCCGTCCTTGACGATGCGGTCGAGCTCTTCCTTGGCCTTGCGCCGCACGTTGCGGATCGCGACCTTGGCCTCCTCGCCCTTGTGCCGGGCCACCTTGATCATGTCGCGGCGGCGCTCCTCGGTCATCGGGGGGAGCAGGATGCGCAGCTGGGTGCCCTCGTTGTTGGGGTTGACACCGAGGTCGGAGTCGCGGATGGCCTTTTCCATCGCTTTGAGCTGCGACGCGTCGTACGGCTTGATGATGGCCATGCGCGGCTCAGGGGTGCCGACGGAGGCCATCTGGGTCAGCGGGGTGGGGCTGCCGTAGTAGTCGATGATGATCTTGGAGAACATCGCCGCGTTGGCACGCCCGGTGCGGATCGCGGCGAACTCCTGTTTCGCGTGCTCGACCGCACCATCCATCTTCTCTTCGGCCTCGAGGAGCGTGTCGTCGATCACCTGCTCCGTCGCCTCCTTCCCTAGTTCGCAGTGATCAAGGTGCCGATGCGCTCGCCGCCGACGGCCTTGATGATGGTGTCATCGCCCTCGGCGCCGAAGACGAGCATCGGCAGGCCGTTGTCCATGCAGAGGCTGAACGCCGCCGCGTCGGCCACCCGCAGCCCGCGGCGCAGGGCCTCGCCGAAGGTGACGGTGTCGAGCTTGGTCGCGGTCGGATCGTGGCGCGGGTCGGCGGTGTAGACCCCGTCGACGCCGTTCTTGCTCATCAGCACCACGTCGGCACGGATCTCCAGCGCGCGCTGGACGGCGACCGTGTCGGTGGAGAAGTACGGCATGCCGGCGCCCGCGCCGAAGATCACCACGCGACCCTTCTCCAGGTGCCGGATGGCGCGCAGCGGGATGTAGGGCTCGGCGACCTGGGCCATGTGGATCGCGGACTGCACCCGCGTCTCGATGCCTTCCTTCTCCAGGAAGTCCTGCAGCGCGAGGCAGTTCATCACCGTGCCGAGCATGCCCATGTAGTCGGCGCGAGCCCGGTCCATGCCGCGCTTCTGCAGCTCGGCGCCGCGGAAGAAGTTACCGCCGCCGACCACGACCGCGACCTGCACGCGACGGCGCACCACGCTCGCGATCTGCCGCGCGACCGCCTGCACCACATCGGGGTCGACGCCCACCAGGCCGCCGCCGAAAACCTCACCGGAGAGCTTCAGGACCACCCGCCGGGACCGGCCCGGAGGAGGCGCCGTCGGGTCGTCGTCCGCCGTGTCGCCCGCTACCGCCTGCGTCATCCGAGCCGCCTTCCGTACGGTATTAGCCTGCCGTTCACTGTATGTGACGAGGAGGCCGCGGTGTCTGTTGCGTACACCGGCGGCCTCCCCCCATTAGTGCTTGTCCCGGACGCGCCTCAGGCCTGCCCGACCTCGAAGCGCAGGAAGCTCGTCACCTCGATGCCCGCCTCCGCGAGCACCTGCTTGACGGACTTCTTGTTGTCGGCGACGGACGCCTGCTCCAGCAGCACGAAGTCCTTGAAGAAGGCGTTGACCCGGCCGTCGACGATCTTGGGGACCGCGACCTCCGGCTTGCCCTCCTCGCGAGCGGTCTGCTCGGCGATCCGGCGCTCCGACTCGACCACGTCGGCCGGCACCTCGTCGCGGGTGAGGTACTTCGGGCGCATCGCCGCGATCTGCATCGCGACGCCGCGCGCGTCGGCGTCGCTCGCCTCGTCGGACTTGCCGTTGTACGCCACGAGCACGCCCACGGCCGGCGGCAGGTCCTGCGCCTTGCGGTGCAGGTAGACCGCCACCTGCCCGTCGATCGTGCCGAAGCGGTTGAGCACCAGCTTCTCGCCGATCTTGGCGGAGAACTCCTGGACCGTCTCGGCCGCCGTGCGGCCGTCGTCCAGGGTGCTGGCGAGCAGCTCCTCCGCGCTGGCCAGGCCGGCGCGCTCGCCGTGCTCGACCAGTCGCTGGGCCAGCGCGATGAAGTCGGCGTTCTTGGCGACGAAGTCGGTCTCGCAGTTCAGCTCGAGCAGAGCCTTACCGGAGTGGGCGACCAGACCGTTGGCGGTGGTGCGGCCGGCCCGCTTGCCGACGTCCTTCGCGCCCTTGACGCGCAGGATCTCGGTGGCCTTCTCGAAGTCGCCCTCGGCCTCGTCGAGCGCCTTCTTGACGTCCATCATGCCGGCACCGGTCAGGTCGCGGAGCTTCTTGACGTCCGCGGCGGTGAAGTTAGCCATGACTCTCTCTTTGGGTATCGGTTGCGACGCTGGACGGGGTGGTCACTCGGCAGCGGCGGGCGCGGGTGCGGGCGTGGCCGCGGGTGCCGGCGCAGCAGCGGGTGCGGGCGCGGCCGCGGCCGGCTCGTCCGCCTTCTTCTCGGTGTCTTCGAGCAGCTCGCGCTCCCACTCGGGCAGCGGCTCGTCGGCGCCCACGACACCCGGCTCGGGCTTCTCGTCCGCGCTGCCACCACGGGTCGCGCGGCCGGAGCGGGCGATCAGACCGTCGGCGACCGCCGTGGCGATGACCTTGGTGAGCAGCTCAGCCGAGCGGATCGCGTCGTCGTTGCCGGGGATCGGGAAGTCGACCTCGTCCGGGTCGCAGTTGGTGTCCAGTACCGCGATGACCGGAATGCCCAGCTTGCGCGCCTCGTCGACGGCGATGTGCTCCTTCTTGGTGTCGACCACCCAGATCGCCGACGGGGTCTTCTGCATGTCGCGGAGACCGCCGAGCGTGCGGGTCAGCTTGTCCTTCTCGCGGGACAGCTGCAGGGTCTCCTTCTTCGTGTAGCCCTGCGCGGTGCCGGTGAGGTCGAGCGCCTCCAGCTCCTTCATGCGCTGCAGCCGCTTGTAGACCGTCTGGAAGTTGGTCAGCATGCCACCCAGCCAACGGTGGTTCACGTATGGCTGGCCGACCCGCGTCGCCTGCTCCGAGATCGCCTCCTGCGCCTGCTTCTTCGTGCCGACGAAGAGGATGGCGCCGCCCTCGGCGACCGTGTTGCGCACGAAGTCGTACGCCTTCTCGATGTAGTCGAGCGTCTGGCGGAGGTCGATGATGTAGATACCGTTGCGCTCGGTGAAGATGAAGCGCTTCATCTTCGGGTTCCAACGGCGCGTCTGGTGTCCGAAGTGGACGCCGCTTTCCAGCAGCTGGCGCATGGTCACTACGGCCATGGTGGGGTGCTCCTCGATTGTCCCTGGTTGTCACGCCGGGCCGGGTGGCCAGGCGTCCTAGCGCCTGGTCGCCGGCCGGCGTGGACCCGACGAGGTCGGGACCAGGGGACCGTCGCCCCGAGGAATGCTGTGAAGCATGCCGTGGGGAGGGCGCGCGAGGTCGACCGCCGAGACGGTCGCCAGTCGATAAGCATACGCCCCACCCCTCCGCCCAGCACCCCACCCCCATGATCAGGGCGTCCTTGTAGTCGTTAGAGGTACTTGAGGGACGCCTTGATCATGGGGCTTTGTTCAGGGGCCGGCGGCGAGGGCGGCCGCGAGGAAGAGCACCAGGGATACCGGCAGGTACGCCACCGGCGGGCGCAGCCACACGGGCAGCCCGCCGCCCGCCTCGGGTGGGAGCCGGGTCGCGCCGGTCACCAGTGCGTACAGCCCGATGGCGAACATCGGCAGCCCGACGGCCAGGAAGAGGCCGCTGACCAGCGCGCCCGCCGACTCCGCCCCGCCGGCGACGCCGTCGATGAGCAGCAGCAGCGCGAGCACCTCGAAGACCACCGTCAGACCGAGGAAGGCGAGGGCCACGGCGGGGCGCTTCGTCCGGTACACGCCGTCGCCGACCGGTGCGACGGGTGACCCGGGACGGCGCAGCGCGGTGCGGTCGATCTGCTCGGTGTGCTGCCGGAGCGGGTCGGGCTGGGGCGGTTGGGGTTGCTGGGGTGGCTGGGGCGGCTGGGGCGGCTCCATCCGGGGCGGTGCCGGGGTGGGCACCGGGCCTGGCACCGGGCCTGGCATCGGGGCCGGCGCGGGCTGGACCGGAGGGGAGACCGGGGACGGACCCGGCGGTGGCGCCGGGATCGGCGGCGCCAGCGGATAGCCGGGGTCGGCCAGGCCGTAGGGCATCGCGGCGGTGAGCGGGTCGGCTTCGAACCCCTCCCGGCCGCCGCGGGGACCCGGGATCCGATACCCCTCCCACTCCGGCTCGGAGCGGTCACCGTACCAACGTTCACCTTCCACGGCGGGCCACGCTATTCGACAAACGCCGATCCGCGCTACCCGGCACCTGTGACGATGGTCGCTGACGGCATCGAGCTTGACCAGGAACGATCACCGTATGACGCCCACGGAGGCCCTGGCGCTGGCGCGGATGTTCCGGCACTTCGGGAGCAAGGAGTTCCGCGGCTACTCGCCCCGGTACGAGTACCTCTCCGGGGTCGTCGCGGACCGGCCCGCGCTGGCGGCGCCCCTGCTCGCCGCCCCGCCCGCCCAGCGCCGGGCGATCCTCTACTTCGCCGCCGTGCAGTACGTGCTGCGCACCATCGCACCCGATCACCCGCTGGCGGCGTACCTGCCGACGTTGGGTGGCGCGCGCGGCGTGGACGACGACCTGCCGGCGGCGCTGGCGGATCTCGTGGTCGCGCATGGCGAGACGCTCACCGCGCTGTGCGCGACCAGGACGACCCAGACGAACGAGGCGCGCCGCGCGGCCCTGCTGCGGCCCGGCTTCGGCCGGGCCGCCGCGCTGGTCGACGGCCCGCTCGGCCTGGTCGAGCTGGGCACGAGCGCCGGGCTGCTGCTGCTCAGCGACCGGTACGCCTGCCGGTACGAGCGCAACGGACGCGCCGAGACGTACGGGCCGGCGGGCGGTCTGGCGCTGACCTGCGAGGTTCGTGGCGACGGCTGGCCCGAGCCGGCGGCCGCTTCGCTGGCGGTCACGCAGCGGGTCGGCATCGACCTGGCGCCGATCGATGCCCGCGACCGGACCGCCACCGACTGGCTGCGCGCCTGCGTGTGGCCGGAGCAGACCGACCGCCTCGCCCGGCTGGACGCCGCGCTCGCCGAGGTGGCCCGGGCGCGACCGCGCCTGCTGGCCGGCGACATGGTGGCGACCCTGCCCACCGCCTTGTCCACTGTGGATGAGCCGGCCGTGCCGTGCGTGTTCTCCTCCAACGCGATCACGTACCTGTCCGACCAGGACCGCGCCGACCTGGTCGCGACGCTCGCCGCGGCGGGCGCCCGGCGCGACCTCGCGGTGCTGTTCAACGAGGCGGCGTCGGTCGGCGCCGAGATGTTCATCGGGCAGCGGCCGGCCGAGGCCGGACCGCCCGGGGTCCTGAACGTCGGGGTGCTCACCCTGGTCGTGTGGCGTGGCGGTCGCGCCACGGTGGAGGTCCTGGCCCGCACCGGCCCGCACGGTCAGTGGTTGGAATGGCTCCCCCACGAATACGCCTACACCCCTTATTAATGAAGGCGCCCCGCGCCGCCGCGCCCCCGCGCCCCGCCACGCCCCCGCGCCCCGCCACGCCCCCGCGCCCCGCCACGCCCCCGCGCCCCGCCACGCCCCCGCGCCCCGCCGCGCGCGCCCGCCGCGCCGCGCCGCCGCGCCGATCAAGGCCCTGCCCGCCGATCAAGGGCTCCGGCACATGGTTTGATCTCGGATCCAGGTGCCCGAGCCCTTGATCGGCGGGGTTCTCCTTGATCGGCGCGGCGCGGCGGCTTGACTGCGGGCGGGCGGGCGCTCCACGGTCGAAGAGTGAAGCGCAAGAGCCGCAGCAGCCAAGCCATCCACGAGGGGCTGCCGGCGCCGATGCGCGAGGCGGTCGACGACTTCGCCCAGCACCTGGCCAGCGTCGACACCCGCTCGGCACACACCGTGCGGGCGTACGTCGGCGACGTCGTCTCCCTGCTCGACCACGCCGCGCTCATGGGCTGCGGCACGCCCGCCGACCTGGACATCGCCGTGCTGCGGAGCTGGCTGGCGAAGCTACGCACACTGGGCGCGGCGCGCACCTCACTGGCCCGGCGAGCGGCGGCGGCGCGCACGTTCAGCGCCTGGGCGCACCGGGGCGGACAGCTCGCCGTCGACGTGGGCGCCCAACTCGCCAGCCCGAAGGCGCACCGCGATCTGCCGGCCGTCCTGCGGGCTGACCAGGCCGAAACGCTCGTGCTGGCGCCCGGCGACGAAGCCACCCCGTTGGTGCGGCGCGACCGGGTGCTGCTGGAGCTGCTGTACGCGACCGGTGTGCGGGTCAGCGAGCTGTGCGGGCTCGACGTGGCCGACGTTGACCGGGGCCGGCGGGTGGTGCGGGTGCTGGGTAAGGGCGGCAAGGAGCGCTCGGTGCCGTACGGCCTGCCCGCCGAGAAGGCGCTCGACGACTGGCTGCGCCACGGGCGGGCGGCGCTCGCGGCCCCGCACAGCGGCGACGCCTTGCTGCTCGGCGCGCGCGGCGGCCGGCTGCAGACCACGGTCGCGCGGCGGATCGTCAGCCGGTACGCCCGCGCGGCCGGCCTGCCGCGCACCAGTCCACACGGGCTACGCCACTCGGCCGCCACCCATCTGCTGGAGGGCGGCGCTGACCTGCGCGCCGTGCAGGAGCTGCTCGGGCACTCGTCGCTGTCGAGCACCCAGATCTACACGCACGTCACGGTGGAGCGGCTGCGCGCCGCCTACCGCCAGGCCCACCCTCGCGCCTAGCCATCCCATGGCGAAGCCACCAGGCGGCCGGCCCCGCCCACGTCCGCTGGCGGATGTAAGGCACGAGCCGGGGAAAGATCGACACAACTCTTCAAGAGTTGGGGTGTCCGAGTGCGATTGACACCCCAACTCTTGAAGAGTTGTGTCGATCTTGCGCGGGATGTGGGGCGCGCGGGCCGGCGACGCGGATGCCCCGCTCATGAAGGCGGGTGGGGGGCGAGGAGGTAACCGCCGTCGCGGCGGACGACGAAGCCGAGCGCCTCGAGCAGCGACAGCTTGCGCATCGTGACGCGCACGTCGACCCCGGCCTTGGCCGCCAGCTCGTCGACGCCGGCGGGCCGGCGGCGCGGCACCGACTCCAGCACGATGGCGGCCTCGGGGTCGAGCCCGTCGTGCGGGCGCTCCGGCCCGCGCGGATCGGTCGCCAGGTCGCTGCCGATGCGCCCCACCTCCTCCAGCACGTGCGGCAACCCGGTCACCAGCCGGACGTCGTGGTGGTCGCGGATCATGCGGTGGCAGCCGACGGACATGGCCGACGTGACCGGCCCCGGCACCGCCATCGGACGGCGGCCCAGTGCCACGGCTCGGCGGAGCGTCTGGACGGCGCCGCTGCGGGCCGACGCCTCGACGACCACGGTGCCCCGGGTGACCGCCGCGATGACCCGGTTGCGGATCAGGAAGCGGTACCGGAGCGGGTCGGCGCCGGGCAGCCACTCGCTCACCAGCGCGCCCGAGTCGGCGATCTGGTCGAACAGCGCGGTGTTGCCAGCGGGGTACGGCCGGTCGACGCCGCAGGCGAGCACCGCCACGGTCACACCGCCGGCGGTGAGCGCACCGCGGTGGGCGGCCGCGTCGATGCCATACGCCCCACCGGAGACCACGGTCCAGCCGCGCTCCGCCAACCCGTACCCGAGGCTGCTCGCCACGTGCTCGCCGTAGGTGGTGGCGGCGCGGGCCCCGACCACCGCGACCGACCGGTCCAGGCTCTCGGCGAGCGGCGCCGGGCCGCGCGCCCACAGGCACAGGGGTGGCGCGGCGTCGCGGTCGATGCGGTTGTCGACCGCCCGCCCGAGCAGTCGGGCGAGGTGCTCGACCGGCCAGGGCCACTCCTCGTCATCCGGCGTGACCAGCCGGGCGCCGAGGCGGCCGGCCCGCTCCAGCGCGACGTCGGCCACCGCGCGCGGATCGCCGGTCTTGAGCCGGGCCGCCACCGCACCGCGCAGCTCCGGGTCGGACACGTCGCCAGCGAGCAGCCGGTCGAGCGTCTCCACCGGCCCGTGCCGGGCGACCAGCCGGTGCATGGCCGCGTTGCCCGGCTCGGCCAGCCAGTGCAACGCGATCCGGGCCCGCCGCGCCTCCTCCCCGGCGCCGCCGTCCCTCGCCGGGGCATCGCCGTCCCTACCAGCGGCACCGCCGTCCCTACCAACAGCACCGCCGTCGCCCGCTGCGGCGCCGCTGGCGCCGGTCTGGATGGTCATGCGTGGACACCCATCCGTAGCTGGGTCGCCTCGGCGACGTCGTCGCGGTCCGGCCGGTGCCGTCCATCGAGGTCGGCGATCGTCCAGGCCATCCGGATGACCCGGTCGAAGCCGCGCGCCGAGAGCGTGCCGCAGTCGAGCAGGCGGCGTAGTTGCTGGGTGTCCCGCGGTGGGAGCTGCCACTCCGGTCGGCGCAGGGCTGGTCCGGGCGCCTCGGCGTTGGTGCGCCAGCCCGTGCCGGACCAGCGCGCGGCGGCCGCCGCGCGCGCCTTCGCCACCCGGTCGGCGACCACCGCCGACGGCTCCCCGGGCGCACCGGTCCCGGCCCATGCCCGTGTTGAGTGGCCCCCGACCCGCGCCCGCATCGAGCCGGACCCACCGGTCCCAAGGAGCAAGCCGGCCTCGTCGCCCCCCGGACGGGAGCCGGCCCCGTTGGCCCCGAGAGGGCCGCCAACCCCCTCGCTCCCCAGAAGCGAGCCAGCCCCGCCGGCGCCGAAGAGTGCGCCATCCCCCTCGACTCCAGAGACCGAGCCGGCCACAGAGACCGAGCCGGCCCCGGAGAGCGAGCCGACCTCCTCGGCCGCCCGGAGCGAGCCGGGCGCGTCGGTCATCAGCAGCTCAGCCGCGGTGAGCGGTTGCAGCTCCACCCGGACGTCGACCCGGTCGAGCAGCGGCCCGGACAGCCGGCTCAGGTAGCGGCGGCGCGCCGTCGGGCTGCACTGGCAGAACGCGTCGCCGGCGGGCCGCGCGCACGGGCACGGGTTCGCGGCCAGGATGAGCTGCACCCGAGCCGGGTATTCGGTGGCGCCAGCGGCTCGCCGCAGCAGCACCCGGCCGGTCTCCAGCGGCTGCCGCAGCGCGTCCAGCGCGCGGGCGTTGAACTCGGGTGCCTCGTCGAGAAACAGCACCCCGCGATGTGCGAGGGAGACCGCGCCCGGCTTGGCCAGCCCGCTGCCGCCGCCCACCAGCGCCTGCACGGTCGCGGTGTGGTGCGGTGCCTGGAACGGCGGGCGGCGCAGCAGGCCGCTGCCGGGCGGTAGCGCGCCCGCGATCGAGTGCAGCGCGGTGACCTCCAGCGCGGCGGCGTCGTCGAGCTCGGGCAGGATCGACGGAAGCCGCTCGGCCAGCATCGTCTTGCCGGCGCCGGGCGGCCCGAGCAGCGCGACGTGGTGCCCGCCGGCGGCGGCCACCTCGATCGCTCGCCGCCCCAGCGCCTGGCCGGCCACGTCGGCGAGATCGGGGCCGGGCGGCGCCGGCTCGCGCGGGCCGCCCGGCGGCTCCAGCAGCGGCTCGCCGTCGCGGACGAACGCGACCAGCCGGTGGAGGCTCTCGGTGGCCCTCACGCCGACGCCGGGGACGACGGCGGCTTCCTCGGCGTTGCCGAGCGGCACGACCACCTGGGTGATGCCCTCCCGCGCGGCCGCGGCGACCATGGGCAGCACGCCGCGCACGGGCCGCACCGTGCCGTCAAGGCCCAGCTCACCGACGATGGCCACCCGGTCGAACGCCACCAGCGGCAACTCCCCCGCGCCGCCGAGCAGCGCCACCGCGATCGCCAGATCGAACGCCGAGCCCTGCTTGGGCAGCGTCGCCGGCAGCAGGTTGACCGTGATCCGGCGGCTGGGCCACCGCTCGCCGGAGTTGACGATCGCGGCGCGGACCCGGTCGCGCGCCTCGTGCAGCGCGGTGTCCGGCAGCCCGGACAGCACGATCGCCGGCAGGCCCGGCGAGAGGTCGACCTCCACCTCGACGACGTAGCCGGTCACCCCGACCAGGCCGACGGACAGCACCTTGGCGTAGCTCATCTCAGAACGCTCCGCGCAGGTGATGGACGCGCCACGGGCCGCGCCGCCGCGCCATGACCGACACCACGTCGAAGCGGATGTCGCGCGGCCGCACCGGGTGGTCGGCCAGCCACCGCATGGCGAGCCGGCGCAGCCGCCGGGCCTTGGCGCCCACGACGGCCTCGACCGGGAAGCCGAACTCGAGCGTGCGGCGGGTCTTGACCTCGCAGAAGACCAGGTCCTCGCCCTCCCACGCCACGATGTCGATCTCGCCGTCGGCGCATCGCCAGTTGCGGGCCACGACCCGCAGCCCGGCCTCGGTCAGATGTGCGGCGGCGCACCGCTCGCCGTACGCCCCGACGGCCCGCCTGTCCCTCGTCATGCCGGCGAGCGTTCCGCACCGCGCCGCCCGCGAACACCCCATCAAGATCAAGATGTGGATAACCACGCGCCCTGTGGATACCCGGACAATCATGGTCCCGCTGTGCTAGCCAACCCCTCCCATCATGATCAAGGCGTCCCTCATGTCGCTCTAACGACTACAGGGACGCCTTGATCACGGGGATAAAGTGGCGGCGTGGTCGAAGGTGTTTACGTCGGCTGGGACCGAATTCGGGAATGCTTCTCGCTCGACCCGGGAGTGGCGTACCTGAACCATGGCGCCCGCGGCGTCGCACCGGTCAGCACCCAGCGCGCTCTCCAGCGGCTCCGCGACGAGGCCGAGACCAACCCGGCGCTGTTCTTCCGCGACCTGCCGTCGCGGCTCGCGCACACCCGCCGCCACCTGGCCGCGTTCCTCGGCGCCGACCCGGACGGCACGGCGCTGGTCGGCAACACCACCATCGGTACGGCGATCGTGCTCCAGTCGCTCGGCCTGCGCCCCGGCGACGAGGTGGTACTGACCGACCATGGGTACGGCGCGGTGGCGTTCACGGTGGCGCGGGAGTGCCGCCGCACCGGGGCGGTCCCGCGCACGGTCCGGGTGCCGCTGGATGCCAGCGACGACCAGGTGACGGCGACGCTGAGCGCGGCGCTGCGGCCGGGGCGCACCCGGTTGCTGATCGTCGACCAGATCAGCTCGCCGACCGCGCGCCTCTTCCCGGTCGAGAAGATCACCGCCGCGGCCCGGGAGCGGGGCGTACCGGTGCTGGTGGACGCCGCACACGTGCCCGGCATGCTGCCGGTCGCGGTCGCTGCGATCGGTGCCGACTTCTGGGTCGGCAACCTGCACAAATGGGCATACGCGCCGCGCGGCACCGCCCTGCTCAGCGTCGCCCCCGCGTGGCGGGACCGGCTCGACCCGCTGGCGATCTCGTGGGCGCAGGACGCCGGCTTCCCCGACCGCGTGGAGTGGCAGGGCACGCTCGACTACACGCCCTGGCTGGCCGCGCCGACCGGGGTCCATACGCTGCGCACGCTCGGGCTGGACCGGGTGCGCGCACACAATGCCGGCCTCGCCGCGTACGGGCAACGGGTGGTGGGCGACGCCCTCGGCGTCGCGCCGGCGGACCTGCCCGACCCCGGCGGACCCGACGTCGCGATGCGGATCGTGCCCCTGCCCGGCGGCGTGGCGACGACGATCGAGGAGGCCATGGCCCTCACCGACCGCATCGCCGACGAACTGGCCACCGTGGTCGCCGTCATGGCCTGGGACGGGCGCGGCTGGCTGCGCCTCTGCGGCCAGGTCTACAACACCGAGGCCGAGTACGACCGGCTGGCCGCGCGCCTCCCCGCCATGATCAAGGCGTCCCGGTAGTCGTGCGAACGAAGCGGGGCAGGAGGCGGACGGGGGCGCGGCCGAGCAGGGCGAGCGGGTCGAGGTATTCGTCGCCGCACCGCAGGCCCCAGTGCAGGCAGCCCGGCTCGGGACAGCCCGCGTGGCCGGCGACCAGAACGCCCAGCGGCTCGCCACCACGCACCCGCGCGCCGACCCGTACCAGCGCCGCGACCGGCTCGTACGTCGTGCGCAGCCCGCCCGGATGCGCCACGCTGACGACGGTGCGCCCGGCCACGTACCCGGCGAAGTGCACCACCCCGGCGCCGGCGGCGCGGACGGTCGCGCCCGGCGGCGCGGCCAGATCGACGCCTCGATGCCCCGGCAGCCACGGCTGTGGCGGCGGGTCGAACCCACGCACGACCGTCGGCGAGCCGGCCAACGGCCACCCGAAGTCGCCCTCGGAGGGCGGGAGAAGGCTGCCGCCCGGGGGCGCCAAGAGGCTCAGGATGAGAGCCAGCAGTAGTCGCATGGCAGAGGAGCTTGCGCCGTCAGCGGGCGGCCCGCAACGGGCACCCCGCCGACCTGTGGAAAACCTCCATGATCAGGGCGTCCCTGTAGTAGTTAGAACTACGTGAAGGACGCCTTGATCATGGGAAGCGCTAGCCGCCGAACCCGGTCTCCGTAGGCAGCGAGATGTCCGGCTTCTCGAGCTCTTCGACGTTGACGTCCTTGAACGTCATCACTCGGACGTTCTTCACGAACCGGGCGGGACGGTACATATCCCACACCCAGGCGTCCTGCATCTCGACCTCGAAGTACACCTCGCCGTCCGAGTTGCGCACGTGCAGATCGACCTGGTTGGCGAGATAGAAGCGACGCTCCGTCTCGACCACGTAGGAGAACTGGCGGACGATGTCGCGGTACTCCCGGTAGAGCTGCAGCTCCATCTCGGTCTCGTACTTTTCGAGATCTTCTGCGCTCATCACACTCCGCCTTCCATGGCCACATCTTCCCCCACCAGCGCCGGTGGCCGCGCCTGCTCGCCCAACGCCACGCCGACGGTACTCCCTGCGGGACCGCTCCGCGTCACTGGTCGGCGGGACCGCGGCGGCCGGGAGGCCAGACCGGACGCGGCGGCCACATTGACGTACGAAAAGCGATGTTCTGGGCACGGACCGTGACGGGTGAGCGCGGCGCTGTGCTCCGGCGTGGCATACCCCTTGTGCTCGTCGAACCCGTAGTCCGGGAACTCGGCGTGCATCTCGACCATGATCCGGTCCCGGGTCACCTTGGCGAGCACGCTGGCCGCCGCGACGCACGCCGCCACCTGGTCGCCCTTCCACACCGCGAGTCCGGGCACGCCCAGCCCGTCCACGCCGAAGCCGTCGGTCAACACGTACTCGGGGCGGGTGCTCAACGCGGCCAGCGCGCGGCGCATCGCCGCCAGGTTGCAGACATGCAGGCCCCGGGCGTCGACCTCGGCCGCCGGGATGATCACCACGGCGTACGCGAGAGCGCGCGCGACCACCTCGGCGTACACCCGCTCCCGGGCCGCCGGGGTGAGCAGCTTGGAGTCGGCCAGCTCGTCGATCTCGCCGCGCCGGCCCTCGGGGAGCACCGCGGCGGCGGCGACGAGCGGCCCGGCGCACGCGCCGCGGCCGGCCTCGTCCGCGCCCGCGACCACGCGGAACCCGCGCCGCTGGAGCGCCCGCTCCAGCGCGTAGATCCCCCCTTCGCGACGAACCACCGTCCGCGGCGGACTCAACACCACGCCTCCCCGGCAGATTCGGGTACGCGGGACGCGCGGGCTAGCACAGCGCCTCCTCCTTGCCGAGTCCGAGTACCCGGCGGAGCAGCGCCGGAAGGTCGTCAGGGTAGTACCGCTCGGTCGTCTCTTCCAGTTCGGTCACGCCCCACCACCGGTGTCCGTCGATGGAGTCCTGCTCCAGCTCGTCGAAGCCCGTCGTGTCGACCTGCCAGCCGTCCACCCGGAGGAGGAAGAAGTCCTGCTCCTGCCGGTACCAGACGCCGTCGAACGGGTATTCGGTCAGCTCGTGCCGCACCGGCTCGCCGAGCCGCTCCGGGGGCACCCGCAGGCCGGTCTCCTCGGCCAGCTCGCGCGCCGCGCCGGCCGCGGAGGGCTCGCCGTCGTCGAGGCCGCCGCCGGGGGTGAACCAGTATCGGTGCGTGGGCCGCGCCGGGTCGAACCCGCGGAACATCAGCACGCGCCCGGCCGCGTCGACGAGCAGCACCCGTGCGGCCCGGCGGGGTACGAACTCCACGATCCCACCCTATGCTTCCACGCCGAAAACCCCCATGATCAAGGCGTCCCTCAAGTCGTTAGAACTACTTGAGGGACGCCTTGATCATGGGAAAGCTACGGCGCGGGGATCTTGTCGAACGGGTCCGGGACGGAGAGCCACTTGGCGCGGCCCACCGGCCAGAAGACGGTGAACGCCCGGCCCACCACCGCGTCTTCCGGGATGGTGGCCGTGGTGATGTCGCCGGTGCGCTCCCAGTGCTCCAGCGAGTCGCCGGAGGCCGAGCGGTGGTCGCCCATCATCCACAGCCGGCCCTGCGGCACCGTGATGTCGAAGGGCTGATCGGCCGCCAGGTCGGTGGTGCCGTTCTCGGAGAAGAGGTAGGGCTCGTCGAGCGACACACCGTTGATCATGATGCGCTGCTGGTCGTCACAGCACACGATGTGGTCGCCGCCCACGCCGATGACCCGCTTGATGAAGTCTTCCCCGTCGGGGTTGCTGCGCCAGTCGGCCGGCGCCTCGAACACCGCGACCTCGCCCCGCTTCGGCGAACGGAAGTCGTAGACCAGCTTGTTGACGAGCACCCGGTCGTAGATGTCGAGGGTGTGCTCCATCGACGGCGACGGGATGTAGAAGGTCTGCAGGACGAAGGCGCGCACCAGGACGGCGACCAGGATCGCCACACCCAGCAGGATGGGAAGCTCGCGCCAGAAGGAACTGCGCTTCTTGTCGGTCTGCTCGTCAATCACGGACGGAGCCTACGACGGCGACCTGAGAACCAGCGTCGGGAACGCGCGGGGACCAGCAAAGTGGCCACGATCGGCAGGACAACTGCGACACCTCCGGAGGTTGGCGGCGGGCCCGCCGAGGCCGGCATGGCCACGGCTCGCGGTATGCCGTCGAACGTATCCGGCACGGGCAAGGTCGCCGCACGCTGGTAGGGCCACACGACGACGAACGCCCGGCCGATGACGTTGTCGATCGGCACCTGCCCCTGGCAGCGCGAGTCCTGCGAGACCGCGCGATGGTCGCCCATGACCCACAGGTTGCCCGGCTGCACGACGATCTCGTCGAACCGCCGCGAGCGGCACTCCTGCGGGTTGGGCGGCAGGTTGGGGTCGGAGTTCTCCGATATGTACGGCTCGTCGAGCGGCTGGCCGTTGAGCTGCACCCGCCCCTGGTCGTCGCAGCAGCTCACCCGGTCGCCCGGCACGCCGATGACGCGCTTGATGAAGTCTTTCTCGCCCGGGCGGCTGACCCCGACGAGGTCGCCGACCGTGCGGCCGAGCTTGGCCGTGAAGCCCAGCTCGGGCTCCTGGAACTCGGGCGTCCAGTTGGGCGGGCCGCGGAACACCACGACCTCGCCGCGCTGCGGGTCGCGCACGTCGTAGACGATCTTGTTGACGATCACCCGGTCGCCGATCAGCAGCGTGTCCTGCATGGACCCGGACGGGATGAAGAACGCCTGCAGCAGGAACGTGCGGATCAGCACGGCCAGGCAGAACGCCACGATCAGCAGCAGCGGCAGCTCCTGCCACAGCGGCATCTGCTTGCGCTCCGGGTCGCCCTTGGCGGCGCGCCGGGAGGTCGGTGGCGGTGGCAACCCACCGCGCCGGAGGTCATCGGCGCCCCGGTTACCCGGGCCGGGGCGCCGGCGCCAAGGGTCCTGCTCATCCGGCTCCACCCCGCGCACTCCCCGCACCCGAGAGACAGAACTACCGCCCGCGGTACTTCCTCTTCGGAAGCTCGTCGAGCGGTAGTCCTGAGGCATCGCGCCGCCCGCGCGATCGCCGCGGACGTAGCGTTCGTCGTACGTCACCGCGGCAAGCGTAGCCGGCCGACGGCGCTAGCGACCAGGATCAAACGATCAGCTGGCCTGCTTCTCCCGACGCTCTTTGATCTTCGCGGCCTTGCCGCGCAGTTCGCGCAGGTAGTAGAGCTTGGCGCGGCGCACCGCGCCGCGGGTCACGATCTCGATGCGGTCGATAGCCGGGCTGTTCACCGGGTAGGTCCGCTCGACGCCCACGCCGAAGCTGACCTTGCGGACGGTGAAGGTCTCCCGGAGGCCACCGCCATGGCGACGGATGACCACGCCCTGGAAGACCTGGACCCGGGAACGGTTGCCCTCGACCACGCGCGCGTGCACCTTGACGGTGTCACCGGCGCGGAACTCGGGAAGGTCGGTCCGCTGCGACTGGGCGTCCAGTGCGTCGAGCGTGTTCATCGCTGTGGCTTCCTCGTGGCTCGGTGGGGCGTTCGGCACCCGGCGGTTCGCCGGGCGCGAGCGGGCAGGCCGGTGGGGCGCCCGGTCGCGGCAACCTCACTACTTTGCCATATCAGAGCCCGGTACCTGAAATCCGGCCCCCTCGAGGACCGCCACATCGTGCTTGTCCAGCGCGCGGGGGTCAAGCGCCGCAAGGAGATCCGGCCGCCGCTGTGCGGTGCGCAACAGCGCCTGGTCGCGCCGCCAGCGCGCGATCCGGCCATGATCACCAGAGCGCAGGATCTCGGGTACGTCGTGCCCGCGCCACGCCGGCGGCTTGGTGTAGACGGGCGCCTCCAGCAGGCCGTGGGCGTGTGACTCCTCGGCCAGCGACTCGGCGTTACCCAGCACGCCCGGCAGCAGCCGCACGATGGCCTCGCACATCACCAGCACCGCGACCTCGCCGCCGAACAGCACGTAGTCCCCCAGCGAGACCTCGGTGACCGGCATCCGGGTGGCGGCGTAGTCGAGCACCCGCTGGTCGATGCCCTCGTAGCGACCGCACGCGAAGATCAGGTGCGGCGCCGCGGCCAGCTCGTGCGCGATCGCCTGGGTGAAGGGCGCGCCGGCCGGCGTCGGCACCACGAGCCGGGCGGTTTCCCCCGCCAGCGCGTCGAGCGCCGCACCCCACGGCTCCGGCCGCATCACCATGCCGGGCCCGCCGCCATACGACGTGTCGTCGACCGTGCGGTGCACGTCGTGGGTCCAGGTGCGCAGGTCGTGTACGCCGACGTGCAGCAACCCGCCCGCGCGCGCCTTGCCGATCAGCGACAGGTCGAGCGGCGCGAAGTACTCCGGGAAGATCGTGAGGATATCTACCCGCATCTTCTTCATGACCTCCGCATGGTGGCGGATGTAAGGGCCGCCGGAGCGGCGCATCGTGTACGCATGAGCGGATCACCCGAGCAGGCACTCTACGTGCTCGACAGGGCTGCCGAGGTGCGGGCCCGGGCCGACGCCACCTGGCGCTCGGCGATCAGGCAGGCCCTCGCCAGCGAGGCCACGGTCGAACAGGTCGCCACCCGCGCGCACACCAACGTCGACATCGTCCTCGCGATCGTGCGCGCGACGCCGCGCGCGTCTCGGCGAGATGGCGGATGTTTCCGGCGAAACGCCGGAGCATGGTGAATATCGCTCAGCGTGAGCCTGGGAGCGGTCGACCCGAACGACGCCTCCCGCCTTGGCCGCCTCCGCCCCGCCTCCGGCGCAGGTGGCCCGAGCCGCCGGCCCAATCCCCCCGGCCGGCCAGCCCCGGGTGGCGGTTGTTACATCGCCTCCCCGCCACCCGGGGCCCTCTCACGCTGCGATTAAGCCGTAAATACGGACCGCTCTCAGTAGAACTACGGATGTGCATCTCCGCCGCGGGCGGGATGCTTCTCCGCAAGGTCGCCGGACGCGTTCCGGCAGGCTCCTGAGAGCGCCGGTCCCCCCACCGGCGAGCCCCGGGTGGCGTTCACACGCGGCGCCCGCCACCCGGGGCACTACCTGCCTTCATGATCAAGGCGTCCCTCAAGTCGTTCTAACCACTTGAGGGACGCCTTGATCATGAAGATTTAGAGGTCCAGGAGGCCCTCGGGGGGATCGACCACGACCCGGCCGCCAGCGAGGTCCACCTCGGGCACGATCGCCTTGACGAACGGGATGAGCGCGGTGCTCCCCTCGGGACGGCGCAGCACCAGCATGTCCGACGCGGGCGCGTGGTCGACGCGCGCCACCTCGCCCAGCGTCTCCCCCGCCGGCGTGACCGCGGTCAAGCCGACGAGCTGGTGGTCGTTGAACTCGTCCGGGTCCTCGGGCGCGGCGACCTCGGCGCTGTCGACCGCGAGCACCACTCCGCGCAGCGCCTCGGCGACGTTCCGGTCGTAGACGCCCTCGAACACCACGATCAGCCGCCCCTGGTGGGCGCGCACCGCCTCGATGGTCAGGCGATCCGGTACCCGGTAGGCAGCGGCATCGGTCGGGGGCTGCGCCCCCGGCTGGGTGGTCAACACCCGGCCGGGGACGAACCGCTCTTCGGGCTCGTCGGTCCGCACCTCCACCAGGACCTCACCGCGGATGCCGTGCGGTCGGGAGATGCGGCCTACGTTCAGCAGCATCAGTACGCGTCGACGATGTCCACGCGGACGCCGCGCCCGCCGATCGACCCGATGACCTGGCGCAGCGCCTTGGCGGTGCGCCCGCCACGGCCGATCACCGTGCCCAGGTCTTCGGGGTGGACGCGCACCTCCAGCCGCTTGCCGCGGCGGGAGTCGACCAACCGCACCCGGACGTCGTCCGGGTGATCGACGATGCCCTTGACCAGGTGCTCCAACGCGGGGCGGAGCGCCACGTCAGGCCTGCTCGCCGGAGTCCGCACCGGCCTGCTCCTCGGTCTTCTCGGCCTTCGCCTCGGCTGGCTTCGCCGCCTCGGTCGACTTCGCGGCCTCGGTGGACTTCGCGGCCTTGGTCGCCTTCTTCGCGGGCTTTGCCGGAGTGGTGTCCGCCACGCCGGCGACGGCCTTCGCCTCGGCCTCGTATGCCGCCTTGCGGTCGGCGCGCGGCTCCGCGACCTTCAGTGGCTCCGGCGCGGGCAGGCCCTTGAACTGCTGCCAGTCACCGGTCTTCTCCAGCAGGCGCTGGACGGCCTCGCTGGGCTGCGCCCCGACGGAGAGCCAGTACTGCACCCGCTCCGACTTGACTTGGATCACCGAAGGGTCTTCCTTCGGGTGGTAGATCCCCACATATTCGATCGCGCGACCGTCACGCTTGGTGCGCGAGTCGGCGACCACGATGCGGTACTGAGGGTTGCGGATCTTGCCCATCCGCAGAAGCCGGATTTTTACGGCCACGGTTGCTTTCGCTCCTGTGCGATTCGGGTGAGCAGACCCGGCCGCCACGTGGGGGTGTGGTGCCGGGGAGACTCGTGGACTGGCGGCATGCCCGGGTTAGAGGGCGCGGACACACGCCGGATACCAGCAAACAATTGTGCCAGACCCCCCACCACTCCCGCGAACCCACCCCCGGCATGTTGGGAAGGGACCCTTCCTATGCGAAAAACGATGGGAAGGGGCCCTTCCTTGTAGGGGGTCAGCGGGGGGCGGGTGGGCGGTTCCAGCCTGCCGGGAGGGCCGCCGGTGGGGCCCACGAAGGGTCGGGGGTGAAATCGACCCAGGTGCCGTCGAACGGGAACTCGCCCGCCTCGATCAGCTTGACCACCCGCTCGCCCTCGGCCCGCACCGCCGCCTCGTCGGTCACCCAGTAGTGCTCCGGGAACGCCAACCGCTCGGTGAACTCGTCCTCGTCTTTCCACTCCCAGGTGCGGTCCGGCCACGCCACCACGTCGAGGTCCTGGTCGGTGATGTCCACCCCGGCCACCGCCCCGTCGTCCCAGCGCACGCCGGGCTCCTCCAGGTTGACGTACCAGTTCTTGAACCGGCCGTCCTCGTCGCGGAACCACCACACCGAGTGCCGTGCATCGCGGGGCAGGAACTTCAGCACCGGCGGCCCCGCCCACGACGTGAACGCGGGCCGGTACGCCCGGGTGACGAACTCCGCGAACGGCATCTGCCGGACGCTGCGCCCGTCGTCGGCGACCTCGTTGACCACCGGCGTGCCCCGGTCGACCCACACCAGCAGGCCGCGCTCGTCGTCGCTGACCACCCGCGCCGGGCGTACCCACGCGATGCGGTCGTGCCGGATGTTGCGGTGCAGGATGAGCTGCCCCCGTGCGAACCGCATCAGTACGCGCGCGCCAGGATCGCCAGCAGCTCGGGCTCCTCCTCGGAGTCGGGCACCGAGCCGTCGCGGCGCACCAGGCAGCGCACCGTCACGCCCTGCTTGTTCACTTCCGCCTCGCCGGCGGCGCCGACCGCGGACCACGGCAGCCGCGCCCAGCCGGTGGCGGCCGCCTCGATCGCCTCGTCCAGCGACGTGACGTCAACCGTGCGGTCGAGCCGCATCGCGAGGGCCGCGTCGAACAGCGCCTTCTGGTCGGCCTCCAGCGCCGCGAGCACGGTGGACACCACGTCGGTCACCGGTACCGGAGTCTTGGTGCCGTCGGTGCGCCGCACCACCACGGCGTTGCCGGCCGCCAGGTCGCGGGGGCCGACCTCGACGCGTACCGGATAGCCCTTGAGCTCAGCGTCGACGGCCCGGCGGCCGAACGGGGTGTCGACCCGGTCGTCGAAGCCGACCCGGACCCCGGCGTCGCGCAACGCGTCTCGAAGCTGCGTGGCGGCGGACGCGACGCCCTCGCCGTCCTTCACCACCATCACGTACGCCTGCACCGGCGCCAGCCGGGGCGGCACGCGCAGCCCGTTGTCGTCGCCGTGCACCATGATCGTGCCGCCGATCATGCGGGTGGTGGTGCCCCAGCTCGTCGTCCACGCGTGGTCGAGCGTGCCGCTCGCCGAGGTGAACGTCATGTCGAAGGCCCGGGCGAAGTTCTGCCCCAGCTCGTGCGACGTGCCGAGCTGCAGCGCCTTGCCGTCGCCCATCATGCCCTCGAGCGTGTACGTGCTGGTCGCGCCCGCGAAGCGCTCCCGGTTGGTCTTGCGCCCGACCAGCACCGGGATGCCGAGCACGCCGACCATGAAGTCCTCGTACACCTCGTGGAGGATCTTGCGGGCGTAGGCCCGCGCGTCGGCCTCGGTGGCGTGCGCGGTGTGCCCCTCCTGCCACAGGAACTCGCTGGTGCGCAGGAAGATCCGCGGCCGCAGCTCCCAGCGCACCACGTTGGCCCACTGGTTGAGCAGCAGCGGCAGGTCCCGGTACGAGTCGACCCACTTGGCCATGAACTCGCCGATCACCGTCTCGCTCGTGGGCCGCACGACGACCGGCTCGGCGAGTTGCTTGCCGCCACCGTGCGTGACCACCGCCAGCTCCGGCGAGAAGCCCTCGACGTGCTCGGCCTCGCGCCGCAGGTAGCTCTCCGGGATGAAGAGCGGGAAGTACGCGTTCTCCGCGCCGGCCGCCTTGATCCGGGCGTCCATCTCGGCGACCATGCGCTCCCAGATCGCGTAGCCCGTGGGCCGGATCACCATCGTGCCGCGCACCGGGCCGTTGTCGGCCAGCTGCGCCTTAGCGATCACATCTTGGTACCAGCGGGGAAAGTCCTCCGCCCGGGGAGTGAGCACGCGTGCCATGAGGCGACATCCTAATCTGCCGCCGCCGATCACCCCCGCCCGCCCACTGCAAGGAAGGGACCCTTCCTATCGCTTTACGCATAGGAAGGGTCCCTTCCTAACGCAGCACGCGCCCGCGGAGGACGAGGCGGCGGGGAGCACGGACCACGCGCAGGTCGCGGCGGGGGTCCTCGTCGTAGACGACGAGGTCGGCGAGCCCGCCCTCCACCAGGCCGGGGAAGCCGAGCCACTCCCGGCCGCCCCACGACGCGGCGCGCAGCACGTCCTCCGCGCGCATGCCGGCCGCGTGCAGGCTCAGCATCTCGTCGGCCACCCGCCCGTGGGCGATGCCGCCGCCCGCGTCGGTGCCCGCGTAGATCGGCACCCCCGCCTCGTACGCCGCCCGCACCACCTCGGGAAACCGGTCCCCCAGCTCCCGCATGTGCCGCGCGTACCCCGGGAACTTGTCGTCCGCCCGCGCCGCGATGTCCCCGAACGTCGCGATATTGATCATCGTGGGCACCAGCGCGGTGCCCCGCCGCGCCATCTCGTCGATCAGGTCCAGCGACAGCCCCGTGCCGTGCTCGACGCAGTCGATGCCGGCCCGCACCAGCACCGCCACCGACTCCTCCGCGAACAGGTGCGCCGTGATCCGCACCCCCGCCGCATGCGCCGCCCGCACCGCGCCGGCCATCGTCTCCGCGTCCCACGCCGGCGCCAGGTCGCCCACCGACCGGTCGATCCAGTCGCCGACCAGCTTCACCCACCCATTGCCCGCCCGCGCCTGCGCGGCGATCGTCGCCGCCACGTCCGGCGCGCCGACCTCCACGCCGATGTCGCGCAAATATCGCTTGGGCGGGGCGACATGCTGGCCCGCACGCGCCAGTCGCGGCACGTCGGGGTCGTCGTCGAGCTCCGGGTACGGGTACGGCGAGCCGGCGTCCCGGATGGCCAGAACCCCGCTGTCGCGATCCGTGGCGGCCAGCTCTTTGGCCTGCGCGATGCCGCTGATCGGCGCGCCGCCCCGGGCGATGCCGATGTGGCAGTGCGCGTCGATCAGACCGGGCAGGACATATCCACGGTCCGCGATCGTGGTCGCCCCCGCCACCGCCTCAAACGTCACCCGATCGCCGACGAGCCACAGATCCCGCTCCTCGCCCTCCGGCAAGAGCACCCCACGCACATGCCACACCATGCGTCAGTCCTACCTCATCCCCGCTCCCATGATCAGAGCGCCCTTCAAGTCGTTATAGCTCAACGCCGTCCGCGGAAGAGCCTTCCTGTCAGCCAGGCGTTGGGGGCGCGCTGTTGGTCAACGACTCACCGTCGTCCCGCCCCGCCGATCTTGGACGTATCGTCGCGAGTTGATCGCGAAACCACCCTGACACGCCCATGATCGCGAGGGAATCACAACGCCAACCCCAAGATCGACGTGCCCAGCGCACACGAGCGCCCGTCCACGCCCATCCCGGCTCGTCGATCAAGGCAAACCGCGCCGATCAAGGGCTGGGGCACCCTAAACGGAGATCCAAGCATGTGCCCGAGCCCTTGATCGGCAGGAAAGGCCTTGATCGACGGAAAGCGGGTGGAGCAAGGCCGGCCGACGCAGGACACGGGCTTTAACGGACGGCATCGCGCTATATAGGTACCTGAAGGACGCCCTGGTCACGCTGGCGGTGACGGCTTACCTTGTGGGCGTGGTCACCGACAAGGAGGCCCGTTCCGGGGTGTCCTGGACATGCGCCTGCAGTGGCAGATTCAAGGACTCGTTCTGGTTCCGCGGCTCATGATCAAGGCTTCCTTCATGTAGTTATAGCGACGTGACGGACGCCCTGATCATGGGACGGCGTTAGGGCTGGTCGGGGTCGTCCATCTTCTTCTTGCTGAGCTTGCCGAAGTCCAATTTGGGCGCCTTGAAGCCGCCGCCACCACCGAGCGCGCTCGGGTCGAAGCCGGCCGGCAGCTGAGGCATGCCAGCGGGGAAGCCACCGCCGCCGCCCGGCGCTCCACCGGTGCGCGGACGGCTGCCGCCCTTGCCACCCTTGCGCTTGTTCTTCGGCGATTTCGTCGCCTTGCGCCGCGCGCCGGGCAGGCCCATCATGCCGCCCATCTGCTTCATCATCTTCTGCGCTTCGGCAAAACGATTGAGCAACTGGTTGACGTCCATGACCGTCATGCCGGAACCGTTCGCGATGCGCAGCCGCCGGGAGCCGTTGATGATCTTCGGGTTGGTGCGCTCGCCGGGCGTCATCGACCGGATGATCGCGGTGATCCGGTCGAAGTGCTTGTCGTCCAACTCGGACAGCTGGTCCTTCATCTGCCCCATGCCGGGCATCATCGCCAGCACGTTGGCGATCGGACCCATCCGGCGCACCGCGATGAGCTGGTCGAGGAAGTCCTCCAGCGTGAAGCTCTGGCCGCCCATGAGCTTGGCGGCCATCTTCTCCTTCTGGTCGGCGTCGAAGGCCTGCTCGGCCTGCTCGATGAGGGTGAGCATGTCACCCATGCCGAGGATGCGGCTGGCCATCCGGTCGGGGTGGAAGACGTCGAAGTCTTCGAGCTTCTCGCCGGTGGACGCGAAGAGGATCGGCTGGCCGGTCACGTGCCGCACCGACAGCGCCGCACCGCCGCGCGCGTCACCGTCGAGTTTGGACAGCACCACGCCGGTGATGCCGACGCCGTCGCGGAACGCCTCGGCGGTGGTGACCGCGTCCTGGCCGACCATCGCGTCGATGACGAAGATGACCTCGTCCGGGTCGACCGCGTCGCGGATGGACGCCGCCTGCGCCATCATCTCCTGGTCGATGCCGAGCCGGCCGGCGGTGTCGACGATGACGATGTCGCGGGCGGTGCGCCGGGCGTGCTCCACGGAGTCGCGCGCCACCCGCACCGGGTCACCGACGCCGTTGCCCGGCTCCGGCGCGTATACCTCCACGCCGGCCCGGCCACCGAGCACCTGGAGCTGCCCGACGGCGTTGGGGCGCTGGAGGTCGGCGGCGACCAGCAGCGGCTGGTGGCCGTTGCCCTTGAGCCAGCGGGCCAGCTTGCCGGCGAGCGTGGTCTTACCGGAGCCCTGGAGGCCGGCCAGCATGATCACGGTGGGCGGCTGCTTGGCGAACTGCAACCGGCGGGCCTCGCCGCCGAGCACGCCCACCAGCTCCTCGTGCACGATCTTGATGACCTGCTGGGCCGGGTTGAGCGCCTGCGACACCTCCGCGCCCCGCGCCCGCTCCTTGACGTTCGCGATGAACGTCCGCACCACGGGCAGCGCGACGTCGGCTTCCAGCAGCGCGAGACGGATCTCGCGCGCGGTCGCGTCGATATCGGCGTCGGTCAGCCGGCCTTTGCCGCGGAGCTTGCCGAAGATCCCGGAGAGGCGGTCGCTCAAGGTGTCGAACACTCCGCCAGGGTACCCGGCGACCGATGTCTCTCCGGTGGCCGAGGCCTCATCCCGGCGCGGCGCGCCAAACCAGCTAAAATCGCCCTGATCCGCCCAGTTGGCACCGCTCGTCGACTGAGCGCCGGACGGCTACACCACGATCGATCCGGCCCGTAAGGTACCGGAACCGCGATAAAGAGAAATTGACGGCGCATTCCGTTCGCCGATTCGGAAGATATGCCGGATCCGCGCAACCGGGAGCGGTGCTCTTGCGTCTCATCGCTATGGGTCAGCTACGAGCAGCATCGTGTGCTGCGATTCTTTTGTTAGCCGGTCTGGTCGGTTGCGCGCAGCCGACCCCTGGCGAGGCGCCATCACCATCACCCAGTAGCGGCGCCACCAGCGGAGTCCGCGGTGTGGCCACCGTCGACACGGGATGTCCTGTCCTCGAAGCGGGCGTATCGTCATGCCCACGTGTCCCGCAACAGGCCGAGATCGCCGTTTTCGCCGCCGATTCGGGTAAACCGATCACCACGGTCCGAACGGGGGAGGACGGCCGTTTCGCGATCGACCTCCCGCCGGGCAGCTACGAGTTGCGCGGAAAGAATGTGAGCGGCCAACCATTTCCCACCGCGATGCCAGTCCCGGTGGTGATAGATCCAGGGCAGTACGCCGAGATCAGTCTCGAGTTCGACTCCGGCGTTCGGGGTGTCCCGGCCGGACCGTGACGGCAGATCGTCACCGCGACAATGCCGTCACGGGCGTGCCCGACGGTGTTCGCCGCCGGGCACGCCGCGCCTTTCAGGCGTTGTCGCCTTTCAGCTGCTGTCGCCTTTCAGGTGCTGTCGCCTTTCAGGTGTTGTCGGTGGGGCTTCAGCAGCCGGAGCCGATGCTGATCCGGGCCAGGCGGGTGGCCCAGGCCCCGCTGACGAAGTACTGCTGGGCGAGCAGGGCGGTGCGACCGGCGGGGCAGGTGCCGCTGACCCCGACCGGATCGACGTGGACGCTGGCGTAGTCACCGAATCGGTCGTCGGTGGTGTTGGATCCGGTGACCAGCGTGAGATCGGTGCCGGCGAGGGTGGGCAGTCCACCGCCGGGCAGGACACCGTTGAACGCCATCGACGTGTTACGGCAGACGGTCGCGCGGCTGTCGGTGTAGGCCCAGTTGAGCCAGATGTTGAACGAGTTCGGCGCCACCTCGTGCGCGCCCAGGGCCGGGTTGAAGTCATCGCTGGTCGCGCTGTGGAACGCGTTGGCGACGAAGACGGCGTTGGTGGAGGTGTTGATCGCGCCCCAGCGCACGCCAGGACGGCCGCCGAGGTTCTGCCCGTGCGTGAACCAGACGAACCTCGAGCCCACGGCCTGGACCGGTGCCCAGACTATCCGTCCGTCGAGCGGGTCGATGGTGCTGGCGGTGCCGCATTGGTTGGCCCGTCGCGGCGGCCCGGTCCAGGCCGAGGCGATGGTGGCTTGCAGGGTCAGGGTGGTACCCGGTCCGGCGGTGTTGGCCATCCGGTAGAGCCGGTATCCGGTCCCGGACACCCCGGCGACGTAGAAGGCGTTCGCCGTCGCGCCGATCGGGATCCCGGTCACGGTCACTGGTGCGGCGGAGGGCGAGACGGCGAATGCCGCGAAGCTGACCGCGGCGCCGGTGTAGAGCCGCGCCTTGGACACCGACCATGCCGTGGAGTTGAGGTAGCGCAGCCCGGTGGCGGTGGTAGTGAAGTTGTTCGTGGAGGAGAGGACGGCGAACCGGTCCTGACCCAGGTACGGGTAGTCGAGCAGCAGCCCGGTCGGGAACAACGAGCCACCGAACCTCAGGGTGTAGATGAAGTAGGTGGCGCACGCGTTGCCGGTGGTGCTGGCGGCCAGGAACAGGCGCGGCGCCTGGCCGGCGGTGCCGGTGGTGGTGGCGATGATGATGAACCGGTTGTTGAGGTTGTCGTACAAGGTACGCGGGTCGAACACGTTGGTGTTGCCCAAGGCGAGCCAGCCGGCCAGGGTGTTGGTGCACAACTGCGCGCCGGCCTTGCTGTAGACGGTGATCCGCCGGTTGACCGTCTGCAGGATCTGGGTGGGGCCGATGCTGGCGTTCACATCGGAGGGTCGGCTCCCCCCGCTATTGGCCTGGTTGATGCCGTCGAAGTTGGCGTTGACCCTCGTCGGTGACGGCACCAGCGGCCGGACACCGGGGCTGCCGGTGTTCGGCCCGCCCGGGATCCGGGCGTTGCCCGTGGCGGTGGGCTTGGCCGACTCGGCGGTGGTCGCGGGCAGGCCGCTGCCCGTGGGCTTGCCGTCCAGACCTAGCGTGGCGTGGTCAGGGGCGGTGATGGGTCGGGCCGGTGGGTTGGTGCGCTGGTCAACGAGTTTCGGAGTGGCATAGCCGCGGCCCGCTGGTGCGATGGATACCTCCGCGGATGGTGCCGCCGACGGGCTCGCGGACGCGCTCTCCACGCCGACGAGCAATGCGGCCAGCAACACGGCGGATCCGGTTGCGGCAATGATGTCGCGGGTAGTTCTCATTGGATCGCTCCTCAATGTCTGAGGCACACGAAAATGTGTCTGAGGCACACGAATGGGACTGGACGGCGCAGGCGTCAGCTCGACGCGGCGGTCAACCGCTACGCCGTCCAGTGGTTCACGATGTTCGAATCCGCCGCCCTGGACTCACCAGCGTCGACTCGCTGTTCGCGACGTCGGATAGCGGGCAAGAATCCCGACGTGACCGGGGCAGGCTCTTCACTTCCTCCCGCCGTTACCGACGGTGGGCACGCCGCACATGTGCTCTAGCACCGTCTGTAACGTTCATTGGCATTCTCTATCGATACCCACTCCATCGAAGAGAAAGAAAGGCTTTGAATCGATTGACACAACGGTGTGGTCAATCGACCAAGCCGGACCGGTACGCGATGACGACCAGTTGGGCGCGGTCGCGAGCGCCACCCTTGACCATAGCGCTAATGACGTGGCTGCGGGCAGTCGCTGGACTAATCCGGTCGAATTGCTTGTCGCCCCACTCGCCAGCTGGTCCTTCATCCGCCGAGATCCCGGCGGGACATCGTCAGGCCGTGGCGGTGAGCGGGAGTACCCGTCCGGTGCCGGCGTCGAGGACGACCCGGTCGCCGAGGGCGCGCTCCAGCACGACCTCCACCACCGGCAGCGCCAGCGAGCCGATACACGGCTCGTCACCGGCCGGCGGGTCCGCGACGCCACCGATCACCACGAGGTCGTCGGTCTCATAGCTGAGGCCGCGCGGGTTGCGGTGGCACGCACCGATGCCGATCTGGTAGGCCAGGCTCCCCTCGTCGGTCAGCGTGACCTCCCGGGCCGCGGCCAGTTCCGGCGCCATCGCGGGCACCGCGGGGTGCGGCGTGGCCGACACGGCCGCGGGGGCGACCGCCACCTGAGCCACCGGTGCCGGCAGCTCGGCCACCGTGAATCGCCACGCCGGCACGGTGGCGAGGCCACGGCTGGTGCGCAGCCGCACCGTGTCCAGGGTCGCCCCGGTCACGGTCAACACCGCGCAGGTATGCGTGGCGGGCCCGCCGACCGCACCATCCGGACCGGTGGTCGCGGGGGCCGGCGTGCTGCTGGCCGGCGCGCCGGCCGGCTCCGTGCACGGCGGGTCGGACAGATGCATCGCGTCGTAGGCGGCGCGCGCGCTGACCAGTGGGGTACGCAGCGTCGAGCCGTCCGGGAAGCGGACGACACCCGGCGCCGGTGTGTCGTTGGGCAGCGCCACCCGGAGGCGGTACCAGCCGGAGGCGAACGCGACCTGGAGGTCGCCGGTGAGACCCGCGGCGGGTGGCAGGGTGAGCCGCTGGAGCGGGACGAACCCGGTGCGCCAGTCGACGTTGGCCGGTTTGTCGCGGGCGGTGCGCCACGCGTCGGCGACCGCGCGGGCACGCGACGCGAAGGCGGAGTCAGGCTCGGCGGTCACGGTCTCGGAACCACCGCAGGCCGCCGCCGCCACGAGGACGGCGACGGCCGCCACGGATAGATTGCGCATACCCCTTCGACGCGCCCGGCGCCGAGCGGGTTCCCGCCCGTGGTCACGGACAGCCACGGATGGTCGGAGCGACCGCTGAAGGTCACGACAATCGCCCAGGTCACGGCGATGGCTCCGGATCACGGATATCACCGACAGTCACGATTGTCACCATATGGTTACGGCGATGCCGACTCGGCGGCGTTGTAGACCGCGGCGGTGGCGTTGTCGTAGTAGGGCCCGTACTCCGGTCCGCTGCCGTCGGCGTTCAGGCTGTACGACTGGTTGCTCACGATGGCACCGATCGTCGTCGCGTCGCTGTAGTCCCGCATCCACGGGCTGCCGCTGGCACCGAACCGCATGTCACAGTTCAGCTTCTGGTCCCGGTTGGTGCTCGACCTCGCGGTGAGCTGGACCTGGCAGAACGCCTGCTGCTCGTTGTTCTGGAAGTTGCTCGGGTACCCGATGGCGGTCACGAACGGCCGGCCGGGGTTGACGATCAAACCGTTGCCGCCCACCCGGTCGACGATCCGCTGGCCGGCCGTGTTGTTCTGGGTGATCGCGACGGCATAGTCGTAGCCGACGTCGGCGCTACCCGTCCACCTGGAGTTCGACCAGGCCTGATGGAGCGGGAAGATGCCCGCCGGCCCGGTGCCGTTCTGGTAACCGGGGTAGAAGGCCCAGTTCTGCGTCCACTGGCCGCCGCTGCCGCCGGTGTGCACGCAGTGACCTGCCGTGATCACGAGCCGCTTCTTGGCGCTATTCACCGTGCCCCCCGAGCACGACTGGTTTTCTCTCTTCACCGGGTTGTAGAAGAAGACCCGGCCCTCCAAGTGACTGAAGGCCACCTGGGCGCGAATTCCACCGGGGATGACCGGGGCCACCGGCTCGGCGACCGTCGTCGGGACACCGAGGGACTCCGGCGCCACACTGGCCACTCCGGATTGGGCGACCGGCGTGGGCGCCGGCGCGGCGGCGGCCAACCGCTCCGCCGTCCAGTAGTTCACGATGATGGATTTCGCCGCCGCCGGACTTACCAGCTTCGACGTGTCGTCCGTGACGTCGTACACGGGAACGAGTTCGGAAGTGACCGGGGATACCGCTTCACTGGGCGCGGCCTGGGCCTGGGCGGGCGCGACGAGCGCCGCGCCGGCGACGAGACCCAGCACCGCCGCCATGGTTCTGACGATGCGCATGATTTCCTCCCGCCGTCACCGACGGTGGGCACGCTGCGTATGTAGCTTGTCACCATCCGTGACGGTCATTGGCAGTTCTCTATCGATATCCACTCCATCGAAGAGAAAGAAGGCTCTGCGTCGATTGACACAACGGTGTGGTCAATCGACCAAGCCGGACTGGTACGCGATGACGACCAGTTGGGCGCGGTCGCGAGCGCCAACCTTGACCATAGCGCGGCTGACGTGGGTGCGGGCGGTTGCTGGACTAATTACCAGGCGTTCCGCGATCTCGTCGTTGTTCAGCCCTTCGCCGACCAGGCCGACGATCTCCCGTTCCCGCTCGGTGAGCGCGGCGAGCTGTGGGTGCGGCTTGGGCACCCGCGTCGGCCGGGTGGCGAACTCGCGCACCACCCGCCGGGTCACCGACGGTGACAGCAGCGCCGCCCCGTCGGCGACGAGGCGGATCGCGCGCAGCAACTCGGCCGGCTTCGTGTCCTTGATGAGGAAGCCGCTGGCGCCGTACCGCAGCGCGTCGAACACGTACTCGTCCAGCTCGAACGTGGTCAGCACGATGATCCGGCAACTGTCGGAGTGCGCGACGATGCGGCGGGTGGCCTCGATGCCGTCGATGCCCGGCATCCGCACGTCCATGAGGACCACGTCGGGGCGCTCGCGCTGGGCGGCGTCCACCGCCGCGAGCCCGTCGGGGGCCTCGCCCACCACCGCCATGTCGTCTTCGCTCTCGACGAGCGTGCGCAGGCCGAGGCGCACGAGATCCTGGTCGTCGGCGATCAGTACCCGGATCACGGGAGCGGCAGCTTCGCGTACACCCGGAAGCCGGAGCCCACCACGGGCCCGGCGGCGAACTCGCCACCGAGCGCGTCCACGCGCTCGCGCATGCCGGCGAGGCCGTGGCCGCCGCCGCTCGCGTGGGACGCGGCCGTGCCGCGCCCGGTGTCCCTGATCTCCACGGTGACCTCCCTGGGTTCGTAGCCGAGCCGGACGGTGGCCTCCGCCACCCCGGCGTGGCGGAGCACGTTGGTGAGCGACTCCTGCACCACCCGGTACGCGGCCAGGTCGATCGCGGCGGGCAGCTCGCGCCGCTCCCCCGTGATCTCGACCCGCACCGGCACCCCACTCTCGCGCACCCGCGCCACCAGGTCGTCGAGGCGGGCCAGGCCCGCGGTGGCGCTGCGGCCCACATCGTCCCGGTCGCGGCGCACCAGCGCCAGCGTGACCCGCAGCTCGTCGAGCGCCGCGCGGCTGGTGCGGCTGATCGCGGTGAGCGCCGCCTCGGCCTGTTCGGGGCGCTTGTCGAGCAGGTGCAGGGCGATCTCGGCCTGCATGTTGATCGCGGACAGGCCGTGGCCCACGATGTCGTGCACCTCCTGGGCGACCCGCAGCCGCTCGTCGTCGGCGTGCTGCCGGGCCAGCTCGGCGCGGGCCCGCTCGGCCGCCTCCCGCGTCAGCCGCACGGTGACGCCGAGCGCGAACGGCACGACGGCCCACGCCGCCCCGAACGCCAGGCCGGACGGGTCGACGATCGTGTGCAGGAGCAGCGCCCCCAGCGCCACGCCGGCCGCGGTCGCCGCGGGGCGCACCGGCTGGTGCCTCGCTACGGTGTAGACCGCTATCCCGAACATGATCAAGATCGGACCGAACGGCCCGCCGATCAGCAGGAACACCGACGCGGCCGCCGCCACCACCGCCAGCGTCACCCGCGGGCGGACCCGCCGGAACGCCAGCGCGGCGGCGGCGACCATCGCGAGCGCGACCATCCAGCCGGTCACCCGGACCTGCTGGACCTCCCCCGCGCCATGGGTGCCGAAGAAGCCGACCACCACGAACACGGCGGCGATCAGCGCGTCCACGGCCAGCCGTCTCACGCCGCCATCCTTCCCTAGAGAATGTCACGGCGGCGCAGGAGCAGCGCCCCCACGACCGCGAACAGCACCAGGTAGGCCGCCACCACCAGGGTCGCCTGGCCGGAACCGACCAGCTCGGCCGCCCCCGGCGTGTCCGGCGACGTGCCCAGCGACGCGGCCAACGAGCCCGCGTTCGGGCCGGGCAGTCCCTTCTGCGCCTCGGCCACCCAGTCCAGCAGGGGCGCGGCCACCGACGCGAGCAGGTTCTGCACCGCCATGATCCAGACCAGGCCGAGCCCGATCGGCAGCGCCACGCCGCGCAGCGACACCGCCAGCAGGACGCCGAGCATCGCCCACATCATGGCCACCAGCCAGCCGGCACCGATACCCGCCGCCAGGTCCGTGGCGGACGGCCACCGCGCCGCCTCGCCCTCCGCGGCGGCGATCGCCGCCGCCGTCGCGGCACCGGCCGCGAACAAGGACAACACCATCACGAGTACGCCCAGCGCCAGCGCCACCAGCTTGCCCGCGTACACGGACAGCCGGGACGGCCCTTGGGTGAGCACGGTCTTCCAGGTGCCCCAGGCGTAGTCGGCGCCCGCGGCGAGCACGCCGAGGATCAGCGCCAGCGCCCCGCCGAAGAGCGGCCAGCCGCCGACCGAGTTGCCGACGAGCTGGTCGGGCAGCGTGGACGCGACCCCGCGGTCCGCGGTCGGTCCTTCCGCCCCGGCGTACGGGACCAGGTAGGTGAACGTCAGGCTCAGCGTGAGCGCGACGGCGAGCAGCAGCCAGTTCGCCGGTCGACGCACCAGTTTGGACAGTTCGGCGCGGGTGCTATTCCACATTGGTCATCTCCAGGAAGACGTCTTCCAGCTCTCGTTCGCGCACGCCGAGCTCGCTGACCGCGATGCCGGCGTCGACCAGTTCGGTGTTGAGCCACGCCGCCTTCTCGGCGTGCACATCGATGTCCAGGGCGCCGTTGTCGACCCGTACCCGATCGGGTCCCAGCAGCGTGCGGGCGTGCGCGGCCGCGGCGTCCAGCGGGGCGGCGACCACCCGCAGGCGCGCGCCGCCGCGCAGGTCCGCGACCGTGCTCTCGACGACCAGCCGGCCCTTCGAGATGACGCCGACCCGGTCGCAGATCTGCTGCACCTCGCCGAGCAGGTGGCTGGACAGCAGCACCGTGCTGCCCGCCGCGCCCAGCCGGCGGATCAGCGCGCGCATGTCCGCCATGCCGGCCGGGTCCAGCCCGTTGGTGGGCTCGTCGAGGATCAGCAGCCGAGGGTTCTTCAGCAGCGCGGCGGCCACCCCGAGGCGCTGCTTCATGCCCAGCGAGTAGGTGCCGTACCGGTCCTTGCCGCGGTCGGTCAGGTCGACCAACTCCAGCACGGTCTCCACCCGTTCCCGGGACACGTCGGCGTACCGGGCCAGCACCCGCAGGTTCTCCCGCCCCGACAGGTACGGGTAGAAGCCCGGGCCTTCGATGAGCGCGCCGATCTCGGCGAGCCGCCCGGGCGGCTGCCCGAGCATGCGCACCGTGCCGGCGGTCGGCCGCACCAGCCCGAGCAGCATCCGCAGCGTGGTCGTCTTGCCGGCACCGTTCGGGCCGAGGAAGCCGTAGACCTCCCCGCTCCTGACGGTGAGGCTCACCCGGTCGACGGCCAGATGCTCGCCGTACCGCTTGGTGAGGTCGTGCGTCTCTACCGGAAACATGCCCCCAGCCTCGCTACGTCGGCGTCGTAGGGCATCCGCCGCGAAGCGGCCCATGCCCTACGCTCGCCGACGTAGCCCTCATGATCAAGGCGTCCTTCACGTCGTTAGAACGACGTGAATGACGCCTTGATCATGGGCGCGTGTTTGCGTGTTTTCACGGATGTTGGCCCGACCGGCTCGCCACGATACTTGATCGTCGTCGGCGTCAATGCCCCCGCCGAAGGAAAGGAGACCCGATGAGGATAGTCAGGCCACTCTTCCGCACCGTCGCTGCCGTCGTACTGGGCCTGGCAATGGTGGTTCCGGGAGCAACGGTCGTGCCGCGGGCAACGCCGCCCGCGTGGGCGCAGGAAGGCGATCAGACCGACTGGATGCAGTTCGTCGAGGTGCTGAAAAAGATCTGGGAAGCCGGCAGCGACGGCAGACTCGACCCGGCGGAGATCGCCGACTTCGTCATGCTGATAGAGCAGGCCCTCACCGGCGTCAAGACAGATGTCCTGGCCGCGCTCGATTCGAAGGTCAGCGCCCAGATACGCGGCAAAATCGACAGTGCGATCAATGCCGTCTACAACCTGGACGCCCCGCCGTGGCTGCGCGGTCCCGCCATCGACACCATTCAGAACGGAGCCTACGAGGCGCGCGCCCAGCTCGGCGCGGCGTGGGACGACCACAATCGCGACGTCTTCGGCAAGGCCATGATCACTCTCTTCACCGCCCTGGACGGCGCGTTCACGCGGATCGACGCCGACAACGCCGCGCAGGGCAGACCGTCGAACATGGCCGGCAACAACAAGCGCCAGTTCCGTCAGGGCCTGGAAGACCTCATGCGAACCATGCAGCCGCGGTGCACGTACAACCCGCTGCCGGAAAAGAACGGCTACGTGACCTACGACTGCACTTACAACGGCAGAACCGTGCACGCGCAGGCCAATCCGCTCGGCGGCGAATGGTCCATCGATGGCGGCCCGTGGCAGCAACTCAACCGGGGCCAACTGGAGGGGCTTGTCTTCGACACCGTAATGCACGATACGGCCTGGCCGATCGCCAAAAAGGCCCATGAGGAATTGCTGCGACAAGGGGTTCAACTTCCCTGAAAGGCTTGGTGGAAATGAAGCTCAGATTGTCATGCGGGCTCGTCGCCGCGGTCCTGGCGGCCACGATCGTAGTGGCGCCCGCGCGGCCGGCGCAGGCGAACGCATGGGTCAACATCGCCGTCGCGGTGGCGACCAGCCTGTTCAGCGGCAGCGGAAGCGGCAGCGCCGACCTGGAACGCGCCAAACAAGAGATCCTCGCCGCCGTCAACTCGGCCAAGCAGGAGATCCTCAACCACATCGACGCCATCGCCGCCGCCGACGTACGCGCCTGTACCGAAGCCGCCGTCACCAAGTACCAGGACATCGACTCGATGCCCGACTATCTGCTGGGCCCGTTCGTCAACGGCGCCGTCGACTGCGCCTTCCTGTCCACCGCGTACTTCGACGCGGTGCAGGACCTCCGAGCGGCCGACAACATCGGCAAGCTGATGGGCATCATCTACTCGATCGCGATGGCCAGCTACACCAAGTTCGGGCTGTCCGTCACCCACCTGCTGGACCGCCTGATCACCGGGTACGACGCGGTCGTGGCCAGGCTGACGCCGACGAACTGCACCATCAAGCGGTTGAAGGAGCCGGGCTTCCCGCCCGATCGGTGGTGGGAGTGCACCGCCTACAACGGTGACGTCGGGACGTCGGAGTGGTGCACCGGCCAGCAGTGCCAGCCGAACCGCGCGCAAGCCGAGAACCGCGCCACCCGGAACACCAGCCGACCGACGGCCCTCGAGGCGCTGCCCACGCTGAGGCAACTCCGGGCCTAACCCATGATCAAGGCGTCCTTCAAGTCGTTCTCACGACGTGAAGGACGCCTTGATCATGGGCGCTAGGAGAGGCGGCGGATCAGGATCAAGCGGGGGCGGGTGAGCAGCGCGGTGCCGGCGACCGCGAGCACCGGCGCCACCAGCACCGTGATCGCCATCGGCAGCCAGGGGATCCGCCACTCCAGGTCGCCGGCGAACGCGACCATGCCGGCGGCGGGCGCGATGCCGCCGACCACGCCGAGCAGGACGCCCACCCCCACGATCAACCCGGCCTGGGCGCCGGCGATGCGCCGCCGCAGCCGTGGTCCGGCACCGACCGCCGTGAGCGTGGCCAGGTCGCCGCGCATCTCGGAGGTGGCCAGGCCGACCGCGACCGCGCTGGCGGCGAGCGTGACGGCGGCGCTCACCGCCGCGAGTACGAGAAACATCGCCCCGTAGTCGCGCCCGCGTTCCGCTGGCCGCGCGCCGACCACGATCTCGACCGGAAGCGCCGATCCGTCGGCCGCGAGCTGCCCCGCCAGTACCCGGGAGTTCGCGGCGGCCGTCTCGGCGGCCGTCGGCGCCCGGGTGGTGTCGATGACGACGCCACCGGCGTTCGTCGTCAGCCGGTGCCGGGCCGCGGTCGCCGCGGAGGTCACCGCGCCGGGCAGGTCCGTGTAGTAGTCGGGGGCCGGCACCAGTACCGCCGGCAGCCGGACACCGTCGCCAATCTGGAGCGCGCCGTCGAGGAGCAACTCGGGATGGAACACCACCGCGCCGCCGTCGCGCAGCGCCGCCAGGGCCGCCGGCGGCGGCTCAGCGCCGGTCACCGCCCGGATCAGGTCGACCCCGCCGACCGCCACCTGGTCCGATGGGAAGAGCGGCGCGGCGCCCTCCGGCACGTTCATCCGGGCGACGCCGGCCACCGTCCGGAGCGGCAGGCTGGCCCGCGCCGGCAGCGCCGCCGCGACCGCCCCCAGCGCCTCCGGCGCCAGCCGCTCGGCGGCCGCCGTCGGGATCAGCACCTGTCCGGCGCGGGCGTTCGGTTGCGTGACCGCCCCCGGCTCGACGCTGTCGGCGGCGGCGTACAGCATCAGTGCCATGCTGCCCGCGACCGCCGTGCACACCGCGGCGGCCGAGGCGGCGGTGCGCAGCCGGTGCCGTCCGGCGTGCCGGGCCGCCAGCCGGACGGCGAGCGGCAACCGCGCCGCCCCCCGGCTCACGAGCCCGACCAGCACCGGCGCCAGCGCGGTGACGCCGAGCAGCACCGCGACCGTGCCGGCGGCCACCGTGACGACGCTGCCGGTCGGTCCGGCCGCCAGCACCGCGGCCGCCGCGCCGCCCGCGGCGACCAGCAAGCCGCCGACCAGCCAGCGCAGGTTGGCAGCCCGGGTGCTCGGTTCGCGGCCGGCGAGCGCCGCCCGCAGCGTCTCCCGGGCCGCGCCGCGCGCCGGCCCGAGCGCCGCCAGCAGGCCGACGGCGACCGCGAACGCCGCGATCGCGACCAGCCACCCCACGGGTACCGACGACGGGTTGAGCGGGTGGTTGGCGAGCCACTCCACCCGGTCGCGGTTCAGCCAGTAGGTCAGCGCGCCGAGCGCCATGCCGGCGACGCCCGCGACCGCGCCGAGCACCAGCCCGTGGGCGAGCACCATGCGGGCGATCTGGCGGCGGCCCGCCCCAACCGCGCCGACCATCGCCAGCTCCCGGCGCTGCCGGCGGGCACCGATCGCGAACGCCGCGCCGGCCAGCAACGCCACCTGGGTGCCGGCGAAGCCCACCACCAGCACGAACGCGGCGGTACGGGTGGCGAGCTCGGCCGCGCTCGGCCGCCCGTCCTGGCGGCTGCGGACGCTGGCGCCCGAGTTGCACGTCCGGCCGCCATCGCTGGTGTCCTCGCAGACCATGTAGTCGCGCGGATCCGGCGGCGTCCAGGCCGCACCGGGCGGCAGCGCGACGAGGGTGTGCGGGAGGCTGCCATTGAGCCGCTGGTCGGCGGCGGTGACCACGAGCGGGATGCTCAGCTCGCGCGCCGCGTCGACGATGCCCACCACGGTGCGCTCCCGGGGCGGCAGGCCGACCGCCACCCGGTCGCCGATCCGGATGCCGTCCCGCTCGGCCATCCGCCGCGAGACCGCCAGTTCGGCGCCGCCGCGCGGCGCGCGCCCGTCCCGCAGGCTGAAGATCCCCTGAGTCAACGGCGCGTCCACCTCGGCCGCCGCGTAGTCCCGCAGCTGGTACGTGTCGCCGGTGCGCAGCACGGTCTTCCCGTACGTCACCGTCTCGGTCCGGCTGCCCGCCGGCAGGGCGGCCAGCACCTCGCCCGCGCGCTCCCCCTGGACGCTGTAGTCGGCGCGCCCCATCCACCAGGACACCTCGGCGTCCGCCGACGCGTACGTGGCGCTGTAGGACAGTGCCAGCACCGTGCCCGCGTACACCGGCAGGGCCAGCATCAGCACGATCAGCAGCGTGCGCGCCTTGCTCCGCACCGCCGCCCGGCGCGCCACCCGCACCGCTATCCGCCAGGAACCGGCGGTCTCCCGGATGCTCATCTGGTCAGCAGCTCCTCGACCCGGTCGCGCGCGCCGGTGGAGTCCACCAGCCGGCCGTCGCGCAGGAACACGATCCGATCCGCCCAGCTCGCGAACCGCGCGTCGTGGGTGACCAGCACCCCGGCCGCGCCCGCGTCCACCCGGGCCCGGATCAGGTCGAGGATCGCCTGCCCCGTGGCCGAGTCCAGGGCACCGGTCGGCTCGTCGGCCAGCAGCAGCCGGCGCTCCCCGATCAGCGCCCGGGCCACCGCCACCCGCTGCTGCTGGCCGCCGGAGAGCTGGTCGGGAAACCGGTCGGCCAGGTCGTCCAGCCCGACCTCGCGCAGCGCGGCCACCGCCTCCCGGCGGGCGGTCCGCGCCGGCGCGCCCGCCAGCTCCCTCGGCAAGGCCACGTTCTCCGCGGCGGTCAGCCCGGAGACCAGGTTGAAGTCCTGGAAGACGTATCCGATCCGGTCCCGCCGCAGCCGGGCCAGCGCCGTCGCGGACAGGCCGCCCAGCGCCACACCTTCGACGCGTACCTGGCCGGACGTCGGCGTGTCCAGGCCACCCCCGATCGCGAGCAGCGTCGACTTGCCGGACCCGGACGGCCCCATCACGGCGACCAGCTCGCCGGCGGCCACGTCGAGGGTCAGGTCGTCGAGCGCGCGTACCGTCGCGTCGCCCGACCGGTAGGCCCGGCTCACGCCGGCGAAGCTCAGCACCGACTCGCTCATCGCGCACTCCTCTCCGCGGTCCGCTTCGCGGGGCGGCCGGGCTTGCGCGGCCGGACCGCCGCCGTGAGGCGGCCGCCGCGGCGCAGCACCGTCGCCTCCACGTGGTCCAGCCAGCGCACCTCGCCCTCCAACGCGAACACGAGACTGTCCAGCAGCAGCACGCCGGCCGCGTCGTCGACCTGCTCCGCCTCCCGCCGCAGCGTGTTGTAGTCCCGCATGAGCCGCAGCGACTCGGTGCGCTGCCGCTGCACCACAGTGGACACGTCCACGTCGGGCGTGGTCGCCGCCATCAGCAGCTTGATCGCCAGCTCGTTGCGCGGCCGGTCGGCGTCCGCCACCGGGGTGTGGAACCAGCCGTCGAGCGCCTCCCGGCCGGCACCGGTGATGCCGTAGAGCGTGCGCCCCTCGGCGTTGGTGCCCTCGGCGGCGATGAGCGCGTCCCGCTCCAGCCGTTCCAAGGTCGTGTACACCTGGCCCACGTTGACCGGCCACGTGCCGCCGGTGCGCGCCTCGAACTCGGTGCGCACCTGGTACCCGTACTTGGGCCCGTCAGCGAACAGCGCCAGCAGGCCGAACCTCACGCTCATGCCGCCACCTTACTCAGTAAGTAGTTACCGAGTAAGCAGTATCCACACCCACCCCACCCCCGTCAACCATGATCAAGGCTTCCCTCAAGTAGTTAGAGCGACTTGAGGGACGCCTTGATCATGGGCGGGTGAGCGGAATCGGGCCGCACCAGTACTCCAGGGCGGACCGCAGCCCGTCGGCGTCGTCCCGGTCGCTGGCCCACGCCACGTACCCATCTGGGCGTACCAATGTCAACGCCGGCTCCGCACCGCCGGGCGACAAGCGAACGGTTACCACGGCGCCGTCCGCGCTGTCCGCCGCCGCACCGGGGCGGCGGTCGACAAGGACGAACTGGCCAGTGCGGATCGCCTCGTACACCCGGCGCCCGTCCTCGCCGGCGTTGGGCACCCGCTGGCCAACGCGCGGATGCGCACCGGCTGGGCTGGCGTACCGGATGCCGATGCCGGTGAGGAAACCGGCCAGCCGGCGCCGGAGCGGGGGGATCGCCACCGCGGTGCGGATCGCGAGCGTGCGGGCGGCGCGGCCGAGCCACATGGACGAGAGCACGAGCTGGTTCAGCCCGTCGGTGATCCGCAGCACCCGGGCGCCCACCGGATGGCGCTCCTGGTTGTACGTGTCGAGCAGGTCGGCCGGTCCCCGGTCGTGGACGGCCGACGCCAGCTTCCAGCCGAGGTTCATCGCGTCCTGGATGCCGGTGTTCATGCCCTGCCCACCGATCGGCGAGTGGACGTGTGCGGCGTCCCCGGCCAGGAAGACGCGACCCACCCGGTACCGCTCCGCCTGCCGGCGCTCGCTCAGGAACCGGGACCGCCAGCGGGGTTCACCCATGCCGAACGTGTCCCCGGCGATGCGGCGGAAGGCGTCGTGTAGTTCCGAGAGGGTGATCGGCTCGTCGAGCGGCACGGCGTCGCGGCGTTTGTCCCAGACGATCGCCCGGTGTGTGCCATCGCCGAACGGCACGAGCAGGACCAGACCCTCCCGATTCCCGGTGCCGAACAGCGTGTCGGCGGGAGGGCGGTCGAGCGTGACGTCGGCCAGGATGATGTGCGTCTCGTACTGCCTCCCCACGAACTTCACCCCGAGCAGCCGCCGGACCGCGCTGTGCGCCCCGTCGGTGCCCACGGCGTAGGACGCGCGGAGGGTGCGCGGGGCACCGGTCTGGTCCTTGATGTCGAGGCGTACCCCGTCGGCGTCCTGGGCGAGGCCGACCACTTCGGCGCCGCGCACGATCTCCGCGCCAAGCTCGCGGGCCCGTTCCTCCAGCAGCCGCTCGGTGCCGCTCTGCGGCACGAGCAGGACCATGGGGTACCGGCTGTCCACCCGCGCGAGGTCGAACGCCACGCCGGGCGCGGGCTGGACCTGCTGGATACGCTGCCCGCGGGGTACCAGCCGGTCGGCCAGCCCTCGGCCGTCGAGCAGCTCCAGGGTCCGCGCGTGGACCGCGAACGCCCGGGTGATGTTCGGCTCGTCGGTGCGCCGCTCGAGCACCTGGCAGGTCACGCCGGCGAGTCGAAGTTCGCAGGCGAGCGCCAGGCCGGTAGGGCCGGCACCGACGATCGCGACATCTACCTTCATGGCAAGAACGTAGCGCCGGAGCCAAGGTCAAATATATCCGTCTCGCACCTTTTGTAACGTCGCGCGCCACCCCATGATCGAGGCGTGGCCCCAAGAGTTTATAATGAATTTGGGGCGGCGCCGAGACT
>JBBEWH010000047.1:0-30164 GCA_037414955.1 Actinomycetes bacterium KLBMP 9797
CCCAATCCAGGCGGCCCCCCAAAATCGCGTAAAACCAGCGGGGGCCACGCCTCGATCATGGGGTGGCGGCGGCGAGGACGGCGGCTTCGACCTTTTGGCGTTCGGTCTCGTCGGACCAGGAGCCGACCAGGTAGAACGCGTCGACGACGTCGGCGCCGAGGGTGGAGATCCGGGCGGCGCGCACCTGGGCGCCGCACTCGTCGAGCGCGCTGCTCACCCGGTACAGCAACCCGGGCGCGTCGGCGGCGCGCAACTCCATGACGACCGCGTCGGTGGCGGCCTCCCGGTGCCAGACCACCTTGGGCGCGGCACCGCTGCCCCGGCTGGCGAGCGCCCGCCCGCGCAGCCGCTGGGTGACCGACACGTCGCCGGAGACGGCCCGGCGCAGGTCGACGGCCAGCGCGAACGGGTCGGGTGGGGTGCCGTAGCGCGGCTGCACCCGGAACTCCACCAACGATCGCCCGTCCACGGTGGACGCGTCGGCGGTGAGCACCTCCAGCCGGTGCAGGGCCAGGCAGCCGGCGACGGCGGCGAGCAGCCCGCGCCGGTCCGCGGCGGCCACCGCGACCTTGTCGCCCTCCAGGTGGACGACCGGCAGCGGCCCCGCCACCACCGTCGGGTCGGGCTTCGGGGGCGCGGGCAGCACACCGGTGTCGAGCGCGATGTGTACCCGGCGCACCAGCTCGGCGATCAGCCGGCCCTTCCAGTCGGACCAGGCGGCCGGGCCGGTGGCCTGGGCGTCGGCGCGGGCCAGCCCGTGCAGCAGGCTCAGCGTGCTGATGTCGCCGACCGCGTCGGCCACGGCCTTGATGGTGACCGGGTCGGACAGGTCGCGGCGGGTGGCGACCTCGGGCAGCAGCAGGTGCAGGCGCACCAGCTTCTCGATCACCTGGACGTCGGCCGGCGGCAGCCCGATCCGGGTGGCGATGCCGCTCGCGACCGGTACCCCGGTGGTGCTGTGGTCGCCGGGCAGCCCCTTGCCGACGTCGTGCAGGAACGCGCCGAGCAGCAGCAGGTCGGGCCGGTCGACCTCGCGGGTGAACGCGGTCGCCTCGTACGCCGCCTGCACCAGGTGCCGGTCGAGCGTGAAGCGGTGCACCGGGTTGTGCTGCGGCAGGCTCCGCATCCGGGTCCACTCGGGCAGCCAGGCGTCGATCAACCCGTACCGGTCGCAGGTCTCCCAGGCCGGCACGAGGCCGAGACCCGCGCCGAGCAGGGTGATGAGGGCGGACCGCGCGTCGTCCGGCCACGGCGCCGGCAGCGGCGGCGCGTACGCGGCCAACCACTCGCAGGTGGCGCGCGCGATGGGCAGTTGGGTGACCGCCGCGGCGGCCGCGACCCGCAGTGACAGGCTCGGGTCGGGACGGGCGCCGATGGCGGTGCGGGCGAGCACCAGCTCGCCGTCCTGCTCGACCACGTCGCGGGCGACCGGCCGGCGCAGCGGCCGACCATCAGCGCCGCGCCGGCGCGCGCCGGTGCGCAGCCGCTCGGCCGAGCGCCAGGCGTCGTCGAGGGCGTGCGCGATGGTGCGGGCGTCGCTGGCGACCCGGCGCAGCAGCGTGTCGCCGTCTTCCAGGTCGAGCAGGCGCGCGACGCTGGCCCGTTCCTGGGCGACCAGCCGGTCGACCCGCCGGCCGACGGTGGCGTGCAGCGCGTCGCGGATGTCGAGCAGCCGCAGGTGGGCGGCGCGGACGGCGGGACGCATCGTGTCGGCGAGCCCGGCCTGCCCGATGGCGCGCAGGATGCCGACGTCGCGCAGGCCGCCGGCGGCTTCTTTCAGGTCGCCTTCCAGCAGGAAGGCCAGCTCGCCGTGCGCCTTCCAGCGGGTCTGGGTGATCTCGCGGAGCCGGCTGAGCTGGCGTACCGCGATCCGCCGCCACTGCTCCGCCGCGGCCTCGACGAGTCGCAGGGTGAGCGCGCGGTCGCCGGCGACGTGCCGGGCGTCGAGCAGGCTCAGCGACACCTTCACGTCGTCGTGCGCGACGGAGAGCGCCTCCGGGATGGTGCGCACCGAGTGGTCGAGCCCGATCCGGGTGTCCCAGATCGGATACCAGAGCGACGTGGCCAGCTCGTCGATGCCGGGCACGCCGGTGTGCAGCAGGATCAGGTCGAGATCGCTGTGCGGGGCGCATTGGAGCCGGCCCAGGCCGCCGAAGGCGACCAGCGCCACGCCGGGCGGCCATGCCGGCGGCAGCGAGGTGAGCCACATGTCAAGCGCCGCCGCGCGCTGAACGCGCGCGGCGGCACCGACTTCGTGCGTGATCTGGATCAGAGCGCGTCCAGGCCGCGCTCACCGGTGCGGACGCGGACGACGTCTTCGACCGCCGTGACCCACACCTTTCCGTCACCGATCTTGCCGGTACGCGAGGCGGTGACGACGGCGTCGACGACCTTCTCCACGTCGATCTCGTCGGTCAGCACCTCGACCCGGATCTTCGGCAGGAACTCCACCGTGTACTCCGCGCCCCGGTACACCTCGGTGTGACCCTTCTGGCGCCCATACCCCTGGACCTCGCTGACGGTCATGCCGGCCACGCCCAGTGCGTGCAGCGCCTCCTTGACCGCGTCCAGCTGGTACGGCTTGATGACCGCAGTCACCAGCTTCATGCTCAATCCCTCCATCGGTCCGAGGTTAACCGGCGACCTTTTCGCTGGCTGGTGCCTTTCCAGGCGCGGCGCTGTTGCCCGACGCGGCGATGCCCGCCTGCGCGAACGCGCCACCCTGGGTCGGCGACAGGTCGTAGCCCGCCTCCGCGTGCTCCGCGACGTCGATACCGTCCACCTCGGACTCCGGCGAGGTGCGCAGGCCGACGATCGCCTTCACGGCCAGGGCGATGAGCACCGCGACACCGAAGGAGTACACCGACACGATGCCGCTGCCGAGGAACTGCCGGCCGAGCTGGGTCAGGCCGCCGCCGTAGAACAGGCCCTCGCTGCCGCCGAGGCCCTCGATCGCCGAGTTGACCTGGAGCGTGGCGAAGAAGCCGATGGACAGCGAACCGATCCAGCCAGCGACGAAGTGCACGCCGACCACGTCGAGCGAGTCGTCGAAGCCGAGCTTGTACTTCAGGCTGACCGCCAGGGCGCAGACCGCACCGGCGATGATGCCGAGGATGACCGCCGGCAGCGGGGCGATGAAGCCACAGGCCGGGGTGATGGCGACCAGGCCGGCGATGGCGCCGGACGAGGCGCCGACCAGGGTGGGCTTGCCGTCCCTGATCCACTCCACGATGATCCAGCCGAGCACGCCGGCGGCCGTGGCGACCTGCGTGTTGATGAAGGCCACCGCGGTGGTGCCGTCGACGGTGAGCTCCGAGCCGGCGTTGAAGCCGAACCAGCCGAACCACAGCAGGCCGGCGCCGAGCGCGACGAACGGCACGTTGTGCGGCCGGAAGCTCTCCTTCGGCCAGCCGATGCGCTTGCCGAGCACCAGCACCAGGCCGAGGGCCGCCGCACCCGCGTTGATGTGCACCGCGGTGCCACCGGCGAAGTCGAGCGCCTTGATCTTCGCGCCGATGAAGCCGCCGCCCCACACCCAGTGCGCGACCGGGATGTAGACCAGGGTGAACCAGCCGAACGCGAAGAGCAGCCAACCGGAGAACTTGAGCCGGTCGGAGGCGGCGCCGCTGATCAGCGCGACCGTGATGATCGCGAACATCATCTGGAACACCAGGAACACGTAGGTCGGGATGCCGGTCTCCGCGCCGAGGAACAGCCAGCCCTCGCCGATGAAGTCGGTCTCGGTGCCCAGGTACTGGGTGAAGCTACCGATGATGTTGTTGAGACCGGCGTTGTCGTTGGTGCCGAACGCCAGCGTGAAGCCGTAGATGACCCAAAGAACGGAGACGAGCCCCATGGCACTGAAGCTCATCATCATCATGTTGAGTACGCCCTTGGACCGGTTGAGGCCTCCGTAGAACAGGGCCAGACCCGGCGTCATGAGCAGCACGAGCGCAGACGACAGGAGCAACCAGGCGGTATTGCCGGTGTCGATCTCCACGCTGCCTCCTCTCGGTTGGTTGCCTCCCTCCGGCAGGAACTGGGCAGCACTGCCCCACGCCGGTTTCGCGGAAGCTTCCAGCGCCGCTGTTTCACAGACGGTGCCCGGTTGGTTTCCACCAGATCACACATTGTTTCGGGCGTGTGAACAAACCCTCAAACTGCCTGGAACGACGGGGGGCCCATCAGCCGAACGTCGCGAAATCAGCGCAGAGCGTACTCAAGCGTGTGACGTTCGTAATCAAGGAGTCGCAGATCGCGCATCGGGCGCCGCAGGTGCCCTTTGTGCACAATCCGGACGAACGCCGGGTCGCCCGCCGCCGCCATCCGGCGGATCCCCTCGACGTGGTCGACGATCCGCTTCCGGATCGTGCGCACCAGGCGGTGCCGGTCACGCGGGATCAACCCGTAGGCGTCCGCGAACAACCGCAGCCGCCGCGGCCGGTTCGGCCGCTTCCACCCCAGGGTGTACGAGTCGCGGTCGCTGAACAGCGGCACCCAGGTCCACGCCGCGTACGCCACGTCGTAGATGCGCGCGCCCGGCGACGCGAGGTCGAAGTCGATCAGGGCGAGCGTGCCGTCCGGCCGCCAGATCACGTTGTGCGGCGCCGCGTCGTGATGGCAGATGACCTCGGTGTCCGGCGGCGGTGGCCCGAACGAGCGCCACACCGCGCCCTGCTGCGGCTGGAAGCCGTACTGCGCGTCGTGGAACATGCGCAGCATCGTCGCCACGGTCACCAGCGCCTCGTCGGTCACCCAGTGCGGGGCGAGCGGGTACTCCCCACACTCACCCTCCAGATAGGACAGGACCTCGCGGTTCTGGTCGTCCATGCCGAGCGCGCGGGGCGAGCCGGTGAAACCGACATACTCCAAATGGCGCAGCAGCGCGTGCACCGACGGTGTCCACGGCCCGGCGTTGCGGCGCACGGTGTCGCCGACCCGCACCACCGTGCTGACGTTGCCGCCGCGGAGCGGGATCTCCTGCTGTGGCACATACGGCCGGCCGAGGCGCGGGGCCTCCTCACGGTAAGCCACGAGGTTACGCGTCCGTGCCCAGCAAAGCGTCGACGAACTGAGCGGCGTCGAACGGCGCCAGGTCGTCCGGGCCCTCGCCCAGGCCGACGAGCTTCACAGGGATGCCGAGCTTGCGCTGGACCGCGATGACGATGCCTCCCTTGGCCGTGCCGTCGAGCTTGGTCAGCACCACGCCGGTCACGTCGACCACCTCGGTGAACACCCGGGCCTGCTCCAGCCCATTCTGCCCGGTGGTCGCATCGAGCACGAGCAGCGTCTCGTGCACCGGACCGTGCTTCTCGACCACCCGCTTGACCTTGCCCAGCTCGTCCATCAGGCCGACCTTGTTCTGCAACCGGCCCGCCGTGTCGACCAGCACGGTGTCGACCTCGGTCTCGATGCCGCGCCGCACCGCGTCGAACGCGACGCTCGCCGGGTCGGCGCCCTCCGGGCCGCGCACCACCTCGGCGCCCACCCGTCCCGCCCAGGTGGCGAGCTGGTCGGCCGCGGCGGCGCGGAACGTGTCGGCGGCGCCCAGCAGCACCGAGCGCCCGTCCGCCACCAACACCCGTGCGATCTTTCCACACGTGGTCGTCTTGCCGGCACCGTTCACGCCGACCACCAGCATCACGGTCGGCTTTCCGTCACTCTTCAGCGTGCGGTCCAGGCCGGGGTCGAGCGCCGCGACCAACTCCTCGGCGAGCAGCGCGCGCAGCTCCGCCGCGCTGCGGGTGCCGAGCACCTTGGTGCGCTCGCGCAGCCGCTCGACGATCTGACCGGTGGCCTCGATGCCCACATCCGCCGTGATCAGGCTGTCTTCGATCTCTTCCCAGACGTCTTCGTCGAGGCGGTCGCGGGCGAGCAGGCTCAGCAGGCCCTTCCCGAACACGTTCTGGGAACGGGCCAGCCGCCCGCGCAGCCGGACCAGCCGGCCGGCGGTGGGCTCGGGCGCCTCGACCGCCGGCGCCGTCTCGACCTCCGGCGCGACCTCGACCTCCGGCGCGGCCTCGGGAACGGCCTCCTCGACGGGTTCCTTCTCGGGCGCGGGGAGGGTGGTGGGCGCGGGCGGGGCCGGGGGAAGCGGCGGCTGGCGACGCAGCCGGGGCACCACGAGCCCCACGCCGGCGAGCACCAGCACGCCGAGCAGGACCAGACCAAGGACGACGTACTCCATACCGAAATCCTGACAGATACTGCCTCGGAGGCACGCAGGAGGCTCACAGCTCAGGCCGATAGGGATGGGTATATGACCGCGCGACTACTTATCGGACCGCTGCTCCGCCGGGTCGTCGGCACCCAGGCCACCGTCTGGGTGGAGACCAGCGCGCCCGCCGTGGTGCGGGTCCGGGCCGGCGACGCGGCTGGCGAGGCGCCGACGTTCACCGCGTTCGACCACCACTACGCCCTGGTCGTGGTCGACGGTCTGGCGCCGGGCACCGCCACGCCGTACGAGGTGTTCCTGGACGACCACCGGGTGTGGCCGGAGCCGGACTACCCGTACCCGGAAAGTGTGATCCGCACCCGCGGCCGCGACGATGCCGACCAGCCGGTGCGGCTGGTGTTCGGATCCTGCCGGGAGACGACGCAGCGGGTCACCGCGCGTCGCCTGCCGCCGGACGCGCTGGACGCCTATGCCCGCCGGCTGATGGGCGGCGGCGCGCCGCCGCCCGACCTCGTGCTCCTGCTCGGCGACCAGGTGTACGCGGACGCGCCGTCCCCCGCGGTCCGGAGCTTCCTGCGCCACCACCCGGACGAGGTGGTGGCGTACGAGGAGTACACCAAGCTCTACCTGGAGTCGTGGCGCGACCCGGAGATCCGCTGGCTGCTCGCCACCACGCCGAGCGTCATGATCTTCGACGACCACGAGATCATCGACGACTGGAACTCGTCGGCCGCCTGGCGCGCCGACATCCAGCAGCGGCCCTGGTGGCCGGAGCGGATCGCGAACGGTCTCGCCTCGTACTGGGTCTACCAGCACCTCGGCAACCTCGCGCCGGACGAGATCGCGGCCGACCCGGTCTACCAGAAAGTGGTGACGGCCGGTGACGCCAGCGCGGTGCTGCGGGAGTTCGGCGCCGCGGTCGACCGCGACCGGGACTACCGGTGGAGCTACGCGCTCGACGTCGGCAACACCCGGCTCGTGGTGCTCGACAACCGGTGCAACCGGGTGCTCGACGGGGACCACCGGTCGATGCTGCCGCCCGCGGAGTGGCGGTGGTTCGCCGAGCGGGCCCACGGCTCCCACGACCACCTCGTGGTGGGCTCGTCGCTGCCCTGGCTGCTGCCGCCCGGCGTACACCACCTGGAGGCGTGGAACGAGCGCACGGCGGCCTCACCGCGGCCCCGGGTGGCCGCGTTCGCCGAGCGGCTGCGGCGGGCGTTCGACCTGGAGCACTGGGCGGCGATCCAGGGCTCGTTCGCCGCCCTCGCCGAGCTGTTCGCCAGCGTGGCCACCGGGTCGCGCGCGTCCATCAGCGTGCTTTCGGGTGACGTACATCACTCGTATGTGGCACGGGCCCGCTTCGGCCACCCGGTCGGCGCGCCCGTGCACCAGCTGACCTGCTCACCGGTACACAACAACGTGCCCGGCTACATGCGGCCGATGCTGCGGGTGGGCTGGTGGCGCGGTCCCGCCTGGGTGGCGGGCCGGCTGGCCCGCGCCGCCGGGGCGCCGGCGCCCGCGGTCGGCTGGCGCCGGCTCGCGGGGCCGTACTTCGGCAACGCGGTGGCCACGCTGGTCCACGAGGGCCGGTCGGCCCGGGTGACGATCGAGGGTACGACGGCCGACGGCACCCTCCACCCGGTGCTCGCCGTCCCCCTGACCTGACGGCGGGCGGCGATAATGGCCGGATGACGTGGACCGCCCCGAAGATCGACCGCACGCCCGAGCCCAGCCGGGGTGACGAGCGCACGAGCCTCGAAGGGTGGCTGGATTGGCACCGGCAGACCCTGCTGTGGAAGTGCGCCGGCCTCACCGCCGAGCAGCTCAAGGCGCGCAGCGTCGAGCCGTCCACGCTCAGCCTCCTCGGCCTGGTGCGGCACATGGCGGACGTGGAGCGGAGCTGGTTCGCGCGCCGCTTCGCCGGTGCGGACCTCCCGCCGATCTACTTCACCGACGACAACCCGGACGGCGACCTCCACGACCTCGACACCGTCGACGCCGCGACGGTCTTCGCCACGTTCCACGCCGAGGTCGAGCGGGCCCGCCGGGCGGCGGCCGGCCGCTCGCTCGACGAGACGTTCGTCCATCCCCGCACCCAGGTCGTCTACGACCTGCGGTGGGTCTACCTCCATATGATCGAGGAGTACGCGCGCCACAACGGCCACGCCGATCTCATCCGGGAGCGGATCGACGGAAATACCGGAGACTGACGAGGTCTACCGAAACTTTTTCACGAGGACCGGAGACGGCTTGATAATCTGTGGCCTGTTGTCGATCAGCCGGTTTAGACGTGCTGGCGGAGGGCGATAGCGATGTGGCGCTCGGCCCCGCCGATGCACGCCCGGTCCTGGCTCAGGTCCGGCGTGTTCGCGTGCGCGGGCCTCGCCGTCGCCGTCCTCTACCTGCTCGTGCCGTCCACGTTCGCGCACGCCACGGCGTTCGCGGTGCTCGGCGCCGGGGTGGTCGGCGCCCTGCTGGTCGGCCCGCGCGTGCACCGGGCCACCCCGCGCTGGCCGTGGCGCATGCTCGCGCTCGCCGGCGCGGCCTACGTGGCGGCCGCCGTGCTCCGGCCGCCCACCGTGGAGCGCGGCGGGGCGTTCGAGCTGGCGGCCGACGCGTGCGCCCTGCTGGGATACGCGTGCGCGATCCTCTGGATCGTCGGGCTGCTGCGGATCCGCGGCGGCATCCCCCGGCACGCCGTCATCGACGGCTTGATCGTCTGCCTCGGTGCGGCCCTGGTGTCGACGCTGCTGCTCGCCGTGCCGGCCACCGAGGCCCCCGGCCGCCCGCTGGTGGTGTCGGTGCTGGCCGGCCTCTACCCGGTGTTCGACGTGCTGCTGCTCCTGCTGATGGTGAACCTGGCATTCACCACCGCCGGCCGCACCCCCAGTTACCGGATGCTCCTCGGCGCCACCGTCGCGATGCTGGTCGGCGACGTGGCGTACGCGGTGGCCAGCGCCTCCGCGCCGCGCGCCGAGTCGGCTCTGGGTGACGCGGCGTTCCTCGTCGCGCTGGCCGCGCTCGGGGCGGCCGTGCTGCACCCGTCCGTCGCCGACCTCAGCCGGCCCATCCCGCTCCCCGTGCAAGGCTGGTCCTGGAAGCGCCTGCTGCTCATCGGGCCCGCGCTGGTCGCGCCGTTCGTGCTCACCGTGCTCACGCCGGCCGACTCGCTGGCGGTCCGGATGCTGCTCGCGGCCGGTGGCGCCGCCACCGTCGGCCTCCTGCTCATCCGCGCGGTCTCCGCCGTGCAGGACTACGCCGCCGCGCAGCTCCGCTTCGCGCACCAGGCCACCCACGACCCGCTGACCGGCCTGCCCAACCGGCTCATGTTGACCACCGAGGTCAGCCGGCTGCTGGCCACCGCGCCGACCCCCGGCGGCGAGTCGACGGTGTGGGTGATGTTCCTCGACCTGGACGGCTTCAAGCTGGTCAACGACTCGTGGGGGCACGAGGCCGGCGACCAGCTGCTCATCGAGGTCGCGCAGCGGCTCCGCGGCACCGTGCCGGCACCGGCGATGGTCGCCCGGGTCGGCGGCGACGAGTTCATCGTCGCGAGCACCGCCAGTCGCGCCGACACCGTCACGCTCATCGAGCGCATCATCGACCGGCTCAGCGCGCCGCTGCACGTCGGCAGCGCCGAGGTGGTGATCACGCCGTCGATCGGCCTGGTCGGCGCGCCCGCCGGCATGGCGCCGGTCGCCGCGGTCGCGGCGGTCACCGCCGAGGCGCTGATGCGCGACGCCGACACCGCCATGTACCGCGCCAAGTCCGACGGGCGCGGCCGGTGGACCGAGTTCGACGCCTCCATGCACGAGCGGGTCCGCGACCGGGTGGAGATCGAGCTGGCCCTGCGGCATGCGCTGACCACCGGGCAACTCGAGCTGGCGTACCAGCCGATCGTCGAGATGGACAGCGGCGCGCTGGTCGGCGCCGAGGCGTTGATCCGCTGGACGCATCCCAGCCGCGGCCCGATCCCGCCGACCGTGTTCATCCCGGTCGCCGAGGACAGCGGGCTGATCTCCGCGATCGGCCGCTGGGCGCTCGACCAGACCGCGCGGCAGATGGCCGCCTGGCGGCGCGACGACCTCATCGCCGACGACTTCTGGGTCTCGGTCAACGTCTCACCGCGGCAGCTCAGCGACGCGTCGCTGCCCGCCACCATCGCGGACACGCTCAAGCAGTGGGAGGTACCCACCGGGTGCATCGTCCTGGAGATCACCGAGTCCGTGATGATCGACGCGTCCAGCGTCACCGAGCAGGTCCTCCGTGAGCTGCGCGAGCTCGGCGTGAAGATGGTGGTCGACGACTTCGGCACCGGCTTCTCGGCGCTCGGCTACCTGCGGCGACACCCCGTGACCGGCGTCAAGATCGACCGGTCCTTCGTGGACGGTCTGGGCACCGACGCGGAAGACGAGGAGATCGTGCGCGCGGTCGTCGCCATGAGCACCGCTCTGAAGCTGACGGTGGTCGCCGAAGGCGTCGAGACGTCGACGCAGCAACACGTGCTGTCCGGCATGGGCGTGGCGACCGGCCAGGGCCACCTGTGGAGCGCCGCGGTCCGCCCACCCGAGTTCACCGAACGCTGGCTAGCCCTCGAAACCCCCACCCCGGTCGACACCCCCACCCCATGATCAAGGCGTCCCTCAAGTAGTTAGAGCAACGTGAGGGACGCCCTGATCATGGGGAGTCAGTAGCTGACGCCGAGGTGGTCGATCAATTCCCAGATGTTCGTCGAAGGGTCGCGCTGCGTGGGCAGCACGATGCCGTCGCGGTCATGCTGCGCCTGTACGCGTTGCGCCCGCGCCTTCGCTTTGGCGTACCGGCCCTCCAGCTGAGCCGCCAGCCACGGCATCGGAACCGTGTGCTGATAGCCCGGCATCTCCTTTTCCAGCCGTCTATCCGCTTCCCGGCAGCGACCGGCGCATGGCGGAGCGCTGTCGCAGAAGTGCAGCAGTAACCAGTACTGGAAGCAGGGATGCGAGAACGCTATTCGGATGCCCTCCTGCTCGGCTTGGCAGATGACGTCATCGACGCTCGCATGTTCGTCGCGGTCGAAGACACACCAGACCGACATATTCGAATCGCTTCTCCGCCAGCTGCGACGCAGTTCGAGGGCGTACGCGAGGAGCTCGCGGGGCTTCCCATGCTGGTCGTCAACCGTCACAGAGAATCGGTCTTGACGACGCTTGAGCCAGTTGGAGTACCTCGGCTCGGTCGTGGAGTCCTCCGTGAAGATATGCACAACGTCTTTACGCCGATCGCCGCCGCCGCGTCGCATCACGCCACCCCATTAGCGGCCAGGGTGAGGACGTCGCCCAACTCGCCTGGACTGAGATCGGGCCTGGCTCCATATCGGCCCGCCAAGTAGCCGAGCTGTATATTCTCTTCCTTGCGCGGACGCGCTTCCCTCAGGCAGTACAGATCGGTGCCATCCGCGTCTTTCTCGGTGAACCATATCTGATCACGATCGAGGAGCCGTGAACCGAGCTGCAGACCGAGCATGCTGACGTCATGCGACGAGAACAGTAGCTGCGCCCGCCCTGTGTTGACCCTACGATTGCGAAACATTCTGATGATCTCAGCCGCCAACGTCGGATGGAGGCTGTAATCCAACTCGTCCACAACGAGTAGAGCGCCGTTATCCAGGGCGTCCAGCACCGGCCGAAGCAGATAGAGCCATCGCAGCGTCCCCTGAGACTCGCCGTACAGAGGCGCTGGTTGGCCGGAATGAAGGAGCCGGACACCAGGCTTCGTGAGCGACAATCCGCCAGCCGCATTGTCGTCCATACGCGTTATTTCCACACCGTCGACCCCCATATCAGCGTTGCGGACGAGGTCGGTCATACGCTCGTCCCAACGCCTAGCCAACACCTCGCCCAGGCGACGTGGCATTTCTGGGCCAACCGGTATAAGTTGATCAAATTTCGCAGTTATCGGACTCAACTGAGGGTGCTGAAGAGCGGCACCGAGCGACAGGAATGGGGCGTCGTCCCTGACAAAATCCCGAAGGGTCGTCTTCGCGCCCTTGAGATATTCGCCGGGAAACTGAAATGGTTGGCTGCGCGCGGCGTCACGAGTGAACCAGACTTGCCTCCGCCCATGGGGGTAGGCGTACAGCCACTCTCGATGGATCCGCTCGGCGTCGTACGCCACACCGTACCGATACCGCACCTCATTGACGACGAACTCGGCGTCGAAGACGGTGGGCTCCACAAGCTGGTGGTCACCGAATCCAAACGGCTCATAGGGGCCGCCATCACGCCAACGCCCCACCGCCAGCTCGGCGAACCGCCACAACGCACGCAGGACGTTGCTCTTGCCGGAGGCGTTGGCGCCGTAAATCGCGGCCACCGGCGAGATCCGGAGGGTGTCGTCCGGGGCGACCGGGAGTTCGAAAGCCGAGCCCTCGTTGTAGGCGGTTGCTACGAAGCTCAGCTCCTGCCGATCACGGATCGACCGGAAGTTCTCCACACCGAAGCGCAGTAGCATGACTCCTCCTCCAGAGCCACCATGCTACCCGCTTAAAACGTCATTCGCGCAGAGGTTCTGCACAGATGCACAGTTGCGGTCATGCAAGGAGGGCGCGGCGGAGGTAGCGGAGGTCGTCGGGGCCGGTCCACCGGTACGCGGGCAGGCCGGCCGCCCGCGCGCCGCGCACCATCCGGTCGGAGTCGTCGACGAACAGCACCTGCCCCGGCGGCACTCCCAGCGCCTGGCACGCCGCCGCGAAGAACTCCTTCGACGGCTTGTGCGCCTGGATCCGCCAGGAGTTTACGATCGCGTCGACCTCCCCGGCCAGCCCGAGCACGTCGAGGTCAGCCTCCAGCTGCTCGGTGCCGTTCGCCGCGATGCCCACCGGCACACCCGCGGCCCGCGCCTCGCGCACAAATTCCAACACCTCAAGATCAAGGCGTCCCTCATGCTGCTCTAACGACATGAGGGACGCCTTGATCACGGAGATGTCGACCAGCAGCGCGGTCGGGCGGGAACGCAACGGCATCAGGCCGCCGCCTCCTCGTCCGTGTTGAGCCGCTGGCTGATCACCTCGGTGACACCGGCGCGCATGGTGACGCCGTACAGCGCGTCGGCGACCTCCATCGTGCGCTTCTGGTGGGTGATGATGATGAGCTGGCTCTTCTCCCGGAGTTGGCTGAACAGCGTGATGAGCCGGCCCAGGTTGACGTCGTCGAGCGCCGCCTCGACCTCGTCCATGATGTAGAACGGGCTGGGCCGGGCCCGGAAGATCGCGACCAGCATCGCGACGGAGGTCAGCGACCGCTCGCCGCCGGAGAGCAGCGACAGCCGCTTGATCTTCTTGCCGGGCGGCCGGGCCTCGACCTCGATGCCGGTGGTCAGCATGTCTTCCGGGTCGGTGAGGACCAGCCGGCCCTCGCCACCGGGGAAGAGCACCGTGAAGACCTTCTCGAACTCGCGCGCCGTGTCCTCGTACGCGCTGGTGAAGACCTCCAGGATGCGGTCGTCGACGTCTTTGACCACGGTGAGCAGGTCGCGCCGGGTGGCTTTGAGGTCTTCGAGCTGGTCGGAGAGGAACTTGAAGCGCTCCTCCAGCGCCGCGAACTCCTCCAGCGCCAGCGGGTTGACCTTGCCGAGCAGGGTCAGCTCGCGCTCGGCCTTGGCGGCCCGCTTCTCCTGCGTCGGCCGGTGATACGGCACCGGCGAAGGCGCCGGCTTGTCCGCGGCCTCGGCAGCGGCGACCTCGGCCTGCGTCGGCGGCACCAGCTGCTCCGGACCGTACTCCGAGACCAGCGTCTCCACGTCGAGCCCGAAGTCCTCAGCCGCCTTGATCTCCAGCTGCTCGATGCGCATCCGCTGCTCGGCGCGGGCCACCTCGTCGCGGTGTACCTCGCTGGTGAGCCGTTCCAGATCGGAGCCGAGGCGCTTCGCCGCGCCGCGTACCTCGGACAACTCGGCCTCGCGCGCGGACCGCGCCTGGGCGATCTCGTCGCGGGCCCGCTCGGCGTCGGTCAGTGACACGGCGACCCGGGCGAGGGCCTCGCGGGCGCCCACCTCGACGGCGCGGGCGATGGCCGCGCCGCGGGTGCGGGCGGCCCGGCGGGCGGCGGCCCGCTCCCGGGCGGCGCGCTCGGCGTTGGCCTGGCGGGACAGCGAGTCGGCGCGGCCGGCGATGGACGCGACCCGCTCCTCGGCGGTGCGCACTGCGAGCCGGATCTCCATCTCGTTCTGCCGGGCCTGCGGCACCGCGGCGGCGAGCTGGTCGCGCTCGTCGGTGTCCGGGTCGTCGTCGATGGCGGTGTCCTCCGCCATCCGCAGCCGCTCCTCCAGGTCTTCCAGCGCCAGCAGGTCGCGCTCGCGGGCCTCCTCGGCCTTGGCCTTGGCCGCACCCAGCCGCTCGGCCTCCGCGTTCGCGGAGCGGGCGGCGGCGCCGAGCTCGGCGAGGCGCCGGGCGGCGGCGTTGCGCTGCCCTTCGGCCTCCCGCTTGGCCGCCGCGGCGGCGCTGACCACGTCCTTCCGCTCGGCGACCACCGCGCGGGCGTCCGCGAGCTGCTCGCGCAGCTCCGCGCTGGACTCCTCGGCCGCGACCCGCTTGGCGCGGGCCTCCTCGACCGCGGCCTGCACCTCGATGAAGCTCGGCGCCTTCGCCGAGCCACCGGCCGCCGCGTACGCCCCGACGATGTCGCCGTCGGGCGTGACCGCGCGCAGCTCCGGGTTCGCGGCCACGACCCGGCCCGCGGCTTCCAGATCCGTCACGAGTACGACGTCGCGCAGCGCGCGCCGCACCGCTGGTTGGACGCGTTCCGAGCAGCGGACCACCTCGGGCGCCCAGAGCGCGCCGTCGGGCAGGGCGGGGCGAAGCGTCTCCAGCGGGCCGATCATGCCCGGTGCCGGCGGACCGGCGACGAGCAGGCTGGCCCGCCCGGCGTCCTGGATCTTCAGCAGCCGCATGGCTTCGGTGGCCTCGTCGACCCCGGCCGCCACCACCGCGTCGGCGAGCGCACCGAGCGCCGCCGCCAGCGCGGCCTCGTGACCGGGCGCCACCGAGAGCATGCTGGCGAGGCTGCCCAGCAGGCCCGGTACCTGGTCGGCGCGGGCCAGCAGCGCGCCGGCGCCGTCCTTGCGGCGCAGCCCCATGGCGAGCGCCTCTTCGCGGGCCTTCCAGGTCGCCGCGTCCTTCTCCGCCCGCCGCTCGGCGTCGGAGAGCGCGCGGACCTGCGCGTTGGCCGCCTCGAACGCGGCCGTCGCCTCGGCGTGCCGGGCGTCCAGGTCGGCGTTGTCGCGGTCCGCCTCGGTGGACAGCTCGGCCACCGCGTCGACGTCGGCCTGCGCCTTGTCGGCCCGACCCCGCGCGTCGCCGTGCGCCGCGGCGAGCCGGGAGATCTCCTCGGCGGCGCTGGTGGTGCGGGCGCGGGCCGCGTTGACCTGGCCGGTCAGCTTGGCCAGCCCTTCGCGGCGGTCGGCGATGGCCTTGGCGGCCGCCCGCAGCGCCCGCTCGGCGTCGGCGAGCTGCCGTTCCAGCTCCTGGCGCCGCTCGACGGCCTCGGCGAGGTGCGCCTGGTCGGCCTTCAGCGCGGCGCGCAGCTCGTCTTCCTGCGCCCGGACCCGCTCGGCCTCGGCCTCGAGCTGATCGGGATCGCGGCCGGGGCGCTCGTCGTCGGGGGTCGCGGACAGGTGCCGCAGCCGCTCGCTGGCCAGCTGCTCGGTGGAGCGGAAGCGTTCCTGCAGCGCGGACAGCTTGTACCAGGCGTCCTGCGCGGCCGCGAGCAGCGGCGCGTCTTCGGCCAGCGCCGCTTCCAGGACCGTCACCCGGCGCTGCACCTCGCCGAAGTCGCGCTCGACCTGCTCGCGCCGCTCACGCAGCGCGGTCTCGTCGGCGATCTCCTTGTCGAGCGTGGCGCGCAGCGTGAACAGGTCGTCGGCGAGCAGCCGCAGCCGGGCGTCGCGCAGGTCGGCCTGGATGCCGGCGGCCCGCCGCGCCACCTCGGCCTGCTTGCCGAGCGGCTTGAGCTGGCGGCGCAGCTCGGCGGTGAGGTCGGTGAGCCGGTTCAGGTTGGCCTGCATGGCGTCGAGCTTGCGCAGCGCCTTCTCTTTGCGCTTGCGGTGCTTGAGGACGCCGGCCGCCTCCTCGATGAACGCGCGCCGGTCTTCGGGCTTGGCGTGCAGCACCGCGTCGAGCTGGCCCTGCCCGACGATGACGTGCATCTCGCGGCCGATGCCGGAGTCGGAGAGCAGCTCCTGGATGTCGAGCAGCCGGCACGAGTTGTTGTTGATCTCGTACTCGCTCTCACCGGACCGGAACATCCGGCGGGTGATCGACACCTCGGTGTAGTCGATCGGCAGCGCGCCATCGGTGTTGTCGATGGTCAGCGTGACCTCGGCGCGACCGAGCGGCGCGCGGCCGGCGGTGCCGGCGAAGATCACATCTTCCATCTTGCCGCCACGCAGCGCCTTGGCGCCCTGTTCACCCAGCACCCAGGAAATGGCGTCGACGACGTTGGACTTGCCAGAGCCGTTCGGACCCACCACGCAGGTGATTCCCGGCTCCAGCCTTAGCGTCGTCGCGGAGGCGAAGGACTTGAAGCCCTTGACCGTCAGGCTCTTAAGATGCACGTTTTCGATTCCTCGTCCGGCACGGCACCGGGCGCTCGCAGGTGACCTTCTCCCCCGCAGAGTAACCCGACGCCCTCCGGGCCACCCGACACGCCGCGCTCCGCCATATTTCCTTCACCCCGCATACCGGGGCATATCACCCGCACTAGCCATGATCAAGGCGTCCCTCAAGTCGTTAGGGCTACGTGAAGGACGCCTTGATCATGGGGAAGGCACGAGGGCAAAAAGCTGCGCGCCGCCACGGTGTGTGTCGGCGCGCGATGTGTTGTGTTGCGTGTAGTTGTGGCCGTGGGCGCCGTGGGTGCCGGCGCCCAGTGGACATCAGGTCAGAGCCGGCTCTGGCATCCGAAGCAGATCGCCTGCCTCAGCGGCCGCCGCCGCCAGCCGATCGTTTTCGGCACGCAGCCGCGTGACCTCGAAATCCAGTGCCTCAACCTTGGCACGCAGTCGGGTGACCTCGTCGAGAAGGCGCCGATCGGGCGCCGCACCGACGTGGCCGTAGAGGGCCTTCGCCATATCGTCTCCTTGTAATGCGCTGCCGGAGTGGCCGGTCCAACGCGCGCCCAGCTAACTACGCGATACAGCCCACGGGCACGCGTGGGCATGATCGGGCGCGACTGGCGACACCTCTATACTCCGCCGAACGCCGCGCTTCGTCAAGTTGCAAGGTGCTAGCTCACACGTCTCGTCGCTCACTCTAACGGGCCCCCGTCACCCGCCTTGCCGGGGCCTTAGATCTTCCTTAGAGGGATTGCGGTGCGTAACCGCCCCTCCGTACGGTCGGCACCCGACCCCCCGTGACCTGCATGAAGATCCCCGAAGACCCGACCGGAGGCGTATTCCATGGCCGGGCCCACCCCCCATGTCGACGACCAGAGCCCGCCCGCGCAGCGCCTGCCCACGCTGAGTCCGCCCATGAAGGGACGGCACCGCCAGTCGAGCCGCGTCCCCGGACCGGTCGGCCTCGCGCTGCTCGTCGGCGTCCTGCTGCTGTCCTTCGGCACCGGCGCGGCCCTGCTCCGGCCCAGCGTCGCCGCGACCGGCGGCGACCGGACGACGAACACCGCCGCCGAGCGGCCCGACGGCGCCGGCGGCTTCGGGGCCGCGTCGGTGGCCCAGGCGCCGCCCAGCGCGAATCCGACCCCTTCCGCGTCGCCCGCCGGCAAACCCGCGAAGAAGCCGGACGCGACGCCGAGCCGCACCACCGCCACGAAGCCGAAGCGCACCACGACGACCCGGCCGGCCGCCGGCACCGGCACCACCCAGTCCGCCGACGAGAACGAGGTCGTCGAGATCACCAACCGGGAGCGGGCCGAAGGCGGTTGCGGGACGGTCACCGTCAACGCCAAGCTCGCCACCGCCGCCCGCCAGCACAGCCAGGACCAGGCCGAGCACAACAACATGTCGCACACCGGCAGCGACGGCAGCTCGCCGTGGGACCGCACCGAGCGCGCCGGCTACACCAACGCGATCGGGGAGAACGTCGCCATGGGGTACCGGACGCCGGCCGCGGTCATGGACGGCTGGATGAACAGCTCGGGTCACCGGGCCAACATCCTGAACTGCGACGCCAAGGCGATCGGGGTCGGGTTGGCGTACGCGAGCGACGGTTCGCCCTACTGGACCCAGATCTTCGGTTCTGTCGCGTAGCTGACAACCCCCCGCTGAGGGCTCGACTCGATCGTTGCGCCCCACATGCGGGCCGCGCTCATCAACGAAGATTCCTACCCGTACGTGCGCCGCGGCGCCGCCACCTGGTGCCACCAGCTGCTGCACGGGCTGGACGAGCACACGTTCCACCTGGTGGCGATCACCACCGGCCGGCACGTCGAACCGGCGTACCCGGTACCGGCCCAGGTGGCGGCCGTGTCCACGTACCCGGTCAACGGGCGTCCCACCAGGCCGCGCGACCCGCGGGCGGCGACCGCCGCGGCGGTGATCCTGTGCCGCGGCATCGTGAGCGAGGATCTGGGCGCGTTCGCCGACGGGCTGCGGCGCCTGGCCGACCAGGCCGGCGACCCATTGGCCGGTGCGCCGCTCGCCGACGTGCTCCTCGACGCCTGGCGCGCCGACGGCGCCGGCGACGGGCCGCGGATGACCGTCCGGGACGCGCGGTCCGCGGCGGAACGGATCGGGTACGCCGTGCGGCCGCTCGCCGTCCGGCTGCCGCCCGTCGATCTCTGCCACCCGGTCTCGTCCGGCCTGCCGCTGCTGGTCGCGCTGGCGGCGAAGTGGCGCGCGGGTACCCCGTTCCTGCTCAGCGAGCACGGCACCTATCTGCGGCCGGTCGACGGCAGCGCGCCGGTGCGGGCGGTGCTGCTGCGGTTCTACCGCGCGCTGGCCCGCCTCGGGTACGCCGAAGCCGCGCTGATCGCCTCGATCAGCCGCGCCAACCAGCGCTGGGCGCTGCGGGACGGCGCCGATCCGGCCAAGGTCGTCGTGGTGCCGGGCGGCGTGGAGCCGCTGCGCTATCCGCTGCTGCCCGCCGAGCCACCGACTCCCACCGTGGTCTGGGTCGGCCGGATCGCGCCGCCCACCGACCTGCACACGCTGATCCGGGCCGTCCGCCGGGTGCGCGCGACCGTGCCGGACGCGACGCTGCGACTGGTGGGGCCCGAGAGCGACGCCGGGTACGCGGCGACTTGCCGCCGCCTGGTGGATCGCCTCCGGCTGCGCGGCGCCGTGCACTTCGACCCGCCGGTGCCGAGCAGCCGCCAGGCGTACGCCGGTGCCCAGCTCGCCGCGTTCGCCGGCGCCGCCGAGGACATGCCGTACCCGCTGGTCGAGGCCATGATGTGCGGCCGGGCGACGGTCAGCGCGGACGCCGGCCCGGTGCGCGAGGTGGTGGGCGACGCCGGCGCGGTGGTGCCGCCGGGCGACCCGGTCGCGCTGGCCGAGGCGTGCGTGGAGCTGCTCGGCGACCCGGCGCGCCGGCGGCGGCTCGGCGCCGCCGCCCGCGCCCGCGCACTGCGCCTGTTCACCGTCGACCACGTGCGCGGTGCCTACCGCCACCTCTACCGCGAGGCCGCCGCATGATCGTGCAAGGCCCTGTCTACCGGAAGGGCCCCCTGCTAACACCGCGCTTCCTCGTCATCCTCGCGGCGCTCGCGTGGGCTCCCACCGCCCTCCCCCTCTTCATGATCAGGGCGTCCTTCAAGTCGTTAGGACGACTACAGGGACGCCTTGATCTTGGGATTGGGGTGCTGGAGGCCGCGTGCGTCGGGCTGGTGTGGTGGGTCGCGCCCGACCCCCCCGCTCCGGGCCTGCTGCCGCTGCTGATCGCCGTGCCGCTCGGCGAGTTCCTCGTGGGCCGGTACCGGAACCGGGCGGCCGCCGCCCTCGACACGTACGACGATCCGCACGCGTTCCGCCGCGACGTGCACGGGCTCGCCACCGTCACGATCGGGGCGCTGGTGCCGCCGCTGGTCACCGGCGTGGCCCTCGGCGCGGCCGCGTACCGCCTGCCCTACGCGCTCTCCACCCACCCCGGCGCCCGGACGCTGGTCCTCGGCCTGGCCGCCGGGGTGCTGCTCGGCGGCCTTCTCGCGGTGACCGGCCTGCTGGCGGTCTGCGGCCGCCGGCTCACCGCCGCCCTGGTCACGGCGGCGCCGCTGGCCGCCGCCCTGAGCGCGGCCACGCCGCTGGCCGGCGCCGGATCGGAGCTTCCGGGTACCGTCGGCGCGCTCGCCGTGGCGTACCTGCTCGGCCTCGTCGCCGCCGCGCACGCCGCCTTCGACACCGACCGCTACCGATGACCGCCCCGATGACCACCCAGCGGTCCAACCTGGCGAACATCGACCTCGAGTACGGCGAACGGCCGCTGGCCGACGTGCTGGACCAGATCGAGTCCTGGGCGACCCGCGCCATCGACGGGGTGTTCCTCGACCGCGCGCCGGCCGACCTGCCGCACCTCGGCGCCGTGGCGCTGGCGGTGCGCGTCAGCCGCCGGCACGAGCTCGGGCGGATCGTGCTGAACCCGGGCGGTCCGGTGGACCCGCGCTACCGCGAGCTCGACGTGGAGATCTGCACGTTCGCCGGCGACTGGGGGCGGTACCAGCGGTGGTCGGGGGAGGGGTCGCGGCCCGGCGACGGCCATCTCGTGTACGCCGTGCCGCCCGCCCAGCACGACGCCGCCCACCGCCTCATCGCATGGCGCGGCGCCGGCTTCGCCCTCGTGACCGCGGCTCCCTACCCCCATGATCAAGGCGTGCCGCCCCGCGTGTTTTCGACGGGTTGGGCGGCCTGTTGCAGGTGGGGGAGGCCGGGGGCGCCTCCCCACCCCCATGATCACGGCGTCCCTCACGTCGTTATCGCGACGTGAGGGACGCCTTGATCATGGAGCGTCAGCGCGGGGTGCCGACCAGCTCCGGCGTCGGCTCGGGCTCGACGGCGTGCCTGGGGGTCGGGCGCTCCCGCATGAAGCGCGGCGCCCACCAGTTCGCCTTGCCCAGCAGCGTCATCAGCGACGGCAGCACCACACCCCGGATCACGGTGGCGTCGATGAGGATCGCCGCCGCGAGGCCGATGCCCAGCTGCTTCATGTCGATCGTGCTGAGCGTCGCGAAGATCGAGAACACCGCGACCATCACGATGGCAGCGCTCGTCACCACGCCGGCCGAGCTGGTGATGCCGTAGGCCACCGCCTCCCGGTTCGGCACCCCCCGCCGCACCGCCTCCCGGATCCGGCTCACCACGAAGACGTGGTAGTCCATGGACAGTCCGAAGAGGACGACGAAGAGGAAGAGCGGCAGCCAGGTCACGATGGACCCCATGGACGTGAAGCCCAGCAGGCCCTCCGCCCAGGTGCCCTGGAACACGACCACCAGCAACCCGTACGCCGCACCGGCCGAGAGCAGGTTGAGCAGGATGGCCGTGAGCGCGACCACGACCGAGCGGAACGTCCACGCCATCACCAGCAGCGTCAGCACCATCACGAAGCCCACGACGAGCGGCAGCTTGGCACCGATGTGCTCGGCGTAGTCGACGCTGCCGGCCACGTCGCCGCCGACGGCGTATTCCACACCGGACAGACCGCCGAGGGTCGCCGGCACGAAGGAGGAGCGCAACTTGTCCAGCGACTCGCGGGCCTCGTCGGCGCGGCTCGCGTACGGCGTGGCCACCGCGAGCGTGCTGACGGTACCGTCCGCCGACACCTCGATCTCCGGTCCGTCCGCCTCGACCGGCGCGAACAGCGGGTCGCCGCCGGCCCGCGCCGCCAGGTCCGCCAGCGCGGCCTTGACCTCACCGGCTGACGACGCCGGGCCGCGCACCGCGACGATGTGGACGGTGCCGGTGCTCGGGAACGCCGCGGTCAGCCGGTCGTACGCCTGCATGGCCGGCGTCGAGCGCGGCAGATCCTCCATGCCGGGGAACTTCATCTTCATGCCGAGCGCCGGCGCGGCCAGGGCGAGCAGCAGGCCCACCGAGACGACCAGCGTGACGAGCGGGTGGCGCAGCGCGGGCCGCAGCACCACCGGCCAGAAGCGCGGCTTGCCGCCGCGGCGCGCCGAGAGGCGCCACAACAGGGGTACCCGGGGCCGGTCCACCCAGCGGCCCAGCTTGGCGAGCACCGCCGGCAGTACGGTGAGCGAGCCGATCACCGACACCGCGACCACCAGGATCGAGCCCACCGCCAGCGACGAGAACACCACATCGGAGGCGAGGAACAGGCCCGCCATGGCGATCATCACGGCGAAGCCGGAGACCACGACCGCGTGCCCCGACGTCTCCGCCGCGATCTCGACGGCGTCCAGGTGCGCCCGGCCCTTCGCGCGTTCCTCGCGTTCGCGGCGGATGTAGAACAGCGAGTAGTCCACGCCGACCGCGAGCCCGATCAGCAGGACGACGCTGTTGGTGGTGTCGGTGGCCGGCAACAGGTGGGATGCCAGTGTGGACAGTCCCATCGCGGCGAACACCGACGACATCGCCAGGATCACCGGCACGCCGGCGGCGATCAGCGCACCGAACGCCACGATGAGGATCAGCAGCGTGACCGGCAGGCTCAGCAGCTCGGCGCGCTTGAAGTCCTCGCCCAGCGTGTCGTCGAGCGCCTTGTTGATGGACGGCCCGCCGACCTCCTCCACCCGCAGGTCAGGGTGCGCCTGCTGGAGCGAGGCCGTGGTGGCCTGCAACGGCGCCAGCCGGTCGGACGCGGTGTCCGGGTCACCGGCCAGGGTGACCGCGACGAGCAGCGCCGAGCCGTCGTGCGCGGGCACCGGGTCGGCGACGCTGGCCACGCCGTCGGTGGCCCGCATCCGGGCGACCGCGTCCGCCGCGGCCTGGTCGGCCGCCGCCCGGTCCAACTGTCCACTGCGGGCGGTGATGAGGACGTTCTCGACCGCGTGCTCGTCGAAGTCGCCCGCGATCTCGATGACCGAGGCCCGCCCCGCCTCGCCGATCGCCTCGTCCTGATCGGTGGCTTCGTTCAGGCCGGCCGCGTTCCCGCCGACGAAACACACCGCCACGAACACCACCCACAACGCGATGGCGCGCCACGGATGCTCGGCGCTCCATCGCGCGACCCGTACGGTCAGCGGTCGCTTGCCCATGTCGGGCCCCTCCCCTGTCGTTACCTGTTGACAGGGTTGACGCTAGGGAAGGCCGGTGCTCATGCCATCCGGGACAGACCCGCCCTCCCCCCGGAACTCACCCGGGGGAAATACCCCGACGCGGCCTAGGTTGGCAGCGGGGGCAGCTGTACGACGAGCGGTTCATGAACGGCTCCCGGCGGATCGGCGCGCCACAGCGATAGCACGGCGCCCCCTCCCGCCCGTACACGTTGAGCGACCGGTCGAAGTACCCGCTCTCGCCGTTCACGTTGACGTAGAGCGCGTCGAAGCTGGTGCCGCCCGCGACCAGCGCCTCGCCGAGCACGTCGCGCACGTGGCCGAGCAGCCGCGTGGCCGCCGGCCGGGTCAGCGTCTCGGTGGCCCGCGCGCCGTGCAGGCGGGCCCGCCACAGCGCCTCGTCCGCGTAGATGTTGCCGACCCCGGAGATCAGGCTCTGGTCGAGCAGTGCCCGCTTCACCTCGGAGCGCTTGCGGCGCAACGCCGCCACGAAGTCCACATCGGAGAAGAGCGGATCCATCGGGTCGCGGGCGATGTGCGCGATCTCCGCCGGCAGCTCGGCACCGCCTTCCGAGACGGACAACCCCCCGAACGTACGCTGGTCGACGAAGCGCAGCTCCGGCCCGCCGTCGTCGAACGCGAAGCGGATCCGCAGGTGCTTCTCGTCGGCCACGGTGGACGGTTGCATGAGGAGCTGGCCGGACATGCCGAGGTGGCCCATCAGCGCGTCGCCGGAGTCGAGCGGCAGCCACAGGTACTTGCCGCGCCGGCGCACATCCACGATGGAGCGTCCGGTGAGGACGGCGGCGAAGTGTTCACCACCGGGGAGATGCCGCCGCACGGCACGCGGGTGCCGCACCTCCACCGCAGCGATCCGCCGCCCAGCGACCCACTTAGCGAGCCCTTGCCGAACGGTCTCCACCTCAGGCAGCTCAGGCATCCCTCTCCCTCTTCTCACTCACCGCACGCCGCCGATCTTGCACTTGTCAGGCCCCAAACCGGGCATTCGGGCATGACAACTGCAAGATCGACCGGGGGATCAGCTCACGGCGCCGCGGCGACGCCGTTGGTCGGCGGCTCGCCGAATTTGGCCGACAACGTGCGGTAGGCGGCCTCCGCCGCGCGCTGCTCGGCCTCCTTCTTGCTGCGGCCTTCGGCGCCGCCGTAGCGGTCGCCGGCCACCACGACCCACGCCGTGAACGTCTTGGCGTGGTCGGGGCCGGTCTCGTCGATCCGGTACTCGGGCACGCCCAGCGCCAGCGACGCGGTCAGCTCCTGGAGGCTCGTCTTCCAGTCCAGCCCGGCACCACGGCCCGCCGACTCCAGCATCACCGGGTCGAAGAGCCGGTGGATCACGGCGGAGGCGGTCTCCAACCCGTACTGGAGGTAGATCGCGCCGAGCAGCGCCTCCAGCGTGTCGGCCAGGATGCTGGCCTTGTCGCGCCCGCCGGTGGTCTCCTCGCCCTTGCCCAGCAGCAGGTACGGCCCCAGACCGTGCGGGCCGAGCCCACGGGCCACGTCGGCGAGCGCCCGCATGTTCACGACGCTGGCGCGCAGCTTCGCGAGCTGGCCCTCGGGCAGGTCGGGATGGTTGTGGAAGAGCGCCGTGGTGATCACCACACCCAGCACCGAGTCGCCGAGGAACTCCAGCCGCTCGTTGGTGGGCAACCCACCGTTCTCGTAGGCGAACGAGCGGTGGGTCAGCGCGCGCTCGATCAGGTCCGGGTCGATGGCGACCCCAAATGCCGCCTCCAGATGCACGGCCGGTGGTCGTTTGCGCTTATCCATTTGTCACCCCTAGCAGAGTGGAGATCTCCGTGGTCACGGAGCGACGGTGCAGGTGTGCGGCCAGGGCGATGCCGGAGGCCAGGTCGGCGCCGCCGGCGGCGCCGTGGCAGACCACGACGGTGCCCGCCACGCCGAGCAGGACCGCCCCGCGCGGTGCGCCGGGCACCGGGCCACCGAGCATCGTGTACGCGCCTTCGACGCCCTTCAACAGCACATTGCCGGTGAACCCGTCGGTGACGACGACGTCGGCGCGCTCCCCGAGACACACGTCGTGCCCCTCGACGAGGCCGATGTAGCGGGCGCCACCCGGCAGCGCGTGCCCCGCGAGGTATGGGTCGGCGGCCCGCCGCGCGCGGTCGCCCTTGCCGGGCTCGGTGCCGATCGAGAGCAGGCCGACCCGGGGCTTCTCGACCTGGTGGACGGCAGCGGCGTACCCGGCTCCGAGAACGGCATGGCGGGCGAGCGTGCCCGGCCGCGCGTCGACGGACGCGCCCACGTCGAGCAGGACGACCGGTCCGGCGACGGCCGGGATGGTGGTGGCCAGCGCCGGCCGGCGTACCCCCGGCAAGCGGCCCAGCCCGAGCACGGCGGCGGTGACGGTCGCACCGCTCGGCCCGGCCGAGACGAGCGCGTCGGCGGCGCCTTCCGCGACCGCCGCGGCCGCCGACCGGACCGTCGTGTCGGCGCGTTTCGCGCCGCTGACGGCCTCGGCCATGCCGACCGCGCCGCGGACCGGACGGACGGTGACCCGGTCGCGGTCGCCCGGTGCGAGGGCGCCAAGCACCTCGCCGGCCACCTCAGGCGGGCCGACGAGCAGCAGGTGGAGGTCGGTATCGGCGCCGCAGGCGCGCAGAGCGCCGTCAACCACGACGGCGGGTGCCCCGTCCCCGCCGAGGAGGTCGACGGCGATCCGCGCGCTGCCCCGTGCTACGGGCGCGCCGGCCGGGTGATCTCGGCCGGCGGTAGCTGCTTCCCGACCCCGGGTCGGGTGGGTCATGCGCGGACCAGGATCAGACCTCGATGACCTGGCGACCGTTGTAGGTGCCGCAGACGGTGCAGGCCGCGTGCGGCAGCTTCGGCGAGCGGCACTGCGGGCAGGCCACGGTGGCCACGGCGGTGGCCTTCCACTGCGCCCGGCGGGACCGGGTGTTGCTGCGCGACATCTTGCGCTTGGGGACGGCCACTTCGTTACTCCTCTTTCCGGTTCAATCGCGACAGGGCCGCCCACCTCGGGTCGACCTCCTGGTGGCTGTGGTCAGCCGGCAGGTCGTCCCAGTGCACCCCGCATTCGGGGCACAGCCCTGGACAGTCGTCTCGGCACAGCGGGTTGCTCGGCAGTGCCAGCACCACCGCGTCCCGCAGCACCGGCTCCAGGTCGATCAGATCGCCCTGCAGCCGTCCGACCTCGTGCTCATCGGCCGTCTCGTCCGTGGTGCTGTGCTCGTAGGCATACAGCTCCTGGATCGTGACGGTCACCGAATCGTCGATCTCGCGCAGACAGCGGCCGCACTCGCCGGTGACGGGGCCGGAAGCGGTCCCGGAGACGAGCACGCCCTCGGACACCGACTCCATCCTCAGGTCGAGGACGAGGTCAGCGCCTTCCGGCACGCGGATCAACTCCACGCCGAGGTCTGCCGGCGCCGGTATCACCCGGTTGACGGTACGCATCGAACCAGGTCGGCGTGGTAGCTCCCTCGTGTCGAGGACCAGCGGCGACCTGGGGTCGAGGTGGATCTGCGGATGATTGGGCATGGTCAGACTCCGGCCTGGTAGAGGCCGACGGTCTACGGTACCCGAGCACCGCCCCGACCGTCGAACTGGCCTGGTTGTTAGAACGGGAGCGGGCGCTCGGGTTCCTCGCCCACGAAGGTGCCGATCTCGCGCAACGCGTGCATCTTGTCCCGGCCGCGCTCGATCGAGGCGAGCGCCCGGGTCAGGAACTGCTCGAAGTTGGCCAGCGCGGTGTCGACGTAGTCGTCGACCTCCTCCCGCAGCCGCTGCGCCTCGGCCCGCGCCTCGGCGATGATCCGGGCGCCCTCGTGCTCGGCCGACACCGTGATCTCGTTCACCGAGACCAGCCGGGCGTGCTCCGCCTCACCCTCGCTGATGATGCGCTCGGCCTCGCGCTTACCGGCGTCGATGATCTTGTCACGCTCGTCCAGAAGCGCCGCGGCCCGCCGCAGCTCGCTGGGGAGCTCGGCGCGGAGCTGGTCGAGAATGCCGATCATCTCGGCCCGGTCGACCATACAGTTGGCTCGCGACATCGGGACCGAACGGGCGGTCTCCACAATGGCGATGATCTCGTCGATACGGTCGAGCGGGTCCACTGGCGCCTCACTCCTGTCGTTCTGCGGCCGTACCCCTCATGGCGGTCCGGCCAGATGGTGCTCACCCAATGATGCGGTCCGCAAGCGCCGCGTGGGGGCCACCCCACGCGGCGCGGCGCGTCGGGCCGGCTTTACGCGGCGTCTCCCCGGCGGCGCTGTGCCGGCGACTTCAGGCCGGTGGCGGCCCGAGCCGCTCACGCAGCCGGGTGACCACCAGCTCCGGCAGATGGGCCGATACCTCGCCGCCCCACTTGGCCACCTCTTTGACCAAGCTGGACGACAGGAACGAGTACAGCGGGTTGGTCGGCATGAACAGCGTCTCCACCCCCGCGAGACCGATGTTCATCTGAGCCATCTGCAGCTCGTAGTCGAAGTCACTCACCGCGCGCAGACCCTTGACCACCACGCCGGCCTCCTGGGCCCGGCAGAAGTCGACAAGCAGCCCCCGGAACGCCTGCACCCGCACGTTCTCGTACGGCGCGATGACCTCGCGGAGCATGTCGATGCGCTCGTCGACGGTGAACAGGCCCACCTTGGACTGGTTGATCAGCACACCGACGATCACCTCGTCGAACAGCCGGCTGGCCCGACCGATGATGTCGAGGTGCCCATTAGTGACCGGGTCGAACGAGCCGGGACACACCGCACGTCTCACGAGGCGCGACCGTACCAAAGCGTGGTCTCCCCGTAACGGCGACTGTGCACTTCGGTGATCCCCCGCACCCAGGTCACCGGCCCGCCACGGCTGGACCGCTCCACCACCACGACGGCGTCCGCGGCCAGCCAGCCGCCGTCCACCAGCGCGGCCAGCGTCGCGGTGACATCGTCATCGGATACCGCGTACGGCGGGTCGGCGAACACGATGTCGTACGGCTCATCTGGCCCAGTGGCCAGGGTCTTGGCCACCGAGGCGGCGACCAGCCGCACTTCTCCGGCGACGCCGAGCGCCGCGATGTTGGCGCGGATCACCCGGGCCACCCGCGGATCGTTCTCCACCAGCAAGGCGTGCGCCGCACCCCGGGACAGCGCCTCCAGACCCACGGCGCCCGAGCCCGCGTACAGGTCGGCGACGCGCGACCCGGCCACCTCGGTCAGCGTGTCGAGCGTGCTGAACAGCGCCTCGCGGACCCGATCCGAGGTCGGCCGGGTGCCCGAGCCCGGGGGCGCGGCAAGCCGGCGACCCTTATGGACCCCGGCGACGATGCGGGTCATGAACGTCACGCTACGCCACACCAGTCACAGTAATACACAGAGACACCACGCGAACGCGCTTCGCATATCGAAAGTCTCACATCCATAACGAGGTAGTTAGAAGCGACTCAATTGCCCTTTTGGTCTTCAGGAGCCGCTAAGGTCGGGCGCTGTGCCGGCGTGTCCTCGCCGTCACACACCGACGCGGGGGAGCGCGTCGACCCCACCTGGCCTGCGGATTTGCGCGCCGGTGGCGTGTGTCGCCATTCCCCGCGCCGCGCCCTGAAACCCCCCGTTGTCAGGAGTACGCGTGAACCGTACGAAGCTGTCGCTGCGGCGACCGCTGACCATCCTCGGCGCCACCGTCCTCGGCGCCGCGGCCGCGATCTCGATCGCCACGCCCGCCAGCGCCCACCACAGCGAGGTCGCCGGCAGCTACATCTGCGACACGACCACCAAGGAGTGGGTCGTCACCTGGACCGTCACCAGCTACGCCCCGCGCGACGTCAATCGCTACCAGCTGACGCGGGTGGACCTCACCCCCGAGGGCACCTCGGTCACCAACATCGCGGCGACCGAGGGCAACGAATACCCGTACCACGTCAACAAGCCGCTGGTCGGTGTGCAGCGCGTGCCCGCCAGCGCGGAGCAGGCCACCCTCACGGTGGCGGCCAAGTGGAAGAACGGGTTCGAGGAGACGCAGCCCAAGGACGGCAAGGTCACCTTCGAGGGGAAGTGCGGTGACGGCACTCCCCCCACGAGCCCGTCGCCATCGCCGTCGCCCACACCGTCCGCCACGCCGCCGCCGGCCGAGGTGACCGCGCCGGAGGCGACGTTCCTGCCCGAGTGTGACGGCACCGTCAAGGTGACGCTGATCAACGGCGACGACGCCAACACGCCGGTCGAGCTGACCGTCACCGCCAAGAACTTCGAGAAGACCGTCACGCTGGAGCCCGGCGACAACAACGACGACATCGTCGTGCCGGCCGGCGCTGGTGAGATCACGGTCACCGAGAAGGGCAAGGACGAGCCGGTCACCGAGCCGTTCGCCTGGGCGCAGCCGGAGGACTGTGGCGAGCCGTCGCTGGCCGTCGCCTCCACCTGCGAGGAGCTCGCCTTCGAGGTCACCAACCCCGAAGGCAACGCACCGATCACGGTGACCTTCACGCCGAGCACCGGCGAGCCGCAGACCGTCACCGTCCAGCCCGGCACCACGTCCGAGCCGGTGACCTTCCCGGGCACCGACGGCCTCACCGTGACCCCGTCCGTCGAGGACGCCGAGGGCGAGCCGATCGCCTGGGAGCCCGAGGACTGCGGCGCGGGCGGTGACGGCGGTGGCGACGGTGACCTGCCGCTGACCGGTGTCGCGATCGGCGGCATCGCGGGCGGCGCGGGCGTGCTGCTCGCCAGCGGCGCGGTGCTGTTCTTCCTGGCCCGACGTCGGCGGATGACCTTCACCGCCTGACGCACATACCGTCACTCCCTCCCGCGGCCCGCGATGACACCCCCCGGTCATCGCGGGCCGCCCCC
>JBBEWH010000048.1:0-67228 GCA_037414955.1 Actinomycetes bacterium KLBMP 9797
CCCCGCCCGCGTCGACCCCCCCCGGGTCTGCGGGGCCCGCCCCCATCCCCCTCCATGATCAAGGCGTCCTTCAAGTAGCTAGAACTACTTGAAGGACGCCTTGATCATGGAGGGGGCGCGCCGATCGCTCCGTGCGCCGCACACCGTCGACCGCTGAGGCCCACGGGGCACGGGCGAATGCCGCCGAAGCAGCAGGCCCCCGCCCATCCGCCCCAGGTGCCCGGGGGGACGTGCGCCGCCGCAACGCCGCCGGATAGCACACACCAAAAAGCCGCATATCGCGCGAGCCGCAGCGCCGCTCTCGTGAATCTTGACGCCGTGGCGTCGTGATAGCGACGCCAAAACGTCAAGATCTCCCACCCGCGCACCTCAAGATCAAGGATGGGCTATCGCGTCAGCCCTTTTCGAGGTATTCGGCGCGTTCTTCGTCGACGAAGGTCGCGATGGACGCCGCGAGGGCCGGGTGGCGGGTCAGCTCGGGGTCGTCCTCCAGCAAGGAGATCGCCTCCAACCGTGCCTCGCCGATCAGCTTCGCGTCGCGCAGCAACGACAGCAGCCGCAGGTGAGACCGCCGGCCGGACTGGGTGGCGCCCAGCACGTCGCCCTCCCGGCGCTGCTCCAGGTCGAGCTCGGCGAGCCGGAACCCGTCGGTCGTGGAGGCCACCGCGTCGAGCCGTTCCCGGGCGGGCGTGGCTTCCGCCGCCTCGGTGACCAGCAGGCACAGGCCGGGCGCCGAGCCCCGCCCGACCCGGCCACGCAGTTGGTGCAGCTGGGACACGCCGAACCGCTCGGCGTCGAGCACGACCATCACGGTGGCGTTGGGCACGTTGACGCCGACCTCGATCACGGTGGTGGCGACCAGCACATCCAGCTCACCCGCCGCGTACGCCCGCATCACCGCGTCTTTCTCGTCAGCCGGCAGCCGGCCGTGCAGCACCCCGAGGCGCAGCCCGTGCAGCGGCCCGTCGGCAAGCAGCGGCGCCACATCGAGCACCGCCAGCGGCGGCCGCCGCCCGTTCTCCTCCCCGATAGGAGCGTCCTCGTCGGCCGACGGCGCGTCGCCGATGCGCGGACACACCACGTATGCCTGGTGTCCGGCGGCCACCTCCTCGCGGATCCGCTGCCAGGTGCGGTCGAGGAAGGCGGGCTTCTCGGCGGCCGGCACCACGTGTGAGGCGATCGGCGAGCGCCCCACCGGCAGCTGGGACAGGGTCGAGACCTCCAGATCGCCGTACACGGTCATGGCCACCGTGCGCGGGATGGGCGTCGCCGTCATGACCAGCGTGTGTGGTGGCTGCTCGGCCTTGGCCCGCAGCGCGTCGCGCTGCTCGACGCCGAACCGGTGCTGCTCGTCGACCACCACAAGCCCCAGATCGGCGAAGTCGACGCCCTCGTAGAGCAGGGCGTGGGTGCCGACGATGATGCCGGCGGCGCCGCTGGCCACCTCGTCCAGGGCTCGGCGCCGGGCCGCCGCACCGAGCGAACCGGTCACCAGCGTGATCCGGGTGGCCTGGTCGGCGGAGTCCAGCTCGCCGGCCCGGCCCATCGCACCGAGCAGCTCGGCGATGCCCCGGTAGTGCTGAGCGGCGAGCACCTCGGTGGGAGCGAGCATCGCCGCCTGGCCGCCGGCGTCGACGACCTGCAACATCGCGCGCACCGCCACCAGCGTCTTGCCGGAACCCACCTCGCCCTGGAGCAGGCGGTGCATCGGGTGCGGGGTGGCCAGGTCGGCGGCGATCTCCGCACCGACGTCACGCTGGCCGGCCGTCAACTCGTACGGCAAGGTGGCGTCGAACGCGGCCAGCAGCCCGTCGTCGCGGCGGGGGCGCGGGCGGGCCGGCCAGTCCGCGGCGCGGCGCTTGCGCTGCACGAGCGTGAGCTGCACGGCGAACGCCTCGTCCCACTTCAGCCGGCGCCGGGCCTGGAACATCCGCTCCTCGGCGGACGGCCGGTGGATCTCACGCAGCGCGGTGTCGAGGTCGAGCAGGTTGCGGCCGGCGCGGACGGTGGCCGGCAGCGGATCCTCGGTCACCCGCACCACGTCGAGCAACGTCCGCACAGCCTTGGCGATGATCCAGGATTTCAGCTTGGCGGACGCGGGATAGATCGGGATCACCGCCCCCGCGTAGTCCTCGACCTCGGACGACGCGTCGTCCTCCTCGCCGAGCAGCACATACTCCGGGAAGTTGAGCTGCCGCTTCCCCCGGTAGTCGGTGACCTTGCCGGCGAACAGCCCCCACCGGCCGGGGCGCAGCTCGCCGGCCCGCCAGGTGTTGCGCCGGCCGAAGAAGTTCAGCCCGAGCACTCCGCCGGAGCCGTCGCCGACGGTCACCTCCAGCATCTCGTCGGCGCCGCCCCTGATCCGCCGTTTGTTGCAGGCGAGCACCTGCGCCATCACCGTGACGTCGTCGCCGACCTGCAGGCCCTGGATGTCGGTGTGCTCGCCGCGCTGCTCGTAGCGCCGGGGGAAGTGGTAGAGCAGATCGCCCACCGTGTGCAGGTTGAGCTGCTTGGCCAGCGCCTTCGCGGTCGAGTCGCCGAGCAGCTTCTTCAGCGGGGTGTCCATCATGCGGGGCCCCCGCGGAATTGTGGAGCGAAGCGGAGCAGTTTCGTGGGGTGCTTCATTCGACGCCTACCAGCAAGGGATAGGACGGCTGGCCGCCGTCGTAGACCTGCACCTCGGCGAACGGCCAGGCGCGCGCCAGATGCGCGCGCAGCGCGTCGCCGAACCCGTCGGGAATGTCGGCGCCCAGCAGCAGGGTCACCAGCTCGCCGCCGCCACCGAGCAGCCGGTCGAGCAGGTCGCGGCAGGTCTGGGTCAGGTCCTGGCCGATCAGGTGCACCTCGCCCTCGACCAGCGCGAGCACGTCGCCCGGCTCGCACCGCCCGGCCACCGTCAGCGCCGCCCGGGCCGCATAACACACCTCCGCGTATCGGCAGGCGCCCGCCGCCTCGGCCATCGCGATCACGTCGTCGTCGAACGGCCGGCCCGGCTCGCGCACGGCCAGCGCGGCGAGCGCCTGCACCGGCGAGCGGGTGGGCACCACGCTCACCCGGACCCCGCGCTGCTGCGCCTCGGTCGCGGCGGCCGACGCCACCGCCTGCGTGTTGGGATCGTCGGGCAGGACGACCACCTCGGCGGCGCCGGTGGCCAGCACCGCGTCGAGGATCTGGCCGGTGGCCGGATTGGCGCCCACGACCGTCGCCCCCTCGCCGGTGAGCAGCCTGGTCAGCCCGGCTCCAGCCGCCACGACGACCGCGCCACGGCCCTCCGGGTCAGGTCGGCGCGCCGGCGCCTGGTCGGCGAACCGGGTCACCGAGATGCGGTGCGGCCGGCCGGCCTCGACCCCGGCCTCGATGGCCGCGCCCACGTCGTTGACGTGGACGTGCACATTCCACGTCGGGGGGTCGCCGCCGTCGCCCACCACGACCAGGGAGTCGCCCAGACCGGCCAGGACCAGCTTCAACGCCTCGACGGCCGGCTCGGGCGCGTCGAGCAGATACTGCACCTCATACCCGTACGCCGAGGAACCGGTCTCGCGCGCGGCCATGAGCGGCCGGCGGGCCGCGAGCGGCGCCTCGACCGGCGCCTCCCCCGTGACGACCGCGACCAGCGCGTCGAGCAACACGCACAGGCCGCGCCCGCCGGCGTCGACCACGCCGGCGCGCGCGAGCGCCGGCAACTGCTCGGGGGTACGCGCCAGCGCCCGCCCCGCCGCCGCGGCGGCCGACCGGGACACCGCGTCGAGGTCGTCGGAGTCGCTGTCGGCAGCGCCCGCGGCCGCCGCTGCCGCGACCGTGAGCATGGTGCCCTCGACCGGCGCGGCCACCGCGGCGTAGGCGGCGCTGGCCGCGGCGCCGAGCGCGGCGGCGAGCGCCTTGCCCCGCGCGGGGGTGGTGTCACCGAGCGACTCGGCCAGCCCGCGGAGCAGCTGCGACAGGATGACGCCGGAGTTGCCGCGCGCGCCGAGCAGGGCGCCCCGCGCCATCAGGCCCAGCGCCTGCCCATGCGCCGTCTGCGCCCCGTCGCCCGCCACCTCGAGGTCGAGCCCGACGGCCTGCTGCGCGGACGACATGGTGAGCACGAGGTTGGTGCCGGTGTCGCCGTCGGGCACCGGGTAGACATTCAGCTCGTCGATCTCGTGCTGGTGCCGGCGCAGCGCGTCGAGCCCGGCGGCGCACCACTGGCGCACCGCAGCCGCGTCCAACGTCTCCAGCACGCGACGAGCCTACTGGTGACCACCGACACTCACCGCGCTCCGCGCCTCGTGTGTTAGGAAGGGACCCTTCCTATGCGAAAAGCGATAACAAGGGGCCCTTCCTTGCTGGGGGTGCACCCGGTTGGGCGGGGCGGGGTGGGATCGGGTAACCTGGCCAGGTTGCCCGGGCGAGTCCGAGGGCGACCTCATGAACGACAATCCCAGGAGTATCCCGTGGCTAGCGTCTGCGACGTCTGTGGTAAGGGGCCGGGCTTCGGCCACAACGTGTCCCACTCGCACCGGCGGACCAACCGCCGCTGGAACCCGAACATCCAGACGGTGCGCACCCCGGCCGGTGGCGGCACGACCCGCAAGCTGCGGGTCTGCACCTCGTGCATCAAGGCCGGCAAGGTCGTCCGCGCCTAACCGACCCTTTCATACGCGCTGAGCCGCCGGGCCCGAAGGCCCGGCGGCTACGTGTGTCTCCCCCATGATCAAGGCGTCCCTCAAGTCGTTAGGACTACTTGAGGGACGCCTTGATCATGGGGGTTAGAAGTGTTGCCAGCCGGTGGGGCCCTTGTAGGGGACGCCGTCGACGGTCACCCCGGCGCCCGCGCGCACCTCGCCCACCACGCGCCACGGCTCCGGCAGCGCGACGCCCGCGGGGAACGCCGCCGCCAGCGCGTGGTCGTCGCCGCCACTCAAAATCCAGGTGTACGGGTTGACGCCGAGCGCCTGTGCCGCGTCCCGCATCTGCGCCGGCACCTCGAACGCCTCCCGCCGGACGTTGATCGCCACCCCGCTGGCCGTCGCCACGTGCCCGAGGTCGGACAGCAGCCCATCCGACACGTCGATCATGGCGGTGGCGCCGAGCCGGGCCGCCTCCGGGCCGGCCGCATAGCAGACCTCCGGCCGCCGGTACGCCTGCACGAGCAGCTTCGGCGTCCGGAAGCCGCGCGACAGCACCGTGTACCCCGCCGCGGCGTACCCGATCCGCCCGGCGATGGCGACCACGTCGCCGGGCCGTGCCCCACCGCGCACGACGGGCGCCCGGCCCTCCAGATCGCCGAGCGCGGTGACCGCGATCGTCAGCGTGGGGCTCGCGGACATGTCCCCGCCGACGACGCTGGCCTTGACGATGGCCGCCTCGGCGGCCAAGCCGTCGGCGAGGTCCTCGGCCCAGCCCACCTCCAGCCCGGGTGGCACGCACAGCGCCACCAGCAGGGCGGTCGGCGCCGCGCCCATCGCGACGATGTCGGCCAGGTTGGCGGCGGCGGCCCGGTGCCCGACGTCGACGGCGGTGCACCAGTCGCGCCGGAAGTGCCGGCCCTCGACCAGCACGTCGGTCGACGCGACGACCCGGCCGTCCCTGGCCGCGACCACGGCCGCGTCGTCACCCGGCCCCAGCAGCGCGGCTGGCCCGAGCGGCAGCCGGGAGGTGATCCGGGCGATTAGCCCGAACTCACCGGTTCTCGCCACATCCACTGCGGCCTCCCTCGGGCACTGTCATGAATAGAACCTGTCCGTACGGTAGTTTCACGTTCGAGCCGCTGGCTGCGGCGGAGAGGAGTCGGATCGTGGTCCAGGCATACATCCTCATCCAGACCGAGGTCGGAAAAGCACGTGACGTGGCCGCGGCCATCAATGATGTTCCCGGGGTCGTCCGGGTCGACGCCGTGACCGGGCCGTACGACGTGGTCGTGCTCACAGAAGCACACACCGTCGACGAGCTGGGCAAAATGATCGTGAGTAAGGTGCAGATGGTTCCGGGTATCACCCGCACGTTGACGTGTTCGGTCGTTCACTTATAGGTAGGAGCACTTATCGGTGGACAGGACAACCCGCCAGGCGGCGCTGTGGGCGACCGTGGTGGCGGTGCCACTGACCGCGCTGGTCGCTGTGTTCGCGATCAACGCGTTCGCCGCCGAGCCCGACCCTGAGCCCACGCCGTCCGCCACCACGCCCGGGCCGCGGTCCACGGCGCCGGTCGCGCTGGCCGCGCCCGCGCTGTCCGTGCGCGCGGCCACGGTGTGCCGCGCGCTGACCTCCCAACTGCCGGCGACGGTCCAGGACCTGGCCCAGCGCCCGGTGACCGCCGGCCCCGAGCAGAACGCGGCGTACGGCGACCCGGCGATCACGGTGTCCTGTGGCGGGGCACCGGTCTCCTTCCCACCGGACACCGAGCTGTGGGTGCTCAGCGGGGTGTGCTGGCACCTGGCTGAGCGGTCCGACGCGACGGTGTGGACGACGGTCGACCGCGAGGTGCCGGTGCGGGTGACCGTGCCGCGGGCGTACGAGGAGGCGGCCCAGCGCACGATCGCGTTCTCCCCCACGATCGTCGCGACCGTGCCCTCCCTCACCACACTCCCCAGCGGCTGCCGCGGCTGACCGGGCCACCCCTTCCATGATCAAGGCGTCCTTCAAGTCGCTAGAACTACTTGAAGGACGCCTTGATCATGGAACTAGGTCGAGCGGCGTAGGGCGGTGCGGATCAGGCGGCTGATCAGCTTCGGGTACTCCAGACCGGCGGCCGCCCACATGCGCGGGAACATCGACGTCGGCGTGAACCCCGGCATCGTGTTGATCTCGTTGAGATAGACGTCAAGCTCCGGCGTGACGAAGAAGTCGACCCGGGCCAGCCCGGCGCAGTCGAGCGCCGTGAACGTGCGGCACGCGTACTCCTGCACCTGGCGGGTGACCCGCTCGGGCAGCCCGGCCGGGATGTCGAACTCGCAGGAGTCGTCGATGTACTTCGCCTCGAAGTCGTAGAAGTCGTGGCCGGTGACCCGCACCTCGGCCAGCAGCGACGCCTCCGGGGCACCGCCGGCCTCGCCCTCCAGCACGCCGCACTCGATCTCGCGGCCCACGATCGCGGCCTCGACCAGCACCTTCTGGTCGATCTCGCGCGCGGCGGCCACCGCCGCGTCGAGGTCGGCCCAGTCGGTGACCTTGGAGATCCCGTACGACGAGCCGGCGCGGGACGGCTTCACGAACACCGGCAGTCCGAGCCGCTCCTTGTCGGCCTCGGACAGCGTCACCCCGGCCCGCAGCACCGCGTACGGCCCGACCGGGATGCCGTCGGCGACCGCCAGCTTCTTGGTGAACTCCTTGTCCATGGCGGCGGCCGAGGCGAAGACGTTGGCGCCCACGTATGGGATGCCGGCCATCTCCAGCAGGCCCTGGATCGTGCCGTCCTCCCCGTACTTCCCGTGCAGGGCGGGGAAGACCACGTCGACCTCGGACAGGGCCCGCGGGCCGTCGGACGGGTCGAGCACCAGCAGGCCGTGCCCGGTCGGATCGGCCGGCAGCACCACGGCCGCGCCGGTCGCCGACGTGATCTCGGGCAGCTGCCGGTCGGTGATCGCGAGCCGGGCGGGGTCACCGTCGGTGAGCACCCACTGCCCGGCCCGGGTGATGCCGACCGGCACCACCTCGAACTCGCCCGGGTCGAGCGCCGCGAGGATGCTGCCGGCGCTCACGCAGGAGATCGCGTGCTCGGTGCTGCGACCGCCGAACACGACGGCCACCCGAGTCTTCCGTGGGCTGCTCACGCGGTGGACCCTACCCCTCGCGAGCCGGCCGCGCTGCGGTACCAGGCACCGGCCCGCGCGTCATCTACCAGTGGTAACGCCGCCGCCGCTTCTTGTAGTGACCGTGGTAGCCGTAGTGCTTCTGCTTGTAGTGACCGTGGTATCCATAATGCGGCCCGGGCTGGGGTCCGTAGCCGTAGCGCGGCCCGTGGCCGTAGTGACCATGCCCCGCTTTGCGGTGCAGCTGGTGCTCGACCATGCTGGCCGCCGAGTGGTGGCCGCGCCGCCGAAGAAAGTGACCGATCTTGGCCGCCAGCATCGAGTAGAACATCGACTTGAAGTGTCGTCCCATTCGTGACCCTCCTGGTTACAGGGTAGGCGGCACCCCTGTGAGCTGGCTGTAAGCTGTCAACCAGAGTTGACAGATGCACGATGTCAACGTAGGTTGACAGCATGACGGAGGCAACCGAGCTCGCCGCGGCCGCCGGCAGCGCCGACCCCCGGGTCGGCCTCCGCGCGGTCCGCGCGCTCCGCCGCCTCCTGGAGACGCTGGAAGCGCTCCAGGTCGACAACGCGCGGCGGCACGGCTGGTCCTGGCAGGAGATCGCGGACGCGCTCGAAGTGACCAGGCAGGGAGTACACAAGAAGCACGCCGGCCGCGCGCCGGCGGGAGCCCAGCGGGAGGCGTGATGTTCGAGCGGTTCACTGATAGCGCCCGCGACGTCGTGAAGGACGCCCAGGCCGAGGCCCGGGAGCTGCGGCATCGCCACATCGGCACGGAGCACCTCCTGCTCGCCCTGCTCCGGCAGGATGGGGGCGTCGCGGCCGCCGTCCTGCGCGACGCGGGGGTATATCCGGAGCAGGTCCGCGACGACGTCCGGGCGATCATCGGCGAGCGGCCCGACCCGCTGGGCGCCGACGACGCCGAGGCGCTCCGGGCGATCGGCATCGATCTGGACGCGGTCCGGTCGAAGGTCGAGGAGACGTTCGGCGCCGGCGCGCTGGAGCCGGTACACGTCGGTGAGCCCCGCCGGCGCGGCCTGTTCCGCGGCCGCGAGCCCGGTCCGGTGGTGCGCGGCCACATCCCGTTCACGCCGCGCGCCAAGAAGGTGCTGGAGCTGTCGTTGCGCGAGGCGCTGCACCTGCGGCACAAGTACATCGGCACCGAGCACATCCTGCTCGGCCTGGTGCGCGAGGGCGACGGGCTCGCGGCCAAGGTGCTGACCGACGCCGGCGTGCGGCTCGACGAGCTACGCCGCCACGTCCTCGACACCCTCCACCGCGCCGCCTGACTCCCCATGATCAAGGCGTCCTTCAAGTAGTTAGAACGACTTGAAGGACGCCTTGATCATGAAAGCGGGTCAGGAGACGGCGTCGAGGGGGAGGCGGAGGACGGCGCCGGTCACCGCCGTGTTGCTCGCCCGCACCTGCGCCAGCTCGTCGGTGGACAGCGCGCGCGGCCACACCCGCACCTCGTCGATCGCGCCCTGGAACCGGTTCGCGCCGTCCGGACGCTGGCCGACCGCGAACCCCTCGATGCCGCCGCCGTGGCCGGCCGTGACCGAACCGGCCGGCGCGGCCGCCGCGGCGACCTGCGAGCCGTCCACCCACAGCGTCACCGTGCCGCCGGCCCGCCGCAGCACCACGTGATGCCACGCACCGTCCGCATAGGACTGCGCGGAGTTGACGCTGACCGCGCCGTTCGGCGTCTGCACCAGCGCGCGGAGGCGGCTGCTCCGCGGTTCGGCCCGCAGCCACAGCTGCGACACGTCCCCCATCCCGTACGCCCACAGGATCGCCTGGCTCCGGCTGGCCAGGCTGTAGCGGATCCAGGCCGCGGCGGTGAAGTCACCGCCGCCGAGGTTCAGCGCATGCGTGTACCCCACGTGTGCCCAGTCGTCCGTGCCGTCCAGCCCGAGCGCGTTGCCGAACCGTCCCGCCGTGACGCCGGCGCCGCCCCGCACGAAGCCGTGGTTGCCCACCCCTGACGTGTCCGGAGTGGCGGGCCCGGGGGCGGTGAACGGCAGCCGCAGCACCGCACCCGCGATGTCGGTGCGGTTGTCCAGCCACAGGTTCTGGAGCTCGCCCGCCGTCAACCCCCGGCGGTAGAACCGCGTCTCGTCCAGGGCGCCGGTCAACCGGTTCGCGCCGTCCGGCCGCTGCCCGGCGTACATCCGGAACGGCCGTGCGGGGCTCACCGTGCCGGCGGGCGCCGCGGCCGACGCCACCGCGGCGCCGTCCACCCACAGCGACAGCGTGCCGCCGGACCACCGCAGCGCGACGTGATGCCACGCACCGTCCGCATAGGACTGCGCGGAGCTGACGAAAGCGGTGCCGCTCGCCGTCTGGAGTGCCGCGCGGATCCGGTTGCTGCCCGGCTCGGCGCGCAGCCAGAACTGCGGCGCGTCGAGCATCCCGTACCCCCAGATGATGGCCTGGTCGGCGGTGCTGGCGCCGTACCGGATCCAGGTCATGGCGGTGAAGTCGCCACTGCCGGCGGCGAGCGACTCGGCGAACGGGAACTGCACGTGGTCGTCGACGCCGTCCAGTCGCAGCGCCTCGTCGAACCGGCCGGGCACGAGCGTGGGGCCGCCCCGCAGGATCGCGTCGTTGTCCAATCCGGACAGATCGGGGCTGCGCGGGCCGGCGGCGCCGTCCGGCGGGCCGATCGCCGACTCGGTGAACCGCGCGAACCGGATCTGCTCGCGCGACTCCGACGCGCCCCCCTCGTACAACAGTCCTATCTCGCCGGTCACCAGCAGCGCCATGTCCGAGTACCCCGAGTAGAGGTCGTCGGTCACGTCCGTGCCCTCGGCCACCGCCTGCCAGGTGGCGCCCTCGTCGAATGTGGACCGGATCACCATGTCGCGCCGGTTCGTCGGGTGCGACGGCGCCGCGAACAGCACCCGGTTGTACTTGTCGCCCTGGTCGGTCGCGCGCAGCCGCAGCGTCGACGCCTGCACGGCGTCAGCCACCAACCCGGGCACGGTCGCGAACGGCGCGGCGAACGTCTCGCCGCCGTCCCTGCTGAGCGCGTAGGCGCGGTTGAGGCCGTCCGCGGACTCGCCGTTGTCGCGCGCGGCGGCGTAGATGGCGCCGTCGGTGCGTTCGAAGAGGCTCAGCTCCTGCGGCACGATCTCGCTCGTCGTGCGGATGTCCCGCGCGCCCACCTGCCAGGTGTCCCCGGCGTCGTCGGTGTAGACGAGTTGGGCGCCGTTGCGCTCCTGGGCGTCGGTGAAGTTCGTCCCCACCACGATGCGGCCCGCGTGCACGCCACGCTGGAGCTGGATGCCGTGCCCCGGGCCGGTGGCGTACCAACCCCAGTCCGGCTGGTCGATGGCGTCCGCCAGGCTGCGGGCGTGGCCGAACGTCCGCCCGTCGTCGGTGCTGATCTGGAGGTACGGCGTGCGGGGCCGGTTGCTGTCGCCCGGGTTGAGGGTGGAGAGCAGGAGGATCCGGCCGCTTTCCATGTCGACGACCGGTGCCGGGTTGCCGCGGGTGACCGCCGCCGCCGGATTGCTGTCGGTGCCCTCGAGCACCACCGTGGGCGGCTGCGTCACGGGCGGGTTCCAGGTGCGGCCGTTGTCGTCGGACCGCCGCATCACGATGTCGATGTGACCGGTGTCGTTGCACCACGACGCACCGGCGATACGCTTCTCGGCGAAGGCGAGGAGGGCACCCGTCCGGGTGCGCACCAGGGCCGGGATGCGGTAACAGGCCGCGCCGAACGTGTCCCGCTGGAAGAGCACATCATAGGCAAGCTCGGCGGTGGCCGGCTTGATCGTCACGACGCCGAGCGCCGCGCCGACCAGGATCGCTATCGCACCACGCATCCACCGCACCGCACGCCTCCATCGAAGAATATCACCACGTAACGGCACCCTAACGCAAAAAACTTACCGCCCCAAGATCAAAACCCTCTCCGCCGATCAAGGCCCTGTCCGCCGATCAAGGGCTCCGGCACCTGGATCCGAGATCAAACCATGGGCCCGAGCCCTTGATCGGCGGGGTTGGCCTTGATCGGCGCGAGGGGGGCGGGCTATGCCGGAAAGGGCTGGTCGTAGCGCCTTCTCAGCCGGCATGACACCATGTGCCGCGTGTCTGTATCCCGGAGAAGCGTGCTCGGCGTCGGGCTCGCCGCGGTCACGTCCGGCCTCGCTGGCTGCGCCGGCTCGAAGCCGCCGGCCTGGACGGCTGGCGAGCCGACCGGGCCGCCGGGTGCCGGCGCGGGTGCCGCCGGGGTGAAGCCGGTGCGCACCGCCACGCCGTCCCCCTCGCCGGCGGCCACCAAGCCCCGCCGGGTCGCGTCGTACGAGGCGAAGCTCACCGCCGAGCTGCGCCGGTTCCTGAAGCCCACACCGGAGAACCCCAACCATCCGACGTACGCCGGCGCGGTCGCGCTCACCATGATCAACGGCGCGGTGCACAGCCACGTCAACGTCGGGCACGCCCTCCGCTACGGCGCCGGGCCCGTCGACCTCGCCGAGGCGCAGCGGGTACCCATGTACCGCGACTCGATCTTCGACCTCGCCTCGCTGACCAAGGTGTACGCGTCGATCCTGCTCCTCCAGCAGGTGGACAGCGGCAAGGTCGACCTGTCCGCGCCGGTGGTCAGCTACCTGCCGGAGTTCACCGGCACGGGCAAGGACAAGGTCACCGTCCAGATGCTGCTGACGCACACCAGCGGCCTGCCGGTCGGCGCGCAGGTCGCCGGCCTGCCCAACCTGGCCGCGAAGCGCGCGGCTGTCCTGAAGACCGCGCTGATGAGCGGCGTGACACCCGGCGACGCGTTCCGGTACTCCAGCGTCGGCCTCATGGTCGCCGCCATGCTGGTCGAGAAGGTCACCGGTAAGTCACTGGACCAGGCGCTCAAGGCCGGCATCACCGGGCCGCTCGGGCTGCGCGACACCGGCTTCAAGCCGCTCACCTGGCTCAGCGCGCACGACCAGGCGCAGCGGCTGGTGGCCACCGACGCCCGCTCCTCGCGCGGCCTGCTGCGCGGCGTCGTCCACGACGACGTCACCAACCAGATGGGCGGCGTCGCGGGCAGCGCCGGCGTCTTCGCCACCGCCAAGGACGTGGCCGTGATCGGGCAGCTGCTGCTGAACGGCGGCACCTACAACGGCAAGCGCGTCCTCGCCGCGGACACCGTCCGCCGGATGCTCACCAACGCCAACGCGGGCCTGCCGGCGCACGACCCGGAGCGCCCGGGTCGCCCTTCCGACCACGGGCTCGGCGTCGTGCTGCGCCAGCCCTGGTTCATGGGCGGGCTGTCGACGGCGGCGACGTTCGGGCACACCGGCTTCACGGGCACGTCGTTGCTGGTCGAGCCGCGCCGCAAGCTCGTCTTCGTGCTGCTGACCAACCGCGCCCACCCGAACTGGAGCTGGGCCAACCCCGACCCGATGCGCGCCGCGCTGGCCAACATCCTCGCCACCGCCCTCCCCTGATCGCCGCCACCCCTCCCACGATCAAGGCGTCCTTCAAGTAGTTCTAACGACTTGAAGGACGCCTTGATCACAGGGAAGAGAGGATGTCGGCGAGGAGGTCGTCCGGGTCTTCGATGCCGCAGGAGAGGCGGACGAAGCCCGGCGGGGTGTCGTCGCCCCACTGGGCTCGCCGGTCGGCGCTCGTGTGCAGGCCGCCGAACGAGGTCGCGGCGGCCACCAGCCGCGACGCGGTCAGGAAGCGCGCCACCCGCTCGGCACTGCCCAGGTCGAACGAGACCACGCCGGGAAAGCGGCGCATCTGCCGGCTCGCCACCGGATACGCGGGGTCGCCGGGCTGCCCCGGCCACCGTACCCACTCCACATCGGAGCGCGCGGCCAGCGCGTCGGCGACGGCGGCCGCGTTGGCACTCTGCCGGGCCAGCCGGAGATCCAGTGTGGCCAGTGACCGGTGCGCGAGCCACGCCTCGAACGGGCCGGGCACCGCACCGGTCTGGTTGCGCCACGTCGTGATGCGCTCGAGCAGCGACGCGGAGCGGGTGGCGGCGTAGCCGAGCAACAGGTCTGAGTGGCCGGTCAGCGCCTTGGTGCCGGACGCCACCGAGACGTCGGCGCCGAGGTCGAGCGGCCGCTGGCCGAGCGGCGTCGCGGTGGTGTTGTCGACCGCGACGAGCGCGCCCGCTGCCCGGGCCGCCGCCGACACGGCGGCGAGGTCGCACACGTCCAGGCCCGGGTTCGCCGGCGTCTCCAGCAGGACGAGCCGCACGCCCGCGAACGACGGATACGGGCCCGCGGTCGGCACCTGACCCACCTGTACCCCGATGGCCTCCAGTGTGGACGCGGCGAACTTGCGCACCGCGTAGTAGCCGTCGCTGGGCAGCAGGACGGTGTCGCCGGGCCGGAGCACCGCCAGGAGCAGCGCGGTGATGGCCGCCTGCCCGCTGGCGAAGGCGCGGCAGTCGCCACCCTCCAGCCCGCCGATGGCGTCTTCGAGCGCGCGCCAGGTCGGGTTGTCGGTGCGCCCGTAGCCGTCGGCGGCGGCGGCCGGGCCGGCGACCGGGTCGAGGTGGTACGGCGCCGCGAACACCGGTCCAGGCAGGAACGGCTGCCCTGCCACCGGCTCGGGCAGTCCAGCGTGGACACACCGGGTGCCGTCACCAAGAGTCATTCCGGCTTGGTCTCCCGGCTCATCAGATCCTTCAGCGCGATGCGCGGGTCCAACCCCTCGTGGCAGACCCGTTCCACGTGCTCGGTGATCGGCATGTCCACATGGTGCGCGCGGGCGAGGTCCCGGATCGAGAGGCAGCTCTTCACGCCCTCGGCGGTCTGGCGGGTGGCCGCCTGCGCCTCCTCGAGGCTCTCGCCACGACCGAGGTGCTCGCCGAACGTGCGGTTCCGGGACAGCGGTGACGAGCACGTGGCGACCAGGTCACCCAGCCCGGCGAGGCCGGCGAAGGTGAGCGGGTCGGCGCCCATCGCGGCGCCCAGCCGGGCGGTCTCGGCCAGCCCGCGGGTGATGAGCATGGCCTTGGTGTTGTCGCCCAGCCGCATCGCGGTCGCCATGCCGTACGCCAGCGCGATCACGTTCTTCACCGCGCCGCCGAGCTCGCAGCCCACCACGTCGTCGTTGGTGTACGGCCGGAAGTACGGCGTGGTGATCGCCCGCTGCACCAGCGTCGCCCGGGTGATGTCGACGCCCGCGACGACCGTGGCGGCCGGCTGCTCGGCGGCGAGCTCCGCGGCCAGGTTCGGCCCGGACACCACCACGACCCGGTCGGCGGACACCCCGGCGGTCTCGGTGACCACCTCGCTCATCCGCTTGAGCGTGCCCAGCTCGATGCCCTTCATCAGGGAGACCAGCGTGGCGTCGGGCGCCAGGAACGCGGCCCACCCGGTCAGGTTGCCGCGCAGGGTCTGCGACGGTACGGCGAGCACCACCAGGTCGGCACCCGCGATCGCCTCGTGGGCGTCGGAGGTGGCGGTGACCCGCTCCGGCAGCCGCACCGCCGGCAGGTAGTCAGGGTTGGTGCCGTACTGCCGGATGGCCGCCGCGACCGGTTCGCGCCGCGCCCAGATGGTGACGTCGGCACCGGCGTCGGCGAGCAGCTTGGCGAACGCCGTACCCCAGGAGCCGGCCCCCAGCACAGCAGCGGTGGTCATGCGTGATCTCCCTTCACAGGTGCCCACAGCGGCGGCGGGGTCTCCTCGCGGATCTCGGCGAGCAGGTCGCGGACCCGCAGCATGATCTCGCCGGTCATCTCCTCCAGGATGGCGCGGGTGGGCTCCGCGCCCGCCCATTTGCCGAAGTCGACCGGCGGGCCGGCGGCGATGCTGATAGGCGTGCGCGGCCGCAGCCCGACCTTCTTGGTGCGCGGGTCGAAGAACCGGTGCGCCCCCCACATCGCCACCGGGATCACCGGTGCGCCGGTGGCCAGGGCGAGCCGGGCCGCACCGGTCTTGCCCTGCATCGGCCAGAGGCCGGGCTCGCGGGTGGTGGTGCCTTCCGGGTACATGATCACCGCGCCGCCCTCTCGGATGGCGGCCGTGAGCGCCTCCAGGGACTTGGCGGCGTCGACCGAGCCGCGCTCGACCGGTATCTGCTGCGCCCGCAGGATGATCTTGCCGACGATCGGCACCTTGAAGATGCTCGCCTTGCCGAGGAAGCGGGGCCAGCGGCCGGCGTCATAGACGAAGTGCGCGCAGATCAGCGGGTCGGTGTGGGAGTGGTGGTTGGGCGTGATGATCACGCCGCCGGTCGCCGGGATGTGCTCCAGCCCGGTCCAGGTGCGCTTGGTCATCGGGGTGAGGATGCCCTTGACGACGATGACGATAAACCGCCGCAAAAACCCCAATCTTCGTGGCGCCGTCCGTCTCACGGCCCTCTCCTCCTCCACCACCGGCGCCGCCCGCCGGACGCCAGGGAGAAATCATGCCTGCTGGCGCCCCCTCCAGCCAACGCGCACGGCACCACCGCCGCACCGCGCACGGCGCCGCCGCGCGCGCACGCCGGATCGAGTCGCGATGGGCGGTCTGTCAGGATGGGCGTGTGGATGAGCCGAGGTGGACGGTGGTGCTGCCGGTCAAGCGCCTCGACGCGGCGAAGAGCCGGCTGCGTGGCGCGTTGCCCGGCGTGCCACACGAACGGCTCGCGCTCGCGCTCGCGCTGGACACCACCACCGCCATCCTCGCCTGCGGACGGGTCGCCGAGCTCATCGCCGTCACGGACGACCCGGACGCCGGTAAGGCACTGGCCGGGCTGGGCGCGCACGTCGTACCCGATCGTCCGCGCGCCGGGCTGAACGCGGCCTTTCGCTACGGTGCCAGCCTCGCCCCGCGGGACCACTGGGTCGCCGCACTCGCCGCGGACCTGCCCGCGCTCCGGCCGGAAGAGCTGACGGCGGCGCTGGACGCCGCCGGCGCCGGGCAGCGGCGCTTCGTCGCGGACGCCCCCGGCACGGGCACCGTATTGCTGGCCGCGCCGCCCGGCTCTCCCCTCGAGCCATGGTTCGGGGACGGATCGGCGAGCGCGCACCGGCGGTCGGGCGCGGTCGCGCTCACGGGCGAGTGGCCGACACTGCGCCGGGACGTGGATACCGCCGGCGATCTGGCCGCGGCCGCACTGCTCGGGCTCGGCGAGCACACCGCGGCGCTGCGCGCGGACGCGTCCCGGGCGCCCGCGCACACCGATGACGCGGCGCACACCGCTGATGTGAGAGGAGGCGGTCATGCAGGGAACGGTCGCGACGTACGATCCGGAGACCCGTTCCGGGACCGTGCTGCTGGATGACGGCAGCGCGCTGGCGTTCCCGGCGGAGGCGTTCGCGGCGTCGGGGCTCCGGCTGCTGCGGCTCGGGCAGCGCCTGCAGATCGAGACGAACGAATCTGGCCTGGTAACCAAGGTTAGTTTGCCCACTTTTGCGCGCTGAGTTCACCCAACGTTTACCGCTTTTGGGTGATGATGATTCAGTGAGCGACACGCCAGCCCGACGCGCCCCGCACCAGCGCCGAGCCCCGGCCACCCCTACCGCCGCCGCCGCGCCCCGTCGCGGCCCGGACGGCCGTTTTGTCCGCCCCGAGAAGCCGGCGCTCGACCAGCCGGCGCGAGACGAGGAACCCCTGACCGTCATCGGCGACGCACTCGACCCACCACCACCCGACGAGACGGCCCGAGACGACGACCCGTTGCCGGAGGACCGCTTCCTGAACCGGGAGCTGTCCTGGCTCGACTTCAACACGCGGGTGCTCGCGCTCGCCGAGGACCCGGACACGCCACTGCTGGAGCGGGCCAAGTTCCTGGCCATCTTCGCCAGCAACCTCGACGAGTTCTACATGGTGCGGGTCGCCGGCCTGAAGCGCCGCCTCTCCGCGGGCATCCCGGTGCGCGGCGGCGACCAGCTCCCGCTGCGCACCCAGCTGGAGCTGATCGGTGAGCGCACCGCCGACCTGGTCAGCCGGCACGCCGCGTGCTTCATCGACGAGGTGATGCCGAAGCTCGCCGCCGAAGACATCCACATTGTCCGGTGGGCGGATCTGGACGGCGACGAGCGGGAGCGGCTGCGCACCTACTTTCGCGAGGTGGTCTTCCCGGTCCTCACGCCGCTCGCGGTCGACGTGGCGCACCCGTTCCCGTACATTTCGAGCCGCTCGCTCAACCTCGCGGTCTCGGTGCGCGACCCGGATGGCGGGCCGGAGTTGTTCGCCCGCATCAAGGTGCCGAACAACGTGCCGCGCTTCGTGGTGGTGGAGAGCAACAGCAACACGGTCCGCTTCCTGCCGCTCGAGGAGCTCATCTCCAACCACCTGGGGCAGCTGTTCTCCGGCATGCAGGTGGTCGAGTGCCACCTCTTCCGGGTCACCCGCAACGCCGACTTCGAGGTCGACGAGGACCGCGACGAAGACCTGCTGCAGGCCCTCGAGCGCGAGCTGGCGCAGCGCCGCTTCGGTCCGCCGGTGCGGCTGGAGGTGGCGGCCTCCATCTCCGACCACATGCTCGACAAGCTGGTGCGTGAGCTCGACATGGACGGGCACGACGTGCTGCGGGTGCCCGGCCTGCTCGACCTGTCGGCGCTGTGGCAGGTCTACGGCGAGTGCGACCGGCCCACGCTCAAGGAGCGGCCGTTCGTGCCGGCGACCCACCCCCGGTTCGTCGAGGGTGAGGTGCCGCGCAGCGTCTTCGCCCAGTTGCGCGACGGCGACATCCTCGTGCACCACCCGTACCACTCGTTCTCCACCAGCGTGCAGCGGTTCATCGAACAGGCCGCCGCCGACCCGCACGTGCTGGCCATCAAGCAGACCCTGTACCGCACCAGTGGCGACTCGCCGATCGTCGACGCGCTCGTCGAGGCGGCCGCCGCCGGCAAGCAGGTGGTGGTGCTGGTGGAGGTGAAGGCGCGCTTCGACGAGCAGGCCAACATCGGCTGGGCGCGCACGCTGGAGCGGGCCGGCTGCCACGTGGTCTACGGGTTGGTGGGCCTGAAGACGCACTGCAAGACCTCGCTCGTGGTGCGCCAGGAGGGCAACCAGCTCCGGCGGTACTGCCACATCGGCACCGGCAACTACCACCCGAAGACCGCCCGGCTGTACGAGGACTTCGGCATGCTCACCGCCGACCCCGAGGTGGGCGCCGACGTCACCGACCTGTTCAACGTGCTGACTGGCTACAGTCGACAGACGGCGTACCGGCGGCTGCTGGCGGCGCCGCACGGCGTCCGGGCCGGCATCGTCGAGCGGATCGAGCGCGAGGTCGAGCACGTCCGGCAGGGCGGCGAAGGGCTGATCCAGATCAAGGTGAACTCGCTCGTCGACGAGGAGGTCACCGACGCGCTGTACCGGGCGTCCCGCGCGGGCGTCCGGGTCGACCTCGTCATCCGCGGCATGTGCACGCTGCGGCCGGGCGTGCCGGGCCTGTCGGAGAACATCCGGGTGCGCTCGATCCTGGGCCGGTTCCTGGAGCACTCGCGGGTCTTCCGCTTCGGCAACGCCGGCTCCCCCGAGGTCTGGATCGGCTCGGCCGATCTGATGCACCGCAACCTCGACCGCCGCATCGAGGCCCTCGTGCAGGTCACCGACGCCACCGCGTGCGCGGAGCTGGAGCGGGTGCTGACGTTTTCGATGAGCGACCAGTGCGAGGCGTTCGAGCTGCGCCCCGACGGCACCTGGCATCGACGCCGCTCGTCCGACAACGAGCCGCTCGTCCATCTACAGGAGGCACTCCTCCGGCGCATCGTCGGCCGCTCGGGCAAGTAGGCTGGCCAGATGCTGGAGGAGGAGCGCAAATACGAGGTGGATGTCCGGTTCGCGGTGCCGGACCTGTCCGGCTGCCTGCCGGCCGGCGGCAGCGTGGTGACGCAGGAGCCGGTGACGCTCACCGCGACCTACTTCGATACTCCGGACCTCCGGCTGGCCCGGGCGGGCGTGTCGCTGCGGTTCCGCCGCGGCGACGAGGAGCCGTGGACGGTCAAGCTGCCCGCCGACACCCCGGGCACCCGGCACGAGATTTCCCGCGGCGGCGCACCGGGCACGCCGCCGGCGGACCTGGTCGCGCTCGTCTTGGCGTACTCGCGAGGGGTGGAACTGACCCCGGCCGCCGTCGTGCGGACGGTCCGGCACGCGGTCGAGTTGCGCGACGCCGACGGCGCGCTGCTGGCCGAGCTGGCCGACGACGCGGTGTCGGTGCTCGACGGCCGGCGGGTGCGTGCCCGGTTCCGCGAGATCGAGGTGGAGCGCAAGGGCGGCGGGCGCAAGCTGCTCGACCGGGTCGACGAGGTCCTTCGCGACGCGGGCGCGGTCGGTGGCGGCTTCGTGCCGAAGCATGTCCGCGCGCTCGGCGACGCCGCGGCCGCCCCGCCCGACCTGGTGCCACCGACCGAGCCGCGCCGCAAGCCAAAGGCCGGCGAGGTGGTGACCGCCGCGATCCGGCGCGGCACCGGTCGCATCCTCGCGCACGACCCGCTCGTCCGGTTGCGCGCGCCGGTCGGCGACAACGACACCGCCGTCCACCAGATGCGCGTCGGCTGCCGCCGGCTGCGCAGCGACCTGCGCACGTTCGGCCCGCTCCTGGACACCGACTGGGCCAAGCCGCTGCGCGACGAGATCGGCTGGTTCGCGCGGGTGCTCGGCGAGGCCCGCGACGCGGAGGTGCTGCGGAAGCGGCTGCACAAGACCGCCAGCGCCGACCCGCTCAGCCCGCCGCACGAGGCGTCCATCGCCCGCATCGACGAGGCGCTCGCCGCCCGCCACGAGAACGCCCTGGCCACGCTCGACGACACGATGCGCTCTGACCGGTACCTGAAGCTGGTCGACAGCCTCGTCGCCGCGGCCGCTGAGCCGCAGCTCAGCACGCTGGCCGCCCAGCGGGCCGACGAGGTGCTGCCGAAGCTGGTGTCCCGGCCGTGGCAGCGGCTCGCGCACGGTGCGAAGGGCATCGACGGCGCCGCGGAGCTCGACCCGAACGCTCCGGACGAGCGGTGGCACGCGGTGCGCATCAACGGTAAGAAGGCGCGCTACGCGGTGGAGGCCGTCGCCGGCGTGCTCGGCGGCACCACCCAGGACCTGGCGAAGGCGCTCGCCGCGGTGCAGGACCTCCTCGGCGAGCACCAGGACGCCGCGACCGCCGCCGAGACCTGGCAGCAGGTCGCCGCGGCCCACCCCGACGACCACTGGCTCGCGGTCACGGCCGGGCGGCTCTTCGAGCGCGAGCGGGTCGCGATCCGCGCGGCCCGCGCCGCCTTCCCGGACGCGTGGCGCAAAGCCTCCAAGCCGAAGGTGACCGCTTGGCTGCCGTGAGCACCACAACGATCCGCGCCGCTGGCGGCGTGGTGTGGCGGACGGTTGGCGGGCGGATCCAGGTCTGCCTCGTGCACCGCCCGCGCTACGACGACTGGTCGCTGCCCAAGGGCAAGCTCGATCGCGGCGAACATCCGCTCGCCGCCGCCGTGCGCGAGGTCGTGGAGGAGACGGGGGTACGCGCGCAGCCGCAACTCCGCCTCCCCTCCATCCGGTACCGCCGGGATAGCCTGCCGAAGGTGGTCGACTACTGGTCGATGCGCGCGCTGTCGGCGACCGAGTTCACGCCCAACTCGGAGGTCGACCGGGTGCGCTGGCTGGCGCCGTCTACGGCGGTGCGCACCCTCACGTACGCCCACGACGCCCAGGTGCTGCGGCACTTCGCCAGCCTGCCCCGGGTCACGTCGGTGGTGGCGCTGGTGCGCCACGGCCGCGCCGGCAAGCGCGGCGGATACCCCGGGGACGACACCGCCCGCCCCCTCGACGCCGCCGGGCGCGCGGAAGCCCGCCAGCTGGCTGCCCTGCTGTCGTTGGTGGCGCCGGAGCGGCTGGTGTCCGCCTCGGTACGCCGCTGCACGCAGACCCTCGAGCCGGTGGCCGCGCGGCTCGGCTTCCCCGTCGAGGTGGATTCGGGGTTCGACGAGCCCGCGCCCGGCGAGGATCCCGCGCGGGTGGCCGTCGGTGCGGCGAGCCGGCTGCGCGCGCTGGCCGTCGCGGCCGGCGGCGCCACGGTGTGCAGCCAAGGCAAGGTGATCCCGCCGGCGCTGGCGGCGCTGGCCGGCATCGGCGGCACCAAGGCGTGGGCCACCCCGAAGGGCACCGGCTGGCTCCTCGCCTTCGCCGGCACCCACTTGGCCGGCGCCGACCGCCTAACCCCCTAACCGCCCTGCACCCACCGCGCGGACCGCGCGGTCCGCGCCGCGCGGTCCGCGCTGATCAAGGCCCTGCCCGCCGCTCAAGGGCGCCCGCACAAGGGTTTTTATCGGCTCCAAGTGGCCCAGCCCTTGATCGGCGCGGTTCTCCTTGATCGACGGCGCGCCGCGCCGCAGCGCGGCGGGGCGGGGCGGGGCGCGCCGCAGCGCGGCGCGGCGCGGCGGGGCGGGGCGCGCCGCAGCGCGGCGGGGCGGGGCGGGGCGGGGCGGGGCGGGCCCGGCTGCGGCTCTCGCTCCTAGGAGGGAGGCGGCGCGTCGAGCATGAGCGGGATACTGCTCGGATGAGGTGGTTCAGGGCGCTGCCGCCGCAGGTGGTCGACGCCGGCATCGCGGTGGCCTGTTACCTGACCACGGTGCTGCCCGCGCACGCCAAGGGCGTGACCACCCCGCTCAGCCTGCTGCTGGCCGCGCTCGGCTCGATCCCGCTCATGTGGCGCCGGCGCTATCCGCTGGCGGTGGTGTTCGCCTGCGGCGCCGGCACGATCGGGCTGGCTGTCGTGCACGGGCTCGGTGATCTGCCGCTGGGGCAGATGGTCGCCACCTATACGCTCGCCGCCCTGTCCAAGCCACGGGCCCGCATCGTCGGCGCGACCATGACCGCCGCCGGCGTCGCGTTCTCCGTGTCGATCCTGAGCGGGAAGCTCGTGGAGCTGGCCGTGACCGGCGCGCTGTTCATCGCGGCGTGGGCGCTGGGCACCGGCAACCGGGCCCGCCACGACCGGATCGCGCTGCTGGAGGAGCGGTCCCGCCGCCAGGCCGAGGAGCAGGCGGCGTCCGCCGCGCGGGAGCGGGCCCGCATCGCCCGCGAGATGCACGACATCCTGGCCCACTCGATCAGCCTGATCGCGGTGCAGGCGGAGGCAGGGCCGGTGCTGGTGCGTGCCGATCCGGACCGTGCGGAGCGCGTCTTCGACACCATCGGCGAGACCGCCCGGGAAACGTTGACCCAGTTACGCCGTACCCTCGGGGTGTTGCGCGGCGCCAGCGGTGACCGGACCCCGCAGCCCGACCTCGACGGCCTGCCAGTCCTGGCGGACCGGGCCCGCGAGGCGGGCCTCGCGGTGACCGTCGAGCACCACGGCGAGCCGCGCGCCCTGCCGCCCGACATCGGCCTGACCGCCTACCGGGTGGTGCAGGAGTCCCTGACGAACGTGGTGCGGCACGCGGGCGCGCACCAGGTGTGGATCCGTCTGGACTGGACCGGCGACCAGCTCGGCGTGGCGGTGCGCGACGACGGTCGCGGCCCGGGCACGCCGAACGGCGGTCACGGCATCGCGGGCATGCGGGAGCGGGTGTCCGCGTTCGGCGGCGCGCTGCGCACCGGCCGTGGGCCCGACGGCACCGGCTTCCAGGTCACCGCCACGCTCCCGGTGGGCACCGCGTGAAGGTCTTGGTGGTGGATGATCAGGCCCTCGTGCGGGACGGCTTCTGCGTGATCCTGGAGGCCCAGCCGGACATGACGGTGGTCGGGGAGGCGGGCGACGGTGAAGAGGCCGTCTCCGCCGCGCTGAGGCTGCGGCCGGACGTGGTCTTGATGGACGTCCGGATGCCGAAGCTCGACGGCATCCAGGCCACCGCCCGGATCTGCGCCGAGACGGACGCCCGGGTGCTGGTGCTGACCACGTTCGACCTGGACGAGTACGTCTACGACGCGCTGCACGCGGGCGCGAGCGGCTTCCTGCTCAAGGACATGCGCCGTGCCGAGCTGGTGTCCGCGGTGCGCACGGTGGCCTCCGGCGAGGCGCTGCTGGCGCCCACGGTGACCCGGCGGCTGATCGCCGACGTGGTCAGCCGCGGCCGCACGGTCGCCCGCCCCGGCGCGGAGCACCGGCTGGCGGCGCTCACCGCCCGGGAGACGGACGCGCTGCGGCTGGTGGCGCGCGGCCTCTCCAACGCGGAGATCGCGGGCGCGCTCTTCGTCACCGAGCACACCGTGAAGACCCACGTGAGCAACCTGCTCACCAAGCTGGGCCTGCGCGACCGGGTGCAGGCCGTGGTCCTGGCGTACGAGTCGGGCCTCGTGGTGCCGGGACAGGGCCAATGATCAGGGCGTCCCGCACGCGGTTCTCACGACGTGCGGGACGCCTTGATCACGGCGGGTCGCTCTCCGGACGGAGGTGGAAGTCCGCTCCTGCCGGCGATCCGACGAGCACGCCGCCGGGACGAGCATCGTCGGCATGTGGAAAGTCGTCAGTGGTTTCGCCATCCGCCGCCCGGTATTCGTCGTCGCGACCTGGGCGGTCATCGTGATCGTGGGGTTCGGCGTGGGCATCGGCGTCTTCGCGCGCCTCACCGCCGACATCGACTCCGGCTCCGGCAGCGAGTCCGCCCGGGCCGAGGCGCTGCTCGAGTCGCGGGCACCGGAGTCGCCGGCCTTCACCGCCGTCGTACACGGGCACGCCGCCGACGACCCGGCGTTGCGGTCCGCGGTGGACGCGGCCATCGCGGACGTCCGCGCGCAGCCCGGCGTCGCGGACGTGACCGCGCCGCGCGCGTCCGGCGCCACCGGCCAGGCGTTGCTGTTCCAGGTCACCCTCCGGCCCGGGGAGGGCGCGGAGGCCGCGGCGGAGGCCGCCGCCGCGCGCCTCGCACGGATACCCATCGGTACCGTCACGGCCGCCGGCGATCCGCTGAGCGGCGACGAGTACGGCGTGCAGGCGCAGGAAGACGTGCAGCGCGCCGAGACGCTGACCACCCCGGTGGTACTGGTGTTGCTGCTGCTCATCTTCGGCGGGCTGGTCGCGGCCGGACTGCCGCTGCTGATCGCGTTCGCCGGCGTGGCCGCGACGTTCGGGATCCTGTTCGCGTTCAGCGCGGTCACCGACGTGTCGGTGTACGCGGTCCAGGTGACCACGATGCTGGCGGTCGGCCTCGGCGTGGACTACGCGCTGCTGATGGTGAACCGCTTCCGCGAAGAGCGCGCGCTGGACGGGGACATCGCCGGCGCCGTCACCCGCACCGCCGCCAGCGCCGGCCGCACCGTGCTCTTCGCCGGGCTGACCGTCGCGGTCGCGCTCGCCGGCCTCATCGTGTTCCCCGACCCGTTCCTGCGCTCGATGGGCCTCGCCGGCATGGCCGTCGTGGTCGTGGACATGCTCGCCGCGCTGACCCTGCTGCCCGCACTGCTGCGGCTCTTCGGGCGGCGCATCAAGCCTGCGAAGCCGGCGGCCGGGCTGGGCTTCTTCGGCCGGGTGGCGCGGGCCGTGCAACGCCGGCCGGTGGTGACGCTGGTGGCGGCGGGCGGCGCGATGCTGGTACTGGCGCTGCCGGTGCTCGGAATGCGGCTGTCCCAAGGCGACCCTCGCCTGCTGCCCGCGTCCACGGCCACCCGCCAGCTGTACGACGCGCTGGAGACCCATTTCCCGGAGGCGAACCGCCCGGACCCGATCGTCGCGGTCGCTACGGCCGCGCCGGACAGCGCGGAGGTGCGGGCGTTGCGGGACCGGATCGCCACCGTGGCCGGCATCCGCTCGGTGGAGATACTGCCGGCCGGTACGGACCTGGCCGCGCTGCGGGCGTACCCGGTCGACGCCACGTCGTCGGACCGCACGAAGGCGGCGGTGACCGAGATCCGCGCGCTGCCCTCGCCCATGGCGGTCGAGGTCGGCGGCGACGCGGCCTTCCTCGTGGACTACGAGGCGATGCTGGCGCAGCGCGCGCCGTGGGCCGCCGGCGTCGTGGTGCTCGGCACGCTCGTGTTGCTGTTCCTGCTCACCGGTTCGGTGCTGCTACCGATCAAGGCGGTGCTCACCAACGCGCTCAGCATCGGCGCCGCGCTCGGCGTGGTGGTGTGGGTGTTCCAGGACGGCAACTTCGCGGGGTTGTTCGGCCGGGAGGCACTGGACGCCACGAACCTGACCGTGCCGGTACTCGTGGCCGCGATCGCGTTCGGCCTGTCCGTGGACTACGAGGTCTTCCTCGTCTCCCGGATCCGGGAGCGGTGGCTGGCCGGCGTGCCGTCCGAGCGCGCGGTGGCGGAAGGGATCCAGCACACCGGGCGCATCATCACCTCGGCGGCGCTGTTGCTGGTCGTGGTGTTCGCCGGTTTCCTCGTCGGCGGCTTCGCGCCGATCCAGGCGATCGGGCTCGGTCTGGTGCTCGCGGTCGCGCTGGACGCCACTGTGGTGCGGATGCTGTTGGTGCCGGCGACCATGACGCTCCTGAACCGGTACAACTGGTGGGCGCCGAACCCGTTGCGCCGCCTGCACGCCCGGGTGGGCCTGCACGAATCCTCGCCACCAGCACCGGTCCCGGTCGCATAAAGACAGCGCCAGCGCGCCCCTCTCCTCACCGTTCGCGGACAGCGAGAGGGGCGCCTCGGTTGTACTACCAGCGCGCCCCTCTCCTCACCGTTCGCGCGGACAGCGAGAGGGCGCCACGTTCGTGCGGACAGCGAGAGGGGCGCCACGGGGGCGCCCCTCTCGCTTGTGCTCTTGGTGCTGTTGGTGTGTCAGCGGCGCGGAGCGGTCTTCTTCGCCGCGACCTTCTTGGCGGGCGCCTTCTTGGCGGCCGCGGTGGTGCGCGCGGTGGTGGTCTTCGCCGCGCGGGCGCTCTTGGCCGTGGTCGCCTTGGCGGGCGCGGCCTTCTTCGTCGCCGTGGTGGTGGTCTTTGCCGGCGCGGCCTTCTTGGTCGCGGTCGCCTTGGTGGCGGTCGTCTTCGCAGCGGTGGTCTTCTTGGCGGCGGCAACCTTCGGCACCTTGCCGCTGGCCACCATCTCCTTGAAGCCGGCGCCGGCCCGGAACGCGGGCACCGACGTCTTCTTCACCTTCACCGCTTCGCCGGTGCGCGGGTTGCGCGCCGTGCGGGCGCCGCGCACCCGCTTCTCGAAGACCCCGAAACCGGTGATGGCCACCCGGTCGCCCTTGGTGACCGCCTGCTGGACCTCCGCGAGGACCGCGTCGAGCGCCGCCGCCGCAGCCTTCTTGTCTCCCAAGCGGGCGGCGAGCGCCTCGATGAGTTCGGCCTTGTTCACGACTCTTCCCTCCCGATACTGAATTTCTGGCCTATCGCAAGCCATTCTGCGCGCACGGTATGCCCTTTGACCACTTGATACAAACATCTACGCAAAAAAAAGCCGTTGTGTCTCAACGGATTCGCCCCCGCCGGATGACCCAGCGGGGGCGAAAACGGCCAGTCGAGGCCTGGAAACTACGGCGCGACGCTAAGCGACCACGGGCAGGAACGGGAGGCGGTGCTCCTCGTAGGCGGTGATGGCGTCCTCGTGCCGGAGCGTCAGTCCAATGTCATCAAGCCCCTCGAGGAGGCGCCAGCGGCTGAAGTCGTCCAACGGGAACGGCCACGTGGCACCGTCCACGTGTACCTGGCGAGCGGTCAGGTCGACCGTTACCGGCGCGGTCGGCTCGCGCTCCACCAGGTCCCACAGGGCTTCCACCGCCTTCGGCTCCAACTCGACCGGCAGCAGCCCTTCCTTGAGCGCGTTGCCCCGGAAGATGTCGCCGAAGCGCGGCGCGATGACCACGCGGAAGCCGTAGTCCTTCAGCGCCCAGACCGCGTGCTCCCGCGACGAGCCGGTGCCGAACTCGGTGCCCGCCACCAGGATCGAGGCGCCCGCGTAGACGGGGTTGTTGAGCACGAAGGACGGATCTTCCCGCCAGGCGCTGAACAGGCCGTCCTGGAACCCGGTGCGGGTCACCCGCTTGAGGTACACCGCCGGGATGATCTGGTCGGTATCCACGTTGGACCGGCGCAACGGGAGCGCCGTGCCGGTGTGCACGGTGAATTTCTCCATGTTCTCAGCCTCAGTTCAGGTCGGCCGGTGCGGCCAGGTGGCCCAGCACGGCGGTGGCGGCGGCGACCGGCGGCGACACCAGGTGGGTACGGCCACCGCGGCCCTGCCGGCCCTCGAAGTTGCGGTTGGACGTGGACGCCGAACGCTCGCCCGGCTTGAGCGTGTCCGGGTTCATGCCGAGGCACATCGAGCAGCCGGCGAACCGCCACTCGGCGCCCGCGTCGGTGAAGACCTTGTCCAGCCCTTCCTGCTCCGCCGCCTCGCGCACCACGGCCGAGCCGGGCACCACGAGCATCCGGACGCTGTCGGCGACCCGCCGCCCGCGCAACACGTCCGCGGCGGCCCGCAGGTCTTCCAGCCGCCCGTTGGTGCACGAGCCCAGGAAGACCACGTCGACCGGGATCTCGCGCAGCGCCGTGCCGGGCGTGAGGCTCATGTACTCCAGCGCCCGACGCGCCGCGGCCCGGTCGCCCTCGTCGACGAACTCCTCCGGATCCGGCACGACGCCGTCGAGCGCGCTGCCCTGGCCCGGATTGGTGCCCCACGTCACGAACGGGCTTATCTGACCGGCGTCCAGGACCACCTCGGTGTCGTACGTGGCGCCCTCGTCGGTCACCAGGCCACGCCAGTGCGCCACCGCGGCGTCCCACGCCTCGCCCTGCGGCGCGTGCGAGCGGCCCTTGAGGTACGCGAACGTGGTCTCGTCCGGCGCGATCATGCCGGCCTTGGCGCCCCACTCGATCGACATGTTGCAGATGGTCATCCGGCCCTCCATGGAGAGCTTGCGGATGGCCTCGCCGCGGTATTCCACGATGTGGCCGCGCCCGCCGCCGGTGCCGACCTTCGCGATGAGCGCCAGCACCAGGTCCTTCGCGGTGACGCCCGGACCGAGCTCACCGTTGACGGTGACGGCCATCGTCTTCGGCCGCGACTGCGGCAGCGTCTGCGTCGCGAGGACGTGCTCGACCTCACTCGTGCCGATGCCGAACGCGAGCGCGCCGAAAGCACCGTGCGTGGAGGTGTGTGAATCGCCGCACACGATGGTCATGCCGGGCTGGGTGACCCCCAACTGCGGCCCGATCACGTGCACGATCCCCTGCTGCTCGTCGCCCAACGGGTGCAGCCGCACGCCGAACTCGGCGCAGTTGCGGCGCAGCGTCTCGATCTGGGTGCGCGAGGTCGGATCCGTGATCGTCAACAGGTCGCCGCGCCGGCTGTTGAACGCCGGATCGGCGTAGCCGGTCGGCGTGTTGTGGTCTTCCGTCGCGAGCGTCAGATCCGTACGCCGCACCCGGCGCCCCGCTGTGCGGAGGCCGTCGAACGCCTGTGGGCTGGTCACCTCGTGCAGCAGGTGCAGGTCGATGAACAGCAGATCGGGCTCGCCCTCGGCGGATCGCACGACATGGGCGTCCCAGACCTTCTCGGCCAGGGTTCTGGGTTTGGCAGTGGCTCCCACCATCTGGACATCCTAAATTCTGGGAGGTATGTTTCGGCTTGTGGGACACAGTATGAGCGGTGTCGGCGTTCTCGACAAGGCGGTGGTCATCCTCGCGGCCTGCGTAGACGGCGCCAGCCTGGCCGAACTCGTCGAGCGCACCAAGCTGCCGCGCGCCACCGCACACCGGCTCGCGCAGGCCCTTGAGATCCACCGGATGCTGGTCCGCGACACCCAAGGACGGTGGCGTCCCGGCCCGCGCCTCGGCGAGCTCGCCAACGCCGCGCCCGACGTCCTGCTGACCGCCGCCGAGCCGCTCCTGACCGCGCTCCGGGACGCCACCGGCGAAAGCGCCCAGTTGTATCTGCGCCGCGCCGACGAACGCGTCTGCGTAGCCGCCGCCGAACGGGCGAGTGGGCTCCGCGACACCGTGCCCATAGGTTCAGTCTTGCCCATGACCGCCGGCTCCGCCGCACAGATCCTGCTCGCCTGGGAGCCCCCCGAGGCCGTCATGCCGCTGCTGCCCCGGTGCAAGTTCACCGGCCGCACGCTGGCCGAGGTGCGGCGGCGCGGCTGGGCGCAGAGCGTCGCCGAACGCGAGCCCGGTGTGGCGAGCGTCTCCGGGCCGATCCGCGACCGCACCGGCCGGGTGATCGCCGCGGTCAGCATCTCCGGGCCGATCGAACGACTCGGCCGCCGCCCCGGCGACCGCCACGCCATGGCCGTCGTCAGGGCAGGCCAACGCCTCAGCGGCCTCTAGCCCGCCAATCCCATGATCAGGGCGTCCCTCACGTCGTTCAACGACGTGAGGGACGCCCTGATCATGCGCGCACGCCACGCCCCGGCCTTGCCTCCACAGGGCAGCCCTGTGGGGCGTGAATTCCGGAGAGAGCTCCCCTATACCCGCCTGGACGGGTACAGGGCTCCCCTGTTGAAGCGCGCCGCCCCTACAGGGCTGCCCTGTGGGGGCAACGCAGCGGCGGGCGCACGAAAAAGGCCCGCAGCAATCGCTGCGGGCCTTGCGTTGTAGCCCCGATGGGATTCGAACCCACGCTACCGCCTTGAGAGGGCGGCGTCCTAGGCCGCTAGACGACGGGGCCAGAACTTTCCTTGTCGCTCTTGCGAGCGACGGTGCTGAACTCTACCAGAGACCAGCGCCGGCGCCGCTGATGGGCGCCGACCGCTGGGGTACCAGGACTCGAACCTAGACTAACTGAACCAGAATCAGTTGGGCTGCCAATTACCCCATACCCCAATGTGGCACGAACCGTGAGGACCGCGCCGTCCACGAACTTTACCTGACGGCCCGAAGCCCGCCAAATCGGCCCGCACCCCAGGCGCACCACCGTCTCATGATCAGGGCGGTCCTCCAAGTCGTTAGAACGACTTGAAGGACGCCCTGATCATGAGCGAGACGAGTCAGTCGAGCGCCACCACGGGATTGGTCAGCTCGCCGACGCCCTCGATCCGCACCGTCACGGTGTCGCCGGCCACCATCGCGCTCACCCCGGCCGGCGTGCCGGTCAGCACCACATCGCCGGGCAGCAGCGTCATGACATGCGACACATACGACACCAGGGTCGCCACGTCGAACACCATGTCCTTCGTGCGCCCCAACTGCCGCACCTCTTCGCCGACCTCGCAACGCACTTCGAGGTCGCTCACGTCGAGGTCGGTCACGATCCACGGGCCCAGCGGGCAGAACGAGTCGAACCCCTTGGCCCGGGTGAACTGCACGTCGGCACGCTGCAGGTCGCGGGCGGTGACGTCGTTCGCGCAGGCGTACCCGAAAATGGCGCGCTCGGCCCCGGCGCGGTCGACGCGCCTGGCCCCCGGCGGACCGATGACCACCGCGAGCTCGGCCTCGTGCTCGACCTGCCGCGACTGCGGCGGCAGCTTGATCGCGTCGCGCGGGCCGATCACCGACGTCGACGGCTTGAGGAAGAGCAACGGCTCCTTCGGGAGCTCGTTGCCCATCTCGGCCGCGTGGTCGGCGTAGTTACGCCCCACGCACACCACCTTGCTCGGCAGGATCGGCGACAACAGCCGCACGTCGGCGAGCGCCCACCGCTCACCAGTGAACGTGATCTGACCGAACGGGTGTCCTTCGATCGCGGCGACGGTCAGGCCCGCGGCCGCGTCGCCTTCCACGACCCCGAACGACATCCCACCGGCATGGACGAAACGAGCGATACGCACGAGCCCCAACCTACCCTGGGCGGGTGAGGTACCTGGACGCGACGGAGTGGCACGCCCGCCGCGCGGCGCACGAACGCCGCGTCGACGCCTGGCTGGCGCCGCATCTCGCGCGCCGCCGGGCCGGCGAGAAGCATCCGGTCGAGGACTTCCTGTTCACGTACTACTCGTTCCGGCCCGCGCAGCTGCGCCGCTGGCATCCGGGCGCGGGCGTGGTGCTGCGCGGCGGCGAACCCGACCGCGATTACATCGCGGTCGACGGCGGCGTGACGCTCGACACGGCCGCCGTCGCGAAGCCGTCGCTCGCGTGGGTCCAGCGACTGCTGGCGGGTACCGCGTCCCGCCCGGCCTTTTTCGGCTGCTTCGGCATGCACGAGTGGGCGATGGTGTACCGCACGGACGCGGTGCGGCACGGGCAGCTGCGCCTGCGACTGTCGCCCGCGGAGACCGCCCGGGTGGTGGACGACAACCGGGTGCGGTGCAGCCACTTCGACGCGTACCGGTTCTTCACGCCGGCCGCCCGTCCGCTGAATCAGCTCCGGCCGACCCGCGAAACCCAGCACGACAACGAGCAACCGGGCTGCCTGCACGCGAACATGGACCTCTACAAGTGGGCGTACAAGCTCTCGCCGCTCGTCCCGAGCGAGCTGGTGGCGGACTGCTTCGCACTGGCCCGCGACATCCGCGCGCTGGACATGCGCGCCAGCCCCTACGACCTGGCGGACCTGGGCTATCCACCCGTGCGCGTGGAGACGTCGGAAGGCCGAGCCGAATACGCGGCAGCCCAACGCACCTTCACTAACCGCGCTGCGGTTCTCCGCACCCGTCTCCTCCAAACCCTCCCCCCTCTCCCCGCCGATCAAGGGCTTGGGCACGTGCTTTGATCTCCGTTCCCGGTGCCTAAGCCCATGATCGGCGCACATTCCCTTGATCCACAGGGCCGACGACGCCCAGGGCCGACGACGCCCAGGACCGACGACGCCCAGGACCAGCGACGCCCAGGACCAGCGACGCCCACGACCGGCGACGCCCAGGACCAGCGACGCCCACAACCGGCGACGCCCAGGACCAGCGACGCCCACAACCGGCGACGCCCAGGACCGACGACGCCCGCACCCGCTGACGCCCGCACCGCCGATGGCGACACCGCCGGTGGCCACCCGGGCGACGCCACCGGGTCGGCGCCACACGGTCGACAGCCGCACGGTCGACAGCCGCACGGTCGACAGCCGCACAGTCGGCGAGGCCCCCGGCTTGAGTGCCGTCCGATCATGGTTGAAGCTGTTGGCGTGGCGGATGTGACGGTGCGACCGGGCCTGGTGATTCCGGAAGCGGAGCTGAACTGGCGGTTCTCCCGTTCCAGCGGCCCGGGCGGGCAGGGCGTAAACACCACCGACTCGCGCGTCGAGCTGTCCTGGGATCTGGCCGCCACGTCCGCGCTGCCACCCCCACTCAAGGAACGCGCGCTGGAGCGGCTCGCTGGCCGGCTCGTGGAGGGTGTGCTCACGATCGCGGCGTCGGAGTACCGGTCGCAGTTGCGCAACCGCGAGGCCGCCCAGGCCCGGCTGGCGGCGCTGCTGCGCGACGCGATCGCCCCACCGCCGCCCCAGCGCCGTCCCACGAAGCCGAGCCGCCGGGCGAAGCAGCGCCGCCTGGACGACAAGCGCCGCCGCTCCGAGATCAAACGTAACCGCCGCGTCGACTAACCCCTGCATGATCAAGGCGTCCTTCAAGTAGTTCTAACGACTTGAGGGACGCCTTGATCATGGAGGGCCACAATGGAACGGTGACGGAACCGGCGTGGCGGCGACCGCATCCGGGCGAGCATCGGTGGCCGGTGGCGCTCGCCATCGCCGGCGCCATCGCGTTGCAGTGGCTGACCCCGCAACAGCTCGCGTTCAACCCGCGCTGGCTGCTGCCCGCCGTCGAGGCCGCGCTGCTCGTCGGGCTGGTCGCGGTCAACCCGTACCGGATCGACCGGGAGTCGACGGCCGTGCGGATCGCCAGCGTAGGGCTGGTCGCGGTCGCCACCCTGGCCCTGGTGTGGTCCACCGGGCGGCTCGTCGTGGTGCTGGTCCGCGGCGGCGACGCGGACCGCCCGGGCGAGGTCCTGCTCAGCGGCGCGGTGATCTGGCTGACCAACGTGATCGTGTTCGCGCTGTGGTACTGGCTGCTGGACCGCGGTGGCCCGGCCGCCCGGGCGAATGCCCGCCGGGTCCATCCCGACTTCCTCTTCGCGCAGATGACCGCGCCGGAACTCACGCACGAGCAGTGGCGGCCGACGTTCGTCGACTACCTGTATCTGGCGTTCACGAACTCGACCGCGTTCAGCCCCACCGACACGCTGCCGCTCGCGCGCTGGGCGAAGCTGGCGATGATGCTCCAGTCCTGCGTGTCGTTCCTCGTCGTCATCCTGGTGGTGGCCCGCGCCGTCAACGCCCTGACCTAACCATGATCAAGGCGTCCTTCACGTAGCTATAACGACTTGAAGGACGCCTTGATCATGGAGGCGGCGAAGTCATGGATGAGGAAGGGGGGAAACAGACGGGGGTGGGGTGTCGTCGGGGCGATGCGGGGCCGGGAGCCAGAGGACGAAGGTGCTGCCGGTGCCGACGGACGAGAAGAGCGCCACGTGCCCGCCGTGCGATTCGGTGATCTGGCGCACGATCGCCAGCCCCAGGCCGGTGCGCCGATCCTGAACGGGCGACGACGAAGAGCCGCGCCAGAACCGGTCGAACACCCGCGCCTGCTCGGCCGCCGGGATGCCGGGACCCTGGTCGGCGACGGCCAGCCAGAGCCAGCCACCCTCCCGACCGGCGCCCACGGTCACCGTGCCGCCGCCGGGCGACAGGCGTACCGCGTTGGAGAGCAGATTGCCCACCGCCCGCCGGAGCGCGTCGTGGTCGCCGATCAGCATCAGATCCGGCTGACGCACGTCGTACCCGATGGTCACCGCGCGCTCGGCGGCGATGGCGGCGAAGTCCTCCCCCGCCTCGCGCGCGACGGCGCCCAGCTCGACGTCGGTGTCGGCCATCGCGTCGGCATCCCGCCGCGCGGTGGCGAGCAGGTCCTCGACGAGCCGCGACATCCGGGTGGTGGCCCGGTCGACGACCGCGACCGCGCGGGTCCGCTCGGCCTCGGTGGCGTCCGGCGCGTCTATCAAAGACGCGTCGAGGTTGGCGCGGATGATGGCGAGCGGGCTGCGCAGCTCGTGCGAGGCGTCGTCGATGAGCTGCCGCTGTGCCCGGAACGCGCCCTCCAGCCGGTCGAGCATGGAGTCGATGGTGTCGCCGAGCTCGCGCAGCTCGTCGTGCGCGCCGGCGAGCCGGATCCGCCGGGACAGGTCGGTGGCCTGGATCTCCCGGGTGGTGCGCGCGATCGCGCCGACCGGGCGCAACGCGCGACCGGACAGCACCCAGCCGATGCCGAGGCTGGCGAGGAACAGCCCGCCCAGCGCGATCAGCGAGTAGTTCCGCAGCGTCTGGAGCGTGCTGTAGTTCACCGCCGACTCGATCTGGTCGACGTCGGCGACCGTCATCGTGTCGACGGTCCGGCCGTGCTTGACGATGTCGGCCTCGTACTGCTTGGTGATCGGCTTCGGGTCGGTGGTGCGCTCGACCGCCACATACGTCACCGCGAGTCCGCCGCCGGCCAGCGCGAACAGCAGCGTCGAGTAGAGCACCGTCAGGCGGAACCGGATCGACTGCACGAGCCGTTTCACAGGGACTCCTTCAGCCGGTACCCGCGACCGACCACCGTCTCGATCGCCTCGCCGCCGAGCTTGCGGCGCAGCGTGCCCACCGTCACCCGCACGGTCTGGGTGAACGGGTCGGCGTTCTCGTCCCAGACGTGCTCCAGCAGCTCCTCGGCGGAGACCACGTGGCCGGCGCGGGTCATCAGGTATTCCAGCACGCCGAACTCCTTCGGCGTCAGCTGCAGCGGGGCGCCGTCCCGGCTGGCCTCGTGCCGGGACACGTCGAGCTGGAGCGGGCCGACCCGCAACACGGCCGTGCCGCCGTTGGTGTCGCGGCGCAGCAGCGCCCGCACCCGGGCCAGCAACTCGGCGAGCGCGAACGGCTTTACGAGGTAGTCGTCGGCGCCCTCGTCCAGCCCGCGCACCCGGTCGTGCAGCGCACCGCGCGCGGTGAGCATCAACACCCGCAGCTCGGCGCCGCTCTCCACGGGCACGTCACCGTGCCGGATCGCCCGGCACACCTCGAATCCGTTGGCGTCGGGCAGGTTGATGTCGAGCAGCATGAGGTCGTACGCGTTGACGCCCAACCGCTCGTAGGCCTGCCCGGCGTCGGTCGCCACGTCGACCGCGTAGCCGGCGCGGACCAGGCCGAGGCGCAGGGCCTCGGCCAGGTCCTCCTCATCCTCGACAACCAGTAACCGCATGTGATCCCTCGACAACCAGTAACCGCATGTCAGGAACGCTATCCGCCGCTGCCGATGATCCGCTCCGCGACCTGCTCGGCGCGCTGGATCGGGATGGCGAACCCGATCCCGGTGTTACCGATGCCGTCGAGCACCGCGATCGCGGTGTTCACGCCGACCACCTGTCCCTGGGCGTTCACGAGCGGGCCGCCCGAGTTGCCGGGGTTGATGGACGCGTCGGTCTGGATCGCCGTCTGCCGCGCCCCGGTGTCGCCGAGCCGCACCCGCCGGTCCAGCGCGCTGACGATGCCGGCGGTGACGGTGCCGGACAGGCCGAGCGGCGAGCCGACCGCGAGCACCGGCTCACCCACCTGGGTACTCCCGGCCTGGGCCAGCTGGAGCGGGCGCAGCGCGGCCGTCGGGGTGATCCGCAGCACCGCGATGTCGCTGCTGGGGTCGCGCCCGACCACCTCCGCCGCGATGCGCCGGCCGTCCTGGCCCACGACCGAGACGTCGCCGCCGCCCTCGACCACGTGGTTGTTGGTGATGATGTGGCCCTGGTCGTCGATCGCGAAGCCGGACCCGCCGGCGTTGCCGGCCCGCACGGACACCACGCCGGGCAGGGCGGTGGCCGCGGCGGCGACCAGGGTGTCCGGCACGCCGCCCGGGTTCTGTGACGGCGCCGCCGTTTGCGGCGGCACCGCGGCCGCGTCCGGCGCCTCGTCGTCGCCGGCGACGTAGCCGCCGGCGAGGGCGCCGGACGCCGCCGACACCCCCACCAGCGCCAGGCTCGCGAGCAGCACGCGCGGCCAGCGCGCGCGTTCCGCGGCCGGTTCCGGTTGCCCATCGGGTACGCCGGGCCGCGGTGCCGCCCAGGGATCCAGCTCCGGGGAGATGAACCCGGGACCGCGCGGCTGCCCGAGCCCGTGTATCGCAGTCATGACAGACCCTCCACTAAGGAATTCGCGCGAACCAGAGCAGCGACGCGGCCGCCGCCAGCAGGGCGAGGATCAGGCCGATCCCGATGAACCGGGCCGACACGTCCTGCCGTTCCGTGATGTAGCCGACCGAGCTGCCGATGTCCTCGTACACGGCGCGCAGCTCGTCGCCGGAGCCCGCCTCGTGGTACGTGCCGCCGGTCTGCTGGGCCACCGCCTCCAGCGTCTGGCCGTCGACCGGCACCGACATCTGCTGCCCCGCACCGCCGGACACCACGCCCGACGAGGTGCCGAAGGCGATGCTGTCCACCGGCACGCCGGCGGTGCTCGCCTCGGCGGCGGCCTGCTCCGGATCCCGGCCAGCGGTGTTGGCGCCGTCCGAGAGCACCACCACGCGGGCCGGCGGCGGCTCCTCCGCCGCCTCCGCGTCCACCGTCTGGATGGTCTCCAGCGCGGTGAGGACGGCCTCGCCGATCGCCGTGCCCTGCTGGGCCATGTTCGTCTCGTTGAGCCGTTCGATCGCGGCGTCCAGCGCCTCCCGGTCGGTGGTCGGTGCCACCGCTACCGAGGCGCTGCCGGCGAAGGCGACCAGCCCGACGTTGAACTGCTCCGGCAGCCCGTCGACGAACTCGCGCGCCGCGCCCTGCGCCGCGCTCAGCCGGTCCGGCTCGACGTCGGTGGCCAGCATCGACCGCGACACGTCCACCGCCACGATCACGGTGGCCCGCTCCCGCGGCACCCGGACCTCGTCGGTCGGCCGGGCGAAACCGACGATCAGCAGCGCCATCATCGCCAGGAACAGGCTCGCCGGCACGTGCCGGCGCCAGGCCGGGCGCTTCGGCGCGACCTTGTCGAGCAGGCGCAGGTTGGTGAACCGCACGGCGTACCGGCTGCGACGCCGTTGCACGACCACGTACAGCGCGGCGAGCAACGCCACACCGAGCAGCAGCCACAGGCGTACCGGACTCTCAAACGTCATGCCACACCTCCGCTCGGATGGGCCCGGGCCGCCACCGCCAGGCGGCGCTGGGCGAACACGTGCCGGACGATGTCGGCGACCCAGTCCCGGTCGGTGCGCAGCGGCAGGTGCTGGACGCCGGCCCGGCGCAGCGCCCGCCGCACCGCCTCCCGCTGGGTGGCGGCCGCGGCCGCGTACCGCTCGCGCAGCTTCCGGCTGGCCGTCGACACCTCGCGGCTCTGCCCGGACTCCGGGTCGACAAGCGTGATGATGCCCACGTCCGGCAGCTCCAGCTCACGCGGATCGGTCACCTCGATGGCCAGCACCTGGTGCTTGATGGCCAGCCGGCGCAGCTCCACTTCCCACTCTGGACGGTCCTCCTGATCCATCCCGTCCAGGAAGTCGGAGATCACCACGACGAGTCCGCGGCGCGTGGCGGACCGGCGGATGCCGGTGATCGCCTCGCCCAGTTCGCTGGTCTTCTCGGAGGCGGCGCCGCGCGGCGCGGACAGCAGCGTGCGCAGCAGGCCGAGCAGGTGGATGCGGCCGGTGCGGGCCGGGAAACGGCGGATGCCGCCGCTGCCGAGAAGGTGCGCGCCGAGCCGGTTGCCCGCGCCGGCGGTGAGGAAACCCACCGCCGCCGTGGCGGCGACCGCGAGCTCCCGCTTCTCCAGGTCGGCCGTGCCGAAGTCCATGCTCGGCGTACCGTCCACCAGCAACCACGTGGTCAGCTCCCGATCGGCGTCGACTTCCCGCACGTGCGGCACCGCGGTGCGGGCGGTCACCGCCCAGTCCATCCGCCGCACCTCGTCCTCGCCGGGGCGGTACTCCCGGCTGCCCGCCAGCTCGCTGCCCGAACCCGGCAGCAGACCCAGGTACTGCCCGTGCAGCAACCCGTCCAGCCGCCTCGTGATGGTCAGCTCCAGCCGCCGGAGGCGGCGCTCGGGCACCAGTTGATGGATCGTCGCGCCGTCGTTCATGCGGGGCCCCCGCGGAATCGGGAGCGCAGCGATCGATTTTGTGAGGTGCTCATGCCGCTTGCTCCGCTTGGTGGGGTGAGATCTGCGGCGGCGGCACCGCCTGCACCAGACGCTGCACAATGGACTCCGGCGTGATGCCGTCGGCCACCGCGTCGAACGACAGCACCAGCCGGTGCGACAGCACGTCCACGGCCAGGTCGGTGATGTCGGCCGGCAGCACGTACTCGCGGCCGCGCAACAGGGCCAGTGCCCGCGCCGCGGCGACCAGGCCGAGGGTGGCGCGCGGGCTGGCGCCATACGCGAGGCGCGACGTCAGATCACCGACGCCGAACCGGTCCGGGTTGCGGGTCGCGACCACCAGCCGCACCACGTACTCGGCCAGCGCGTGGTGCACGAACACGCCGCGCGCCAACTCCTGCAACACCAGCAGCTTCCGCGGGTCGAGCACGGTGCGCGGCTCCGGCCGCGACGTGCCCATCCGGTACAGGATGCCCAGTTCCTCCTCCTCCGTCGGGTAGCCCACGACGATCTTCATGAGGAACCGGTCGCGCTGCGCCTCCGGAAGCTGGTAGACGCCCTCGGACTCGATCGGGTTCTGGGTCGCCAGCACCAGGAACGGCTCCGGTACCCGGTACGTGCGGCCGCCGATGGAGACCTGGCGCTCCGCCATCGCTTCCAGCAGGGCCGACTGCACCTTCGCGGGCGCCCGGTTGATCTCGTCTGTCAGCACCAGGTTCGCCATGATCGGGCCCAGTTCCACGTCGAAGCTCTCCTTCGACGCCCGGTAGATCCGGGTGCCGACGATGTCCGACGGCACCAGGTCCGGCGTGAACTGGATACGGTGGAACGTGCCGCCCACCGCGGTCGCCAGCGTCTGCGCGGCGAGCGTCTTCGCCACGCCGGGCACGCCTTCGAGCAGGCAGTGCCCGTCCGCCAGCAACGCGGTCATCAGCCGTTCGACCAGCCTGTCCTGCCCGACGATGACCCGCTTGACCTCGAAGAGCGCCTGCTCCAGCAACACGTGTGGCGCCGGCGCCTCTACCTCGGTGACCGCCGTCACAGGTCAGCCTCCGGCTGCTCGCCGGTCGTCCCGCCGGTGCCGCCACCCGGGGCGCTCTCCCCCTGGCCGCCGCTCTTCTCCGGGCAGTCCTCGCGGTTGGTGGCGGCGCCGGTGCCGCCGGTGGCGCCCGTACCCTCCTCGTAGACGATCCGCACCTGCGGATCGGTGCCCGTGTCGTCATTGGCATATGCCGCGCCGCCGGCGATGACGGCGGCCGCGGCCGCGCCGGCGAGGCTCAACGCCACAATGCTCTTGATACGCATGCTTCGGGTCCTTCCATCGAGGCTCTCGTCCTGATGAGATCCATCAGACCAAGCACCCCCGAAAACCCACCGAAGCAAACCCTGTGCGCTCCCCATGATCAAGGCGTCCCTCAAGTCGGCTGTGGTGTAGGGGCGGTGGGCGGGGACTTGAGGGGACGCCTTGATCATGGGGAGCGGCGTAGGCTCAGCGGATGCCTGGGGGATGGCGTGGGCGATGGCGCGCCGGGGTGCTGGTCCTCTGCCTCGCCTGCGGTTGCGACAGCGCGCCGCGCGCCGCGCCAGCCACGCCGTCGCCCACGCCTTCTCCGACCGCAGCGCCGGCGCCCTCCCCGTCACCGTCCTCTGTGGTCACGCCGGAGATCACGTTGGCGTTCGGGGGTGACGTGCACTTCACCGGGCGCACCGCGCGGCTGCTGGGCGACCCGGCCACCGCGTTCGGCCCGATCGCGCCGGCGCTGTCCGGCGCCGATCTCGCACTGGTCAACCTGGAGACCGCCGTCACCGCCCGTGGTCGGCCAGAGCCGAAGCGATACCACTTCCGCGCGCCCGCCAGCGCCTATGCCGCACTGCGCGCCGCCGGCATCGACGCGGCGTCGCTGGCCAACAACCACGCGCTCGACTACGGCCAGGTCGGCCTGCTGGACACACTGGACAGTGCGAAGAGGACGGGATTCCCGGTCTTCGGCGCCGGGCGCGACGTCGACTCCGCCTATCGGCCATGGGTGACGGAGGTCCGCGGCACCCGGATAGCGGTCCTGGGTTTCAGCCAGATCCGGGCGCTCGCCTCATCCTGGGCCGCGCGCACCGACCGGCCGGGCATCGCGATGGCGTGGGACGTGCGGCGCGCGGTCGCGGCCGTCGCCGCGGCGCGGCGGGCGGCCGATCTGGTCGTGGTGTTCAACCACTGGGGCGTGGAGGGCGACGAATGCCCGAGCCCGGACCAGAAACGGTTCGCCGATCGGCTCGCCGCCGCCGGCGCCGACATCATCGTGGGTACGCACGCACACGTCCTCCAGGGCGCCGGTTGGTTACGACAGTCCTATGTAGCCTATGGGCTGGGCAACTTCCTATGGTACGGCTCCTCAGCCAGCACCGAGACCGGCGTGCTGCGGCTAACGGTGCGCGGCCGCCGAGTGGTGCGCGACGAATTCGTGCCGGCGGTCGTGTCCGGCACGGGCCAACCACTGCCCCTGACCGGCACCGCGGCGAAGCGCCTCCGGCATCGTTTCACCACTCTCCGCAACTGCACCGATCTCGCTTCCCATCCATGATCAAGGCGTCCCTCATGTCGTTCTTGCGACCGGAGGGGCGCCGTGGTCAGTCGTGCATCGGAGATGCCTGAATCACAGTGACGGCGATCACGGTGCTCTTCCGCCCGGGTGGGAGCGGGTCCACGATCCGTGATGGAACTCAAACCCTCCTTCCCTCGGAGCGAAACATGCCGCACAATGCTGTGCGGCGGCGGGCACTGCTCGCCGCCGGGGGCCTCGCCGCGGGCGCCTTCGGGCTCGCCCAGCCGAGCGCCGCGTCCGCTGCCGCCACCACCGAACCCACCCCCACCACGCCGGCCGAGGCGCTGCGCCGGCTCCTCGCCGGCAACCATCGGTTCGTCACCGGGCACCCCCGGCACCCGCACCAGACCGTCGAACGGCTGCGCGAGCTGGCGGCCGGCCAGCACCCCTTCCTCATCACGCTCGGGTGCGCCGACTCGCGGGTGCCGCCGGAGCTGCTCTTCGACCAGGGGCTCGGCGACATCTTCGACAACCGGGTGGCCGGCAACGAGGTCGACGACCTCCTGCTGGGCAGCATCGAGTACGCCGTGGAGCACTTCGCCCCGCCGGTGCTGATGGTGCTCGGCCACGAGCGGTGCGGCGCGGTGACCGCCACGATCGAGGCCATCGAGACCGGCGCCACCGCGCCCGGACATATCGGGGCCATCGTCACGGCGCTGCGCCCGATCATCGAGCCGGTCCTCGATCAGCCCGGTGACAAGGTGGACAACGCGGTCGTCGCCAACGTCAAGGCGCAGGCCCGGGCGCTGGTCGAGACCAGCGACATCGTGCGGGAGAAGGTCGAGGCCGGCACGCTCGCCGTCGTCGGCGCCCGCTACGACCTGGACACCGGCCGCGTCACCCTCGTCCGCTAGCTCCTCCCATGATCAAGGCGTCCTTCAAGTAGTTAGAACGACTTGAAGGACGCCTTGATCATGGGAGGGCGAGGGCGACGCGGTCGATGCCGATGCCGCTGGTCAGGAGCCGCTCCTTGCGGTTGCCGAGCAGCTTCCGCGTCCAGTCCACGAACCCGCCGTCGCCCACCTCGAACGGCTCGCCATCGACCGCGAGGTACAGCTTGAAGCAGAAACCGGTGTAGTAGCCGCGCCCCCGGGCCCGCGCCGGGTCGTCCACCACCTCCACATCGGAGCGTCCGGACAGGACCTCGCGCACGGCGGCCGCCACCGCGGCGTACCCGGGTTCGAAGGTGGTGAGCGTGACCCGCGTGCGGGCGGCGCCCAACGCGCGCATCGCGTCCGTCCAGACGCGCAGCTGCTCGGCGGCGTGCCGGCGCTCGAAGGCCAGGTTGCCGGTGTCCCGCCCGGCGGAGACGAGGGCGAACAGCGAGAAGTGCGCGGGCGCCGCCGCGAACCGCTGGGCCCGCACCACCCGCTGGACAGCGGCCAGCCGCACGTCACCGGCGTCCGATGTAGACCGCCGGTGCGCCGCCGCCAGCGCCAGCCCGTTCGTCGGATCCGCCGCCACCTCGGTGCCGCGCACCGTGGACACCACGTTGTTCTGCGGGACGCCGGCCACGACCGAGTGGGTGCCCAGCGGTGCGAGCGGCGCCAGTGTGATCGGCTCCACACCAGCGGGCAGGCTGGCCAGCACCGCGTCCTCGACCCGGCGCAGGCGGTGGAACGGCACCGCGGCGGGCGCGACGAAGCGGTCCTCGCGGTACCGCTTCAGCACCTCGGCGGGAGCGCGACGGGCCGCGCGCAGCCGCAGCACCTCGAGTAGCAGCGTCGTCAGGTCGGCGCCGGGCAGCCGGCGGCCCAGCAGGTCGAGCAGGTCGGAGCCGCCGACGGCGTCCCGGACCCGATCCAGCGCGGTACGCATCCCCGCAGTCTCCCCATGATCAAGGCGTCCCTCAAGTCGTTAGAACGCCTTGAGGGACGCCTTGATCATGGGGAGCGGGAGGATCATGGGGTGATCGGATTGAGGCCGGCGGTGGCGCGGGCTTCCTGGTCGGCGAGGCCGATGTCCCGCGCGATCGAGAGCGCGGCCTCGTGGTGGACCCGGGCGCCGACCGGGTCGCCGGCCGCGCGGGCCGCTTCGCCGAGCCCGTTCAGCGCGTGCGTCTGACCGCGCCGGTCGCCGACCTCCCGGAAGATCGCGAGCGCCCGCTCGAAGTACCTGACCGCCGCTCCGACCTGGCCGAGCCGTAGCTGGCAGGTGCCGAGGTTGTCCAGGACGTGCGCCTCGCCGGTGCGGTTGCCGAGCATCCGCGCCAGGCGCAGCGCCTGCTCGTGGTGCTCGGCGGCGGCGCCGTGCCGGCCGAGCTGCTGCTCGGCGAGGCCCATGTTGTCGAGCGCGATGGCCTCGCTGGTGCGATCGCCGGCCAGCCGCGCGGCGACCAGCGCCTGCTCGTGGTGGTGCACGGCGTCCAGGTATCGGCCGTGCTGCTGCTCGGTGATGCCGAGGCCGTTCAGCGCCCGGACCTCGCCGAGGCGGTCGCCGGACTGCCGGGCCAGGGAGAGCGCCTGCTGGTGGTGGTCGCGGGTGGCGTCGAGCCAGCCCAGCCGCAGCCCGACCAGGCCCAGGCCGTTCAGCGCGCGGATCTCGCCGTGACGGTCCGCGGCCTGCCGGAACAGCGCGAGCGCCTGCCGGAAGTGGTCGACGGCGTGCCGGTACCGGCCGAGCCGCATGTGCGCGGTGCCCAGGCCGCGCAGCGCGTGCGCCTCGCCGGCCGGGTCGCCGGCGCGCCGCGCCGCGCGGTGGGCGTGCGCGTGGATGGCCAAGGCGTCGGCGTGGTAACCACCGTCCAGATAGGAGTAGAGGAGGCTGGACAGCCCGACGGCGTGCACGGCCCGGCCGTGCGCGGCGACCGCGACCAGGCAGGAACGCTCCGCGTCCAGCCAGCGCCGCGCGGCGACCGCGTCGGCCAGGTCGGGCACCGGCGCCGTCGTTTCGGGGATGCCGGACCGGTACTCCTTCTCCGCCGGGTGCAGCCGGTCGATGGCCGCCGCGGCCGTGGCGAGGTAATACGCGAACAGCCGGTCCAGCGCCGCCCGCCGCTCACCGTCGCTGTCCTCCATGCGGCTCAGGCGGATGGCGTACGCGCGCAGCAGGTCGTGCATGCCGTACCGGCCCGGCGCGGTCGGGTAGACGAGGTGGGCGCGGGCGAGCCGGTCCAGGGTGCGGCGGGCCGGCGGCAGATCCGTGCCGACGAGCGCGGCAACGCCGTACCCGTCGATGTCGCCACCAGGGTGACCACCGAGCAGCCGGAACACCCGCGCGGCGTCCGGCGGCAGGTGTCGCACCGACCAGGAGAGCACCGCCGCGACGGCGGCGCGCGGGTCGCCGCCGGCGTCCAGCAGGCTGAGCCGGTGCTGCTGATCGGCCAGCTCCTCCACCAGCTCCGACAGCGGCGCGGCGGGCCGGGACACCACCAGCTCCGCCGCCACCCGCAGCGCCAGCGGCAGCCGCACACACCGGTGTACCAGCGTGACGGCTGCCCCGGACTCCGCCGCCGCCCGCCGGCCGACCAGTCGACGCACGAGGGCCAGCGCGTCCGCCTCGGGCAGCGGGTCGAGGTCGAGCCGGTGAGCGCCGTGTACGGCCACCAGCCCGGCCAGGCTGTCCCGGCTGGTCACCAGCGCCACGCAGGTGCCGCTGCCGGGCAGTAGCGGGCGCACCTGCTCGCTCGACGCGGCGTTGTCGAGCACGATCAGCATCCGCCGCCCGGCCAGCTCGCTGCGGTAGCGCGCGGCCCGCTCGTCCACCTCGGGCGGGATGTCCGGGCTGGCGACGCCCAGCGCGGCCAGGAACCGCGCGAGCGCGTCCGCCGCGACCATCGGCTGCTCGGGGGCGAAGCCGCGCAGGTTCACGTAGAGCTGGCCGTCCGGAAAGCGATCGGCGACCCGATGGGCCCAGTGGATCGCGAGGGCGGTCTTGCCCACCCCGGCGGTGCCGGACACCACGGCGATCTTCGTCTCGGCAGACGGTTCGGTGCCGAACGCGTCGAGCTCCGCCAACTCGCGCGCCCGGCCGGTGAAGGCGCGCACGTCGGCGGGCAGCTGCGCCGGCACGACCGTCCGCGCGGGCGGTTCCGGTGGCGGCGCCGCGGGCGCCGCCTGCTCACCGCGCAGGATGGCGCGGTGTACCGACTGCAGCTCGGTGCCCGGATCGGTGCCGAGCTCCTCGGTCAACCGGCGGCGCAGCGTGGCGTAGTGCTCCAGCGCCTCCGCGGACCGGCCGGTGGCGGCCAACGCCCGCATCAACACCACGACCAGCGGCTCGGCCAGCGGGTGGTCGGCCAGCTCCCGCACGAGCGGCTCGATCACCGTCGACGGCTCGCCCGCGTCCAGCATGGCGTGCGCCCAGGCGATCACCGCCGCGAGCCGCTGCTGGCGCCAGACCTGGCGGGTGGTCTCGACCCACGGCCCGGACAGGCCGGCCAGCGGCTCGCCCCGCCACAGGTCCAGCGCCTCCCGCAGCAGCCCGACCCGCTCGTGGGCCGGCTGGTCGCCGCGCGCCCGCCGGACCAGCTGGTAGAAACGGTGCACATCGACCTGATGCGGCGGCATCTCCAGCATGTATCCGCCGGTGCGCCGCGCCAGCCGCACCGGGTCGCCGCCGATCTCCTCGGCGCGCTCCAACATCCGCCGGATCCGGGTGATGTGCGTGTGCAGGAGCTGGCTCGCCCGTTTCGGCGGCGCCTGCCCCGACACGCGATCCATCAGGGATTCCGCTGACACCAGTCGCCCCGCCTCCACGGCCAGCACCGCGAGCAGCACCTGCTGCTGCGGTCGCCCGGAATCCAGTACGTGGCCACCGGCGTGCATCTCGACCGGCCCGAGTACACGAAGCTCCACGAGTCGACCGTAGGGAACTGGACGGTGACTCCGGTAGGTCATCCCAGGTTCTTGGGCCGGGTCAGTTCCGCTTCCGTGGCAGGGTCAGCTCCGCCGCGACCGCGCGATGGTCGGTGCCCGGCACCGTGTGCACCCACACGCCGCGCACCCCGATCCGGCGGTCTACCAGCACATGGTCGATCGTGACCGGCGGGATCCGGTCCCCGTCATACGGCCCCCACGTGCCGATCAGCCCGGTGCCCGCGGCGTCGGCCGCGTCCCGGTAGCCGGAATCGAGCAGATCACGCAGCGGCGCATGGTCGAGCGTGGCGTTGAAGTCGCCGGCGAGGATCCGAATTGGACCGTCCGGTGTGGCCTTCGGCTGATTCGCGAGGTCTGTGCGCCACGCGGTGAGCATCTTCATCGAGTACGGCGCCGCCGGGTGCACCGACTCCACGATGACCGGCCCCGTCTCGGGTACCTGCACGGTCGCGTACGCCTGCGTGAAGCCGCCCGGGTTGCGACGGATGCCGGTGTCGGTGAGCGGATAACGCGCGTAGAGTCCGGAGCCCTCGGTGCCGACCACGGGGTTGAGCTGGCGGTGCGGCATCAGCTCGGCCAACCCGTGCCGGTCCAGCTCGGCCGCCGCGTCCGGCGTGAACTCCTGCACCGCCAGCACATCCACCGCCCGCTCCCGGACGATCTTCATGAGCGTGGGCACATCCGCCCGGCCAGCGAGCAGGTTCGCGGTGAGCACCCGCAGGGTCGGTCCGGCCTCGTCCGTCTCTTGGCTGATCGCGCGGGGCGCCACCGCCCCGATCAAGGCCACCGCGGCGACGGCCGCGACGCCCGCCGGCCACCAGCGCCGCAGGCCGAGCGCCAGCGCCACCGGCACCAGACTCCACGCCGCGACGTACGGGGTGAACGCGAGCAACTGCACGAGCGGCCCGCGTTCCAGCCCGAACAGCCGGACAGCCGCCCACAGCAGTCCCGGCGCCACCAGCACCCAACACCCGACGGTCAGCGCTCTCCCCACGCCTCCCGACGCTACCCCCCAAGATCACTCCACCCCCCAACCTCCACAACCCATCCCCATCACGTCCCCACTTTCTCCTCCTCCCACCGCAAGTCCATGATCAAGACCTCCCTCAAGGAACTAACCACCATGCCGTCCACCCAACCCCCACCAGCGCCGCGCCGGCACCGCCGGGGCCGCGCCGGCACCGCCGGGGCCGCGCCGGCACCGCCGGGGCCGCGCCGATCAAGGAACCGCCCGCCGATCAAGGGCTCGGGCACATGGTTTGATCTGGATCCATGTGCCCGAGCCCTTGATCGGCGCGGTTCTCCTTGATCGCGGCGCGGCGCGGCACGGCACGGCACGGCGCGGCGCGGCGGAACTTGCCTCAACCGACGGCGATCAGCGACAACGACATGAGGGACGCCTTGATCATGGCGAGGAGGACGCGGAGCCCTATCGACCCGTGCGCGCCGCGGCGACAGGCCCGAGATCACGCCAACATGTCCACGATTGACGGAAGCACGGACCACGAGGACCGGAGGCCTCACCCATGACGCGTCGCGGGCGCGCTCAGCGGTGCGATATCCACGTTATGGCGGCCTCATAACGTGGATATCGCACCGCTGAGCGTGGATAGGTTGCCGCGTGGTGGCGGACGAGGTCCGCTATGGACATTTTGTCTGCCACACTCCAAGCGGTCCGGAGTGCGCCCCCGGCCACCGTCCTGTCGGCACGGCACCAGCCGCAACGAAGGGCGCGCGGAAGATCGCGGTCAGGCGGTGGGCCGGCGGCTCGGCCAGAAGCAGCCCCGCCGCGCGGTCGCGGCACGCGACAAACCACGCGACAAACCACGCGATAACAACGTAAAGGACGCCTTGATCATGGACAAGAGTCCGCACAATGGGAGGCGTGGATCTGAGCGACAGCCAGGCGTCGATCACTCTGCTGTGCGGCCTCGCCATCCTGGTGGGCATAGTCGGCGTGATCGTGCCCATGCTGCCTGGCCTGTTGTTGTGCTGGCTCGGCGTGCTGGCCTGGGCGGTGCTGGCCGCCGACGGCTGGAGCCGCTGGGTGGTGCTCGCGCTGGCCACGCTGCTGGCCGGGGCGGGCACGCTGGTCAAGTACCTGTGGCCGGGACGCAACCTGAAACGGGGCGGCGTACCGACCCTGTCGCTGGTGGCCGGCGGCCTGCTCGGCCTGGTGGGTTTCTTCGTGATCCCGGTGGTCGGCCTGGTGGTGGGGTTCGTCCTCGGGCTGTGGTTGGCCGAGTCGGCGCGGCTGGGCGACTCGCGCCAGGCCTGGCCGTCGACCAAGCATGCCCTCAAGGCGGTCGGGCTGTCGATGCTGATCGAGCTGGCGGCCGCGCTCGGCGTGGCCGCCGTCTGGCTCATCGGCCTTGTCGCCGCCTAGCACGCCCATGATCAAGGCGTCCCTGTAGTCGCTCTAACGACTTGAGGGACGCCTTGATCATGGGGAGGGTGGTGGCGGCGGCGGTGGAGGTGGTGGGCTACGGCGAGGCCGATGGTGCCCACCGCGACGTCCGTCAGGACCGAGACGACGCGGCTGGCCAGCACGACCGTCGTGGCGAGCGGCAGTGGCATGACGGTCGCCAGGCCCACCGCGAGCACGGCTTCGCGCACCCCGAGGCCGTCCGGCACGATCATGACCAGGATGCCGGCGACGGCGGCGACGGCGAAGCCGGCCACGCAGACCAGGTACGACCGGGCGGGTGGCGCGCCGGCGACCACGGCCAGCAGCCAGAGGTGGTGTCCGGAGATCACCCAGGACAGCGCCTGCGCGGCGATCGACCGGCGGATGCCGGCGCGCGACGCCGCGACGGCCGGCGGTGGGCGGCGCAGCAGCCGCGCGCCGGTGCGGATGCCCCAGTTGAGCAGGTCGGGGCGGATGACGAGGGCGATCGTGGGCAGCGCCGCCGCCAGCAGCCAGCCGGTGCTCAGCCCGGCGACCGCCGGGCCGGCCGCGATGCCGATGGTCAGCCCGGTCAGCGTGACGATGCCCCAGCTCAGCACGAACACGGACGCCAGCCGGACGGGCCCGACGTCGATCGCCTTGCCCATCCGCACCAGCACCGGCAGCGCGACGAACCGGCCGGGCACGAACTTCGTCAGGAACCCGACGAAGAAGATCCGCACGGCGGTCCAGGTGCCGACCGGCGCGCCCAGGTCGAGGAACAGCGCCCGCCAGGACAGCACCCCGAAGATCAGGCCGACGCCGTTGACCAGGACGGCGGCGGTGAGGATGAGCGCGATCTCGACCGGTTCCAGGCGCGCGCTCAGCCGCGCGAGCGGCGTCCAGTCCTGGCCACGCAGCACGGTCACGAGGCCGACCCCGAGGAGCCCGAGGAACAGGACGGCCAACCCACGGTCCAACCACGGCCGCCACGTCATCGGAACGCTCCCACCAGGGGACGCCGCGCCCAGACCACGTTTAGCGCGCCCGCGCACATCCCGACGCACTGGGTCGCGTACATCAGGAACTGCATCGCCATCACGTACCCGAGAAAAGGCGCCCCCCGCTGCCGCCAGACGAAGCCGAACAGCGCGCGGTCGAGCGCGACGAACCCGGCGACCAGCGCCGCCGGGGCCAGCAAGAGCCAGCCGGACACCAGCGCGAGCGGCAGCGTGGCCACGGCCAGCACGCAGGCCGCCATGCTGGCGACCGCGGACAGGTCGGTCCGGCGGCGCCGCCCGCCGCCCCCGGAAGGGGCCAGGAACCCACGGACCAACAGCCCGCCGTACCGGTGAGCGCGCCGGACATGCTCGGTCAGGTACGGCCAGAAGCGGTCCACGTCGTCGTGCCGGCCGATGACCCGGTCGCTGGTGAGGATCACGTACCGCCCGGGCAGCCGGCTGCCGAACTCGACGTCCTCAGCGTCGGTGAGGCTCTCGTCGAAGCCGCCGACCTCGTCGAACACGTACCGGCGGATCGCGGTCATGGCGAACAGCGTCGCGCTGGACTCGCCCACGCTCTGCCGGCGCCAGAAGTGTTCGCAGAGCGTCTTGTATGCCTCCACCCGGCTGTCGGCGAACAGCGGCTGCCAGTCGTAGATGCCTTGCACGACCGCGCATTCCGGCCGCTGCTGGAGGAGGCGCACCGCGACCTCGATCGCGTCGGGCGCGAGCCCGATGTCCGAGTCGAGGAAGAACAGCACGTCGCCGGTGGCCGCCGCGGCGCCCGCGTTGCGCGCGGCGGACGGGCCCTGGTTGGCCGCGAAGGCCAGCACCCGGCACGGGAACTCGGCGGCGATCGTCCGCGAGCCGTCGGTGCTGGCGTCGTCCACCACGATCACCTCGGCGGGCGCGCGGGTCTGCGCGTACACCGCCGCCAGGCACGCGCGCAGCGTCTTGGCCTTGTTGTAGTTCGGGATGACGACCGAGACCCGGGTCATGGCGACACCGCCAGGAACTGGAGCCGGTGGTCTGACAGGCCGGCGGGGTCGACGAAGTCGTACCGGTGCACGGTCATCCCCGGCGAGACCAGCGCCCAGTCCAGCCGCCACCAGCGCGGGAACGAGCCGTCCGCGGGCCAGGACGCGAGGTACGGCGCGCCACTCGCGGCGGCCGCGTCGCGCAGCCCCGCGGGGAACGCCTGCCGCTCCCCCATCGCCGGCGTGGTGTTCATGTCACCGACCACCAGCACCGGACCGTCGTTGGTGGACACGTCGGCGGCCAGCGCGCGCAGGTGCGGCCCCCGTTCGGCGTCCAGGTCCCGGATGGTGTCCCAGAAGGACCGGCTGAGCGGGCCAGGGCCGCCGATCCAGATCGGCGTCGTCACGTGCACGTTGTAGACGGACAGCACGCCGTCGCCGACGCGCAGGTCGGTGCGCAACGCCTTGTGCCGCCAGAACTCCGGGAAGTCGGTGTCGGCCGGCGGGGGCGGCGCGCCGGGTGCGTCGAGCGCGCGCTGATCGACGATCGGGTACCGGGACAGCGTCACCAGTTCGCCGGCCACCGCGATGTCGTAGCCGGGCAGTTCGGCGCGCAGCCGGTCGACCTCGTCGATCCGCACCGGCACGTCGGCCGGGTAGTTCAGGTACTCCTGCAACAGGTACACGTCGGCGTGCTGCGCCCGGAGCAGGTCGTAGAAGTCAGCGGTCTCGCCGGCCTCGTGCCAGTATCCGGTGTTCCACGCGACCACCCGGAGCGCGCCGGGCGGCACCGGACCGCCGCCGGTGAGCATCCCGGTGGCGTTGACGCCGGCCAGGCTCGTCCCGATGGCGAGGGCGCCGGCGGCCAGCACCGCCGCGGGCCGGCGGGACCGCCGGCAGGGCACCGCCGCCAGCGCCAGCAGCACGGGAATCACCAGGAAGGCGGGCGGGGGCACCAGATCGGCCGGTCGCCACCACCAGACCCGGCCGCTGACCAGCAGGTGAACGACGACGAACAGCAGCCACAGGGCCGGTGCGCCGATGAGCAGCCGGCGCAGCACCGGACGCCAGTCTCTCTTGGTGTCCACTGTCGCCATGTCGGGCAAGGTAGCGGCGGCGGTGGCCGTCACGCCACCACCTCCCGCGGGAAGGAGTTGTCGTACAGCCGGCGGAACGGCCGGGACGCCGCCCACTGCAGGACGCCCACCCCGACGCCGGTCGCGATCGTCACGTTGACCAGGAAGTGGGTGGCGGCGAAGGAGAGCAGGTATCCGGTGCCCCGGCGGCGCCGCACGAAGCCGTACATGCCCCGGTCGGCGGCCACCGACGCGGCGAGCAGGACGGCCGGCGCGAGCAGCCACGCCGGACCGAAGGCCAGCGGCAGGGCCAGCGCCGGGAGCGCGGCCAGGGCGGCGAGGCTGCCCCAGGCGCGCGAGGCCGTCTCGAAGCCCTTCGCGAACTTGCGGGCCCGGGCGTACAGCGGCACCCGCAGCCGGGCCCGGTGGAAGAGCTTGCGCAGCAACGGCCGCAGCGCGTGGTCGTGGTCGTGGCGGCCGCGCACCGCGCTCGTCAGCCGCACCCGGTACCGCCGCGACAGCCGGTACCCGTAGTCGACCTCCTCGGTCTGCGTCAGCCCCTCGTTGAACGGGCCGACGTCCTCGTACACCGCGCGTGGCACCGCCAGCATCGCCGGGAACAGCACGGTGATGTCGCCCTCGCTGCTGGCTGACCAGTAGTGGTACTGGAGTCCCCGGTACCGGGCCACCCAGGTGTCGTGCAGCAGCGGCTCCGGCTCCTCCAACCCGCACACCGCGCCGACGCCCGGCTCGGCGCGCAGCACGTCGACCGCCCGCGCGACCGCGTCCGGCGCCATCGCGACGTCGGAGTCCACGTAGAACAGGATGTCGCCGAAGGTGTGCGCCGCGCCCACGTTACGGGCGCGGGCGCACCCTCCGTTGTCGGCGAGCCGGACCACCCGTACGCCCAGCGCTTCGGCGACCGCCACCGAGTCGTCGGTGCTGGCGTCGTCGACGACCACCACCTCGAGGTTCGGGTAGGTCTGTGCCTGGATCCCGCGCAGGCACACCGCTAGCGACTCGGCGTAGTTGTAGTTCGGCACGACGACCGACACGAGCGGGGTCTCCGCCGCGGTGTCCACTCAGGCCACCCCCGCCGGACGCTCGTAGAGGCGGCGGAATCGGGGCGACGTCAGCCAGCCGACGAGTCCCGCCACGGCGGCGGTCGCCAGCACGAGGTTGAGAAACAGGTGCATCGCGACGAAGTAGGCGATGAACAGCGGGCCGCGGCGGGCGGCCACGAACCGGTACATCGGCCAGTCACAGCTGAGATAGCACGCGAACACGACGACGGGCACCACGCTCCAGATCGGACCGAACAGGAATGGCAGCGCCACCGCGAGCACCGTGAACAGCGCCGCCACGCTGCCCCAGGCGCGCGGCCCGCTGCTGAGCCCGCCCGGAAACGTCGGCTTCCGGGCGTACATCGGGATGTGCAGCATCGCGCGGGTGAACACCTTGCGCACCAGTTCCCGCAGGTCGTGGTCGTGGTCGTGGATACCGCGCACGGCGGGTGTGAGCAGGATCTGGTACCGCTCCGCCAGCCGGAAGCCGTAGTCGGCGTTCTCCGTCTCGCGCAGCCGCGGGTTGAACGGACCGATCTCCGCGAAGACCTCCGCCCGCATCGCCAGCAAGGCCGTGTAGAGCGTCCGGATGCGGCCCTCGTCGGCGATCAGCCAGTAGGACTGTTGCAGGCACCGGTACTCCTCCAGGAGGCTGTCCCGGATCAGCGGCACCGGGTCGTAGTTGCCGCACACCGCGCCCAGCTCCGGGTCGGACCGCAGCAGCGCGACCGCGTTGGCGACCGCGTCCCGCTTCGCCGCGACGTCGGAGTCCACGAAGAACAGGATCTCGCCGCTGGCGTGCGCGGCGCCGAGGTTGCGCGCGACCGCCGGCCCGCCGTTCTCCGGGGTGCGCACCACCCGCACGCCGAACGACTCGGCCACCGCGACCGAGTCGTCGGTGCTCTGGTCGTCGACGACGATGATCTCCAGGTTGGGGTATGTCTGGGCGCGCAGCGCGGTGAGACACAGCCGCAGCGCGCGGGCGTAGTTGTAGTTCGGCACGATGACCGAGACCAGCGGGTCCATCACTCTCTCTTTCTGCGTCGGGGCTGTGTCGGCAGGTCAGGCATCCGGCGCGGCCACGAGGGCGAAGACGACGGCCGCGGTGAGGAGGATGGCGTCGGCGACGATCAGCCGATCGCGGAACAGCGTGCGGACCGGGTCGCCGCCGCGCCGCCCCACCAGCACCGACTGGAGGTAGCGGAACACGCCGAACAGCACGAGCGGCGCGGCGACCGCCGACAGTCCGGTCTGGTAGCCACCGACCGGGGCGTCGAACCGGAGGTACAGCAGGAAGGTCAGCACCGTGAGGATGGCGTTCACGGCGAGCAGCTGGTCGGCGAACGCGACGTTGTAGCCGCGCAGGGCCGGGCGGTGCGCCACCCCGGCGATCGAGAGCTCGTGCCGGCGCTTGCCGACGAGCACCACGAGGCACGCGGTCAGCACGGTGACCAGAAGCCAGCCGGAGAGCGCGCTGCCGGTCGCGGCGTGGCCCTGCAGCACCCGCAGGCCGAACCCGGCCGCCACCACGCAGACGTCCAGCAGCGGCACGTGTTTGAGCCAGCGGCTGTACGCGAAGTTCAGCGCCACGTAGGCGTACAGCGGCCACCACGACAGCGCGGGACCGGCGACCACCGCGCCGCACAGCGCGGCGGCGATCGTCGCCGCGTAGATCCGCGCGGCGGGCAGCGAGATCCGGCCCTGGGCCAGCGGCCGCCAGCGCTTGACCGGGTGGTCCCGGTCGCGCGCGTGGTCGGAGATGTCGTTGACGACGTACACCAGCGACGACGCCAGGCAGAACACGATTACCGCCCAGCCGGTACGCAGCACGGTGCCGGCCGTCCACTCCGGAGCGCTGGCCAGCGCGAGCGGGATCACCAGGATGTTCTTCGACCACTGCGGCGGCCGGGCCAGACGGATCAGATCGGCGGCGACGCGCGCCCAGCGGCGGCCACCCCGTGACGCCTCGTCAGCGGCTTCCTCGGGTACAACCTCGGTGGCGGTCATGGTATCCCCCTGCCTGGCTCAGAAAAACACCTTGGCGGCCGCGAGCACCCCTTGCCGCCACGGGTCCCGACTGGTCCGTTGCAAGGAAGGGTCCCTTCCTATCGCTTTTTGCATAGGAAGGGACCCTTCCAAGCGCTCAGTGCGCCACCACGCGAAGGTGTGCAGGATGGCGTCGCGGTTGGCGTAGCGGGGCGCGAAGCCGAGTCGCTCCCGGGCCTTGCTGATATCCACATAGGAATCGGCCATGAGCTTGTGCAGGAGCCGGCCGTAGACCGGCGACAGGCGGGAGCGCTCCAGCAGGCCGAGCGCGGCGCGGGCCGGCCGCGCCGGCAGGCCGACCACCCGCTTGCCGTGGCCAGCGGCGTCGAGGACCACCTGGAAGTCCTCGCGCAGCGTGCCGAACTCGGCGGCCGCGATGTTGTACGTGTCGCCGGCCACCCCGCCGGGCGCCCGCAGCGCCACCGTCACGGCGTCCACGAGGTCGGTGACGTGCAGCATCTGGATCCGCACGCTGCCGTCGCCCAGCACCGGGAAGTTGCGGCCCTCCTCGGCCCACTGGAACAGCATCGAGAACAGACCCATCCGGCCTGGCCCGAGGAACGTCTTGGGCCGCAGCACCGCCACCACCATGCCGTCGGCGCGGTGGTCGATCGCGATCCGCTCGGCCTCGACCTTGGCCCGGCTGTACGGGTCCACCGGCGCGTACGGGTGGTCCTCCGGCGTCGGCACCTGGGTGGGCAGCCCGTAGACGGCGGTCGAGGAGATGTACACGACCCTAGGGACGCCGGCGGCCCGCGCCGCCGCGAACACCGCCCGGGTGCCGTCGACGGTGATCGCCCGGATCTGGTCGACCGGATAGCTGGGCAGCGCGGCGGCACAGTGGACAAGCGCGTCGGCGTCCCGCAGCGCGCCGAGGGCGGCCGGGTCCCGGACGTCGCCGACCACGTGCCGATAGCCGGGCCGGTCGGGCGCCGGCCGCAGGTCCACGCCGACCACCTCGTCGCCGTCGCCGGTCAGCCGGGCGACCACCGCCGAGCCGAGCATGCCGGCCGCACCGGTCACCACGGTCACCACAGCGAGGTCACCTTCTGCGCGACGAACCGGGTGAGCAGCCGGGTGAGCCCTTGGCCGAGCACCGCGTCGAGGCTGTCCAGGAAGTACTCCACCTGGTCCGGCGTCACCACCAGCGGCGGCCCCACGATGAGCGGGTGGTCGCCGTTGAGCGCGTAGTACGAGTAGATGTCGTGGTCGTGGTAGAGCGCGTTGACCACCGCGGCGGTGACCAGCTTGGTGCGCAGCCGGGGATCCTTGGCCAGGCCGCCGGGGGCGAGCTTCGCGGCGAGGTCCAGCACCCGGGGCCCGCCGTCGATGGCCACGCCCCACAGCGCGCCGGCGCCGGCCACCCGCGCCACCGCGTCCGGGTGCTGCTTGGCGATCCGCTGCAACCCGGGGCCGAGTAGCTCCTCGATCTGCCGGGCCCGCCCGGGGTAGTCGTCCTCCACGGCGATGTTGACCGCCTCGATCGCGGTGACGCACTCCTCGCCGAACCCGTAGTACGTCGTGGACGTCGAGTGCAGCAACGCGTCCGTGGCGTTGTCGTACGCCTGGCGGAACACCGGTTCCCGGGCGACGAACGCGGAGATCGACGACTTGCCGCCGCCGAACGACTTCGACGTCGTCAGCACGTCGGGCAGCAGGCCGGGGTACCGCATGAAGTAGAAGAGGCTGCCGGTCTTGCCCCAGCCGGTGTAGATCTCGTCGAAGACCAGCACGATGTCCTCGGCCGTGCACAGCTCGCGCAGCCCGCGCAGGAACTCCTCGGAGCACCACCGCACCGTCGACGCGCTGAACGGCTCGATCAGGATGGCGTACACGTCGCCGCGGTGCGCGGCCACGGCGGCGCGTACCGAGTCCAGGTCGCCGTACGTGAACGGAACCACCCCGGACAGGCCCGGGAACCGGAACTGCCGGCTCCCCGCGCCGGTGAGGCTGCCGGAGCCGAGCAGCTTGCCGTGGAAGCTGATGTCGGCGTGCAGGATCGTCTTCCGGGTCCCGCCGTGGTACTTGTACGCGAGCTTGACCGCCCCCTCCACCGCCTCGGCGCCGGAGTTGGGCAGAAACGACATGGAAAGGTCGCCGGGCAGGAGTTGGGCGAGATTATGGCCAAGTGCGGCCACATAGGGGGAGAAGTAGGTCTTGTGTACCTCCATCCGCCGCCGCCCGGCGAACCGCTGCCGCACCGCCAGGATGCGCGGGTGGTTGTGCCCGTGGTTGAGCACCCCCACGCCGCCGGTGAAGTCGAGGATCCGGCGGCCGTCCCGCAGGTAGAGGTACGGGCCCTCGGCGTGGTCGACGAGCTCCCGCCCGAATCCGAACGAGGTCATCAGCCGCACTTGGCTGCGGTTGACGTACTGGCGGTACAGGTCGTGCACCCGGCCGACCGGCAGTTCGTCGCAGTCGTCGACCGTCAGGAGCTTCGACATATGTGCACCCTTCGTCAGTGACCGAGATGGATTCTTCGGGCGACGACTGGACAGGCTCTGGACAGGTAGTTGACAACGACTGAACCGGCCGCTGACGTGCCTGTCGCGGCCCCGCTCCGCCGGTTAGCGTGATCGCCGAGGTGGTGATGTGTGCCCATGGGTCGATCTATTTCGGTGATCATTCCGGCCTACAACAGCGCGCGGACGCTCCGGCCCTGCCTGGCCGCGGTCTACGCGCAGACCCGCCCGCCGGACGAGGTGTTCGTGGTCGACGACGCGAGCACCGACGGCACCCGCGAGATCGCGCGGGAGTTCCCGGTGACGCTGCTCGAGCAGCCGGTCAACCAGGGTCCGGCGGCGGCCCGCAACCGCGGCATCCGCGACAGCCACGGCGACCTCCTGGTCTTCGTGGACGCCGACTGCGCGCTGTCCGCCGACGCGATCGAGAACGCCGTCAAAATCCTCGACGAGACGCCGGACGTCGCCTGTGTCCACGGCCTGTACCTGACCGAGCCGCTGTTCGACGACGGGCCCGTCGAGGCGTACCGGCTGCTGCACAACCACTACTGGCGGCTGCGGCACGTGGGGCGGGTGCGCACGGCGATCTTCGCGGTGTGCGCGATCGAACGCGCCGTCTTCGACGACGTCGGGCTCTTCGACGAACGCCTGCGCGCCTCGGAGGACGTGGAGCTGAGCGACCGGATGGCCGACCGGTACGGCATCCTGCTGAGCGCCGCGGTGACCTGCCGGCACGACGACGACAGCCAGCTGTGGCCGTTGCTGCGCAAGCAGTTCGGCCGGTCCCAGCTGCTGATCCCGGTGGCCCTGCACGAGCGCGGTCCGGCCGGCGTGCGGGCGAACCGCCCGCTGGGCGTACTCGCGGCGGCGCTGGCAGCCGCGACGCTGCCGCTGAGCACGGCGGCCACGCTGCTGCTGGGCGCGGTGGCCGCGCCGCTGTTCGCCCTGCCGGTCGCGGGCACCGTCCTCTTCGCACTGGCCGACCCCGGGCTGGCGGCCTTCGTGCGGCGGCACCGCGGCCCGGCGTTCCTCGCCTTCTTCCTGGCGGTGCACTTCCTGGTGCAACTCGCGGTGGTGACGGGCGCGGTGGTCGGTGGGCTCCGCTACCTGGTGCGGCGCGACCTCGGCCCCAGCCACGCGGTCCGGGCGCGGGCGGCGCGATGAGGGCGCTCCCCTGGGTGTGGGCGCGTTCGCTGGAGTGCGCGCTGCTGGGCGTCCGCGCCTACCGGCGGCGCCGGCCGGGCGCCGGCCACGGGCCGGTGCTCACCGCCGGTCGGGGACCCGTGTTCACCGCCGACGGCGGCGCCGTCGCGCTCACCGTGGACGACGGTCCGGATCCACGGTGGACACCACAACTGCTCGACGTGCTGGCGCGGCACCGCGTACCGGCGACGTTCTTTCTCATCGGCGCCCGCGCGGCCGAGCACCCGCGACTCGCCCGCCGGGTCGCGGACGCCGGGCACACGGTCGGCAACCACTCGATGCGCCACCCGCAGCCGTTCGCGGCGCTGGACCGGGCCCGGGTGCGCGCGGAGATCCGCGAGGCGCAGGACCGGATCGCCGACGCCGTCGGCACCGCCCCGCGGCTGTTCCGGGCCCCCGGCGGCGGGTGGTCGCCGCGCGTCCTCGGCATCGCCGCCGACCACGGGCTGACCTCAGTGGACTGGACGGTCAACCCCAGCGACTGGAAGGAACCGGGGATTCCGCACATCACCCGGGTGCTGTCCCGCACCGGCCCCGGCCACGTGGTGCTGTGCCACGACGGCGGTGGCGACCGATCCCAGACCGTCGCCGCGCTGGACGCGGTGCTGCCGGTGCTGAAGCACCGCGGTTTGCGTTTCGTCGAACTGTGAGGAGAACGCATGGCGAACACCGTCTTCCGGACCGCTGGCCGCATCGTCAAGTGGCCGCTCACCACGCTGATCCGGCCGTACCCCCGGCTCAACGCCCGGATCTGGGACCTCCAGTACGCGCTCGGCCTCTGGTCCTATCTGGACCGTGCGGGCGGCGACAGCCTCCCGTTGGATCTGATCGCCCGCTACGCCGACCGGCCGCGCATCCTCGACCTCGGCTGCGGCACCACCGTCAACCTGCGGCTGGCGCGGGACCGGTACCGGCACTACCACGGCGTCGACATCAGCCGCGCCGCGATCCGGCGGGCCCGGGCGCTGCGCCGGCCGGACACCTCGTTCGAGGTCGCCGACGTGCTCGCCTACCGCCCCACCGGGACCTACGACGTGGTCCTGCTCCGCGAGGTGCTCTACTACTTCCCGCTCGAGGAGATCCCCGGCCTGCTGCATCGCCTCGCCGCGGCGCTGGCGCCGGGCGGCGTCATCATCGTGAGCCTCTACGACAGCTCCCCCGCGATCCTCGACACGCTCCGGCACTGTGGACTGACCATGGTGGACGAGCTGCCCGCCCCGCACGGCACCACGGTCGTGCTGCGATGACCCGCCGGTGGCCCACGTACGCCCTCGTCGGCGGCGCCGCGGTGACGCTCACCGCCGTGGTCGTCGCCGCCGTCGCGGTACGGTCGGCGACCGGCCGGTACTGGATCGACCTCGCCGTCTATCGCACCAGCGCGGCCGTCGCGGGCCGCGGCGACGGCGCCGTGTACGAGCTGGTGTTCGGCGACAACGGCGCCGAGACCGGCTTCACGTACCCGCCGTTCGCGGCGCTGCTGCTACAGCCGCTCGCGCACGTCAGCATGGTGGTCGCGGTCGGCGCCTGGACGCTCGCCTCGATCCTGGCGCTGTTCGCCGCCGTGTGGGTGGCGCTCCGGGCCGCCGGGGTGCCGGCCGAGCGCCGGGGTGTCCTGGCGCTGGTCGCGACGGCGGCGGCGGTGCCGATGTTCGCCGTCCTCGGACACCTCCAGTCGGGCCAGATCGGCGTCTTCCTCATGCTCCTCGTCCTCGTCGACCTCACCACTCCCATGATCAAGACGTCCCTCAAATCGCTAGAACGAATTGAGGGGCGCCTTGATCAAGGAGGTGCGCCGTGGTGGCATGGCGTCGGTGTCGGGATCGCCGCCGGGATCAAGCTCACGCCGCTCATCTTCGTGGTATACCTGATCGCCATTGGCCGGATCCGCGCGGCGGCCACCGCCATGGCGGCGTTCCTGGCCACGGCGGTCGTCGGGCTCGCGTGGCGGCCAGCGGACTCCCGCTGGTTCTGGGGCGGCGGCCTCCTCACGCCATCCCGGGTCACCGGGGATCCCCGGACGCCGTTGAACCAGTCGCTGCGCGGCACGATCGCCCGGCTGACCGACTCCGCCGATCCCGGCCTCGCCTGGCTGGTCGTGGCGGCGCTCGTCGGCGCGGCCGGGATCGTGGTCGCGGCCCGCATCACCCGCGCCGGCGACCCGCTGCTCGGGCTGCTCGCCTGCGCGACCACCGGCCTGCTGGTCTCGCCGATCTCGTGGCACCACCACTGGGTCTGGGTGGTGCCGGCACTGGTCGTGCTCGGGCTGCGCGCCTGGCACGCGCGCAGCCGCGCCGGCCTCGCGGCGGTGGCCGGGACCTGGCTGGTCTTCGTGGCGACCACGACCTGGGTACTCGCCGGGGCCTGGCACGGCGGCCCGCTCTACACCAACCTGTACGTGCTGCTCGGCCTCGCGTTCCTGATCGCCCTCGCCACCCCCATGATCAAGGCGTCCGTCAAGTAGTTCTCGCTACCTGAAGGACGCCCTGATCATGAAAGGGTTAGCGCAGCGGTGGGTTGGCGAGCTTCGCCAGTTCCAGCGCCTGAGCACGGAACCACTGCCCGGCGGGCGGATCCACCCGCCCCCACAGTGGATCGAACGTGGACTGCGCGTCGGCCGGTACGTTCCACGGGTTGTAGGCGCCGAAGTCCCACGCCCGCGCGCCACCCGCGATGTCGCAGGAGCCGTCCGACTCGCCGGGGATCTTCGCCCAGACGTACGCGTCGAGCAGCGGCACGCCGGTGTTCGCGGTCGGCCGCGGGCCCACGCCCCGGCCCGGCGGGTTGCACCAGTTGCCGTTGCGCAGGCTGGTGACCACACTCTCCGGCTGGTTGTACGGAGCCTTGCCGTATGCCGACATGTCGTTGGCGCCCTGCCCGCTACGGCTGGTGTCCACGACGAACCGGGTGGTCGGCACCGCGGAGCCCATGTTGTCCGCGTACCACTGGTCGCTCAGCACCCACGTGCTGAAGTCGTCGATCGTGGCCGGTTCCCACTGGCTTGCGCAGACGCGGTAGTTGCCGAGCCGCCAGCCGCCGTCCTCCGGGTTCTTCACGAACGCGAGGCAGCTCGAGATCCAGGTGCCGAGCTTCTGCAGATGCGGCGTGGGCTGGTAGTTGGAGACGTTCAGGAAGAAGCCGTCCGCCCGCTCGACCCCGGCCTTGACCAGGCGCTCGGTGGCGTCCGGGGTGCCCAGCCAGCCGCTGTGCGTGGCGTCCAGGTAGGTGCGGACGTTCGGCAGCCGGCCTAGCCGGTCCACGGCACCGTTGAGCGCCGCGTACCGCTCGGCCGGCGAGGCGCCCGGCTGCGGGTTGCCGGCGGCGTCCACCGGCTGGCACCACTCTTCGTGGCCGCCGATGTTGGTGTAGAACGGGATGATGCCCAGGCCATCCGGCTCGACCAGGACCACCGCCCGACCCCGGCCGATGCCGCTGGCGAACGCGTCGACCCACGCCAGGTAGTCGGCGGTGTTCAGCGCCCCGCCCGCCGAATACTGCGCGCAGTCGCGGAACGGGATGTTGTAGACCACGAGCACGGGCACCGCGTGCTGCCGGGCCGCGGCCCGCATGGTCTCCCGCGCCTTGGCCCTGGCCTCGGCGGGCGTGCCGCCGTTGAACCAGACCGCCTGCGGGGTGGCGACCATCTTCGCGACGAGGGCGGCGTCGCGGATGTGGCCCGTGCGCGCGAGGTCGGTGATGTGGGTGACCGCCGCTGGATTCGGTGGCGGCGTGTAGAACCGGGTGGTGGCGGACAGCGGCGTGGGGCTCGCCGGTGGGGGGCTCGCCGATGCGCCGGGGGCGATCCCCAGCGACAGAACCAGGACCGCGACCGCGCCAAGGGTTTTTGTCAAAGGATCTCTCCTGTCGTGAAACCCATCGATCCCGCCGAGGCTATCGGTCCGCATCCATGATCTGTTGCCCGTTAGGTAGTTCTACCTACACACCATGATCAGGGCGTCCTTCATGTCGTTAGAACGACATGAAGGACGCCTTGATCATGGGAGTTAGACGCCGGCGGGGGCTCGGGACAGGCCGTACGTGAGAGCGTCGACGAGGGCGTGCCAGCTCGCCTCCACCACGTTCTCGTGGACGCCGACGGTGGTCCAGTCGCGCCCACCGCCGTCCACGGTCTCCACCAGCACCCGCGTCACCGCGCCGGAGCCGTGGCTGCCTTCCAGGATGCGCACCTTGTAGTCGGCCAGCTCGAAGGAGGCCAGATCGGGGTAGTGCTTGCGCAGCGCCACCCGGAGCGCCTCGTCGAGCGCGTTCACCGGGCCGTTGCCCTCGGCGGTGGCGATCACCCGCTCACCCCGTACCCGGACCTTCACGGTGGCCTCGGAGACGACCGCGCCGTCCTCGCGGTGTTCGACCTGGACCCGGTAGGACTCCAGGCTGAAGGGCCGGACCGGCCCGTCACCCGGCAGCTCGGCGCGGACCAGCAGCTCGAAGGACGCGTCCGCGGCCTCGAACGACCAGCCGCCCGCCTCCAGCTCCTTCACCCGGTTGGTGACCCGGGAGAGGGTTTCGGGATGGCCGGCCAGGTCCAGACCGAGCTCGCGGCTCTTGAGCTCGATGCTGGCCCGGCCGGCCATCTCCGTCACCAGGATGCGCATGTCGTTGCCGACGATGGACGGGTCCACGTGGTTGTAGAGCACCGGGTCCACCTTGATCGCACTCGCGTGCAGCCCCGCCTTGTGAGCGAACGCCGCGGCCCCGACATAAGCCTGGTGGGTGTCGGGGGCGATGTTGGCGATCTCCGCGATGGCATGCGAGACGCGCACCATGTTCTCCAGGCAGCCGTCCGGGAGGACGGGCAGCCCGAGCTTGAGTTGTAGGTTGCCGACGACGGCGAAGAGGTCCGCGTTGCCGGGACGCTCGCCGTATCCGTTGGCGGTGCACTGGAAGTGCTTCACACCCGCCTCGACGGCCGCGATCGTGTTGGCGACCGCGCAGGACGTGTCGTTCTGGCAGTGGATGCCGAGCCGCTCGGGGCCGATGCCCAGGCGCTCGGTCAGCTCGTTGATGGCCGCGGTGATCCGGGACGGCAGCATCCCGCCGTTCGTGTCGCACATCACCACGACCTCCGCGCCGGCCTCCAGGGCCGTCGCGACCACCGACGAGGTGTACGCCGGGTCGAAGCGATAGCCGTCGAAGAAGTGCTCGCAGTCGAGGAAGACCCGGCGACCTTCGGCGACGAAGTGGGCGACGGTGTCCCGCACCATGGCCAGGTTCTCGTCGCCGGTCGTGCGCAGCGCGCGCTGGACGTGGCGTATGTCGGACTTCGCGACCAGGCACACCGCGGGCGTCTCGGCGTCGAGCAGCGCGCGCACCTGCGGGTCGTCGGCGACCGCGACGCCGGCCTTGCGGGTGGCCCCGAACGCGACCAGCACGGCGTGTTTCAGGTCGAGCTCGGTGCGCGCTCTCCGGAAGAACTCGGTGTCCTTCGGCATGGCACCCGGCCAACCGCCCTCGATGAAACCGACGCCGAACTCGTCGAGCAGCTTGGCCACCGCGAGCTTGTCCACGACCGAGTAGCTGATCCCCTCACGCTGTGCCCCGTCGCGCAGCGTCGTGTCGTACACCTGGAATGTCATCTGTGGTCCCTTCGATACCAACACTGAGTTTTCAGCACAAACAAAACGACCCCCCGCGGGGTGCGGGAGGTCTGCGCGCTCGGCGTGAGGGGTGCCGGCGCGCTAGGTGCCAATAATGAGGGCGAGGTGGGTCACGGTCCGTACTCTGCCACTCGCACCCAGCATTCCGGTAGCCATGTCCATATTGCGAGACAGCATGATCAGGTATAGTCGTTGACTGTTCGTTCAATCAACGGCGGAGGTACCGATGCCCGGTAACCGGCGGGAACAGGCGCGGTGGCGCCGGGAACAGCTTCTGGACGCGGCGCTCGAGGTGTTCGCGGGGAAAGGGGTCGACGGCGCGTCGGTGAAGGATGTCGCGCAGGCCGCCGGCATCGCCCCCGGCCTGCTGTACCACTACTTCGAGAGCAAGGAGGCGCTGGTCGGTGCGCTGCTCGCCGAGCGCGGCTTCCTGCCCCGGCTCCGCGAGCTGCTGACCTCGGCGCCGGACGGCCGGCCCGCGACGCGGGCGCTGGCCGAGCTGCTGACCGCGTTCGACCAGTTGCTCGCCGACAACGCCGCCCTGATGTCGCTCTTCTTCGGCACCAGCCACGCGCGCGCCGCGATGACCGAACTGGTCGGCGAGGGGCAGCGGCTCCTCGGCGACTTCCTGGCGGCCCGGGTCGCGGCCGGCGAACTGCGGCCGCATGACACCCGCACGGCCGCGGCGACGCTGTTCGCGGCCATCGCCATCGGCCGCCGCACCGGCTCCCCCGTCGACGTGCCGGCGCTCGTCGAACTCGTGTACCCCACCCGCGAAGGGCAGTGATCGTGCGTACCGAAAAAGTCCAGGTCTGCGTGGCCGGCGGCGGCCCGGCCGGCGTGCTGGCCGGGCTCCTGCTGGCCCGCCAGGGCCTCGACGTGGTCGTGCTGGAGAAGCACGCGGACTTCCTGCGCGACTTCCGCGGCGACACCGTGCATCCGTCCACCCTGGAGCTCATCGCCGAGTTGGGTTGGATCGACGAGTTCCTCCAACTGCCCCACGCCAAGATGCGCGAGGTGACGGTGCGCATCGGCGGTCGGGCGGTCACCTTCGCCGACTTCCGCCGCCTCCCGGTGCGCTGCCCGTACATCGCGTTCATGCCGCAGTGGGACGTGTTGAACTTCCTGAGCGGCAAGGCCGCGGCGTACCCCGGCTTCCGCCTGCTGCGCAGCACGCCCGTGACGGACCTGGTCACCGACGGCGATCGGGTGGTGGGCGTGCGCGCCACCGGTCCCGACGGTCCCCTGGAGGTACGCGCGGACCTGGTCGTGGCGGCCGACGGTCGCCACTCCACCGCGCGGCGCCAGGCCGGGCTCACGCCGGAGTGCAGCTCGCCGCCGATGGACGTGCTCTGGTTCCGGCTGCCGCGGCGCCCCGACGACCAGGTGCCGTTCTTCCAGGGTGGACGCGGCGCGCTCATCGCCATCGACCGTGGCGACTACTGGCAACTCGCCTACGCCATCCCGGCGGCCGCCTACCCCGTGCTGCGCGAGGGCGGACTGGCCGCGTTCCAGCGCCGGGTGGCCGGGCTCGCGCCCGCCCTGCGGGACCGGGTCGCGCTGATCGACAGCTGGGATCAGGTGCATCAGCTCACCGTCCGGGTCGACCGGCTGCGCCGCTGGCACCGGCCGGGCCTGCTGTTCATCGGGGACGCCGCCCACGCGATGTCGCCGGCCGGCGGTGTCGGCATCAACCTCGCCGTCCAGGACGCCGTGGCGGCGGCCAACCTGCTGGCACCGGTGCTGCGCCGCAGCCGGCCGGCCGCGGCGGACCTGGCCCGGGTCCAGGCGCGGCGCCAGCTCCCGACCCGGCTCACCCAGGCGTTTCAGGTGAGCATCCTGCGCGACCTGTACCCGAAGCACCTGACCGACGACACCGCCACCCACGTGCCGCCGATCTTCACCGCGTTCCGCGCGCTGCCACCGCTGCGCCACCTCCTGGGCCGCTTCATCGGCCTAGGCGTCCGCCCCGAGCACCTATCCCCATGATCAAGGCGTCCTTCATGGCGTTAGAACGACATGAGGGACGCCTTGATCATGTTAGAGCGCGCTCGATGCGGGTATGCAGAGGGCGGAAGGAGTGATGGCAGTGGACAGGCACGATCCGCAGTCCCCGTACCAGCCGCCGGACCCCGCCATCCTCGGCGGCCAGACACCTCATGCCTTCGACCCCTGGACGTACCGGGACGACGCCGGCGTGAGCGGCGCCGACCTGGTGGGCTACAAGGTCGAGGCGACCGATGGTGGCATCGGCAAGGTCGACCGTTGTAGCTACGAGGTTAGCTCGAGCTACCTCGTCGTCGACACCGGCCCGTGGATCTTCGGCAAGAAGGTCATGCTGCCCGCCGGCGTGGTGAACCACGTCGACCACGACGACCGCAAGGTGTACGTCGACCGGAGCAAGCACGAGATCAAGAGCGCTCCGGAGTTCGACGAGAACACGTACACCGAGCCCGTCTACCGGGACAAGCTCGGCTCCTACTACGGCGGCACGCACTAACACCCTCCCTACGGTTAGGGGCCCACGCGCTGCGCGGGCCCCTAACCATGTCCGCACCTTGATCAAATAACCGATTTCCGTGCCCCGCGCGGCGTGTCGAACGGATTCCGGGCATGTGATCAAGACACCCCGGTGCTCATGGAGCGAGGAGGTGGGTGCGGAGGGCGGCGATGTGGTCGGGGGTCAGGCCGGCCGCCAGCAGGTAGCCCTCCGCGGAGCCGTGCCGCTCCCGCAGCTCGGCGAGGAAGAGCAGCATCGCTTCGGCGGGCGACGAGTAGTACGGCTTGGGTGGCACCTTCTTCAACAGCCCGTTGGCGCGCAACCAGGCCGTGAACCGCTCGGTCGCCGACGCGGTGAGCGCGTAGTCGGCGGCGATGTCCGCGTCGCTCACGCCCAGCGTCGACAGGGTCAGCGCGCACACCACGCCGGTGCGGTCCTTGCCCGCCACGCAATGCACCACGACCGGCGCGGACTCGGCTTCGGCGATCACCCCGACGGCCGCCGCCATCCCGGCGACGCCCTGCTCCACCAGGTCGTTGTACCGGTTGGCCAGGTAGCGGGCCGCGCCCACGCGCTCCTCGTACGGGATCTCGTCCCAGTCCTGGTGCTCGGGGTGGATGTGGCGGTACGCCAAGCCCTCGTACGCGGGGACCCGGCCGTCCCGGCTGACCTCGTGCGGCCGGCGCAGGTCGATCACGGTGCGGACGCCGAGCGCGCCGAACGCGGCCTCGTCGGCGGCGCTGAGCCGGCTCAGCGAGTCGGAGCGGAAGAGGCGGCGCCAGCGGACGGTGCGGCCATCCTGGCCGGCGTATCCACCGACGTCGCGGAAGTTGAACACCTCGGAGAACGTCAATGCCCGATTCACGCCGCCAACGGTAGCGCGCATGATCAAGGCGTGGGGGACCGCGCGGGGAAGCCGGGGAGGGCGCCGGGAGAATGTTGT
>JBBEWH010000049.1:0-3353 GCA_037414955.1 Actinomycetes bacterium KLBMP 9797
GGTGGCGCGCATTATCAGGGCGTCCCTCACGTCGCTAGACCGACGTGACGGACGCCTTGATCATGAGGAGACGGGCTAGAAGACGCGGTGGACCCAGCCGTACGGGTCGGTGGCCCGGCCGCGCTGGATGTCGACGAGCTGCTGCCGCAGGCTCATCGTCACCTCGCCGGCACCGCCGTCGCCCGCGACGATCTCGCTGTCCGGCGTGCGGACCACCCCGATCGGCGTGACGACCGCCGCCGTGCCGCAGGCGAACACCTCGCGGAGCCGGCCGCTCGCCGCCTCGGCCCGCCACTCGTCGATGCTCACCGGGCGCTCCTCGACGGTGCGCCCCGCGTCCCGCGCCAGCGTGATGATCGCGTCGCGGGTGATGCCGGGCAGGATCGTGCCGGTCAGCGGCGGGGTCACGAGCGTGCCGTCGTCGTAGACGAAGAAGACGTTCATCCCGCCCAGCTCGTCGACGTACGTGCGGTGCACCGCGTCCAGGAACACCACCTGGTCGCAGCCGTGCGCGATGGCCTCGGCCTGCGGGGCCAGGGACGTCGCGTAGTTGCCGCCGCACTTGGCCGCCCCCGTGCCGCCGGGCGCCGCCCGGGTGTACTCCTGGGAGACCCAGAGACTCACCGGCTTGACCCCGCCGGCGAAATACGACCCGACGGGCGAGGCGAGCAACACGTACAGGTACTCCAGCGACGGCCGCACGCCGAGGAACACCTCGCTGGCGAACATGAACGGTCGCAAGTAGAGGCTGCCCTCGTCGGCGGTGGGGATCCACTCCCGGTCGATCTCGATGATCTGGTGCAGGGAGTCCAGGAACACCCGCTCCGGCAGCGGCGCCATGGCCATCCGCTCCGCCGAGGCGATGAACCGGCGGGCGTTGGCGTCCGGCCGGAACATGGTCACGCCGCCGTCGACCGCGTGGTAAGCCTTCAGCCCTTCGAAGATCTCCTGGGCGTAGTGCAGGACGGCGGTCGCCGGGTCCATCGGGATCGGCGCCCGGGCCTCGACGCGGGCGTCATACCACCCCTTGCCGTCCGCGTACCGGATCGTGACCATGTGGTCGGTGAAGATCCGGCCGAAGCCGGGGTTGGCCAGCAGCGCGGCGCGCTCGGTGGCCGATACCGGCTTCGGATTCGGACGGATCTCGAAGTCGAGCTGGTCACCACCGCTCATCGCGCTGACCTCCATAGGTAGAACCACAAAAGTGTGAACAGAAACATACCCCGAACGCTCGTTCAACGGCGTCCGGGGTATTGACCAGCAAGTAACTATGCCGCTGCTAGAGCCAATCGGTCGCCGACTTCGGCGGTGCGGACCGGCGCGCCCGGGGTGCGGGACGCGAGTTCGGCCGCGACCGCCTCGGTTACTCGGCGGGCCTGCTCGGGGTGGCCGAGGTGGTCGAGCAGCAGCGCGGCCGACAGCACGGCCGCGACCGGGTCGGCGACGCCCTTGCCGGCGATGTCCGGCGCCGAGCCGTGCACCGGCTCGAACGTCGACGGGTAGCGCCGCTCGGGGTTGATGGAGCCGCTGGCCGCCAGCCCGATGCCGCCGGTCACCGCGGCGGCGATGTCGGTGAGGATGTCACCGAAGAGGTTGTCGGTCACCACCACGTCGTACCGCTGCGGCTGGGTGACCATGAACATCGCGGCCGCGTCGACGTGCTGGTACTCCGTCTCCACATCGGGGAACTCGGCCTTGACCGCGTCGAACGTGCGCGACCACAGCGAGCCGGCGTGCGCGAGCACGTTGGTCTTGTGCACGAGCGTGACCTTGCGCCGCGCGCGGCGCTGGGCCCGCGCGAACGCGTCGCGGATCACCCGCTCGACGCCGTGCCGGGTGTTGAGGCTCTCCTCGGTGGCGATCTCGGCGGGGGTGTCGCGGTGCAGGACGCCGCCGGCCCCCACATACAGCCCCTCGGTGCCCTCGCGGACCACCTCGAAGTCGATCTCGCCGGCCTTGACCTGGCCGAGCGGGCTGGACGTGCCCGGCCACAGCCGCGACGGGCGCAGGTTCACGTACTGGTCGAATTCGAACCGCAGCTTCAGCAGCAGGCCGCGCTCCAGCACGCCGGGCGGCACGCTGGGGTCGCCGATCGCGCCCAGCAGGATCGCGTCGTGCTCGGCCAGCTCGGCGAGCACCGAGTCGGGCAGCACCTCGCCGGTGCGGTGGTAACGCGCCGCACCCAGGTCGTATTCGGTCGCGGTGACGCCGGGAAGCACGGCGTCGATCACCTTGCGGGCCTGCTCGACCACCTCGGCGCCAATGCCGTCACCAGCCACGACCGCGATCCGTGCCACCATAAACTCCTCTGTTCGGGTGCTGACCGAACGTTAATCCGCCGTCCCGATTTTCGGTACGCGCGTCCCAAGATGTAAGACACAGGAAGCTCACAGCTAAACCCCATGCGATCACCACCATCCTCACCTACCGTGAGGATCATGGTGATCCAGCAGACCTCGCCGCGCCTCACGCGCGCACCGCGGGTCCTCACTTCGGTCGACCGCCGCAGCCGCGTCGACCTGCGCCTCGGATACCTCGGCCAGGGCAACCGCCCGTTCGGCGCGGCCACGGCCGCCGCCACCGGTCGCATCGTCGCCCGCCACGCGGTGCACACCACCGCCGCCGACTTCTCGCTCATGCTCGTCGCCCCCGAGTCGCTCACCCGCCGTGCGGTGAGCGAGGCGCTCGCCGACGCGGTCGCCGAACTGCGGGCCATCGACGTCACCTACAGCCCGCTGCGCGCCAGCAGCCTGGTCGCGCGGCTCCGCCGCGGCGAGGTCGCCCCCGACGCCTACCCGCCGCTCGCCGACATCGTCGCCCGCTGCGACGCCATGCGGGCCGCCACCGACGGCTGGTTCGACGCCTGGGCGGTGCCCGGCGGCTTCGACCCCAGCGGCCTCCTGAAGGGCTGGGCCGTGGATCGCGCGGCGACGCGGTTGCGCGCCGCCGGCATCTCCGACTACGCCGTGGTCAGCGAGGCGGATCTCGTGGTACGGGGGCACGCGCCGCACGGCGGCCCATGGCGGGTCGCCGTGCACGGTCCGGACGGGCCGGCCGTCGTGCTGGAGATGACCGAGGGCGCGGTGGGCACGTCCGGGCTCACCGGGCACCGCGACCACGTCGTCGACCCGCACACCCGCGAGCCGGTACGGCAGGCGCGCACCGCCGCGGTCATCGGGCCGGACCTGTCGGTGGCCGATGCCTACGCCACCGCGCTGGTCGCCGCCGGTCCCGCCGGCCGGTCCTGGTTCCCCACCCCCGACGGCTACCGCCTCCTCCTCCCCTAACTCCCATGATCAAGGCGTGCCCCCCCGCGGTATGTGGGAGTGTGGGGCGGCGGGGGCGGCTGGTGG
>JBBEWH010000050.1:0-24692 GCA_037414955.1 Actinomycetes bacterium KLBMP 9797
CTTCAACTCGGCGGCCAACATGGCTTTAGCCCGTCGGGGGGCACGCCTTGATCATGGAGTGGGGATCAGCTGGTCTGGCCCGCGGCGTCCACCACCCGGGCCGCGAGCCGCGTGATCGTGACCTGGGCCTCGCCGGTCTGGACGGCCACCGTCCGGTGGCCGACGAACGCGTGGGTGTCCCGGTCCAGCAGAAGTTGCTCGTACCGCGAGCCGTCCTCGACCCGGCCGACCACGGTCACCTGCCGCCCGTCGACTTCCTCGGACGCCGACGACAGCGTCACGCCGGGAATCAGGGCCGCCGCGCGCATCAACGACGCGGTGACCGTCGGTGGCAGCAGGTTGTCCCGAAGAATGGAGGCGATCACCCCGAACGACGCGGAGTTCACCCTCTCCTGGTCAGTGCCCGGTCCGGCCACCCACTCCTGGATCCGGGACAGCAGCGCCCGCGGGTCGGTGGGCAGCGCCGCCAGCGTGGGATAGTCCATCGGCGGCACGACGTACTGGTTGGTCCCGTCGACGATCACCAGTCGTCCGTCGTGGAGATCGGCGCTCTGCTTCCCGTCGCCCCGCTTCCAGGTCCGGCTGGTCACGTCCGGCTCCAGGCCCTTGCTCTGCGCGACCGCGCCCGCGTTGCGGATCCGGGACTCGACGTAGATCCACTGATCGGGGCGCGGCGCCGTGAACGGCCTGGCAGCGGCGTAGGCGGCGGCCAGCTCGAAGGTCTGCGCCACCGGTGTGAGCTCCTCGCCCTGGCCGCCCGCCCGTGGCGCATCCCCGTCCCGGGCGAGTCCGAGGGTTCCGGCACCCATCGCCACCGCGGTCACGGCGGCCACCGCCGCAGCGGCGAGGATGAGGCGGCGTTTGGGCGCCCGACGGGGTGCCCTCTCCGCCGCGCGTAGGTCTTGGTGGATCTCGCTCATCACGAACTCCTGGAGTTGACGCTGGCGGTCGCTCGACAGGTCCCGCTCCACCAACTCCGGCAACAGCCGGGCGACATCGTGGCGTTCCGTCCAATGGGTCATCGGGCATTCTCCTGAGCGAACCGGACCGCGATCCCGCGATCACCTTTTACCTGTCCGTGGCTGAGCGACGGTTCCCAAAAACCGGGCGGCCGGATGCGCCCGGTGGCGACCAGCTTGGCCAGCTTCGTGCGGGCCCTGGACAGCCGGGAGCGCACCGTGCCGACCGGCACGCCGAGCGCCTCCGCCGCCTCGGCGTAGTCGAGCCCGGACCACACGCACAGCGCCAGCACCTCGCGGTCGGGCTTGCGTAACGCGGCCAACGCCGTCAGCGCCGCCGCGACCCGTTCCCGGTCGTCGGCGCGATCGGTGACCTCCTCGGCGAGGTCCGGCACCACGTCGGCCTTCGGAAGTCGCGCCAGCGCATCGTCATGCCGGCGGGCGGCGCGGCGGACGTTTCGCGCCACGTTCGTAGCGATGCCGAGCAGCCATGGGCGCAGCGACCCGCCATCGACGTCGACGCGGTCGCGTAGCCGCCAGGCCTCCAGGAAGGTCAGGGATACCACGTCTTCCGCCGTCGACCAGTTCCCCGTCAGCCGGAAAGCGTGGTTGTACACCGAACGAACATGCTCGTCGAACAGCTCCCGGAACCCATCCGGATCCCCGGCGTGAACCCGAGCGCGCAGACTCATCTCCACACCCAGGTACTGTCCGGACAACCGCTCTGGTTCCCACTCTCCCATGATCAAGGCGTCCCTCAAGTCGTCATAACGACGTGAGGGACGCCTTGATCATGGGGTGCGCACGCGGGTGGGCGGCGGGTAGACCGAGCCGTCCTGCAGGTCGAGCAGCATGAGCCCGTACTGGCCCGCGAGCCGCTCGATCGCCTCCAGCACCGCGTCGGCACACGACGGGCTGAGGCACATCGTGACGTGGTCGGTCGCCCTGTGCAGCGGAGTCGACGCCCACGGACTGTCCGACGAGGACACCGTATCCGGGTAGTACGTGGTGATCTCGGCATAGAACGCGCCGATGCGCTGGTCGACTCGGCCCGCGGCGTGCTCACCTTCGCGACACAGTTCCTGTGCCGCCCGTACGTCCGCTGGCGTGGCGTTGTTGTCCAGGGCCCACACGACGAGGTCAAAACTCACGCGCAGATATTGCCACCCGGTGAACACCCGGTGGGGGCAGGGCCAGTCGACACGCGGCAGAGGCTGGTGCCTTGCGCCCAGTCGGGCCGAGTCGATAGCGTGTTCACCCGGTTACACACTGCGTGGAGCACGTCTTCGGGTGACGCCGCGTCATCAGTGTGAGCCAGATCCGTGTGCGCAAGCCACGCGCACTGGTCGTTGTCGACCCCCGCGGTTACTTGCCGGACCGCGGGGGCCGATCTCCCTACATGATCAAGGCGTCCTTCACGTCGTTCTAACGACCTGAAGGACGCCGTGATCATGGGTCGGGGGGGGGGTCTCTTCGCGGAGATCGGCGGCGCTGGCGGCGGTGGCGCCGATCACGTCGGCGGCTTCGGTCAGCAGCTCGGCGCTCACCGCGCCGTCGACGGTCAGCGCCATCAGCGCCTCACCACCGGCTTCGCGCCGGGCCACCTGCATGGCGGCGATGTTGACGCCCTGCTGGCCCAGGATCGAGCCGATCGCGCCGACGACGCCGGGCCGGTCGGCGTACCGGAAGAACAGCAGCACCCCGTCGGCGCCCAACTCCAGGTCGAAGCCGTCGACCTCGGTGAGCTTGATGGTCTCGCGGCTGCCGCTCACGACCACCGTGCCCGAGACGGTCACCGTGCGGCCGTCCGGCAACGCGCCGCGTACCGTCACGAGGTTGGGCTGGTCGGCGGACTCGGTGTGGGTGACCAGCTCGACCTCGACGCCGCGGTCGGCCGCGAACAGCGGCGCGTTCACGTATGTCACCTGCTCCTCCACGACGGACGCGAAGAGGCCCTTGGTGGTGGCGAGCTTCAGCACCGACACGTCGTTGGCGACGACGTCGCCGCGCACCTCGACGGTGACGCTGGCCGCGACCCCGCCGGCGACGGCGGTGAACGCCCGGCCCAGCTTCTCGGCGAGCGGCAGCAGCGGGCGGACGTCTTCGGCGACCATGCCGCCGGCCTGCACGTTGACCGCGTCCGGCACGAACTCGCCCTGCAGCGCCAGCTTGACGCTCTTGGCCACGGCCAGACCGGCCTTGTCCTGCGCCTCGCCGGTGGACGCGCCGAGATGCGGCGTGGCGACCACGTTGTCGAACGCGAACAGCGGCGACGAGGTGCAGGGCTCCTTCGCGTACACGTCGATGCCGGCGCCGGCGACCTTGCCCTCGGCGATGGCGTCGGCGAGCGCCTGCTCGTCGATGAGACCGCCGCGCGCGGCGTTGACGATGCGCACGCCCGGCTTGGCGATCGCCAGCTCCTTCTCGCCGATGAGACCGACGGTCTCCGGCGTCTTGGGCAGGTGGATCGAGATGAAGTCGCTCTCCCGCATCAGCTCCTCGAGCCCCACCAGCCGCACCCCGAGCTGGGCCGCGCGGGCCGGCTGCACATAGGGGTCGTACGCGATCAGGCGGGTGCCGAACGCGGCCATCCGCTGCGCGAACAGCACGCCGATGCGGCCGAGACCGACCACGCCGACGGTCTTGCCCTGGATCTCGACGCCCGTGTACTTGGACCGCTTCCACTCGCCGGCCTTCAGCGCGGCGCTGGCGCTGGCGGTGTTGCGCGCGACCGCGAGCAGCAGCGCGACGGCCTGCTCGGCGGCCGAGACGATGTTGGAGGTGGGCGCGTTGACCACCATGACGCCACGGGCGGTGGCGGCGGGCACCTCGATGTTGTCGAGGCCCACGCCGGCCCGGGCGACGACCTTCAGCCGCGGGGCGGCGGCGATCGCCTCGGCGTTGATCTGGGTCGCGCTGCGCACGAGCACGGCATCGGCCTCGGCGAGCGCGGCCAGCAGGGCCGCACGGTCCGTGCCATCCACGTGGCGGACGTCGAAGTCGTCCGCGAGCACGTCGATGGCGGCGGGAGCGAGTTCTTCGGCGATGAGTACGACGGGAGTCATCTGTCCTCTAGGTGTGGGGGTCTGGGTGGCGAGCGGCGCACACAGCGCGCCGCGTTGCGCCTGCCCTCCCCCGGCGAGCGGACGGCTTTCGCACGGTGCGCCCTTCACCGCGATGGTAGGCGCACGCCACCCCGCCCACGCACCCGACTCGGCGTGAGCGCCCTCACACGACTAGTTATGTATGCCTTAAGTGACCGTGGATACGTCCAATGCGCAGGCAATCTGCCGGAACGCGTCGGACTCCGCCTTCAGCGTGTCGAGGAACGTGTCGAACGACATCGACCCCACCGGCGGGTAGATCCGCTCGCGCGGCGGCTCCTGGCCGGCCGCCAGCGCCCCCTCCGAGACCATGAACTCCAGGATCGCCTCGCGCACCGCCGGCAGCGCCACCGGCGAGTGGTAGAGCACGTTGAGCGCCTGCATCCGCATGCCCTTGACGTGGTCTTCGCCCTTGTTGTCGTGGAAATGCGGGTTGCGGGTCTCGATCTGCAGGATCGGCACCGACTTGAGCGCGTCCGGCCGCGCCGCCGGCAGCACGCCGCCGAACTGCTCGAACAGCTCCACGTATTCGAACGGTTCGACCGCGAACCCGCCGGCGAGCCGGATCCGCAGGCCGAGATCGAGGCTGAGCGCGTGCTCGCCCGCGTTGCCGGTGGCGATCACCTCGGTGCCGAAGCCCGAATACTCCGCGACGAGGCGGTTGAGGAAGTGGTTGGTCACCTCCGAGCTGCGTCCGCGGCGGCTGAAGAACAGCCGGCCGTCGCGGAGCTTGGGCTTGGAGTGCCAGGAGATCCGGACCATCGAGTACGGGCTGTTGGCCAGGTGCAGACCCGCCGCGTACGCCTTGCAGTACTCGTTGACGGCGCCCGGCACGTAATTGTCGGCGTCGACGTAGCCGACGTACTTCCGGCCGGTCAGGGCGGCCATCGCCATGCCGATCAGCATGGCCTCGCCCTTGCCGGTGCGGATCAGCCCCTCGTCGTCGATCAGCTCCGGCAGCCCAGCGGCCTTGATCGCCGAGGCCAACCCGGGATCTCGCTGGTGGATGGCCACCGCCGGGCGGTCGGCCATCTGGCAGAACTGCTCCAGCGTCTGCACTTCGATCTCGTAGCGATCGACCGGCTGGCGAGCACTGTTACTGACGAGAACGATGAGACAATCGTGGGGAATTCCTGACAGCACGCCCTCAATTACTCTGCGTGTCTCATTCATGCACGGAATGACCACGACCATTTGTTCCTCGATCGCGCGGATGGCATCAGGGGGCACCAGCTGGCTGTTGCCAGTGCGTCCTCCCTGGTCAGCACCGCGCTGCGCCCCCGAGTCAAGCTCGATGACGCGTTGAAGCTCATGGATCCGGACGGCACCGAAGCGCTCGGTCCGGTGCGATTGCTCGAGCCGCATAGAGCGACGGTACCTGAGCCATCGATTAAGTGGGCGTAACGAGCCCCGAATTAGGGGCTTCCCCACCCGGCCACAGCAAATCGTCCCCGGCCGGCAATCTGCCGGTAACGCAACCCCCAGGAACCGCCCCACCTTCCATGATCAAGGCGTCCCTCAGGTCGCTAGAACGACGTGAAGGACGCCTTGATCATGGTCGCGGCGCGGAGCGACGCGGTCGCGGAGCGGTCAGGCGGTCTCGGTGATGGGGCGATCGACCCAGCTCATCATGCCGCGCAGCTTCTTGCCGGTCTCCTCGATCGGGTGGGCGGCGCCCTGCTCCCGGTACTTGATGAAGTTCGGCCGGCCGGCGTCGTCCTCGGCGATCAGCTCGCGGGCGAACTCACCCGACTGGATCTCGCTGAGGATCTTGCGCATCTCGTCCTTGACCCGGGAGTCGATCACCCGCGGGCCACGCGTGTAGTCGCCGTACTCCGCGGTGTCCGAGACGCTGTACCGCATGCGGGCGATGCCGCCCTCGTACATGAGGTCCACGATCAGCTTCAGCTCGTGCAGGCACTCGAAATAAGCCACCTCCGGCGCGTAGCCCGCCTCGGTGAGCACCTCGAAACCGGTCTGCACCAGCGCCGACGCGCCGCCGCACAGCACGGCCTGCTCGCCGAACAGGTCGGTCTCGGTCTCCTCCTTGAACGTGGTCTCGATGACGCCCGCCCGGGAGCCACCGATGCCCTTCGCGTAGGAGAGCGCGAGCGCCAGCGCCCCACCGGACGGGTCCTGCTCCACAGCGACCAGGCAGGGCACGCCCTTGCCGTCGACGTACTGGCGGCGGACCAGGTGCCCCGGGCCCTTCGGCGCGACCATGGCCACGTCGACGTCCGCGGGCGGCTCGATCAGACCGAACCGGATGTTGAGCCCGTGCCCGAAGAACAGCGCCTTGCCGGCGGTGAGGTTCGGCGCGATCTCCTCGGAGTAGATCTTGCGCTGCGCGGTGTCCGGCGCGAGCACCATGATCACGTCGGCCCAGCCGCTCACCTCGGCCGGCGTGCCGACCGTCAGGCCCTGCTCCTGCGCCTTGGGTCGGCTCTTGGAGCCCTCCTGCAGGCCGATCCGCACCTCGACGCCCGAGTCGCGCAGGGACAGCGCGTGGGCGTGACCCTGGCTGCCGTATCCGATGATGGCGACCTTTTTGCCCTGGATGATGCCGAGGTCGGCGTCGTCGTCGTAATAGACCGTGACGGCCATGATTTCCTCTCTTACGCGGCGCGCAGCGCCGGTCCGGTGGTGATCGATCGCGAGCCGCGGCCGATGGCCACGAGGCCGGACTGCACCATTTCCTTGATACCGAACGGTTCGAGGTCACGCAGCAACGCGTCGAGCTTGTCGGCGGTGCCGGTGGCCTCGATGGTGAGGGTGTCCGGGGCGACGTCGACCACCCGTGCCCGGAAGAGGTTGACCGTCTCCAGCACCTGGGAACGCACCGGGCGATCGGCCCGCACCTTCACCAGGAGCAGCTCCCGCTGGACCGCGACGGCCTGGTCCAGCTCGACGATCTTGAGCACGTGCACCAGCTTGTTGAGCTGCTTGGTCACCTGCTCCAGCGGCGACTCCTCGGCGTTGACCACGATCGTCATCCGGGAGACCTCGGGGTGCTCGGTCTCTCCGACGGCCAACGAGTCGATGTTGAACCCGCGACGGGCGAACAGGCCAGCCACGCGGGCCAGTATGCCCGGCTTGTTCTCCACCAGCACGGAGAGCGTGTGCTTCGTCATCTCTCGCTACCTCAGAGTTCGTCTTCTTCGAAGCTCGGCCGCAGGTCGCGGGCGAACATGATCTCGTCGTTGCTGGTGCCGGCGGCCACCATCGGCCACACCATGGCATCCTTGCCGACCACGAAGTCGATCACGACAGGGGCGTCGTTGATCGCCATCGCGGCCTCGATCGTCTTGTCGACGTCCGCGGCGTTCTCGCAGCGCAACCCGATGCAGCCCAGCGCCTCGGCCAGCTTCACGAAGTCGGGGATGCGGTGCTTGTGGGTGCCCAGGTCGGTGTTGGAGTAGCGCTCGTTGTAGAACAGCGTCTGCCACTGCCGCACCATGCCGAGGTTGCCGTTGTTGATGACCGCGACCTTGATCGGGATGCCTTCCAGCGCGCAGGTGGCCAGCTCCTGGTTGGTCATCTGGAAGCAGCCGTCGCCGTCGACGGCCCAGACCGTCGCCTCCGGCCTGCCGACCTTCGCCCCCATGGCGGCCGGCACCGCGTAGCCCATCGTGCCGGCACCGCCGGAGTTCAGCCAGGTCTGCGGCTTCTCGTACGAGATGAACTGGGCGGCCCACATCTGGTGCTGGCCAACGCCCGCCACGTACACCGCGTCCGGGCCGGCGATCTCGCCGAGCCGCTTGATCACGTACTGCGGCGCCAGCGTGCCGTCGGTCGGCTCCTCCCAGCCCAGCGGGTACCGCTCACGCAACTCGTTCAGCTGCGCCCACCAGTCGGTCAGGTCGCCGTTGCGCCCGCCGCCGTGCTCGGCGGTGACCGCCACGATCAGCTCGTCGATGACGTGCTTGGCGTCGCCCACGATCGGCACGTCGGCGGCCCGGTTCTTGCCGATCTCGGCCGGGTCGATGTCGGCGTGCACCACCGCCGCGCCCGGGGCGAACGAGTCCAGCTTGCCGGTGACCCGGTCGTCGAACCGCGCCCCCAGCGCCACCAGCAGGTCGGCCTTCTGCAGGCTGTAGACCGCCGCGACGGTGCCGTGCATGCCGGGCATGCCCAGGTGCTGCGGGTGCGAGTCGGGAAACGCCCCGCGCGCCATCAGCGTGGTGACCACCGGGATGCCGGTCAGCTCCGCGAGCTTGCGCAGCGAGTCGGTGGCGCCGGCCTTGAGCACACCGCCGCCGACGTAGAGCACCGGGCGGCGGGCGGCGGTCATCAACCGCGCCGCCTCGCGGATCTGCTTGCCGTGCGGGTGCAGCGTCGGCCGGTATCCGGGCAGTTCCAGCGTGGGCGGCCAGTGGAAGGTGGTCGCGGCCTGGAGCACGTCCTTGGGGATGTCGACCAGCACCGGGCCGGGCCGCCCGGTCTGCGCCAGGTGGAACGCCTCGGCCAGGATCCGCGGGATCTCCTCCGGCGTCGTCACCAGGTAGTTGTGCTTGGTGATCGGCAGCGTGATGCCCTGGATGTCCGCCTCCTGGAAGGCGTCCGTGCCGATCGCGGGGCGCGGCACCTGCCCGGTGATCGCCACGATCGGCACCGAGTCCATGTAGGCGTCGGCGATCGGGGTCACCAGGTTGGTCGCGCCCGGGCCGGACGTGGCGATGCAGACGCCGACCTTGCCGGTGGCCTGCGCGTATCCCGTCGCGGCGTGCCCGGCACCCTGCTCGTGCCGCACCAGGATGTGCCGCACCGAGGAGTCGTAGATCGGGTCGTAGGCCGGCAGGATCGCGCCGCCCGGGATGCCGAACATGACGTCGACGCCGAGCGCTTCGAGCGACTTGACGAGGGCTACGGCGCCGGAGACCTTGGCGGCGGCGGCCGGGGCGGTCGGGGAGACCGTGGCGGCGAGCGTGGCCGGGGAGGGAGCGCGGTGGGCGAGGGTCTCGGGTGTGGGTCTCGTCATGGCGGTTCAGCCTTCGTCTCGGGGGCCGGTGGGTCGTCTCTTGTTCCAGGCATAAAAAAGGCCCACGTGCGGAACGCACGGGGCCAGCGCACTCTCAAGCGGCAAGAGTGCGCTCAGATAAGTACTCGAGACGAGCGAGTCGGCGACATGTGGCTAAGCCTGACGCATCTCATGCGACGAGTCAACTTGTCCCAAATCCTGAGCGTGTCGCGCCTCGTCCGCCGGGTCTCTGCTGGTGGGGATGGCCGCGGCCGGGCTCAGGGATTGGAGCCGCGCCTCGAAGTGCTCGGCCGGCACCGGCCAGCCGGAGAGGTAGCCCTGCCCGAGGTGGCAGCCCGTCTTGACGACCATCGCCATCTGGCTCCGCTCGCCGATGCCCTCGGCGATCACCTCCATGCCCAGCTGGTGCCCCAGCTCCACGATCACCCGCATCATCGGCTCCACCACGAGCGAGTGGTCGATCTTCAGGATGTCGATCGGCAGGTTGCGCAGCTGGCCCAGCGACGAATAGCCGGCGCCGAAGTCGTCCAGCGCGATCCGCACGCCGGCCGCCCGCAGGTCGCGGAGCTGTCGCATCATCTCCTCGACGTCGGTGGCCACCGCGTGCTCGGTGACCTCGAGCACCAGCCGCTGCGGCGGCACCCGGTGGGCGCGCAGCGCCTCCTTCACCTGCTCGACGTAGCCGGCCGCGTGCAGCTCGCGCGGCGACACGTTGACCGACACCCACACGTCGTGCCCGTCGGCGAGCCACCGGGACAGCTGGTGGCACGCCTGGTGCAGGACCCAGGAACCGAGCTTGCCGATCATCCCGCACTCTTCGGCGAGCGGGATGAACTCGTCGGGGCCGACGTTGCCGAGCTGCGGGTGATGCCAGCGCAGCAGCGTCTCGGCGCCCACCGGGCGCACCGACGGCATCATCACGACCGGTTGGAAGCGCAGGTAGAGCTCGTCGCGCTCGATGGCGCCGCGCAGCTCGTGCTCGAGCGTGGTGCGCCGGCGCAGCTGGTGGTCGTACTCCGCGTCGTAAAGCTCGAACCGGTTCTTGCCGTGCTGTTTCGCGGACCGCAACGCGAGGTCGGCGTTGCGCAGCAACGTCGTCACGTCGGGCGCGGTGGCGCAGCTCGCCAGGCCGATGCTCACGGAGAGGAAGATCGTGCCGGACGGCTGCTCGTAGGGCCGGCCGAGGACCCGCAGCAGCCGGCCCGCCGCGCCCTTGGCCTCGTGCGGCCGCGCCCACATGAGCACCGCGAACTCGTCGCCGCCCAGCCGGGCCGCGACGTCGCCGGGCCGCAGGTTCATCCGGAGGCGCTGGCCCACCTCGACCAGCACGGCGTCGCCCACGTCGTGGCCGCGCATGTCGTTGACGTTCTTGAACCCGTCGAGGTCGAGGAAGAGCAGCACCGCCGTCGAGCCGGCGGCCGCCTCGTCGTGCAGGGCGGTGAGCAGGCCGCGCCGGTTGGCCAGCCCGGTCAGCGGGTCGGTGTGCGCCAACTCGCGGAAGTGCGCCTCGCGGTCGCGCAGCCGGTCCGCGTACGCCCGGACGTCGCGCAGCGCGAAGTACTGCCGGCCGACCAGCGCGAACCCCACCAGCGAGCCGGCCAGGATGCCCGCCAGGTCGAAGTCGCCGCCGCGCAACAGGTGGTAGACGGCGGAGGCGGCCATCGCGGCCATCGGTACGAACGCGTACCCGGCGCCGCGGCGGCCGGTCAGCGCGTCGCGGTCGTCGCCGTCGCCGGGCTGGTCGAGCCAGGGTGGTGGCGCCGGTCGGTCGGCCCGCCGGGCCGCGAGCGCGATCACCGCGACCGCCAGCGGCATCGCGATCGCGCCCGTCCCGATCGCCGCTCCCCACTGCTGGCACACGCCGCCGGCCAGCGCCGCGCCGGCCAGCGCGACCGTGGTCACCCCGGCGCCCGCCCACACCAGCGGACCGCGCGGCGGCCGCGCGCGCATCCCCACCATCACGCTGACGCCGAACGCGAGCGCGCCGATCGCCATCGGCAGCAGCAGCGGGCGGCACCAGGTGGGCGCGTGATCGCCGAGCAGCGCGGTGGGCCTGGACAGGGCCACCCAGCCGACGAACCATCCCGCCGCGGCGATCACCAGGGCGTCGAGCAGATAGCGCAGGGCGCGGGCCGGGGTGGGCGCGCTGCCCGGCAGCGTCAACAGGCCGGCGAGCAGCAGCGCGCTGCTCGCCGCCACGCCGAGCGCCAGCAGGTTGCCGACGCCCCGGTGGTGATGCGTCGCCGACGCGGCGGCGACCACGCCGGCCACCGTCGTGAGCACGGCCAATCCCGCGCCGACGGCGAGGTAGCGGTGGACGCGGCGGGCCACGCCCGCGCGCCGGTGCGCCGAGGAGACCAGAAGAGCGGTGCCGATTACGCCCACGAGCGCGCTCGTCACCGCGGCAATCTCCACGACTGAGGGGAGGTGCACGTATCAATGCTGCCGGATACCAGCCCGTCATGGGGGACGGGGTGTGCGACGCGCGCCGGATTGGCACGAACCGCCTATTCGGGCTGTCCCGCTTGGTGGACCCGCGGACCACCGTTCGGTGATCGGGCCCCGACGGTGACACACTGTTAAACATGCCCGAGCTGCGGTCGAAGACCTCCACCCACGGTAGGACCATGGCCGGCGCGCGCGCCCTGTGGCGGGCCACCGGCATGACCGACGACGACTTCGGCAAGCCGATCGTCGCCGTCGCCAACAGCTTCACCCAGTTCGTACCGGGCCATGTGCACCTCAAGGACCTCGGCGGCCTCGTCGCCGACTCCATCGCGGCGGCCGGTGGGGTCGGGCGCGAGTTCAACACGATCGCGGTCGACGACGGCATCGCGATGGGCCACGGCGGCATGCTCTACTCCCTGCCCAGTCGCGAGCTGATCGCCGACGCGGTGGAGTACATGGTCAACGCGCACTGCGCGGACGCCCTGGTCTGCATCTCCAACTGCGACAAGATCACGCCGGGCATGCTGCTCGCCGCGCTGCGGCTCAACATCCCGACGGTCTTCGTCTCCGGCGGGCCGATGGAGGCCGGCAAGACGGTCGCCATCGAGGGCATCGTCCACGAGAAGATCGACCTGATCGACGCGATGATCGCCTCGTCCAACGACGCGGTCACCGACGAGCAGCTCGGCGGCATCGAACGGTCCGCGTGCCCCACCTGCGGGTCGTGCTCCGGCATGTTCACCGCCAACTCGATGAACTGCCTCACCGAGGCGATCGGCCTCGCCCTGCCGGGCAACGGCTCGACGCTCGCGACCCACGCCGCGCGCAAGGCGCTGTTCGAGCGGGCCGGCCAGCTGATCGTCGACATCGCCAAGCAGTGGTACGAGGGCGACGACGCCTCGGTGCTGCCGCGCTCGATCGCATCCCGGTCGGCGTTCGAGAACGCGGTCGCCCTCGACGTGGCCATGGGCGGCTCCACCAACACCGTGCTGCACCTGCTGGCCGCCGCCCGCGAGGCCGAGCTGGACTTCAGCGTGGCCGACATCGACGCGATCTCCCGCCGGGTGCCCTGCCTGGCCAAGGTCGCGCCGAACTCCCCGAAGTACCACATGGAGGACGTGCACCGGGCCGGCGGCATCCCCGCCATCCTCGGCGAGCTCAACCGGGCCGGCCTGCTGCACCGCGACGTCCGCTCCGTCCATTCTCCCGATCTGGAGAGCTGGTTGGCCGACTGGGACATCCGGAGCGGATCCGCCACGCCGGAGGCCATCGAGCTGTTCCATGCCGCGCCCGGCGGGGTGCGGACCACCGAGCCGTTCTCCACCGCCAACCGGTGGAACCGGCTCGACACCGACGCCGCCGACGGCTGCATCCGGGACCGCGAGCACGCCTACACCGCGGACGGTGGCCTGGCCATCCTGCACGGCAACCTCGCGCCGGACGGCTGCGTGGTCAAGACCGCCGGGGTGCCCGAGGAGGTCTGGAAGTTCTCCGGGCCGGCGCGGGTCTACGAGTCCCAGGACGACGCGGTCACCGGCATCCTGGCCGGCGAGATCAAGGCCGGCGACGTGGTGGTCATCCGGTACGAGGGGCCTCGGGGCGGCCCCGGCATGCAGGAGATGCTCTACCCCACGTCGTTCCTGAAGGGCCGCGGTCTCGGCAAGGCGTGCGCGCTGATCACCGACGGCCGCTTCTCCGGCGGCACGTCCGGGCTGTCGATCGGCCACGTCTCCCCCGAGGCGGCCGGTGGTGGCCTGATCGCGCTGGTCGAGGAGGGCGACGAGATCGTGATCGACATCCCGGCGCGGTCGCTCGTGCTGAACGTGGCCGACGAGGTGCTCGACGCCCGCCGGGTCGCGCAGGAGAAGCGCGACCGGCCGTACACGCCGGTGAATCGTGACCGCCCGGTGTCGGCCGCTTTGCGGGCATACGCGTCGATGGCCACCTCAGCCAGCGACGGCGCCTACCGCCGCGTCCCCTAAACCCCCTCTTCATGATCAAGGCGTCCTTCAAGTAGTTAGCACTACTTGAAGGACGCCTTGATCATGGGAGTGGTCACGGCACGAAGGCGCAGAACTCGTTGCCTTCGGGGTCGGTGAGCACCCACCAGGAAAGGTCGGCGCCCCGCTCCCGCACCATCGTGGCGCCGGCCGCGACCAGCGCCGACGGATCCGCGCCGGCCAGGTCGACATCCCAGTGCCAGCGGTTCTTCACCGTGCGGGGCGCGGCCTCCGGCACGAAGATCCAGGCCGCCCACGGGAAACCCGCCGCGCCGACCAGCCGCGCTTGGGTGCGGTCCAGCTCCACCTCGCCACCCACGACCCCCGCCCACCAGGCGGCCTGCGCCGCCGGGTCGGCGGCGTCCACCTCCAGGGCCGCCGCGCCGGCCGGTCCGGGCAGCGCCCGGAACTCGTTCCCCTCCGGGTCCGCGTGCACGCCGGGCGCCGTCGCGTGCACGTCCAACCTGACCCGGGTACGCCCGACGCGCGGCTCCGGCACCCGGTTCACCCAGATCGACTCGGCGCCCCGCCCGGTGCGGGGATCGATCCGGGTGTCCCCGTCGGGCAGCTCGACCAGGTCGGCGTCCAGCATCCGCGCCCAGAACCGCCCCAGCGCCACCGGATCCGCCGCATCCATACACAAGTCCTTATACCGTGCGATCACCCCAGCAGCCTCCCCCATGATCAAGCCATCCTCAAGCCGTGACCACTCCCCGCGCGCCCTCCCCGCGCGCCCTCCGCGCGCGCCCTCCGCGCGTGTGGATCAAGGAATGCCCCGCCGATCAAGGGCTTGGGCACATGGTTTGATCTCTGACTCAGGTGCCCGAGCCCATGATCGGCGGCTCATTCCTTGATCGACGCGAGGAGGGCGGGCGACGGGCCGGTCGCGCGATCCCATACCGCTCCTTGTCGGAAGACCCATGATCGTTGTCCCAAAAACCACGCCCAGCACGGCGTGTCGGGTGGTTTTTGGGACAACGATCAAGAGCCACCCGCTCAACCTTTGCGGAGGGCGGACAGCGCCCATGATCAAGAAGGCCTTGATCATGTGGGGGTTAGTCGGTGCGGACGTGGTCCAGGTCGAAGACGCCGGTGCTGACGTAGATGAAGATGTCGTGTACCTGGGTCAGGGTCGACACGTCGCAGGACAGGCCCGCCAGGAGGTCGGCCTCCACCGTGGTCTCGGTGTTCTGGGGCACCCAGGTGAACGTCGACTGGCACCAGGTCCACTCCGGGCCGTTGCGCACCGCGATCGAGGCGCTCGTGCCGTCCGTGGGGCCGACGCGTAGGTCGTACCGGATCTTGGTCTTCGTGGACAGGTCGAGCGGCTCGGTGAACGCCACCCCGAACCAGCCACCGTCGGCGCCGGCGACCCGCAGCCCGGCCGACCCGTGCGTGACGAAGTCGGTCTGCGGGGCGACGGTGCCGGCGTTGGTCTGCCAGTTCGCCGGTGCCCAGCCCTCGGTGCCGGACTCGAACGACGCGATCGTGAGGGGCGCGGAGGCCGGCGGCCGCACGGTGACGACCAGATCGGCCACGTTGGACACCCGCCCGGCGAGGTCGCGGATCGTGTAGTGCCCCGTCGCCCGACCGAAGTATCCGGCGGCCGGCGTGAACGAGACCACCCCGTCGGCCGCCGCGCGGAACGATCCACCGTCGACATCCACAGTCGACTGCCGACCCGCCACCGCCGGGTCGAGGTCGATGGTGGACGGCTTGACGCGGCTCCGGTACGCGATGTCGTTGGCGAACGGCCGCACCGTGACCGCGGTCTCGAACTCGGTGGTGGCCGTGTCGTGGTCGGCGACCGGCGGCCGCGACCGGTACCCCCGCCGGATCTCGTCGGTCGCGTTGCTGAGCGTCCGGCAGACGGGGCTCGGGCAGTACACCGTGTGGCCGTCGTAGTCGGGATAGAGCGTGCCGTCGTCCTGGACGCCGGACAGGATCCAGTACAGGAAGCCGTTGCCGCCGGCCGCGATGAACGCGCTCGTCCACTCCTGGAAGATCGGGTTACGCATGGTCTTGTCGTGGATCCCGAACTCGCCGAGCATGACCGGCTTGCCGATCCGCTTGGCTTCCCGCACGTGCCGGGTGATCCAGGTCGTGCCCCAGGCGGCGTCCTTGCCCCACGGGTCCGGGTAGAGGTGGTAGGACATCACGTCGACGGCCGGCAACGCCGCCAGCGCCACGGTGTCGACGCCCTCTCCACAGTTGACCGTCCAATCCGCACTGGCCCGGTCGTCGCAGAAGAAGCCCTCGTCGCCGACGCTCGCCAGGTGCCGGCGGTCGACGGACTTGATGTGCCGGGTCATCTCGTCGGCCCAGTCGACAAGCGTCTCGGTGGTGCACGACGGCGACTGCGGGTAGGTGCCGGAGCCCTTGCAGCGCGGCTCGTTGCCCAGCTCCCAGGTCATCACCGTGGGATCGTCCTTGTACGCCACGCCGGTCAGCGTGTTCACCCGGTTCAGCACGTGGCTGATCCAGTCCTTGTACCAGCCGCGGATGACCGGGTCGGAGTAGAAATCGTCGTGGTACTGGCCGCCGCGCCAGCGCACGTACTGGTCCATGCCGCCGAAGTCGCGCCAGTTGTTGGTGAGCGGGATGACCAGCTTGATGCCCGCGTCCCGGGCCGCCTTGAGCACGTAGTCGAGCCGTTCGAGGCCGTCCGCCCCGTCGTTGTACGCCGGTCTGGTGCCGTCCCAGTACTGGAAGTAGACGCCGTCGGCCTTGCCGTGGATGGAGTCGGTGCCGTCCTGCTGGCCGATGTCGAGGAAGCCCCAGGTGCGGAGCACCGTGAACCCGGCCGCCCGCGCGTCGGCGAACACGTCGTCGACCATCAGGCGCGACTTGTACATGAGGTAGTAGTTGTTGGAACCGCCGAAGCGGAACTTTCTGCCGTCGAGCGTGAGGTCCGCCCCGCGCCGCGTGACGAACCCGTCGGACGGGGCGGCGGCCACCGCCGGGGCAACGGCCACCGCCGGGGCCGCGGCCACCGCCGGGGCCGCGGCCACCGCCGGGGCCGCGGCCACCGCCGGGGCCGCGGGGGCGAGTATCACTAATGCGCAGATAAGTGCCAGAAGTCGGTTCATCCTGGGGTTCTCCCTGGGCCGTGGGGATAGCATCGAGAGGTATTGACTGAACCGGTTGAGTAGGCACACGGTAGGACCGGGCGTGATAAGTGTCAATACCGCATACTTAACCGAGCAAGCCCCCACCTCCGGCAGCAAGGAGCGCTCGTGAAGCGGCCGACCATCGCGGACATCGCGCGCCGCGCCGGTGTGTCGAAGGGCGCGGTGTCGTACGCGCTGAACGGCCAGCCCGGCGTATCCGAGGCGACGCGCCAGCGCATCCTCGCCATCGCGCAGGAGATCGGCTTCAACCCCAACAGCGCCGCGCGCGCCCTGTCCGGCGCCACCGCCAACGCGGTGGGCCTCGCGCTCTGCCGGCCGGCCCGCACGCTCGGCATCGAGCCGTTCTTCATGGAGCTGATCAGCGGCGTCGAGGCCGAGCTGTCCGCCCGGTCGTACGCGCTGACCCTCCAGGTGGTCTCCGACCACGAGGCGGAGATCGCGGTCTACAAGCGGTGGTGGGGCGAGCGGCGGGTCGACGGCGTGTTCGTCTGCGACCTGCGGATCGCCGACCAGCGGGTGCCCGTACTGGAGGAGCTGCAACTGCCCGCGGTGGTCATCGGCGGTCCCGGCCACACCGGCGAGCTGGCCAGCGTGTGGGTCGACGACGCGGCGGCGCTGGTGGAGACGCTGGAGTACCTGGTGGCCCTCGGCCACCGCCGGATCGCGCGGGTCGGCGGCCTGCCCGACCTGCTGCACACGGAGGTGCGCACGACGGCGTTCACCGACGTGTGCCGGCGGCTCGGCCTCACCGAGGCGGTGACCACGGTGTCCGACTACACCGGTGAGGAGGGCGCGCGCGCCACCCGGCGGCTGCTCAGCTCCGCGCGGCGGCCGACCGCGATCATCTACGACAACGACGTGATGGCCATCGCCGGCCTGGCCGTGGCGCAGGAGATGAGCCTCGCGGTGCCCGGCGACCTGTCGATCGTGGCGTGGGACGACTCGCCGCTCTGCCAGCTCACCCACCCGCCGCTCACCGCGCTGGGGCGGGACATCCCGGCGTACGGTGCGCACGCCGCCCGCCAGCTGCTCGCGGCCATCGCCGGCCAGAAGATCGGCGCCCACCAGGACGAGACCGCACACCTCACCCCCCGCGGCAGCACCGCCCCACCCCGCTGACCGACTAGGATGAGCCGCGTACCCGCGACTGGCGCAGTTGAAGGTGGAACCGACCACCGGGGAGCGACCATCGCTCGCGGCACCGCGCGCCTGGGTGCCGGTTGAGTCACACTGCCGGGAGGACTCCGTGCACGTCCCACCGATCCCCAGCCTGACCGCGACCGACCCCGAGATCGCCGGGCTGGTCGAGCAGGAGGCGCAGCGCCAGCACGACAAGCTGCGGATGATCGCCTCTGAGAACTACGTGTCCACCGCCGTGCTGGAAGCCAGCGGCACGGTGCTGACGAACAAATATTCCGAGGGCTACGCCGGCAAGCGTTACTACGAGGGCCAGCAGCTCATCGACCCCATCGAGACGCTGGCGATCGAGCGGGCCAAGGCGCTGTTCGGCGTCGACCACGCCAACGTCCAGCCATACTCCGGCTCGCCCGCCAACCTCGCCGTCTACCTGGCGTTCCTGTCGCCGGGCGACACCGTGATGGGCATGTCGCTGCCGATGGGCGGCCACCTCACGCACGGCTGGACCGTGTCGGCGACCGGCAAGTGGTTCAACGCGGTGCGTTACAACGTCAGCCGCGACACCGGGCGCATCGACTTCGACGAGGTGCGCGACCTGGCCCGCAAGGAGCGGCCCAAGGTCATTTTCGCGGGCGGCACCGCGATCCCGCGTACCATCGATTTTCCGGCCTTCGCGGAGATCGCGCGGGAGGTCGGCGCCGTGCTGGCCGCGGACATCGCGCACATCGCCGGCCTGATCGCGGGGGGCGCACACCCGTCTCCCGTCGGCTACGCCGACGTCATCACCACCACCACGCACAAGACGCTGCGCGGCCCGCGCGGCGCCATGATCCTCTCGACCGCGGCGCACGCCAGCGCCGTCGACAAGGCCGTCTTCCCTGGCCTCCAGGGCGGGCCGCACAACCACACCACCGCGGCCATCGCGGTCGCGTTGCGCGAGGCCGCACAACCCCACTTCCGGGAGTACGCCGCACGCGTGGTCGCCAACGCCAAGGCGCTCGCCGCGGCGCTGACCGAGCGGGGCTTCGACCTGATCTCCGGTGGCACCGACAACCACCTGATCCTGGCCGACCTCACGCCGAAGGGCATCGGGGGCAAGCCGGCGGCCAAGGCGCTCGACCGGGCCGGCATCGAGCTGAACTACAACGCCGTGCCGTACGACACGCGCAAGCCGTTCGACCCGTCCGGCATCCGGCTGGGCACGCCCGCGCTGACCACCCGGGGCCTCACCGAGGAGCACATGCCGCAGGTCGCCGCGTGGATGGACGACGCGATCACGGCCGCGATCAAGGACGACGAGGCCGCACTCACCCACATCGCCGGTGAAGTCCGCGACCTGGTCGCGCAGTTCCCGGTCCCCGGCTACACCGCCTAGCCTTCTCATGATCAAGGCGTCCCTCATGTCGTTCTAGCGACTACAGGGACGCCTTGATCATGAAGTGGTGCGGTGTTCCTCCAGGAATGCCTCGACTCTTTCGGCCGGGGCTGGCCTGGCCAGTTCGAAGCCTTGGCCCAGGCGGCAGCCGGCCTGCACGACCTGGGTCACCTGGTCGGGCGACTCCAGGCCCTCGGCGATGATCTCCACGCCCAGGCGGCGGCCCAGGCCGACCACCACGTCGATGAGCGGCCGGCCGTGACCGCCCGGGTCGCCGGGTCGCCAGCCGGACGACGCCGCCACCACGGTGCCGTCGATCTTCAGCAGGTCGACCGGCAGCCGCCGCAGTTGCGCCAGCGAGGCCTGGCCGGCGCCGAAGTCGTCCAGCGCGGTCCGCACCCCCGCCACCCGCAGCGCGCCGAGCTGGGTCACCACGGCCGTCACGTCGGACGCCACCCGCGTCTCGGCCACCTCCACCACGAGGCGCTCCGGCTTGAGCCCGTGCTCGTCGAGCACCTCCGTGACGTGGCCGACGAAGCCGGCGCTGGCCAGCTCGCGGGGCGACACGTTGACCGCCAGCCAGAGGTCGGACTGTGCCCAGCTGACCAGCTGGCGGCACGCGGTGGCCAGCACCCACCGGCCGATCTCCTCGGCGAGGCCCAGCTCCTCGGCCACCGGCAGCAGCTCGTTGGGCAGCACCGTGCCGAGCGTCGGGTTGCGCCAGCGCAGCAGCGCCTCCACGCCGACCGCACGCCGCTCGGGCAGGGCCAGGATCGGCTGGTATACCACGTCGAACTCGCCGCGTTCCACCGCGCCGGGCAGCTCGCGCTCCAGATCCATCCGGCGGACCAGCTGCTCTTCCAGATAGCTGTCGTACCACTCGATGCGGTCCCGCCCGAGCTGCCGGGCGCGCCGGCGGGCCAGGTCGGCGCGGCGCAGCACGTCGTCGACCGAGTCGCCGCCGACCAGCTCCGCGAGGCCGATGCTCACGTTGAGGTGCACGATCACGCCGGGGAGCTGGTACGGCTCGGTCAGCGCGGTGAGCAGCCGGGTGCCCAACGCGTACGCCAGCACCGGCCCCTCGACGGTGACCACCGCGAACTCGTCACCGGCGAGCCGGGCCGGGAGGTCGTCGCGGCCGGCCGCGATGCGCAGCCGCCGGCCCACCTCGATCAGCACGGCGTCGCCGATCTCCCGCCCGTGCTCGTCGTTGACGCCGGTCATGCCGTGCAGGTCGATGACCAGCAGCGCGCCGGTGTGGCCGGGCACCTCGCGCTGGCTCGCGATCGTGCGCATCAGCTCGCGCCGGTTGGGCAGCCCGGTGAGCTGGTCGGTGAACGCCAGCTGGTGCAGCGTGCGTTCGAGGTGGCGCCGCTCCCCCACGTCGCGCACGTGCACCACGAGCGCCGCCACCTCCGGGATCGCGCGCTGGTCGCCGACCGTCGACTCGGTGTCGCGCCACACCCCGTATCCGTCGCGGAGCCGGGCCGCCACCAGCGGCGGCCGGCCGGGGGCCTGGCGCTCGGCGAGCACCGCCGTCAGCAGCGCGGTCACGTCGGCGGCGTCGTCGGGGTGCATCAACGCCGGGAAGGGCCGGCCCACCACGTCGGCGTCGGAGAGCCCGAACAGCCGGGCGGCGGCCGGCGACTGCCAGCGCACCACCAGGTCGTCGCCGACCACCATGGTGACGTCGTTGGCCCCCGCGACCAGCGAACGGAAGTGCGCGCCCTGCTCGGCCAGCCGGCGGGCGTACCGCCGGACGTCGGCCGCCGACATGATCTCGCGGACCACCACGGTGGGGATGACCGCGAGGCCGAGCAGGATCGACGTGCTGTCGAACGTGCCGACCGTGATGAGGTGGTAGAGGGCGGCCAGCATGGCCAGCAGCGCCGGCACGGTGAGCAGCGGGTAGCTGGAGAGCCGGGTCTCCGGCTCGGGGGCCGGCTCCGGCGTGCTGGGCACCTCGGCCCGGCGCGCACCCGCCACGATCAGCAGCGGTCCCACCACCAGCGGCAGCGCTGCCAGCGCGGGTGTCCACCCCGCGCTCCCGTACGCCAGGAGCATGGTCAGCGCCGCGAGCCCGAGCACCGACAGGCCGGCGCCGCCACCGCACAATAGGGCGGCGCGCCGGAAGCGGGCCGCGCGCATCGCGGTCACCGTCACGATGGAGAGGCCGCCGACGGCGAACAGCAGGCCGGCGAGGGCAGCCGGCGGCATGATGCCCGGCGGCGCCATCAACCAGCCCGCGAAGGCGAGGCTGATGCCGATGCTGGTGCCGTCGAGCGCGCGCCGCAGCCGGATGCCGGGCGTGACGGCGGCGCCGGGCAGGAGCAGGACGCCCAGCACGTACATGATCACGGCCGCGGCCAGGCCGGCGGCGGCGATCGGGGCGTGTCGCGACGGCGGGGCGAGCACCAGCGCCGCCGCGGTGAGGCCGCCCGCGAGCACCCCCATGCCGAGGAAACCGGCGCCCCGGCACGGCCCGAAGCTGTGCTGGTTGGCGTGGATGGCCAGCGCCAACCGCACGAGCCGGGTCGTTGCCACGGCCGCCACGACCGTCGCGGCCAGGCCGGCGGCGGCCAGCGGGGGCAGCACACCGGCGGCGCCGGCGACGAGGAAGCCGGCGACCGCGACGATCTGGAGACGGGACACGAGCACTGTCGGGTCCTCTTCGGGGAGAGGCGAGGGGGACGGCGTGGGACGCTCGTGGCGACACCACACCTATGACCTTAACGAGGCCCCGACTCGTCGGTGACGCACCACTATCCGAGACGAACGGCTGACCCCTCCCATGATCAAGGCGTCCTTCAAGTTGTTCTAACTACTTGAAGGACGCCTTGATCATGGGAGCGGGCGCGGGTTGTGGGGGCGACGGGTGCGCGCGCGGGCGCGTGGGACGATCGGAGCATGAGCAGCCCGACCACCGTCCGCTTCCGGCCGCACGGCGCGATCGCGATCGCCGCCCTCGTCGCCCTGATCGGTGCCGTGCCGCTGGCCACCGCGTCCTGGTACCTGGCGCCGGTGCTGCTGGTGCCCGCCGCGGTGGCGCTGTGGGCGTGGCGGGCCGGCACCGACGCCGATCGCGACGGGCTGCGCGTGCGCGCGCTGCTGGGTCAGCGCACGATCCCGTGGCATGCGGTCAGCGAGCTGGGCGGGGACGACCGCGGGCGGGCCCTCGCCCGGCTCACCAACGGGCAGGTGGTGCCGCTCACCGCCGTACGCACCAAGGACATCCCCCGCCTGACCGCCGCCGCCCCGACCTCCGACACCCCATGATCAAGGCGTCCTTCAAGTAGTTAGAACTACTTGAAGGACGCCTTGATCATGGGGTTAGTAGCCGTTGGTGACGATGTTGGTGAGCTGCTCGCCGGCGGCGAAGCGGCGCAGCTGGGCGCCGACGAGGCGGTAGGCGCGCGGCAGGAGCCCTCGCACCGAGCCGGCCACGTGCGGGGTGAGCAACACGTTCGGCAGCTGCCACAGTGGATGGTCGGCGGGCAGCGGCTCCGGGTCGGTCACGTCGAGGGCGGCGCCGATCCGGCCGGTCGCCAGCGCGGCGGTCAGCGCGCCGGTGTCCGCCACCGGGCCGCGGGCCGCGTTGACCAGCAGCGCGCCATCCGGCATCGCGGCGAGGAAGTCGGCGCCGATCAGGCCACGGGTCTCGTCGGTGAGCGGCACGATCACCACGACGATGTCGGCGGCCGGCAGCAGCGCCGGCAACTCCGCGACCCCGTGCACCCCCTCGGCAGGGCGCGCGGTGCGCGCCACCCGGGTCAGCTCCACCTCGAACGGCGCCAGCCGCGCGGCCAGCGCCGCGCCGATCGACCCCGCGCCGACGATCAGCACCCGCTTGCCAGCCAGCTCGTCGGTGGGCGCGAACCGGTCGTACGCCCAGTCGCGCGCCGCCTGCGCCCGCGCGAAGCCCGGGAACTCCCGCAGGTACGACAGCATCGCCGTCATCACCCACTCGGCGGTGGACGAGTCGTGGACACCGCGCGCGTCGCACAGCGTGATGCGCTCCGCCAGCCGGCCCACCCACGCGTCGGCGCCGGCGCTGAGCAGCTGCACGACCCGCAGCTCGGGCATCTTCGCGGTCAGCGCACCGGTCTCCGACGGGGCCAGGAACGGCGGCACCCAGAACCGCACGTCGCCCGGGTCGGACGGCAGCTGCTCGACGTTCGCCGCGATCTCGACGGTCACTCCGCCGGGCAGCTCCCCGAGGTGCGGCAACCCCGCTTCGTGCGCGATCCAGACTTTCACGCTTCCCACCCTAGGGTGGGAAGCGGCGCAGGGCACCCAAGCCCATGATCAAGGCGTCCTTCACGAGCTACGACGGTCATGGAGACGAGGGACGATGACGGACGACGACGAACGGTACCTGCGGAGGGCGATCGCGCTGGCCGCGGCGGCGCGGGCGGACGGCGAGGCACCGTACGGGTCGTTGCTGGTCGGCCCGCGCGGCGACGTGCTCGCCGAAGCCCACAACACGGTTCTCGGCGACCGCGACATCAGCGCCCACCCGGAGCTGAAGATGGCCCGCTGGGCGGCTCGCGAGCTGGACCGGGAGACGGCGGCCGCCACCACCCTGTACACCAGCTGCCAGCCGTGCGGCATGTGCACCGGCGCGATCGAGCGGTCCGGCCTCGGCCGGGTCGTGTTCGCGCTCTCCACCGAGCAGCTCATCGCCCTCCACCCCGGCGGCGGCTGGCCGCACGTGCCGCAGGAAGGCCCGGCCCTGTTCGACGAGGCCCGCGTCCCCATCGAGGGTTACTACTCATGATCAAGGCGTGCCGCAAATCGGGTTTACGAGATGGTGGGCGGCCGGGTTAAGTGGTCAGAGGCGCGGCACAGGGAGCGCCAAGGCGGCGCATGGAGGCGTCGCGGAGCGTCACTGGCATGACCTCGACACTCACCGAGCCCGTGCTGAACGCGCCCCCCGCGCCACCACCCCGGCGGCCGTCGGCCGCCGCCCGGATGCTTCGGGGCCGTCCCGAAGACCCCCAGTGGGTACGCCCAGCGCTGCTGGTGCTGCTCCTCGGCACCGCCCTGCTGTACCTGTGGGGCCTCGGCGCCTCCGGCTGGGCCAACTCCTACTACTCGGCGGCGGTCCAGGCCGGCTCGGCGAGCTGGAAGGCGTTCTTCTTCGGCTCCTCCGACGCGGCCAACGCGATCACCGTGGACAAGACACCCGCCTCGCTGTGGGTGATGGCGCTGTCGGTGCGGATCTTCGGGCTCAGCTCGTGGAGCATCCTCGTGCCGCAGGCGCTCATGGGCGTCGCCGCCGTCGGCCTGCTCTACGCCACGGTCCGGCGCTGGTCCGGCGCGGCGGCTGGCCTGCTCGCCGGCACCGTCCTCGCGCTCACGCCGGTGGCCGTGTTGATGTTCCGGTTCAACAACCCGGACGCGCTGCTCGTGCTGCTGCTCGTCGCCGGCGCCTACGCCACCGTGCGCGCCATCGAGACCGCCAGCACCAAGTGGCTCGTGCTGGTCGGCGTGTTCGTCGGGTTCGGCTTCCTCACCAAGATGCTGCAGGCGCTGCTGGTGGTCCCGGCGTTCGCGCTCG
>JBBEWH010000051.1:0-66789 GCA_037414955.1 Actinomycetes bacterium KLBMP 9797
CGAGTCGGCCGCGCTCTGCAGCACCACGCGCAGGCGCGTGGTGCTGACCGCCGGGAAGGACACCACGTTGTACTGGTCGGCCGCGCGCGGGTAGGTGGCCGCGATGTCCACGTACGCGCTGCCGTTCCAGTACTGGAGCTGCCACGACGCGGGCAGGTCGATGCCCTGGCCGTCGTCGAAGAAGTACACCTCGGCGCGGCTCAGGTCGACCGCCGACGGCCAGGTCAGCTCGGCCCACTGCGCACCCTCGTTGGGCCAGGTGCCCCAGCGCGGGTTGACGGTGTCGTTGGACGACGGGGGATCGATGCCGTCGTTGATCGCGGCCACCGACTCCCACGACGAGGTGTACGACGCGCTCGGCGTCGCCGCCGGCGCCCGGTTGCCGGTCGGCGGCGGGGGAGTGCCGCCGCGCTGGTACGCCTGGACCTCGGTCAGCCCGGCCTTCGACCCGGACGCGTGCGTGACGAGCACCCGGATCCGTTGCGTGGACACCGGCGTGAACCGCACCCGGTTGTAGTTCGCTCGCGGCGCCGCCGGTGCCTTCACCTCGGACGCCACGTTGGTCCAGGTGGTGCCGTTCAGGTACTGCACCGTGTACGACGAGGGCGCCCGGTACGTCGAGTTCTGCGGCCGGCTGTCCCGGAAGTACAGCCGCAGCTCGTCGACCGTCCGCGCCTGGCCGAAGTTGAGCTCGTACCAGTCCTGGGTGTTCGGCGAGCCCGCCGCGCCCCAGATCGGGTCGTTGATGGTGAAGCCGTCGACCGCGGCGCCCGTCGAGGTGCCACCGGCCGTGAACGACGCGGTCGCGCTCACGCCGCGCGCCAGGTTCGGCGTCGTGGACGTGAGGTCGACGCCCGCCTTGGCGAACACGTCCACGATCCGGTCGCCGGTCAGGGCGACGGCGCTCGGCGCCACCAGCGGAGAGGCCGCGTTGAACTGCACCGTGCCGCCGGCCGGCAGCGACACCGCGCCGTTCGCCGGGTCGTACAGCACGCGGGTGAGCCGGTCCACGGTGACCGCCCGGGCACCGTCCACATAGATCGAGTACCCCTGCGGGACGCCGTTGTAGCGGGTCACCCCGTCGGCCGGGTCGTCCCAGACGATGCTGAGGTCGTGGCCCCGGTACCGCACGTTGTTGATCGCGAAGTGCGACCACCCGATGTTGATGGGCCACAGCTCGACCTGGCGGTCGTCGCGCGGGCGCAGCCCGGCGACGTCCTCGATGACCGTCCAGTTGGCGCTGCCGAGGATGTTGTGGTGGATCCAGGACCGGTAGTCGATGCGCTGGGCGCCGGCGTTCCAGTTCGCCCAGAACTCGTTGGCGTCCGGCCACGCCGTGTTGCCGTTGACGTACTGCGCCCAGGTGTTCCAGTACAGCAGCTTCTTGTAGTGCTCGGCGGTCATCCACTGGTTGGGGTAGTTGCGCAGCACCGACGAGAACAGCCGGAACTGCACGGTGGAGTTGATGGTGGAGAAGTTGTTGCTGCCCGGGTTGCCGGCGGCCGCGGCGGCGGCCTTGTCCCGCTGGTTCGCCGTGAAGAACGGGAAGATCGGGTAGTCGGCGGGGTCGTCGAACAGGCGCAGCGCCTGCCGGTACTGGTCGGTGTTCGGCATCAGCCCGACCGAGTACGGGTAGTAGTTGTTGATCTCCTTCCAGGGCACGAACTCGTTGGACGACACGTGCCGGTGCTCCAGCAGCTGCCGGTTCGGGTTCCACAGCTGGTTGACGATGCCGTTGCGCACCCGGTCGGCGAGCTGCTGCATCTCGGTCGCCTTGGCGGTGTTGCCGAGCGTCTGGTACGCCCGCACCGCCGCCATGGCGTTGCTGTACACGTACGCGCCCTCGGCCCGGTCCAGCCAGCCGTCCCGCCAGTGGAACGACACCGCGTCGGCGTCGTTACCGGTCAGCGCGCCCCAGTCGTACTCGATGACGCCGTCGTTGTCGTGGTCGTAGAAGGACAGCTGGCCCTTGACGTCCTGCTCGGCGTACCGGGCCAGGTTGGCCAGCATCGCCGGCTGTCCACCGTGGATCTGGTACGACCGCCAGGCCGCCTCGGAGATGTACTGGGTGTACGAGTTGGACCAGTTGGCCGGGTCGCCGGGGTTGTCCACGTACCGGCCGTTGCGGGAGACGGTGCCGACCGACAGCCACGGCCCGTACCCGTACATCGGGTTCCGCAGGTACTTCAGGTCGTCGATGTGCATCGGCTGGGTCAGCACGATCGCGTTGTTGTACCCGAGCACGCCCTCCAGGGACGTGGGGAACTGGAAGGTCTGCCCGGGGATGTCCGCGTCGAGGTGGTTGAACCGCATCAGCCACCAGCGGTAGTAGATGTTCTTCTTGATGGCCGGCTCGGGCACGTCGATGTAGGGCACGTTGTCGGCCCACCACCGGTGGTACGCCCGCACATGCGTCGCGAACGCCGTCGCGTTGTCGTACCCGCGGTAGGCGTCGTACTCGGTGCGCGACTCGGGGATCTCGTTGGTGACGAAGCCCATGACCACCTTGGCGGTGACGGTCTGCCCGGCGCCGACGGTGACCGACCGGTTCAGCTCGCCGCTGGTGACGGTGAAGCCGCTGTCCCCGGACAGCCGCGGGAACAGCGTGGTGAGACCGTTGTACGCGTTCACCTGCCCGGTCAGCTCCGACCCGCTGCCCGAGGTGGCGTACGGCGAGGTGGCCCGCAGCTGCAGCGTGGTCGACGCCGAGCCGCTGTTGGTGATGGACAGGTTGGTCACCGCGACGTTCTGCTCGGTGATGAACTTGGTGGCGTTCACCCGCACCGACCCGCTGGTGTGCACGCTGCGCCAGTGGCTGGGGCCCTGCCACCGCTGGCCCACCTGCTCGGTGAAGGTGCCCGGCGTGATCGCCACCGAGTACGCGTTCTGGTTGTTGATGCTCTCGTAGTAGGCGACCTGGCCGCCGAACCCGATGACCGACGGGTTGTGCACCTTCATGAACAGCGCGCGGCCGCGGGTCATGAGGATGCCGCCGTCCGCGTCGGACGGGTCGCTGCCGGTCCGGCCGAGCAGGCGGTCGATCCAGAAGTCGGTGCCGCCGCTCTCCGCGTCGTAGATGGCGCGCATCATGTCGCCCGTCGTGTACGACACGGGCGGTTGGGGGATCGCCCCGCCGCTGAACGTGGGGAAGCCGATCGTCTGCGCGGCCTGGACCGGGGTGGGGATGAGGAGGAGCCCGGCCACGACTGTGGCCGCGAGGAGCTTACGCATCGCGTACCTCCGGGGGCGTGGGACAAGCGTGTGAACGAGCGCGCCGCCCGGTCGCGCTGATGCGTATTCGGCAGCGTACAGACCACGATCGATGCGGGCAACCGTGGCCGCCCTCCATGATCAAGGCGTCCCTCACGTCGTCGTAGCGACGTGAGGGACGCCTTGATCATGCGCCCGCTGAATGCGGTGTCAGGGCCTGCCGTACACCTTTTCGACGAACTCGGCCACCCGGTGCTCGTCGAGGTGGCGCGCCAGGTCGGCTTCACTGATCATGCCGACCAGGCGGTGGTTCTCCAGTACCGGCATCCGCTTGACCTGGTGGCGCTCCATCCTTTCCAGCACCTGTTCGATGTCGGCGCCGGCGTCGACGCAGAAGACCCTGCCCTGGGCCAGGTCACCGACCCGGACCGTGGCCGGGTCGCGGCCCTCCGCCACGCACCGGATGGCGATGTCGCGGTCGGTCAGGATGCCGTGCAGCCGGTCGTCCGTACCGCAGATCGGCAGTGAGCCGACGTCGAGCTCGCGCATCTTGACCGCCGCGGCCGCGACGGTGTCGTCCATGCCGACACACTCGGCGCCGACATGCATGATCTCCCGCGCGAGCCGGCCGGTGGCCGGACGGCCGGTCGCGGTGCGGGCCTGGGTCCGCGCCCGATGGTGGGCGTCGACCGCCTCCAGCGCCTCGGTCACGGCCTCGCGGCGGCCGTCACCGGTGTGTTCGGCATAGCTGGCCTCGCCCAGCTTGCGCAGCAGTCGGCGATGCTCGCGGCGGGCCCGGATCTCATCCAGCTGGGCGCGGCTGCGCCGCAGCCCGCGTTCCGCGGTGGATTTTGCCTTGTCGACGGCGCTCATGACTCCTCCTTTGCCGCTCAACCCCAGCATTCGCAGCCTCCCACGGCGCGCGCCCGCGTGCAGGCGATACGCCGGACTGACCCAGGCGCCGGACGTCCTCGACCATGATCAAGGCGTCCCTCACGGAGCGCTCACGACTACCGGGACGCCTTGATCATGGGGAGGTACGGTGTCAGCGTGCTGTACCCACCGGACCGCGTCGCCGCGGCGCAGCGGGCCACCGCCGCCGCCGGGCTCGACGCGCTGCTGATCACCCCGGGCTCCGACCTGCGCTATCTCACCGGCTACCACGCCCACGTCCTGGAACGGCTGACCTGCCTGGTGCTGCCCGCCGAGGGTGAGGCCACGCTGATCGTGCCGCGCCTGGAACGGCCGGCGGCGGAGGCGTCACCGGCGCCCGCCACCGGGGCGCGCATCGTCGACCATGAGGACGGCTCGGACCCGTACCCCCTGGTCTTGCGGGCCCTTCCCGGGCCGGCGACCCAGGTCGGCCTGTCCGACCGGATGTGGGCGATGCACGCGCTGGCGCTGCGCGACGCGCTGCCCGGGGCGCGGCAGCGCCTGGCCGGCGAGGTGCTGGCGCCGCTGCGGATGCGCAAGTCGCCGGCGGAGGTGGCGGCGCTGCGCGAGGCCGGCGCGGCGATCGACGCGGTGCATGCCCGGATGGCGCGGTGGCTGCGGCCCGGCCGCACCGAGGCCGAGGTGGGCGCGGACATCGCGGCCGCGATCCGGGAGGCCGGGCACGCCACTGTGGACTTCGTGATCGTGGCGTCCGGGCCGAACGGTGCCAGCCCGCACCACGAGACGTCGTCCCGGGTGATCGCGCCGGGGGATCCGGTCGTGGTGGACATCGGCGGCACCATGCCGTCCGGCTACTGCTCGGACTCGACCCGCACCTACGTGGTGGGGTCGCCGCCGGACGACTTCGCGGCGTACTACGCGGTGCTGTATGCCGCGCAGCGGGCGGCCGTCGCCGCGGTGCGGCCCGGCGTCACGGCCGGGTCCGTGGACGCGGCGGCCCGGGACGTGATCGCGGCGGCGGGGTACGGCGACGCGTTCCTGCACCGCACCGGGCACGGCATCGGCCTGGACGGGCACGAAGACCCCTACATCGTGGCCGGCGGCGACCTGGTGCTGGAACCCGGCATGACCTTCTCGATCGAGCCCGGCATCTACCTCGCGGGCCGCCACGGCGCCCGCATCGAGGACATCGTCGCGTGCACCGAGCACGGCGCAGACCGCCTGAACACGCTTCCCACGGAGCTGGTGTCGCTGTGACCGTCGCGCGGCGTTGATCGAGGACGCTTCGTGGCTATCAAATCCCGATAAAAGTGGACATGATAGCCACGAAACGTCAACGATCAACGATCAACGAGCGGCGGGCTCGGGGTTCGGTGCCGGGTCCGGCGCAGGGTCGGGTGTCGGGGAGGGACGGCGGAGGACGGCCAGGGCTACCGCGGCGCCGGCGAGCGAGCACACCACGCCGGTGATGTTGCCGATCGCCATCGCCGAGACGAAGGCCTCGCGGGCGGCCTCGGCCCACTGGGGTGAGCCGGTCGCCGCCGCCAGTCCCAGGGTGTCCGCGATGGAGTCGCGCGCCGCCGCCGGGATGCCGGCGTCGTCGGGCAGGGCCCCGGTGTACGCGGCCGACAGCACGCTGCCCAGCACCGCGATGCTCAGCGCCATGCCGCCCTGCTGGATGGTGTCGTTGACGGCCGAGCCCACGCTGGCGTGCTCGCGGGGGATCGCGCCCATCAGCGTCGCGTAGGCGGCCGGCCCGGCCATGCCGGCGCCGACGCCCATGACGATGAGGCCGGCGATCAGTGTCGGGTACCCGTCGTCCGGCCCGACCGTGGCCAGCACGGCGAACCCGGCGGCGATCACCACCATGCCGGCGACCACCAGCGTCCGGTTGCTGATCTTCTTACCGAGCGTCGCGCCGATGATGTTGCAGAAGGCCACGGCCACCGCGTACGGCGCGAGGGCCAAGCCGGCCTTCATCGGCCCGTACCCGAGCACGAACTGGAGGTACTGGGTCAGGGCGAGCAGCAGCGCCCCGGTGGCGAACATCAGCAGCACCACGGAGAAGCTGGCGCCGCTGAACTGCGGGTTGCGGAACATGCCCAGCGGTAGGAGTGGGTGTGCGCGCCGGGACTCCCAGAGGACGAACGCGGCGATCGCCGTCGCCGCCAGGACGAACGCGGCGATGACGGGGGTTGACCAGCCCTCGTGCGGCAGCGAGATGATGGCCCAGATCAGGGCGACCATGCCGGCGAGGGACAGCAGCGCGCCGACGGGATCGGCCGGGCGGGCCGGGCCGCGCGATTCGGGCACCAGCCACAGGGTCGCCGCGATCGCGATGGCGGCGAGCGGCACGTTGATCAGGAACGCCGAGCCCCACCAGAAGTGCTCCAGCAGCAGGCCGCCGAGGGTGGGGCCGCCCACGATGGCGAGCAGGCCGACCACGGTCCACGCGGACATGGCCTGCCGCTGCTCGCTCGGGTCGAACACCATGATCATGATGGACAGCGTGCTGGGCATGGCGAACGCGCCGCCCACGCCCATCAGCGCCCGGCACGCGATGAGCTGCCAGGGCTCCGTGGCGAACGCGCCGAGCAGCGACGCGCCGCCGAGCACGCCGAGGCCGACGAGGAGGGCGAGCCGCCGCCCGTACCGGTCGGACAGGCCGCCGGCGGTGATCAGCGCGCCGGCGAAGGCCAGGATGTACGCGTCCAGGATCCATTGGATGTCCGCCGGGGACGCGCCCAGGTCGCGCATGAGGGGCGGGATCGCCAGGTTGAGGATCATGTTATCCACGCCCAGCACCAGCAGCGCGAGGCAGAGGACGCCGAGGATCCACCACCGGCGCGGATGAGAAGACATGAGGGTACTCCTACTCGAACGCTGTTCCGGTTGGTTACTGTACGCCCAACCCGAACGATGTTCCAGTCGGATTAGGATGGGGTGATGTCGGAAAAGCTTCAGCGGCGCTCGCGGGGCGAGCCGGCGCTGCGCCGGGCGCAGATCGTGTCCGAGGCGCTGCGGCTGCTCGACGAGGAGGGCGTCGAGGCGCTGAGCATGCGCCGCCTCGCCGCCCGCCTGGACGCCGGCGCCCCGAGCCTCTACTGGCATGTGTCCAGCAAGGAAGAGCTGCTGAAGCTGGCCGTCGACGAGGTCTTCGGCGTGGTCGAGGCCCCGGATCCGGCCGACCCGGTCGGCTGGCGGCCGGCGGCCCTGCTGTGCGCGCACAGCATCCGTGCCACCATGCTGCGGCACCCGTGGCTCGGCGCGGTGCTCTTCTCCGAATCCGGCCTCGTGCATCTCGGGCCGAACATCATGAGCCTCACCGAGCGGCTGCTCCAGCTGTTCGTGGCGGCCGGCTTCCCGATCGAGGAGGCGCAGTACGCCGTGCAGACCCTGACCGGGTTCGTGCTCGGCGTGGCCGTCAGTGAGACGGCCTGGCTGCGGTCGCTGCGGCGCGCGGGTCAGACCGAGGAGCAGCGGATGGCCGCGCTGTGGCCGGCGGCCGCGGCGGCCGCGCGGGAGTACCCCGGCGTCCGCGACGTGTACGCGGCCGAGCAGGTGAAGGACCCGCGGCTGTCCCGCGACATGACATTCGGGTACGGCCTGGACCGGGTGCTCGACGGTCTGGAGGCGCGCCTCACCGCTCTCGGCCCTAACGAACGTTAAGCTAGGGGCATGGAGCGACTCCTGCCCTCACCCGAGGCCCACGATCTGCTGGAGTTGACGGCCGAGCTCGCCGACCGCGAGCTCGCGCCCCGCGCCGCCGACTACGAGTCGCGCGGCGAGTTCCCCCGCGACCTGATCCGCCTGCTCGGCCGCGCCGGCCTGCTCGGCCTGCCCTACCCGGAAGAGCACGGCGGCGCCGGCCAGCCGTACGAGGTGTACCTCCAGGTCGTGGAGATCCTCGCCAGCCGGTGGCTGGTCGCCGCGGAGGCCGTCAGCGTGCACACGCTGTCCTGCTATCCCGTGTACGCCCACGGCAGCGAGCGCCAGCGCAAGCTGCTGCCCGAGCTGCTCGGCGGCGACCTGCTCGGCGCGTACTGCCTGTCCGAGCCGCAGGGCGGCTCCGACGCGGCCGCGCTGACCACCCGCGCCGTCCGCGACGGCGACGCCTATGTGGTCACCGGCACCAAGGCGTGGATCACGCACGCCGGGCACGCCGACTTCTACAACATCTTCTGCCGCACCGGCGGCCCCGGCCCGCACGGCATCTCCTGCCTGCTCGCCGACGCCGACACGCCCGGCATCCTGCCGCAGAAGCCGGAGAAGACGATGGGCCTGCGCGCGTCGCCGGTCGCCCAGATCGTCTTCGACGGCGCCCGGGTGCCCGCCGACCGGCTGATCGGCGCGGAGGGGGACGGCTTCCGGATCGCGATGGAGGCGCTCGACTCCGGGCGGCTCGGCATCGCGGCCGCCGCCGTGGGGTTGGCGCAGGCGGCGCTCGACTACGCGGTCGCGTACGCCCGTTCGCGCGCCCAGTTCGGCCGCTCGATCCTGGAGTTCCAGGGGATGCGGTTCCTGCTCGCCGACGCGGCCACCCAGATCTCGGCGGCGCGGGCGCTGGTGCTGTCGGCCGCCCGGCTGCGCGACGCCGGCCGGCCCTACTCGGTGGAGGCGGCCAAGGCGAAGCTGTTCGCCACCGACATGGCCATGAAGGTCACCACCGACGCGGTACAGGTGCTCGGCGGGTACGGCTACGTGTCGGACCACCCGGTGGAGCGGTACATGCGGGAGGCCAAGGTCCTCCAGATCGTCGAAGGCACCAACCAGATCCAACGCCTGGTCATCTCCCGCGCCCTCTGACCCCCTCCCATGATCAAGGCGTCCCTCACGTCGTTAGAGCGACATGAGGGACGCCTTGATCATGGGCTCACCGGTTTCAGCGCGACGGAGGGTAAGTTTTTCGCGTGGAAGAGACCGATCGCGCGATCGTCGCGGCGTTGGCCGTCGATGGGCGGATGTCGTACACCGACCTCGCCGAGAAGGTGGGGCTGTCGGTGTCCGCCGCGCACCAGCGGGTGCGCCGGCTGGAGCAGCGGGGCATCATCAAGGGGTACGCCGCGCGGGTCTCCTACGAGGCGCTCGACCTGCCGTTGACCGCGTTCGTGGCGATCCGGCCGTTCGACCCGTCGCAGCCCGACGACGCGCCCGAGCGCCTCGCCCACCTCACCGAGATCGACTCCTGCTACTCGGTGGCGGGTGAGGACTTCTACCTGTTGCTGGTGCGCGTCGCGAGCCCCACCGACCTGGAACGCCTGCTGCAGGAGATCCGCACCGCCGCCAACGTCACGACCCGCACGACGGTGGTGCTCTCCACCCCCTACGAGGCCCGCCCACCCCGCGTACCCCTCCCATGATCGGGGGCGTCCTTAGCTTAGCCGCGGAAGCGTTTGCGGCGCGGGGCCAGCCGCGTCAACGCCAACCCTCCGACGATCAGCGTCGCGGCCAGCACCACCTTCCACATGGCATCGAACCCCGTTACGGCCAGCGCACCACCACCGAGCGCCGCGCCACCGCCAACAGCGTCACCTGGATACATGGCCATCCCTCCCTCGTCACGCGTTAATCCATTCACGGCGAGCACCGCGAATCGTCTTCCACATGGCAAGCCAGTAGACACCCGCCCGCCACTGCTCATAGCACCACTCCGGCAATAACAGGGCCGCCATCACCACATCCAGACCGCGATTGCGGCGCACCGTCCATACCCGCTCCGCCACGAACAGCACCGTCAGTGGCAGCCACTGCGCCGAAAACGGTACCGACCCGTATGACCGCGCTACGACGGCCAGGAACACCAGGTAGGCCGGTGCCAGCAAACTCCCGCCGTAAATACCGACCTGCCGTGCCAGGTCCCCGACCGTGGCGCGGGTGACCCCGTACAAGCGCAAGCTGTCCAGCATTCCGCGCTGCCACCGCAACCGCTGGTCCCTCAGTGCCTTCCGCGATGGCATGATGTCTGTCAATGCGCGAGCGCTGGCCGGCGCCATCGGCCGATAACCCAAAGCACGGAACGCGAACGTCAACTCGATGTCCTCGGTCGCGGTGTCCCGATGGTAGAACTCGCCCCCGTAGCCCGGCAGCAGCTGGCCGCGCTCCGAGATCACATGTTTGATCGCGGACACCTCGAACATGGTCGCGACACCGGATAAGACCAGCGCCTTGTCGCCGCGGCGGGCGACCTGCCCGGCGAATCGCTCGTACTCGTTGCGCTGCAACCGGGCCAGCAGCCCCGACGGTTCCAGTTCGGTGCGGAACGACGCGCACGCCGCGCCGACCGGCGACCCCGGCCGACCACGGCGCCGATGCCCGCGAATCGACGGCCTGAGCAGTGCACGGGTGGCGTGTTGCGTGAAATCCGGGTCGAGTTTGCTGTCCGCGTCGGTGACCAGCACGAAGTCGATGTCACGCAACATCGGCAACAGGCGGTTGATGGACCAGTTCAAGGCGCCGGCCTTCTTGTGCGGGTTGTGGCCCGGATACTCCATGACCGTCGCACCGGCACGCGCCGCCTCGCCCGCGGTGTCGTCGGTGCAGTTGTTCGGCACCACCACGATCTCATCAATTCGCGGCGCCCACTGCTGCCGTAGGGCGGCGATCGTGTGGGCGATGGTGGCGGCTTCGTTGTAGGCGGGGACGACGGCGACGATGCGGCGCGTCCGATTGTCGGCCGGCGGGCGCACAACCCTGACCCGGGAGATCAGGGCGGTGGTCTCGGACGGCCCGGACAGGCGCGGCACGATTGGGGTCAGGGTGGCTGTCGCCACGGCAAGTGGCCCTTTCGGCTACCTAAACGCAGCGCGGGCACGGAACGCACCTCGCTGCTACTGGCGGAGTTCATATCCGATGTCGCGCCGGGGGTTGTGGCGGATATCCATCGGGTTGGGGATGCCGTTACTGGCCAGGTAAGAATGCCAACCCGCGGTCACCTATCGTCATCGGCTACGCGTTCACCAATGCCTGCTGTTGGAGCGGTGCTGCCTGATGATCGGATTACGGCTATCGAGTGATTTCGGCGCCGCGTCGGATAGACGTCAGTCCACCGCGATCAGAAACGCATGATCAGGGCGTCCTTCACGTAGTTCTTACCACGTGAAGGACGCCCTGATCATGGGGAAGTTAGGACCAGGGGTTGGCGGGTTGGTCGTTGATGGAGGCCCAGAAGCGGGTGGTGGCGGGCAGGGTGCCGTGGGCCCAGAGGTTCCATCCGCTCGCCCGCCAGATCACGGGGAGGCCCGGGCGGGGGAGGAGCTGGAACGGGTACCGGCCGTCGTGGAACTCCGCCATCCGCCAGCCGCCGCCGAAGTGCGCGGCGCAGATCCGGCTCGCCGCGGTGAAGCTGGTCAGCTCCGAACCGGGCACCGGCGGGGTCAGCTGGATCTCGCCGAACGCCCAGCCGTTGTACTGGTTCAGGGTGAGGCCCGCCGGGACCGCGGCGCCGGTCTCCCGCAGGCACAGCACCGGCAGGCTGGCGCCGGCGGCGGTGTCGCCCTGGTACGCGTTGGTCTGGCCGTCGGAGCCGACCAGCACCACGTTGTCCGCGCGCTGTTCCTTCACCGCCCAGGTCATCGCGGTGTGCGTACCCGGTCCGTTCGCGAACAGCAGCAGGTTCGGCGCGCCAGCGGGGTCGGTGACGACGCCGGGGGTGGCGTTGCCCGTGAGCCACGCGGCGACCTCGGCCGGCGGGGCGGCCGGATGGGTCTGTAGGTAGAGCGCGGCGGCGCCGGACACGTGCGGGCTGGCCATGGAGGTGCCGGTGTTGGTCCGGGGGTCGGTGTCGTTGGCGCTGCTGGCGGAGACGATGTCGACGCCCGGGGCGTGCAGGTCGACGCAGCCGCCGAAGTTGGAGAACCAGCCGCGGACATCGTTCGTGTCGGTGGCGCCGACGGTGACCGCGGCGGGTACCCGTGCCGGGGAGAAGCCGCACGCGTCGGCGTTGCTGTTCCCGGAGGACACGACGTACGTGATGCCGGCGTTGATCGAGTTCTGGACCGCCTCGTCGATCGCCGCGTCGGCCGGGCCGCCCAGGCTCATGTTCGCCACCGCCGGGGCGGTGGCGTTCGCGGTCACCCAGTCGACGCCGGCGAGGACGCTGTCCGTGCTGGTGTAGGGGGAGCAGCCGAAGATCCGCACCGGGACCAGGCGCACGTTCTTGGCGACTCCCCACGCGGCCGAGCCGACCGTGCCGGCGACGTGGGTGCCGTGGCCGATGCAGTCGTCGGTGGCGTTGCCGCCGATCATGCTGGCGCCGCCGGCGACCCGCCCGCCGAACTCGACGTGGGTGGCGCGGATGCCGGAGTCGATCACGTACACGGTGACGCCGGCACCGGTCCGGTTGTGGTCGTACACATTGTCCAGACCGCGGTCGCGCTGGTCGACCCGGTCCAGACCCCAGGTGGCCGGGGTCTGCGCGACGTCGAGGGTGAACCGGTGGTTGGGCGTCACGTACGCGACGTCGGGGTCGGCGCGCAGCGCGGTGAGCTGGTCCGGGGTGAGCTTCGCGGAGAAGCCGTTGAGCGCGTGGCGGTACCGGTGGGCCACCGCCACTCCGCGCGCGGTGGCGCGGGACACCGCGGCGGCGGACTTGAGGACCACGACGTAGCTGCCGGGCACCGTCGGGCCGGTCGCGGCGCGCAGGGGAGCGGGGGCGGGTTCGGCGGCGGCCGCGCCGGCGGGCGCGACCAGGACGCCGGCCAGGAGGGCAGCGGCGGCGAGCGCGCCGCGCCACCACCGGTCGGTGCGATTGTCGTACATGGACAGTCCCTTCTCCGAGATGAGGGGAGACCCCATGATCAAGGCGTCCTTCACGTTGCTAGAACGACATGAGGGACGCCTTGATCATGGAAAGGTGTACTGGTAGGGATGATGATGGATGGGTGCCGGCGGGCGCCCGGATTCCAGACACCGCCAGAAAACGGCGAACATCTGTCGCTCGCGGGCCGCCGCCCCGTAGGCTCGGCAGCGATGGCGCGCCGCTCGCCCGGGGACGACCCGGATCGGTCCATACTGGACGTGTCCGGCGTCCGGACCCTGCCGGATCTGGCCGAGGTGTTGCGCGCGTTGCGGCGCCGGCACGCGCGCCAGCGCGGCGATGGCGAGCTGACCTACCGCGAGTTGGCGTCGCGGGCCGGCTGGTCGACGGCGGCGGTCGCGGAATACCTGACCGGCCGCACCCTGCCGCCCACCGACCGGTTCGACACGCTGGTCCGGCTGCTCGGCGCCGCCCCGGTGGAGCAGGGCGCGCTGGCCACCGCCCGGGACCGGGTGGCGGAGGGGCAGCGCCGCGCGCCGCGCCGGCCCAGCCGGTCCCGGCGGCCGGCGGTGCCGCGGCAGCTGCCGGCCGACGTCTACGCGTTCACCGGCCGCGAGGACGAGCTGGCCCGCCTGGACGCGCTCCTCGACGGCGGCCCCGCCGCGATGGTCATCTCGGCGGTGTCCGGCACCGCCGGCGTCGGCAAGACCGCTCTCGCCGTGCACTGGGCGCACCGGGTGGTCGACCGGTTCCCCGACGGCCAGCTGTACCTGAACCTGCGCGGCTACGACCCCGACCAGCCGGTGTCGCCCGGCGACGCGCTGACCCGGCTGCTGGGCGCGACCGGGGTGGCCGGCGCCGACATCCCCCTCGATGTGGAGGACCGGGCCGCCCGTTTCCGGACCCACGTCGCCGGGCGGCGGATGCTGATCGTGCTGGACAACGCCGCGACCGTGGCGCAGGTCCGCCCGCTGCTACCCGGTACCCCCACCTGTGTCGTGCTGGTGACCAGCCGGGACAGCCTCGCGGGCCTGGTGGCCCGGGACGGCGCGCGCCGCATCCACCTGGACCGGATGCCGCGGCCGGACGCCACCGCGCTGCTGGACCACCTGCTCGGCGCCCGCGCGGCGGAGGAGCCGGACGCCGTCGCTACCCTCGCCGACCTGTGCGCGCGGCTGCCGCTCGCGTTGCGGGTCGCCGCGGAGCTGGCGGCCGCCCGCCCGGCCACGTCCCTGGCCGCGCTGACCGCGGAGCTGGCCGAGCGGCATCGGCGGCTGGACCTCCTGCGGGCCGGCGGCGACCCGCGCGCCGCGGTGGCCGAGGTCTTCTCGTGGTCGGTCCAGCACCTGCCGGAGCCGGCGGCGCGCACGTTCCGGCTGCTCGGCCTGCATCCCGGCCCCGACCTGGAGGAGCACGCGGTGGCGGCGCTCACCGGCGGCGACCTGGCGGCCGCCCGCCGCGACATCGAGATCCTGGCCCGCGCGCACCTGATCCACCCGACCGGATCCGGCCGGTACGGCATGCACGACCTGCTGCGCGCGTACGCCACCCAGCTGTCGGACGCCCACGAGGCCGAGGACGACCGGCGAGCCGCCCAGCGGCGACTGTGCGACCTGTACCTGGCCGGATGCCACGCCGCGACGGCGGCACTGGGCCTTGGCGGTCCCCGGTCGCTGCCCATTCCCGCGCACGTGACCCCCGACCTGAGCCGCCCGGACGCCGCCCGGGCCTGGCTGGACGCCGAACGACCATGCCTCGTGGCCGCCGCCGCGCACGGCCCGCCCGCCTTCGTGATCGCGCTGTCCAGCACGCTGTACCGGTATCTCGACGGCGGGCACTACGCGGACGGGCTGAGCATCCACGGCCACGCCCGGCGCGCCGCCGTACGCACCGGTGACCGGCCGGGCGAGGCTCAGGCCCTGCTCGGCCTCGGCGTGGCACACCTGCACCTGTGCCAGTACGCGCAGGCCATCGGATACCTCGAGCAGTCCCTGGCGCTCGCGGGCGACCCGGCGGCCGAGGCGCGCGCGCTGAACGTGCTCGGCAACGTCGAACGGCTCCAGGGCCGGCACGAACCGGCCATCGGGTACCTGCACCGGGCGCTGCGCCTCGCCACGCTGGCCGGCGACGCGAGCCAGCAGGGTTTCGCGCTGACCAACCTGGGCACCGTGGTGGCGCAGCAGGGCCGGTATGACACCGCCACCGACCACCTCGCCCGCGCCGCCGCCCTGCTCGGGCGGGCCGGCAACCGGCTCGGCGAGGCCATCGCGCTCACCAACCTGGGCCTCGCTGCCCAGCGGCTCGGCGGGTTCGCGGCGGCGGCCGAGCATCTCCAGCGGGCCCTGGCGCTGTTCCGGCTCCTCGGGCACCGCGAGGGGGAGGCCAACACGCTGGACAACCTCGGCAGCGTCCACCTCAGCCTCGGCCAGCCGCACGACGCCATCGAGCACTACACCCGGGCGCTGAGCCTCAGCCGCGAGATCAACAATCGGGAGGTCGAGGCGTGGGCGCTCAACGGGCTCGGCGACGCGATGCGCGGCGTCGGGCGCCATTCGGACGCCCTCGTCCACCACACCGACGCGCTCGCTCTCGCCACCGACGTCAGCGCCCGCGAGCCGCAGGCGCGCGCCCATACCGGGCTCGGTCACGCTCACCGCGCCCTCGGCGACCTCACCCAGGCCCGCTACCACTTCCAGCAGGCCGTCGCCGGCTACACCGCGCTGGGCTCCGGCGAGGCCGACCACATCCGCACCCTCCTCGCCGACCTCTCCGTCCAAACCCCTTCATGACCAGAGCGCCCCTGACACGCCGCCCCGCCCGGCGCCCCGCGCCGGGCCCCGCGTCGATCAAGGCCGCGCCGCGTCGATCAAGGGCTCCGGCACATGGTTTGATCTCGGATCCATGTGCCCGAGCCCTTGATCGGCGGGCAATTCCTTGATCGGCGCGGGCGCCTGAGGCGCCCATGGCGCCTTGATCACGATGGGGGTCGCGGTCAGGCGTTCCAGCGGAGGATGACGGGGCGGCCGTGCTCGTACCCCAGCTCGGACAGCGTCGCGGTGTTCAACCGCAGCAGCCCGCCGCCCGCCGCCGGCAGGCCGACCCACCGCGCGCCCACCACCCGCAGCGCGTGCGCGTGCCCGACCAGCGCGACGTCGCCGCCGGCAGCTCGCGCCCGGTCCAGCACCCGGTCCAGCCGCGCGCCGACCGCGTCCGGCGACTCGCCGCCCGGCGCGCCGTCCGTCCACAGGTTCCAGTCGGGGTCGCGGGTGCCGTGGATCTCCGCGGTGGTGATGCCCTCGTACTCGCCGTAGTCCCACTCCGCGAGGTCGTCGTCGACCTCGGTCACCGCCAGCCCGGCCAGCTCGGCGGTGCGCAGGGCCCGCTTGCGCGGGCTGCTCAGCACGGCGGCGAACGACCGGCCGGCGAGGCGGGCTTCGAGCGCGCGTGCCTGGCGCTCGCCGTCGGGCGTCAAATCGAGATCCGTGTACGACGTGTGCCGGTGACTCCGGCTCCACTCGGTCTCGCCGTGCCGCACCAGGACGATCTCGCTCATCCGGCCAGTCAACCAGACCGAACCCCGGGGCCCGCGCCGCGCCGGCGCCAACACACCTAGCCTCCTAGGATGCCGTGCGCGCGGTGCGCTCCGCCACCGCCCCCATCCCCACAGGGCAGCCCTGTGGGGAGCGAATTCTGAACGGGGGAGCCCGCTACCCGTCTGGACAGTGACAGGGGACCCTTTTGGGGTGAACGCCGCGCGTCAACTCCGCTGGATCGCGGCCGGCACGGTGGTGGGCTGCGGGTCGGGCGGCGCCTGGGCTGGTTGGGCAGTGGCGGCTACGAAGCCGGCGACTCCGCCCTCGGCACCGCGTTCCTCTGCGGATTGTTCGCCGCCCTGGTGACCGCGCTCGTCGTCACCCGGCTGGCCAAGCGCCGCGGCCGCTCATGATCAGGTGTCTCCGCCGGTGCGAATCCGGTGCGAATCCGGGTCTCCACGAGCGTGACGGTGATCCGGCGACCGCGGCGCTTACACGAAGGCGCCGACGCGGACATACTAGCGTCCTAGGACGCCCTACAGGGTGTGGGCCGCCGCGCGGCAAGAGAAGACAGGAGCGGCAAAGCCGCACTGACTACCAAAGAGCCCGGCGGGCTTGGTGGAGACGTTTTCGGCGGGCCGGGTGCGGGCACAGACTCTGTGACGGAAGGAGTCGAGATGAGCTTCACCGACAAGATCCGGAACAAGGCCGAGGAGATGAAGGGCGAGGCCAAGGAACGGTACGGCGACGCGACCGACGACGAGAACATGCGGGCCGAGGGTGCGACCGACCAGACCAAGGCGCGGACCAAGCAGGCCGGCGAGCATGTGAAGGACGCCGGGCGCGACGTACGGGACGCGTTCCGCGGCTAACCCGGGGCGATGCCCATGATCAGGGCGTCCTTCAAGTAGTTAGAACTACTTGAAGGACGCCCTGATCATGGGGTGGTGGTGGTCTTGTGCCACCACTTCTGGCCGGATTCGGGGAGGGTGTCGATCGGGTCGTAGTACGGGTAGCGGCGGGCGAGGGCCTCGTCGTCCTCGGACTCCAGCGAGGTGCGGTAGTTCTTGGTCCAGTACGAGATGCCGTGCTCGCGGTCGTACTCGGTGACCATGTGCACCCAGCGCTTGCCGACGAACGGCACGTCGCAGACGATCCGCGGGGTGGCGTATCCGGGCAGGTAGCCCATCAGGTCGTGCTGGAGCTGCTGGGCGTGCCAGACGGGGACCCGCCAGTGTTCGGCGCCGGGGATCATGTCGCACATGTAGAAGTAGTAGGGCAGGATGCCGGCTTCGCCTTGCAGGGCGAAGCAGAGGTCGAGCAGGTCGCCGGCGGTGGCGTTGACGCCGCGCATGAGGACGCCCTGGTTGCGCACGTCGCGGACGCCGACGTCGAGGGCGGTCTGGGCGGCGCGGGCGACGAGCGGGGTCAGCGACTGTGCGTGGTTGACGTGGGTGTGGATGGCGAGGTTGACGCCGCGCCGGGCGGCGGTGCGGGCGACGCGTTCGAGGCCTTCGACGACGGTGGGCTGGAGCCAGTGTTGGGGTAGGCCCATGAGGGCTTTGGTGGCGAGCCGGATGTCGCGGACGGTTTCGATGTCGAGCAGGCGCATGAGGTATGCCTCAAGGCCGCGCCAGGGCACGTTGGCGACGTCGCCGCCGGAGACGACGACGTCGCGGACGCCGGGGTGGGCGCGCAGGTAGGTGATGTGCGCGTCGTAGCGGTCGGTGGGTTTGAGGGTGAGTTTGAGCTTGTCGACGGTGGGGGTGGAGTTGCCGACGAGGTCCATGCGGGTGCAGTGGCCGCAGTACTGGGGGCAGGTGGACAGCAGTTCGGCGAGGACCTTGGTGGGGTAGCGGTGGGTGAGTCCTTCGGCGACCCACATGTCGTGTTCGTGGAGGGAGTCGCGGGTGGCGTTGGGGTGGGACGGCCAGTCGGTGCGGCGGTCGGAGGCGACGGGGATCATGTATCGCCGGACGGGGTCGGCGTAGAAAGCGTCGGTGTCTCCCAGGGACATGGTGTTGAGCATCTGCGGCGTGACCAGCATGGACATGGTCGCGGTGGCGCCCTGGTCGAGAAGTAGGTCGTCGTAGAAGGTGTCGGCGACGAGGTCGCCGAGGACGGCGTGGAGTTGGCGGGGGTTCTTGACGCAGTGGGCGCGCTGCCATTGGGCGGATTCCCACTGGTCGCGGGTGACGTCGCGCCAGCCGGGGAGGCGGGTCCAGTCGGGTTCGACGAGTTCGCGGCGGCGGTACTCGTATGGTTGCGACATCACGACCCCCATGGAAATCCTCCGGCGATCTAGATAATCTACCGTAAGTCTTCCCGTAGAGAAGGGCTCAAGCGCGATGACTTCACCGGTTGGGCTTCATCGGGTGGTGGCCCCGCGGGGGGTGCTGCCGCAGGCGGCGGAGCGGCTCGACGCCCGCGCGGAGGTCGGCCCGGACGAGGTGCGCATCCGGGTGGAGCGGCTGAACCTGGACGCGGCGAGCTTCCGCCAGCTGGCGGAAGCGCACGGCGGCGACGGCGACCGGGTACGGGCCGCGGTGCTGGAGATCGTCCGGGCCCGCGGCAAGATGCAGAACCCGGTGACCGGCTCGGGCGGCATGCTGATCGGCACGGTCGACGCGGTGGGGCCGCGTTCGCCGCTGGGGCTGGCGGTGGGCGACCGGGTGGCGACGCTGGTGTCGCTGACCCTGACGCCGCTGGCCATCACCGATGACCTGTCCGGATGGGACGGTGCGAGCGAGCAGGTGCCGTGCGCGGGGCACGCGATCCTGTTCGCGCGTTCGGTGGCGGCGGTGCTGCCGGCGGATCTGGATCCGCGGCTGGCGCTGGCGGTGCTGGATGTGTGTGGCGCGCCGGCGCTGACCCGGCGGGTGACGAAGTCGTACGCCGGGGCGCGGGTGGTGGTGCTCGGTGCCGCGGGCAAGAGCGGCTCGCTGTCGCTGGCGGCGGCGCGGGACGCGGGCGCGCGGCGTACCGTCGGGGTGGTCGTGTCGGAGGCGGAGGCCGCGCGGTTGCGCGATGCCGGGCTGGCGGACGAGGTGGTGGTCGCGGACGCCCGCGACCCGGTGGCCCTGGCCGCGGCGGTGGGTGAGCCGGCGGATGTGACCGTGGTGTGCGTCGACGTGCCGGGCTGCGAGCACGGCGCGATCCTGGCGACCGCGGCCGGCGGCACAGTGGTGTTCTTCTCGATGGCGACGAGTTTCGCGGCGGCCGCGCTGGGTGCGGAGGGGCTCGCGGCGGACGTGACGATGTTGATCGGCAACGGGTTCGTGCCGGGGCACGCCGACTATGCCCTCGACCTGATCCGTCAAGTTCCCGGGGTCCGGCGACTCGTGCTCCAAAGAATATCCAGCACAGGCAGACTGACCGCATGACTCTCTACCGGAACGGCAAGGTCTACAGCCCGGGTGACCCTACGGCGACGGCGCTGCTGGTGCGGGACGGCACGATCGCGTGGTTGGGCCCGGACGTGGACGCGCCGGCCGCCGACCGGGTGGTGGATCTGGGTGGCGCGCTGGTGACGCCGGCGTTCGTGGACGCGCATGTGCACGCGACCGATACCGGGCTGACGTTGTCCGGATTGGACCTGTCGGGGGTGCGGTCGGCGGTCGAGTTGCTGGGCGCGGTGGCGGCGCGCGCGGCGGGTCTGCCCGCGGATGGGACGGTGTTGGGACACGGGTGGGACGAGTCCACCTGGGAGGATCAGCGGTTGCCGGACGCGGCGGAGTTGGACCGGGCCGCCGGTGGTCGCCGGGTGTACCTGTCGCAGGCATCGATCCATTCGGCGCTGTGCTCGTCGGCGCTGCTGGCCGCGGCGGTGGGGCGGCCGGGGTACGACGAGTCCGGGTGGGTGCGGCGGGACGCGCACCACGCGGTGCGCGCGCGGGCGCTGGGTTCGGTGCCGGCGGCGCAGCGCCGGGAGGCGCAGCGGGTGACGTTGCGCCGGGCCGCGTCGCTGGGCATCGCGGCGGTCCACGAGTGTGGTGGTCCGGGTACGTCGAGCGAGGACGACTTCACCGCCCTGTTGGCGCTGTCGGGTAACTCTCTCCCTGAGGTTTACGGTTACTGGGGTGAGTTGCTGGCCGCGGCGAAGGCCAAGGAGCTGGGCGCGGTGGGGGCGGGCGGTGACCTGTACGCGGACGGGGCGCTGGGGTCGCGGACCGCGCACCTGTCTGCGGCGTACCTGGACGACGACGGGCACGGGCACGGCTACCTGACGGCGGAGCAGGTGCGTGACCACCTGCTGGACTGCGCGGCGCACGGGGTGCAGGGCGGGTTCCACGCGATCGGTGACGCGGCGATCGGCACGGTTCTGGCCGGGTTCGCGGACGCGGCGGCGAAGCTGGGCGTGGACCGGGTGCGGCAGGCGCGGCACCGGGTCGAGCACGCGGAGATCGTGAACAAGCGGCTGATCGCCGGGTTCGTCGAGTACGGGATCGTGGCGAGCATGCAGCCGGCGTTCGACCGGCTGTGGGGCGGCGAGCAGCAGATGTACGCGCAGCGGCTGGGTGTGGAGCGGTCCCTGGCGGCGAATCCGATGGGCGCGCTGCACGGGGTGGGGGTGGCGCTGGCGTTCGGGTCGGATTCGCCGGTGACGCCGCTGGATCCGTGGGGTGCGGTGCGGGCGGCGGCGAACCACTTCAACCCGGTGCACCGGATGAGCGTGCGGGCGGCGTTCGCCGCGCACACCCGGGGTGGGTGGCGGGCGGTGCACCGCGATCACGAGGGGGTGCTGGCGCCGGGCGCGCCGGCGACGTTCGCGGTGTGGTCGCCGTCGCCGTTGGAGCGTGGGCTGCCGGTGCTGGATGAGATCCCGACCTGTCTGCGTACCGTTTTGCGAGGTCAGGTGTTGTATGAAGCTTGAGTTGGACGCGGCGCTGGTGGCGCGGGCGCGGGCCTTGGCGGCGACGGCCGGGCAGCCGGTCGTCGACCTGGCGCGCGGGCACACGACGGTGTCGGTGGAGCGGGCGGTGCTGCGGTTGGCCGGGGTGACCGGCGCCGACCCGGACGGCATCCCGTGGGTGAACCGCCTGGTCGACGCGGTGGTGGCGGACGTGGGGTTGGGGCACGGGGTGGCGGTGCCGGTGTTCGACGCGGTGCTGTCCGAGGGGATCGACGACCTGACGCTGCTGGCGCAGAAGGCGGCGGCGGGGTCGGTGCGGTTCCGGGTCCCGCCGTCCGCGGGGGCCGCGCGGCGCGCTGCCCTGCGCCGGGTCCGCGCGGGGTTGCGGCTGGTGGGCCGGCGGCGGGCCGAGCGGGAGCGGATGATCCGCCGGTACGGGGATCCGGCGCGCCGGCCGTGGATCTACCTGATCGTGGCGACGGGCGACATCCACGAGGACATCCCGCAGGCGCAGGCGGCGGCCCGGGCCGGTGCGGACGTGATCGCGGTGATCCGGTCGACGGGGCAGTCGCTGCTGGATTACGTGCCGGAGGGCGCGACCCGGGAGGGGTTCGCCGGCACGTACGCGACGCAGGAGAACTTCCGGTTGATGCGGGCGGCGCTGGACGAGACGTCGCGGGAGCTCGGCCGGTACGTGCGGTTGACGAACTACGCCAGCGGGCTGTGCATGCCGGAGATGGCGGTGCTGGCCGGGCTGGAGCGGCTGGACATGATGTTGAACGACTCGATGTACGGGATCCTGTTCCGCGACATCAACCCGGTCCGCACGTTCGTCGACCAGCGGTTCTCGCGGCAGGTGCACGCCCGGGCCGGCATCATCATCAACACCGGTGAGGACAACTACCTGACCACGGCGGACGCGGTCGACGAGGCGCACACGGTGACGGTGTCGCAGCTGCTGAACGAGTTCTTCGCGCACGAGGCGGGGTTGGCCGACTGGCAGTTGGGGCTGGGGCACGCGTTCGAGATCAACCCGGACCTGCCGGAGTCGTTCCGGCTGGAGCTGGCGCACGCGCTGCTGGCCCGGGAGCTGTTTCCGGACGCGCCGCTGAAGTGGATGCCGCCGACCCGACACATGACCGGTGACGTGTTCCGGGGCAACCTGCTGGACGGGTTCTTCAACCTGGCGGGGGTGCTGACCGGGCAGGGCATCCTGCTGGTCGGGATGATGACGGAGGCGGTGGTGACGCCGTGGCTGTCCGACCGCGACATCGCGCTGCAGAACGTGCGGTACGTGCTGGGTGCGGCCGGCAACCTGCACGAGGATTTCGTGCCGGCGCCGGGCGGGTTCATCCAGCGGCGCGCGCATCAGGTGCTGGGTGAGGCGGTCGTTCTGCTGGAGCGGCTGGTGGCGGACGGGTTGTTGCCGGCGATCGCGGCGGGCACGTTCGGCATCATGAAGCGCCCCGCGGACCGCGGCAAGGGCCTGGACGGCGTGGCCAGGCACGAGCCCGATTACTACAACCCCGCGACCGAGCTCCTGGAGGCGGGGTCATGAGCGGGACGGTGGTGCGGCCGTACGGAGACACCACCGGGGACGGGATGGTGCAGGTGTCGTTCACGCTGCCGGTGCCGCACGACAAGCGGGCCGAGGGCGCGGCGCTGCAGCTGGCCGCCAAGATGGGCCTCGAGCCGGCGCTGCTGGTGCACGCCAAGCCGGTCGGTGACGGGTTCACGTTCTTCGTGGTCTACGGGCGGGTGCACCACCTGGTGGACCTGTCGGCGGTGAAGGTGGTGGAGCGGGATTTCCCGCTGTTGTCCGCGAAGGACGTGAACGCGCTGGTCAAGCGGCGGTTGCGGCGCAAGCTGTCGGTGGTGGGGGCGTGCATCGGCACCGACGCGCACACCGTCGGCATCGACGCGATCCTCAACGTGAAGGGCATCGCCGGCGAGAAGGGCCTGGAGTACTACCGGGAGCTGAAGGTGGCGAACCTGGGTGCGCAGGTGACGGTACCGGAGCTGGTGGCCGCCGCCCGCGCGGAGAAGGCCGACGCGGTGCTGGTGTCGCAGGTGGTGACGCAGCGGGACGCGCACCTGGCGAACACGCGGGAGATGTCGGCGGCGTTCCGGGAGGCGTTCCCGGCCGGGAAGCGGCCGCTGCTGGTGGTGGGCGGGCCGCGGTTCGACGAGTCGATGGTGGGTGAGCTGGGCGTGGACCGGATCTTCGGGCGCGGCACGACGCCGCGGGAGGTGGCCAGCTATCTGGTGCACGCGCTGGTCGCCGCCCGCACGGCGGTGGGCGCGGCGTGAGGGGAGAGGGATGGGTGTGACGGTGACGCACCGGCGGTACGTGCCGTACGGGCACGCGCATTACGCCGGGCAGCTCGTCGACGGCGCGTACGCGTTGGCGTTGTTCGGTGATGTGGCGACGGAGGTGTGCATCCGCACGGACGGCGACGAGGGGTTGTTCGCGTCCTATTCGGACGTGCAGTTCCGGGCGCCGATCCGGGCCGGTGACGTGGTGGAGGCCACGGCCACCGTGGTGCGGATGGGTAACCGGAGCCGCACTCTGGAGTTCACCTGCGCGGTGGTGTGTCGGGGGGCAGGCGGTTCGGGCGCGGAGGTCCTGGACCCGCCGCTGGTCGCCGTCACCGCCACCGGCACGGTCGTCGTGCCGGCGAAGTGAGCGCGCCCACCCATGATCAGGGCGTCCCTCATGTCGCTCTAACGACTACAGGGAAGCCTTGATCATGGGGAGGGTGGTGGTGTGTGCGGATGTCGGGTCGACGTACACGAAGGTGGCGGTGGTGGACGTGGCCGGCGGCGGGCTGGTGGCGACGGCCGGGCACCCCACGACGCTCGCCGAGGGCGTCCACACGGGGTTGGCGGCGGCGGTCGCGGCCACCGGCGCGGTGACCGACGAGTGGTACGTGTGCTCGTCGGCCGGCGGCGGGCTGCGGCTGGCGGTCGTCGGGTACGAGCGGCTGGTCACCGCGCAGGCCGGGCACCGGGTGGGGTTGTCGGCGGGGGCGCGGGTGGTGCACGTGGCGGCCGGGCCGCTGGACGGTGCCGGGCTGCGCGCGCTGCGGGCCGTCCGGCCCGATGTGCTGCTGCTGGTGGGCGGCACCGACGGCGGCGACGCGGCGACGCTGACCCACAACGCCCGCCGGGTCGGCCGGGCCCGGTGGCGGGTGCCGGTGGTGGTCGCCGGCAACGCCGACGCCGCCGCCGACGTGCGGGACGCGCTGCCGGACGCGGTCGTCACCGACAACGTGCTGCCCCGGATCGGGGTGCTGAACCCGGGGCCGGCGCGGGCGGCGATCCGGGAGGTGTTCCTGCGGCACGTGATCGGCGGCCGGTGGGGTGGGCGGTTCGCGGGGCTGGTGCGGGCGGCCACCCCGGACGCGGTCCTGGCGGCCGTGGAGCTGCTGGCCGACGACACCGGTGGTGGGCTCGTCGTGGTCGACGTGGGCGGCGCGACCACCGACGTGTACTCGGCGCTGCCGCCCGGCGCCGAGCAGGTGGCGGAGGCCGCCGGGGTCCTCGCGCGGGCCCGCTCCGTGGAGGGTGATCTCGGGGTGCGCTGGAACGTGCCGGGCATCGTCGACGCGGCCGCCGCGGAACGCGTCGACCACAGTGGACCGGGGGAGCTGGCGCTGGCGCGGATCGCCGCGACCGTGGGGCTGCGGCGGCACGCGCGCGGGGAGCCGGGCGGGCGGGGCCGCCGCGACCTGCGGGACGTGCGGCTCGTCGTCGGCTCCGGTGGCCCGCTGCGGCACGCGCCGCCGGAGCAGGCGGTGCGGGTACTGGCGGACGTGCTGGCCGATCACGGCGGCGGCTGGCCGGTGCCACGGGCTGCGGCCACCGTGATCGACGCCGACTACGTGCTGGCCGCGGCCGGCCTGCTGGCCCAACCACACCCGAACACCGCCCGCGCCCTGCTCCGCACCCTCCTGCGGCGCTGATCGAGGACGTTTCGTGGCTATGATGTCCGGATTTATCGTGCTTCGATACCCACGATCCTTCCTCGATCAACGCGGCAGGGGACGCGGCAGGGGGACGCGCGCGGCGCGGCGACACGCCGGGGTGGTTGACAGGTCACGGGGTGGGGCGCGTACCGTCTTGGGGTCCAACTACGGGAGGCGGCTGCTGTTCGCTTCGTCCCTTCGCCCCTGGGCGAGCCTCACCAGGTCCAGAGGGCGGGGGTCGGCGGGGCGGCGCGAACCGGCCGGCATCCGGTGTACGGGCAGGGGGGAACCCGCGGCCAGTAGACAACGGCGCGGCGTGGGCAGCCAGTGCTCGCCTCGTCGGTCCGAAGGTCGCGGCGGGTCTGCTGCCGCACCGACCGGGGAGGACTTCGGACATCGGGGCGTCCTGTCCAAAGGGCGCCCCGATTTTCCGTCTCCGGCCAGAGGTACTGTCAGCGGGTGACGATCGTGGAGCCCGCCCAGGTCGAGACGGCGCCGGAGGTCGGGTCGGCGCCGCGGCCGCTGCCGTTGGTCGCCGGGATCGGCGCCGCCGTGGCCGGTGGCGTGGCGCTGCTGCTGGCCCTCCCGCCGTACGGGGTGTGGTGGCTGGCCCCCGCCGGCGTGGCGCTGCTGGCGGCCGCGGTGCACCGGCGGCGGCCGCGCGGCGGCGCCGGGCTGGGCATGCTGGCCGGGCTGGCGCTGTTCCTGCCGCTGCTGAGCTGGACCAACCTGCACACCGGGTTCGTGCCGTGGCTGCTGCTGGCCACGCTGCAGGCCGGGTTCCTGGCGCTGCTGGGCACGGCCGGCGCCTATCTGAGCCCGCTCGTCGACCGGCACCGGTGGCTGTGGCCGCCGGCGGTGGCGCTGCTGTGGGTGGCGCAGGAGGCGCTGCGCGACCGCGCGCCGTATGGCGGGTTCCCGTGGGGGCGGCTGGCGTTCAGCCAGGACGGCTCGCCGCTGGTGCGGCTGGCCGCGGTGGGCGGGGCGCCGCTGGTCACGTTCGGGGTGGCGCTCACCGGCGGGCTGCTGGTCACGGCCGGGTTCCTCGTCGCGGCCCGCCGCCGGCCGGCGACCGGCGACGCCGACCCGCGGCCCGCCGATCACGCCGCTGATGGCGCGGACCCGCGGGCCGCCGAACGCGCCGCTGATGGCGCGGACCCGTTGGCCGCCGAACGCGCCGGTGACGGCGCGGACCCGCGGGCGGCCGGTGGCGGCGTCCGGGCGGGCGGGCGCGGCGGGCTGCTCGCCGCCGGCGGGTTGGCAGCCGGGGCGGTCGCGGTCGCGGCGGCCGGGCTGCTGGTGCCGCTGGGCACGCCCGGCGGCGACCCGGTGACCGTGGCGGTCGTGCAGGGCAACGTGCCCCGGATGGGCCTGGACTTCAACGCGCAGCGCCGGGCGGTGCTGGAGAACCACGTCGACGCGACGCTCGCGCTCGCCGACCGGGTGGCGAAGGGGCAGGCCGACCAGCCGGACCTGGTGGTGTGGCCGGAGAACGCCAGCGACATCGACCCGCTGCGCAACGCCGACGCGGCCGTGCTCATCGACGAGGCGGCCGCCGCGATCAAGGCGCCGATCCTGGTCGGCGCGGTGCTGCAAGGCCCCGGCAGCGGCCAGATCCGCAACGTGGGGCTGCTGTGGCAGCCAGGGTCCGGTGTGGACGAGGAGCAGATGTACGTCAAGCGGCACCCGGTGCCGTTCGGGGAGTACATGCCGCTGCGCCGGATCGCCCGCCTGGTCACCACGGAGGTCGACCGGGTCCGGGACATGGTCGCCGGAGAGCGTCCGGGCGTGATCCGCACCGGCCCGGTGGTGATCGGCGACGTGATCTGCTTCGAGGTGGCCTACGACGAGGTCGTGCGGGACACCGTCACCGGCGGGGCCGGGCTGCTGGTGGTGCAGACCAACAACGCCACGTTCGACGAGGCGGAGGCCCGCCAGCAGTTGGCGATGGTGCGGCTGCGGGCGGTCGAGCACGGCCGGGAGGCGCTGATGGCCTCCACGGTCGGCGTGTCCGGGTTCGTGGACGCCCGCGGCCGCGTCCACGACGCGACCGGCTTCAACACCGACGCCGTGATCATGCGGCAGATGGCGCCGTCCGGCGCGCGCACCCTCGCCACCCGGTTGGGGTACTGGCCGGAGGTGGTGCTGGTGGCGCTGTTCGCCGGGGTCGCCGTCGCCGGCGTGGTGGTGCGGCGGCGCGCGCGTGTCATGCTGGAGGCATGAGGTACACACCGCTGCTGCTGGTGCTGACGGCGGTCCTGGAATTCACGGTGTTCGTGCTGTTGGCGAGCTGGATTGGGCTCGGCTGGACGATTCTGGCCGTGCTGGCCACCTCGCTGCTGGGCCTGACGCTGCTGCGCCGCGAGGGCATGCGGGCGTGGCGGGGCTTCACCACGGCGGTCAACGCCGGCCAGCCGCCGGGCGACAAGGTCACCGACGGCCTGCTGGGCTTGGCGGCGGGCCTGCTGCTGACGGTGCCCGGGTTCGTGACCGCCGTGGCCGGGCTGCTGCTGGCGGTGCCGCCGGTGCGCGGCCTGGCGCGCCGCGGGGTGCGGCGGTGGACGGAGCGGCGGGTGTCGCCCGCGGCGGTGGGCGACCTGTTCGGGCCGCGCCGGGTGCGGGTCAAGCAGGGCCCGCCGGACCCCGGCACCCCCATCGAAGGCGAAGTCGTCTGACACGACACCGCCCCCGCTGGTGGTCAGCGGGGGCGGCGGTGGTGGTGCGGGGTCAGGCGGACCGGCCGCGCCGGCGACGGACCTCTTCGAGACGCTCCGCCAGGATGTCTTCCAACTCGGCGATGGAGCGGCGTTCGAGGAGCATGTCCCAGTGCGTGCGCGGGGGCTTCGCCTTCTTCTGCTCAGGCTCGCTGCCGTCCACCAAGCGCGCCACGCTGCCGTCGAACTTGCACTCCCAGGTCATCGGGACCTCGGCGTCGACGGCGAAGGGCACCTCGAAACGGTGACCCTTGGCGCAGAGGTACTCGCGGGTCTGCCGCGGGGCCAGCTCCGTGTTGCGGTCGGACTCGTAGCTGACAGCTCCCAGACGGCTCCCGCGCAGCATGCGCTCGCCCATGATCGGCTTTCCCCTCGGCTTGTGGTGCTGGTCTTCTGGATGTAACGACAGGACACGGCGGGGCGATTCCCGGCGCGTCCGCGTGGTTGTTCGGCAGGGTGACGCTTCGAGAGTAGCCGGACTTGGATCTCGTCAGCGAACGACAACGTCGTTCGTGGCGGTTTGTCCGTCTTGCAACGCGGGTCGCGCGGGCCGGAGGTTGGCCAGCGCCGCCGCCAGGTCACTCACCTGGCGGGACAGCTGCGCCACCCGGTCCTGGGCGGCGTCGCGGTCGGCGTGCGCGGCGGACAGCCGTACCGTCAGCTCCGCCAGCCGCCCGTCGGCGGCGGCCGCGGCCTCGTGCGCGGCCCGCAGCTCCCCGCGCAGCCGCTGCTGGTCCTCGGCCGCGGCGGCCAGCTGGGCGCGGGCGTCCGCCGCCTCGGCCCGCGCCTGCCGGCTCTGCTCGGCCGCTTCCACGGCGGCCGCTCGGGCGGTGTCCCGCTCCGACCGGGCCTCGGCCGCCTCGGCCGCGGCCCGCGCGGCGGTCGCGTGAGCGGCGTCCCGCTCGGCGCCGGCGCGCTCGGCATCGACGCGGGCGGCGTCCCGCTCCTGGACCGCCCGGTCACGCTCCCGGGTGACCGCGTCGCGCTCGCGCACGAGCCGGTCTCGGTCCCGGGTGGCCTCGTCGCGCTCGTGCGCCAGGCCGTCGCGCTCGCGGATGACCTCGGCGAGTTGACGGTCGTGTTCGCGGGTGGCCTCGTCGCGGTCGCGGGCCAGGCCGTCGCGCTCGCGGGTGACCTCGATGAGTTGGCGGCGGGCCTCGTCGCGGTCGCGTTCGGCCTGGTGCCGCAGCGCGTCGGCGGCGGTGGCGGCGCGGTGCGCCTCGTCGCGGGCGGCCTCGGCCCGCTCGGCCGCGCCGTCCGCGCGCGCGGCGGCCTGCGCGGACCGGGCGGCTTCCTCAAGGGCGGCGGCCCGTTCGCGGATCGCGATGTCGGTGGCCTGGCGCGCCTCGGTGAGCGCCGCGGCGGCGGCGTCCGCCTCCCGGCGGGCCTCGTCGCGGGCGGTCTGGGCGGCCGCGACCTGGGTGGCGGCCTCGGCGCGCACCTCGGCGACCTGCCGTTCCACGCCGGCCGGCGACAGGTCGGCGTCCAGGGCCTCGCTGAGCGTCTCCACCACCTGGTCGAGCCGGTCGACGACCTCCCAGGCGCGGGCCACCTGCCCGGCCAGGCCGGGAGCGTTGCGCTGGCGCATCCGCACGTTGCGGGACGCCTTCTGGCAGGCGCCGTCGTTGTCGCGGCAGTACCGGAACGGGCGGCCGGCGGCGGCGCGCTGCGGGACCGGCTTGCCGCAGTGCGCGCACGGTCGGGTCTCGACGTCGGCGACGGTATCCATCGCCGACGGATTCTATGCCCGCCGGCGTACCGCCGGCCGCTCGCCGCGCCGCCCGCGATTCCATGATCGTTGTCCCGCCATGATCGTTGTCCCGAAAACCACGCGACACGCCGCGTTCGAGGTGGTTTTCGGGACAACGATCATGAGGAACTGTGGCCGGGCCCATCCTGGGACAGGGCACCTTCCGGGCCGCTGATCTGCGATGATCGCTCTGTCCGTGACCGACACCCGTGGGAGCCGGCCATGACCATGACCCCGACCATGACGCCCCAGCGAGCCCTCGCCGAGTTGCGCGCCGGCAACGAGCGCTTCGTGACCGGCACCCGCATCCACCCCAACCAGGACGCCGAGCACCGGGCGGCGCTGGCCGGGGCCCAGACACCGTTCGCGGTGATCTTCGGCTGTTCCGACTCCCGTCTCGCCGCGGAGATCATCTTCGACCGCGGGTTGGGCGACCTGTTCGTCGTGCGCACCGCCGGCCACACCGTGGGCCCCGAGGTGCTCGGCAGCATCGAATACGCGGTGACCGTGCTGCACACGCCGCTGGTGGTGGTGCTCGGGCACAACTCGTGCGGCGCGGTGCGGGCGGCGCGGGACGCGGTGGCCAGCGGCACCGAGCCGGCCGGTTACCTGCGCGCGGTGGTGGCCGGCATCGTGCCCAGCGTGCACGTCGCCGCCAGCCGGCACCTCGACGACATCGACCGGATCGTCGACATCCACACCCAGCGGACCGTCGCCCACCTGCTGTCGGCGTCGGAGGCGCTCGCGCGGGCCGTCGAGGCGGGCCAGTGCGCGGTGGTGGGCATGTCGTACGAGCTGAGCGCCGGCGTGGTCAGCGAGGTCTGACCGACTCCCATGATCAAGGCGTCCCGCACCGCGTTCCCAACGCGTGCGGGGCGCCGGGATCCTGGGGGAGGGGCGTAGGGGGCGGTGATGTCGCGGAGCTTGGTCAGGGCGCGGCGCAGCTGCTCGGTGGCGGGCTTGCCCAGGTGCCGGGTCCACTCGGCCTCGACCTCGGCCTCGACCACCCGGGCCACCTTGATCGCCTCCTCGCCGCGCGGGGTGAACCGCACCAGCCGGGCGCGGGCGTCGGTCGGGTCGGGCACCCGCGTCACGTAGCCGGCCTTCTCCAGTTGGTCGACGAGGAAGCCGGCGGTCTGCTTGGTGACCTGTGCCTGCTCGGCCAGGTCGGTGAGGCGGGTGCCGTCCGGGCCGACGCGGGCGCACAGGCGCGCTTGGGCGAGCGTCAGGTCGGCGAAGCCGGCGGCCGCCACGGCCTCGAACACGCGCGTCTCCATGGACCGGTAGGCGATGAAACACAGCAGGCCGAGGTTCATGCCACCCCTTGACTTTAGTAAGACTCTCTGACCATTATTGGTCAGGGAATCTTACCAAATCAGGGGGTCGCGATGAACCTCGACGAGGTGTGGCAGACCATCGACGAGCAGCGCGCCAGCTTCGCCGACCTGCTCGACGAGCTGTCGCCGGCGGAGTGGGAGACCCCGTCGCTGTGCGCGGGCTGGCGGGTGCGGGAGGTCGCCGCCCATCTGACGCTCGCCCACGTGGGCCTCTGGCAGGGGCTGGTCGCCGCGGTGCGGGCGCGCGGCAGCTTCGACCGCATGATCCACGACACGGCCGTCCAGCAGGCCCGCCTGCCCGTGCGGCGATACGCGCCGATGCTGCGCGCCATGGTCGGCTCGCGCCGGATGGCGCCCACCGTGACCCCCCTCGAGCCGCTGATCGACATCCTCGTGCACGGGCAGGACGTCGCCATCCCGCTCGGCCGGCCCCGACCCGTGCCGGAGCGGGCGGCGGCCGCCGCCGCGACCCGGGTCTGGTCCCGGTCCTGGCCGTTCCGCGTCCGCGCCCGGCTGGGTGGCCTGCGCCTCGTCGCCACCGACCACCCGTGGGCGCAGGGCGACGGCGAGCTCGTCGAGGGCCCGATCGCCGCGATCCTGCTGCTGCTCACCGGCCGGACGGCCGCCGCCGTGCCGCGGCTGACCGGTGCGGGCGTGGCGCGCCTCGCCGCCCGCACCTGACCCCCGTGAGGGATTGAGGGTCAGCGGCGGACGAGCTGGACGATCGCCACCACGCCGACGACGACGATGATGGTGCGCAGCACCACCGGACTGAGGCGGCGGCTGGCGGCGGCACCGACCTGGCCGCCCACCGCGGACCCGACGGCGATCAGCGCGACCGCGGTCCAGTGCACGTCGGCGGCGACCAGGAAGACCAGCGCGGCCACCGTGTTGACGACCCCGGCGATCACGTTCTTCGCCGCGTTGAGGCGCTGCACGGGCTCGTCGAGGCGCAGGCCCATCAACGCCATGTAGATGATGCCCTGCGCCGCGGTGAAGTAGCCGCCGTAGACGCTGGCCACGGTCAGGCCGGCGAACAGCACCGGCCCGCCGCCCGGGTGGGCCGGCCGGCGCTCGCGCAGCCGCCGGCCGATCCACGGTTGCAGCACCACCAGCACCAGCGCCAGCGTCACCAGGATCGGCACGATCGTCTCGAACGCCGTCGCGGGCAGGGCCAGCAGCAGGATGGCGCCGGTGAGCGCGCCGGCGGCGGCGCCCGCGCACCAGACCGCGACGCGCCGGCCCTGGCCGCGCAGCTCCCGCCGGTACCCGATGGCGGCGCTGACCGAGCCGGGGATCAGACCGAGGGCGTTGGACACCGTCGCGGTGACCGGGGGCAGGCCGACGGCGAGCAGCACGGGGAACGTGATGAGCGTCCCGCTGCCGACGGCCGCGTTGATGGCGCCCGCGCCCATCCCCGCCGCGAGGACGGCCAGCATCTCGATCATGGTCACGGTGCCCAACACTATCCAGCGGCGGCCGGCTCGGGCGGGCCGAGGACCTCGACGTCCACTCCTTGATCAAGGCGTCCCGCAGGTAGCCCTCACGACTACCGGGACGCCCTGATCATGTGGTGCAGGGGGCGCCGTCGAGGGTGAAGGCGCCGGGTGGGGCGTTGCTGGCGGTCCAGGCGCCCTGCAGGCCGAACGACGCGCTGCCGCCCGGCGCGATCAGGCTGTTCCACCCCGCGTCCCGCACCGTCACCGCCGCGCCGGTCTGGGTGTACACGCCGCCCCACAGCGACGCGATGCGCTGGTCGCCGGCGAAGCTGAAGCCCAGCGTCCAGCCGTCGACCGGCGCGGCACCGGTGTTGTGGACCGTCACCGACGCCACGAACCCGCCGGTCCACTGCGACTGCGTCGCGTACACCACCCGGCAGGTGCGCGGCGGCGGCGACGTCGTCGGCGGCAGGCTGGTGCCCTCGACGGTGATCGGGCCGGCGGCCAGCGACACGTTGCCGGCCGCGTCCCGGGCCCGCACGTAGAACTGGTTGCGCCCGATCGTCACCAGCTGCACCAGCTGGCGGGTGTCCTGGACCGTCGCGATCAAGGTCGAGGTGAACCAGCCGTCGAACCGGAAGACCTGGTAGCCGGTGACGCCGGTGTTGTCGGTGGCCGGTGACCAGGTCAGCACCGCGCTCCAGCCGGTCAGGTCGGTGGCGGTCAGGCCGGTCGGGGCGGTCGGCGGCGTGGTGTCCGGCCCGGTGTCGGTGGCCGGCGTGACGACGGTGACCGAATTCGACGACGCCGAGTAACGGCCCTGGAAGTCGATGGCCGACACCCGGAACGAGTACTGCGCCGTGCGGGACAGGCCGGTGATCGTGGCCGTGGTGACGTTGCCGACCCGGGTCAGCTGGACGACGTCGTCGAAGGCCCGAATGTACGTGATCTCGTAGGCCTCGATCGAGCAGCAGCCCGGGCGGGACGCGGTCCAGGTGAGCGTGACCGAACCGGTGCGCACGGCGGTGGCGGTCAGGTCGGTCGGCGGGCCGGGCGGGTACGGGGTGGTGCTCGGCGTGGACGGGACCCCCGTCGGCGGCGCCGACACCGTCGCGAGCAGGCCGGCCACGGGGGTGCCGGCGGCCGCGCCCGGCACGGTGACGAGCAGGGCCGCGAGCGCCGCGGCGGGCAGGACGACGGCCGCGAGCAGGCCAGGCAGGAGACGACGGCGTACCGGCATGCATCGACAGTGCGTGACACATCGACGATCGTCAAGATGCATTGTTCACGTCGCTACACCGACGCGAGGGACGCCTCGATCAGGGACAGGTCGGGGCGGGCGGGCAGCAACGGCAGCCGCACCGCCGCGGTCGGGATGCGACCCCGCGCGTGCAGGACCGCCTTGATGACCGTGGGGTTCGGCTCGGCGAACAGGGCGCTCGACAGCGCGGCGAGGCGGTGGCCGAGCGGGCGGGCGCGGGCGGCGTCCCCGGCCCGCCAGGCGTCGACCAGCGCGACGAAGCTCCCGGTCGCCACGTGCGCCGAGGCGAGGATGCCGCCGTGGGCGCCGAGCGCCAGCAGCGGCGAGACGAACACGTCGTCGCCGGCCAGCACCGCGAACCCGGATGGCGGGTCGCCCAGCAGCTCGACGGTGCCGGCGTCGACGCCCCCGACGGCGTACTTGACGCCGACCACGCCGGGCAGGTCGGCCAGCCGCCGCAGGGCGCCGGCGGACAGCGGCTGCCCGGTGCGGTAGGGGACGTGGTAGACGACCAGCGGCACCGGGCTCGCGGCGGCCAGGGCCGCGAAGTGCGCGACGACGCCGGCCTCGCCGGGGCGCAGGAACGGGGGTACCAGGCACAGCGCCGCCGTCACCGCCGGCTCCCCGCGCAGCGCCGCCAGCGCCTCGACGGTGCTGGCGCCGACCAGCAGCGGCGCCGCGCGATCCCGGCACACCCGCGCGACGACGTCGACGACGGCGCGCCGCTCCGCGCCGGTCAGCGACCCCGGCTCCGCGGTGGTGCCCAGCGCCACCAGGCCGGCCGCACCCGCGTCCAGCACCTCGCGTGCCAGGTCCGCCAGCGCGTCGAGGGCCACCGCGCCGGCGGCGTCGAACGGGGTGATCAGGGGCACGTACACACCGGTGAGCGTCATGGCTTCGACCCTGCGGCACGCCGGACGTAAGGTCCAGTTCACGTTCCTGTCGGTGATCGTAAGCTGAGCTGATGCTTGACGTGCGCCGCCTGCGGCTGCTGTGCGACCTCGCCCACCACGGCACCATCGCGGCCGTCGCCCAGGCACACACCTACACCCCGTCCGCCGTCTCCCAGCAGCTGTCCGCGCTGGAGCGGGAGGCCGGCGTACCGCTGCTGGAGCGCACCGGGCGGCGGGTCACCCTCACCACGGCCGGCCGGGTGCTGGTCCAGCACGCCGAGACGGTGCTCGCCGCGCTGGAACAGACGTCGGCGGCGCTCGCCGCGGTCGCGGCCGGCCTGACGGGGCCGCTGCGCATCGGCGCGTACCCCACCGCGGTCCGCACGCTGCTGCCCGCCGCGCTCGTCGCGCTGGGCCGCCAGCACCCCGGACTCGAGCTGATGGTGACCGAGATCGACCCGGTCGCGGTGCCGGCCGCCCTGCGCGAACGCCGGCTCGACGTCGGCCTGCTGCACGACTACGACGTCGTGCCGGTCGCGGCCGACCCCGTCCTGGACACGGCGCCGCTGCTGGCGGAGACCGTGTTCCTGGCCACGTCGTCCCCGCTGTCCACACTCGACGCGGCGCGGGACGCCGACTGGATCATGGCCAGTCCGGGCACCCTCTGCCACACCGCGACGGTGCAGGTGTGCCGCGCCGCCGGGTTCACACCCCGGGCGCGGCACCACGCCGACGACTTCGCCACCGTGCTCGCCCTGGTCGCGGCCGGTCAGGGCGTCTCGCTGGTACCCCAGCTCGCCGCCGATCGGCCGCCCGCCGGGGTCCGGCTCGTCCCGCTGCCCACCCGCCGGCGCACCCGCATCGCGTACCGGAAAGGGGCCGGCGCCCATCCGGCCGTCGCCGCCTGCGCGGCGGCCCTGCGCGCCGCCGCCGCTCTCCCATGATCAAGGCGTCCCTCAGGTAGCTGTAACGACATGAGGGACGCCTTGATCATGGGTAGGCTGCCCGACCGCGCGTAGGCGGCCCGCAGCGGGATGCCAGGATTGGATCATGGTCGGGCTGGTGGAGCTGTGCGGCCGGGAACCGGAGACCGGCGCGATCACGGCGGCGCTGGCCGCGGCCCGCGGCGGGGAGAGCGCCGCGCTGGTGCTGCGCGGCGAGCCCGGCATCGGCAAGACGGCGCTGCTCGACCACGCCGAGGCGCAGGCCGGTGATCTGCGGCTGCTGCGCGGCACCGGGGTCGAGTCCGAGGCGGAGCTGCCGTTCTCGGGACTGCAGCTGTTGCTGCGCCCGGCGCTCGGATGCCTGCCGGCGCTGCCGGCCGCGCAACGCGCGGCGCTGGAGTCGGCGATCGGGCTCGGCTCGGGCGTCGGCGCCGACCCGATGCTGGTCGGACTCGCGGCGCTGTCCCTGCTCGCGCAGTACGCGGACCAGGACGGGCTGCTCTGCCTGGTCGACGACGCGCAATGGCTGGACCGGGCGTCCCGGGGCGCGCTGCTGTTCGCCGCCCGGCGGCTGCGGGCCGAGGGTGTCGTCATGATCTTCGCCGCGCGCGACGGCGAGGGCTCCTTCCCCGCCCCCGGCCTTGCCGAGCTGCGCCTGACCGGACTGCGCCCGGAGGCGGCCGCCGCCCTGCTGGACCGGCACCCGCTGCCGCCCGCGTCGCGGCTGCGCCTGCTGGCCGAGGCGCGGGGCAACCCGCTGGCCCTGCTGGAGCTGCCCGTCGCGCTGGGCGCCGAGCCCGCCGGGGCGTTCGCGCCCGGCGCGCTGCCGTTGACCAGCCGGCTGCGGCTGGCCTTCCACGGCCAGGTCAGCCGGCTGCCCGAGGCGTCGCAGACCCTGCTCCTGGTCGCCGCCGCCGACGAGGCCGGCGAACTCGCCACCATCCTGCGGGCCGCCGAGACCCTGGGGGCGGGCGTCGGGGACCTGCTGCCCGCCGAGCGGGCGGATCTCATCGTCCGCGGCGGCGCCGACGACACCCTGCGCTTCCGGCACCCGTTGATCCGCGCCGCCGTCTACCAGCGCGCGCCGCTCGGCCACCGCCTGGCGGTCCACCGCGCGCTCGCCGCGGTCCTCGACACCCCCGAGCACGCGGACCGCCGGGCCTGGCACCTCGCCGCCGCGGCCACCGGACCCGACCGGGACGCCGCCGCCGCGCTGGAACACGCCGCGGCCCGGGCCCGGGAACGCGGCGGTCACGAGGCGGCGGCCGCCGCGTACGAACGGGCGGCCCGCCTCAGCGCCGACCCCGAGGCGAGGGCGCGCCGGGAGGCCATGGCCGCCGAGGCGGCACTGGCGACCGGCGACCTGGAGCGGGCCGGCGACCTCGGCCGGCGCGCGGCCGCCCGGGCCGGCGCCGACCCGGCGGTACGCGCGCGGCTGGCCCACGTCCAGGCGCTCGCCGACTTCTGGCGGGGCGCCTACCCCGAGGCCCATCGGCGGTTGCTCGACGGCGCCGCCCTCATCGGCGACACCCGCCCCGCCCAGGCCGCGCAGATGCTGATCCAGGCCGTGCACACCTCGTGGTACCTGGGCGAACCGCAGCTCGCGGCGACCCTGCGGCGGCTGTCGGCGCTGCCGCTGCCGGACACCGACCCGCTCGCGCCGGTCGCCCGCTTCCTCGAGCACCTGCTGGACGCGGGCAGGTCGCAGCCGCCCCCGCTGCTGGGCGAGACGCTCGACGCGGTACGCCGTCGCGGCGACGCGCCGGACCAGGCCCTGACCATCCTGTGCGGCGCGGCGCTGGCCCGGGGCCAGGACACCGACGCCTACCAGCTGGCGAACACGCTCGCGGCCGGGCACCGGGCGCGCGGCGGCGCGGGACGGCTGCCCACGGTGCTGTTCTTCGCCGCCGAGGGCGAAATCTTCACCGGACGCCACCGGGACGCGCTCACCACCGCGACCGAGGCGCTCGGCCTCGCCCACGACACCGGGCAGCGGCAGTGGGTCAGCCAGATGAGCAGCGTCCTGGCGTACCTCGACGCGGCCAGGGGCGACGAGGACGCCTGCGCACGGCACGCCGAGGCCGGCCTGGCCGGGGCGGCCGCCGGCGTGATCTCCCCGGGCGCGCCCTGGGCGTACTGGTCGCTCGGCCTGCTCGACCTGGGCCTGGGGCGCGCCGAAGCCGCCCTCGCGCGGTTCGAGCGCCTCACCCGCGAACCGATGCGCCACCACATCTGCGCCACCCGCGCCACCCCGGACCTGGTGGAGTCGGCGGTCCGGGTCGGGGCGCCGGACCGCGCCGCCGAGCCGCTGGCGCGCTTCGAACGATGGGCACGGTCGGTCCGGCAGCCCTGGGCGGACGCGCTCGTGCTGCGCTGCCACGGCCTGCTCGGCACCGACGAGCGGGCCGAGCGGTCGTACGCGGCGGCGCTGCGCCTGCACGACCAGGACAGCCGCCCGCTGGAGTACGCCAGGACGGCGCTGCTGTACGGCGAATGGCTGCGCCGGGCGCGCCGCAAGGCGGAGGCGCGCGGGCAGTTGAACGGTGCGCTGGAGATCTTCGACCGGCTCGGCATGGCACCGTGGGCGGAACGGGCCCGCGGCGAGCTCACCGCGACCGGCGCCCCGGACCGGGCAGCGCGCGCCGGCGCGGGCGCGGCGGCCACGCTCACCCCGCAGGAGCTGCAGATCGCCCGGCTCGCCGCGCAGGGCCTGTCCAACCGGGACATCGCCGCGCAGCTGTTCCTCAGCCACCGCACGGTCGGCTACCACCTCTACAAGGCCTACCCGAAGCTCGGCGTCGCCTCCCGCGGCGAACTCAAGGATCTCGCCGCCAGCCTGGGACTGTGACCTTCGCCCGGCGCGCCGGCACCTCGGGGCGGGGCGGTGGTCGCGTCCGCCCCGCCGCCAAGCCGTCAGGCTCCGGCCGGCACCTTGTCGAGAAAGCCGAGCACCTGGCTGATCAGGCCGTCGTCGCCGACGACCGCGACGTCGAACCCGACGGCGACCGGCGCGGCCCCCTCCGGGCCCAGGTGCCAGGTGAACCGGGCGATGTCGTGGTGGGCGTCGACGGGCCCGGCGAGGCTGAACACCAGCCCGCCGAACTGGCCCTGGACGGCGGCGATCGTCGCGTCCAGGCCGTCGCGTCCCACCACCGACACCAGCGGGTCGGTGTAGGCGGCGTCCTCGGCGAAGACCTCCGCGAGCATCGCCCGCCGGACCGCGGCGTCGGTCTCGTTCCAGGCGGCGAGGTAGCGCTGGACCAGCTCGTTCATGTCGCTCATGGTCTGTCTCCTTCGTGATCGTTCCCGTGACCACAAAGCTAGGCAGCCGCCGGCGGCGAGGAATCTGTCGTGCTTAGGTACTTCCTCGGGTGTCTCGCTTAGGTACTTCGTCGGGTGTCTCGCCGTCAGGTCGGGGCGCCGAACCACGTGGGCAACTGGCTGAGCAGGTCCCGCTGGTCGTCGCCGACCCAGGCCACGTAGCCGTCCGGCCGCAACAGCACGGCGGGAGCGTCCAGTTCCGCGCTGACGTCGGCGACGTGGTCGACCCGCTCCGCCCAGCCCGCCACCGAGAGCCGGCCGGTCTGGTCGAGCAGCAGCCCGCGCCCGCCGCGCGTCAGCTCGTAGAGGCGCCCTCGCGTCAGCCGCACGTCCCGCAGCCGCCGGCCGAGCAGGTCGTGGCCCGCGCCGAGGTCGTAGCGGATCCCGATCCCGGTGATCTTCTCGATCAGGTACCGGTTCACGTCCTCGAAGTCCATCAGTTCCGACACCAGGCGGCGCACCGCCCGCGGGCCGGGCTCGGTCGACATCAGCTCCATCTGCGCGCGGGTGTTGTTGAGCACGTCGGCGGCCACCGGATGCCGTTCGGCGTGATAGCTGTCCAGCAGACCCTCCGGTGCCCAGCCGCCGATCTCGGCGGCCAGTTTCCAGCCAAGGTTGAACGCGTCCTGGACGCCGAGGTTCAGGCCCTGCCCGCCGGCCGGCGGGTGGACGTGCGCCGCGTCGCCGGCCAACAGCACCCGGCCGACCCGGTACCGCTCGGCCAGCCGGGTGGCATCGCCGAAACGGGACAGCCAGCGCGGTGAGTGCACGCCGAAGTCGGTGCCGGCGTACGCCCGCAACTGCCGCTGGAACTCCTCGAACGTCGGCGGGACCGCGCGGTCCTCGGCCACCCCCTCGGCGGGCACGACGACCCGGTACACCCCGTCACCGACAGGCATGGCGCCGAACCGCTTCTGGGTCTTGCGGACCTCGGCCATCACCGCGGCGAGGGTGTCCGGCGGCGCGGCCACCCTCATCTCGCCCAGCAACGTCTCGACCGTGCTGGGATCGCCGGGGAAACCGATGCCGAGCAGCTTGCGCACCGTGCTGCGGCCGCCGTCGCAGCCGACGAGGTAACGGGCGCGCAGCCGCGTGCCGTCGGCCTGCTCGACGGTCACCCCGGCGTCGTCCTGGCTCAGCCCGACCAGCTCACAGCCGCGCCGGACCTCGGCACCGAGCTCGGCGGCGCGCTCGGCCAGCAGACGATCAGTGATGGTCTGCGGGATGCCGAGGACGTAGGGATGCGCGGTGTCCAGCGTGGGCGAGGGCTTGTCGACGCCGGCGAAGAAACCACCGACCGGGTGCCGCTGGCCGTGCGCGAGGAACCGCTCCAGCAGACCACGCTGGTCCAACACCTCGATGCTGCGCACGTGCAGACCGAGGGCGCGGACCACCGGGGTCGGCGCCGGCTCCCGGTCCAGCACGAGCGCGCGCACACCCCGCAGCCGCAACTCGCTGGCCAGCATCATGCCGGTCGGTCCGCCGCCGGCGATGATCACGTCAATCATGAATCCCCCATTCGACCTTCGCGAATCCCTGAGGTGCGCGGGTTTCGGCTCAGGCTGGAGATTCTGCGGTACGACCCGGGCCTTGCCGCAAGGCCCCGGGTGCGCTATATGTTAGGAGTGGCAAGGGTTTTGGTACTCCTTGCCCTTTGTCTTTTGGTCGTCCGCTGTGGACGGACAGGTTCCTCGTGCGGAACCGCTAGGGTCAGCCCGTGATCAATGCGCGCAGGCGCTGGCTGATCCTGGTGATCGGCCTCCTGGCCATGACCGCGAGCTGCACTTTCCAGTACGGGCTCGCCTATCTCATTCCGACGCTTCGACACGAGGGCTTCACCCTGGAGCAGGCCGGCGTCCTGGTCGCCTGCCCCACCGCCGGCGTGATGCTCACCCTCGTCGGCTGGGGCGCCGCGGCCGACCGGTGGGGCGAGCGTGTCGTACTGGCCACGGGTCTCGGGCTGGCGGGCCTCGTACTGGTCGCGGCCCGGTGGGTGCACGGCACGGCGACCCTGGCCGCCTGCCTGGCGCTCGCCGGCGCCGCCGCCGCCTCGGTGCTGGCCAGCGGCCAGCTCATCCTCGGCTGGTTCGCGCGGCATGAGCGGGGCCTGGCGATGGGCATCCGGCAGATGGCACAGCCGATCGGCATCGGGCTGGCCGGCGCCACGCTGCCCACGCTCGGCGCCGACGGCCTCAGCGCGCCGCTGCTGTTCCTCGGGATGTTCCTCCTCGCCGCCGCGACAGCGGTGATCATATTGGTGCGCGATCCGGACCGGCCGCCGTCGACACCCGCCCAGAAGGCGGCATCGACCTCCCCCTACCGCACACCGGTGCTGTGGCGCATTCATGCGGCCAGCGCACTCCTCGTCATCCCCCAGTTCACCGTCGGCACGTTCGCGCTCGTCTTCCTGACCGACGCCCGTGGCTGGACGGCCGTCGCCGCCGGGCGCCTGCTGGCCGGCGCACAGGTCTTCGGCGCACTCGCCCGGCTCGGGGCGGGCTACTGGTCGGACCGCACCGGCAGCAGGATGCGGCCCATGCGGATACTCGCGGTGACGACCGGCGCGGGAATGCTGGCACTCGCGGCCGCCGCGGCGGCCGGCTCCAGCCTGGCGGTGCCCGTACTGCTGTTCCTGGGCGTGGTCGCCGTGAGCACCAACAGCCTGTCCTTCACCGCGGTCGGCGAGTACGCGGGGTTCGCCTGGGCCGGCCGCGCCCTTGGCATCCAGGCCACCGGCCAGAACACGATAGCGGCGGCCACGCCACCGGTCCTGGCCCTGGTGATCGGAGCCGCCGGCTTCGGGCCGAGTTTCGCCGCGGTGGCCGCGTTCCCCCTGGTCGCCGCGGCGCTCGTGCCGATGGCGGCCGAGCGCCGCTCGGCCGCCATCCAGCGGCCCTAGTCTCCGGCCAGCACGGTGAAGGTGAACCCGGCGCTCCTCGGACGGCGCAGCGGAATATCGCACTTGATCCGGCGCCGCACCTCGGTCCTGCTGAGGCCGAGCCCCTGCGCGATGAGCCGCTCCGGGCGCACCGGCACCGGATCCTCGAAGACGACCGCCACCTTGACCGGCCACGCCTCGGCGCGCCATGCCGACGGGGTGTCCAGCCGCCAGGCATCCCGCCAGTCCAGGGTGACGCGGTTGCGCCGGGCGAGCAGCGGATCCAACAACGTGGCCGCCACCAGCTCCGGATCGTTGGCCTGATAGCCGTCGAGCGCGGCCGGATCGAGGGATCTGACCGGCGCACGCTCGTGCACGGTGAGCTTGCTCGTCCGATCACAGGACACGCAGCGGACCAGCAGCCACACGTCCAGCAGGTTGCCGTTGGCGTTGACGCGGAACCTGCCCTCGCCGGTGGTGGCGGACTCCGACCGGCAGTCCACGCACCGCAGCGACAGCAGCGGCAGCCTGGTCCGTCGGACGACCCAGGGCAGCACGATATGAGGTTGTGAAGACATGATCTCTCTGACCTTGACCTGACACGAGGCCGATTGCGCGCGGCCTCAAACGCCGTATGACCGGGCGCCCACGGGCAGCCCGGCAGAGCCGACCGGAGGGTCGGCTCGCGAGGAACGGAAGCTGTCAGGTCTAAAGGGCAGGCGGGGTCACGCGGTTTTGTCCTCTGTCCTCAGTACGACGGGGCCGCGCGCAACCTACGGGAACACGGGCGGCAGACTCAACCGGTTTGTGAGCTGGGTTACTGCCGGTCATGGGGTGCCGGGGTGCCTCGTCTGTTGTAGGTGAACCCAACGGACGGAGATGTCATGAAGATCTTCATCGCCGGCGCGTCCGGCGCGATCGGCAGCCACCTGGTCGCCCAGCTCGTGGCGCGCGGCCACGAGGTGGTCGGCACGACCCGCTCGACGGGCAAGACCGGCGCGCTGCGCGCGCTCGGCGCCGAGCCGGTCGTGGTCGACGCGCTCGACCCGGAGGCGGTGGCCGACGCCGTGGCCAAGGCCGGGCCCGAGGTGATCGTCCACCAGCTCACCGCGCTGAGCGGGCCGCCGACCTTCCGAGAAGTCAAGCGGATGGCGGCCGCCACCAACCGGCTGCGCACCGAAGGCACCGACCACCTGTTGGCCGCCGCGCGCGCCGTGGGCGTGCGCACGTTCGTGGCGCAGAGCAACGCCATCTGGGTGGAACGAACCGGCGGGCCGGTCACCGACGAGAACGGCCGGCTCGAGCCGAACCCGCCCAAGGACGCCGAGCCGTTGGTGGCCGCACTACGCCACCTGGAGGACGCGGTGACCGGCATCAGCTGGGCCGACGGCATCGCGATTCGCTACGGTAACTTCTATGGCCCAGGGACCGGCGTCGAGGACGCGCCGGACGCCGTGATGGCCGGGCTGATCCGCGAGCGGAAGTTCCCGATCATCGGCGGCGGTGGCGCGATGATGTCATGGGTGCACATCACCGATGCCGCGTCGGCAACGGTCGCGGCCATCGAGCGCGGCAAGCCCGGGATCTACCACGTCGCCGATGACGAGCCGGCGCCGGTGCGCGACATCCTGCCGGTCCTGGCCCGGTCGCTCGGCGCCAAGCCACCCCTCCGGGTGCCGGCCTGGCTGGTCCGATTGGTGGCCGGCCAGGCCCCGGTGCACATGATGACGCAGGCGTGCGGGATCTCCAGCGAGAAGATCAAACGCGAGCTGGGCTGGACGCCGCGGTACCCGAGCTGGCGCACCGGCTTCGCCGAGGGAATGCGATAGCACGAGATGTCCTCCCCGGAGCTGTACGGCGAACTGCGGCCGCGGGCGTTCGCGATCGCGTACCAGATGCTCGGCAGCGTCAGCGAAGCCGAAGACGTGGTGCAGGAGGCGTTCCTGCGGATGCACCAGACCCTGCGGCGGGACGAGGAGATCACCTCGCCGCGGGCGTACGTCGCCACGCTGGTCACCCGGCTGGCCATCGACCAGCTGCGGTCGGCGCGGGCGCGGCGGGAGCGGTACGTCGGGGAGTGGCTGCCGGAGCCGGTGGTCACCGACCCGTCCCCGGCCGAGCATGCGGAGACCGCCGACTCGCTGTCGCTGGCGTTCCTGGTGTTGCTGGAGAGCCTCACGCCGCAGCAACGGGCCGCGTTCCTGCTGCGTGAGGTGTTCCAATATCCGTACCCGGAGGTCGCCGAGATCATCGGAACCGATGTGGACAGTACGCGGCACCTGGTGGCGCGGGCCCGTGCCCACGTCCAGGAGCGCCGACCGCGGTACCACGCCTCTCGGCGGCAGCGCGACGAGCTGGCCGCGCGGTTCTTCGCCGCCGCCGAGCAGGGCGACCTGCGGGCGCTGGAGGCCCTGCTGGCGCAGGAGGTGGCGCTGCACAGCGACGGCGGCGGCAAGGTGCCGGCGCTGACCAGGCCGGTCAACGGCCGGGAACGGGTCGCGCGGACCCTTTCGGGCGGGATGAACGCGTTCGCGCGCTTCGGCCTGCGCGTCCAGGTCACCGAGGTCAACGGCCAGCCCGGCGCCATCGTGTTCGACGCGCAGGACCGCCTAGCCGCCGTGATCGGCCTGGACATCACCGACGGGCAGATCCAGGCGATCCACTCCATCGCCAATCCCGACAAGCTGCGGCACCTCGGCCAGGTCAGCGACCTCGGCGTCCAGATGCGCGCGGGCCGGGCTGTTCCCGTCGACGGCGAGCGTCGAGGCCCATGATCGTATGGCTCAACGGCCCGGCTACCGGATCGCCCACTGATGAACACCGAGACGATCGCGGTCAACTCGCTGGCCCTGGCCGCGGGCGCCAAGCAGGTGTACAGCGCCGGGCAGGCCCCGTTGCAGACCGCGACCGCCGGCAACTACAACCGGACCGACACCGGGCTGCTCAGGCCGTGCCCGGCACCAGCGGTCCAGGCCACATGTCGTTCGGGCCGAACCAGACCTTCGCTCCCGGCTCGTACAACGCGGAGTTCGTGATGCGGTCGAACAACCCGGTCGCCGGCACCCAGGTGGCCAACATCGAGGTGTACGACGCACGGACCGGCACCTCGATCGTCCCGCCGACGGTCCTGACCGCCGGCAGCTTCGCCGTCGACGGCACCTACGACAGGTTCATCCGCTTCACCCTGCCGTTCACGGTCTCGTCGGCCGACAACAGCCTGGAGTTCCGGGTCTGGTGGTACGGCGGCACGAACCCGCTCGACATCGCCGAAATCCGGGTCCGCTGACCCGCTGAGGCTGGAAGCCGCTTCGGGGGAGCGGCTTCCAGCCATTCCGCGCCGAAGCGGCGGTGCGTGAGGGTCGTCGAGGAGACCGGCATACGCGCTGCGGTGCTCGGCGAGACGGCGTTCGCGCAGCGCGATCGAGCGTGCTGGGGCCGTGACGCCGGGACCGGCACGCTGACTCCGCCGAGGGGGACGTACGTGCCGGTGCCTGACGGATCCGTCTACTCGGCCGCTGGTCGACATAGCCCTCGCCCCCAGGAGTCGTTCCCGTGTACAAGCGAGGGCCATCGGGCTGCGGCCCACTCCGGCCAGCCCAGCCACCCCGGAGGCGGGCCGAGGATGTCACCGCCGCCGAGTTCGGCGGCATCAGGGGCCTGGAACCGCTTGCGCCATGTGTCGATGTCCGCCTCGTTCATCGGAAAGGTCGTGTGCGGGGCGGTTGCCTGGCGGTGGGCAATCCGGGCGCGTTGGACGTCGATGTCGATGGGCAGGTAGATGACTTGGCACGCTGCCCCGATCGATGCTGCCAACCACCGCAGTGCCGACCGCTCGTCGCGGCTCCAGAGCCCGAAGTCGAGTACGACATTGGTGCCGAGGTGCAGCGCTCGCAGAGCTAGCGCGACGAGTCGTCCTTCCAGCAGGTCGCGCTTGCCATCGGGCTGCGACCCGTCGAACAGGGAGATCATCCACTCGTCAGGGGTCAGTCGCAGCGCGCGGTGCGCCGCGGCGAGTTCCTTTGCCCGGGTGGTCTTTCCGGCGCCGGGGAGCCCGACCATCAGCAGAAGCTCGGCGGGTTCGGGCCGCCCGTCATGGTCCGGTTCGGCTTCCGCGGTGGCCGCGGCCAGCTTGTCGGCGTCGGCGAGGAACGCCTCGGACGCGCAAGGAAAAGGACATTGGTGCGTTGAATGAAACTGCTGCGACATGTATTGGCTCTCCGGATCACCAGGACGATCCGGCAGCACAGCGAGACACGCGGGTTGGCTGCCGGCGGGACACTGATCCGGCGGTATGCCTGGCCCTGACCCCGGCGGGCGGGCTATGTGAGGCCGCGGTTCAAGGCAACCGCGATACCGCCGCTAAGCGGCGGCGCGGATGTTCATGGCAGCGAAGCAACCCATGCCGTCACCATAGCCGACGGCACCAGCAGGGGCGTCAACCATGGCGGTTGCTTGCCGGTACAGGCCAGCCTTGGTCGACACCGGCAGTGAGAGCGTTGAATACCCTGATGACCTGCCCGCAGTCACTGGCCCGGTCCGGCCGGCTTTCCCGCTTCCTGCTGTCCGCGATCGCGCTCACGGCACTCACGTCGTGCTCCTCGAACGAGCCGGTCGTTGACGGCTCGCCCACGTCGACGCCAGTTCCGCCCAGCGCCTCCACCACCGCCTCGAAGAGCCCAACCAGCAGCTCGGCGACTGAGCCCGCCCCGACCTCGATCCAGCCGAGCGCCCAGGACGGTACGAACTACAAGGCCTGTCTTGGCGGTGACTGTGAGATCGCTGTGTCCAAACCGGTCACGATCACGTTGTCCGATTCTCCGATCGACGCCGGTCCCTTTACGGTGCAGAAGGTGAACGCCGACAGCGTTGAGGTCCGCATGGCCCTCCCCGCCGGGCCCAGTCTTGACGCCACCATCAAGAAGGGGTGCACGACTGCCTTCTACGCGAACAACGCCAGTGGATTGGCGCACACATCGTGCTCGGGAGAACCAGGCGACATCCTCGGTATGTACGTCAAACAAATGGTGACCGTCAAGGGAATCACCGACGGCACCGCAATCCTGAACCTGAAGTCCGAGTGAGCGGCCACGCGATCGAGGTACGTATCGCCGGCGCCGTAGACACCTGGTCACCGACCTCGCCGTGCGCCTGCGCCCCGTACGGCGGGGGTCAAGCTCAACATGACCAAGCGGCTGGGGCTGCGCGGCGACGCCCCACCGAAGCGTTGACGCCAGCCAGCACGACCGGCCCAGCGAGGGTGGGTGTCACCGGATCAGAAAGTTTTCTGCCGGCCGATGTCCGGATCGGCGTGGTGCCCGCGACGCGTTTGTGACAGGCACCCAGCAGCCGCTCACAAGGGAGCAGATCATGACCACGACCAGCCACGCAGTCACCGCCGTCGCACCGCAGGCACCGCTGGCACCGAGGGATCGCCGCTCCGTCCGGCGTCTGCTGGCTTGTGGCCTGCTGGCCGGTCCGGTGCTGCTCGGGGTGGGGCTGGCTCAGGTGTTCACCCGTGACGGATTCGACCTGGACCGGCACGCGCTCAGCCAGCTAGCGCTAGGCCCGTGGGGCTTCGTGCAGATCGTCAACTTTCTGGTGGCCGGTGTTCTGGTGATCGCGGCGGCCCGCGGACTGCGCGGCGCGCTGGGTCCGGGCAGGGGGACGGTATGGGGGCCACGCCTACTGGCCGGCTTCGGTACCGGAATGCTCATCGCCGGCGTCTTCGTCGCCGACCCCGCCTTCGGTTTCCCGGTCGGGACCCCAGACGGGCCGGGCCTGATCAGCTGGCACGGCGCTCTGCACGGTGTGGGCTTCATGGTGGCCATGGTGTCGTGGGCGGCGGCGATGATCGTCCTGGCTTGGGGCTTCACCGCCCGCGGTGACCGGGCGCAGGCCGCTATCTGCGTGGTCGCGCTGGTGACCGCGGCGGCCGTGGCCACGGCGCCGTCGCTCGGATCGTTCGGCCTCCGCGCCATCGTGCTGTCCGCCGTCCAGTTGGCCACCGTCGCGCTGCTGTGCGCGAAGGCCCTGCGCGCACCGGCGCCGTCATGCTGAGACCCTTGTTCGCTTGCCACCGGTGACCCATCGGATAGGAGTACAGACCATGCAGTTCATGACCATGTTGAAGGCGCGTGAAGACGCCGGAGCGCCTCCGCCGGACTTCCTCGAGGCGATGGGTGCCTACATCGCCGGTGTCGCCGCGAGCGGCAAACTCATCACTACCGGAGGCCTGCTGCCGAGCTCGACGGGCGCGGAGGTGCGTGCCACCGCCGGCAAGGTCGTCGTCAGCCACGGCCCGTTCACCGAGGCCACCGAACTGGTCGGCGGCTACGCCATCTTCGACGTGGACTCCCGCGACGAGGCCATCACGATGGCGACGGAGTTCGTGCAGCTGCACGTGGACCACTGGCCCGGCTGGGAAGGCGCCTCGGAGATCCGGCAGATCATGCGGCCGCCCGGGCGTTGACCACGCCACAACACGGCATGCCTTGCCCGGGTGACGGGGCACTGCTGAGATCAACCGGTGAGCAGCGCGAATGAGGCCATCGTAGCGACCTGGCGGGAGCAGTCCGCACGACTCGTCGGCGGACTGCTCCGCCTGACCCGCGACATCGACCTGGCGCAGGACCTCGCCCACGACGCCATGGTCGCGGCCCTGGAGCAGTGGCCCGTCACCGGCGTCCCGGCCAACCCGGCCGCCTGGCTCATGGCCATCGCCAAACGCCGCGCCGTCGACCACTTCCGCCGCGCCGAGCGCCACACCCGCGCCGAGACCCGGATCGCCCACGAGCTTCACACAGCACGACGGGAGGAGGAGCACATGCCCGACCTGGCCGCACAGATCGACGCGGTCGAGGACGACACCCTGCGCCTGATGCTGTTGACCTGCCACCCGGCGTTGACCACCGAGTCCCAGGTCGCCCTCACCCTGCGGCTGGTCGCCGGCCTCACCTCCCGCGAGATCGCCCGGGCGTTCCTCGTACCGGAGGACACCATCGTCCGGCGCATCACCCGGGCCAAGGCCACCTTGGCGAAGGTCACACGCACCGCCACCCCCGGTGACGAGTCGCCGTTCGACGTGCCCGGTCCCGCCGAGCGTCAGCAGCGGCTGCCAGCGGTCCTGAACGTGGTCTACCTCGTCTTCACCGAGGGATACGCCGCGACCACCGGCGAGGACTGGATGCGCCCGGCCCTGTGCGACGAGGCCATCCGCCTCGGCCACCTCGTGACCATCACCTTCCCGGACCAGCCGGAGGCGTACGGGCTGCTGGCGCTCATGTGGCTGCAGGCCTCCCGGATCGGTGCGCGCACCGACGAGACCGGCGCCGCCCTGCTGCTGGAGCACCAGGACCGGCGCCGATACGACCAGCTCGCCATCCGCCGGGGCACCGAAGCACTCGGACACGCTCTGTCCGCCGGACTGCCCGGCCCCTACACGCTGCAGGCCGCCATCGCGGCCTGTCACGCCCGAGCCGCCAGCGTGCGCGACACCGACTGGGCCACGATCGTCGACCTGTACGACGCCCTCGCCCACCTGAGTGCCTCCCCCATCGTGCTGCTCAACCGCGCCGTCGCCCACGCCATGCACTCCGGGCCGCAAGTCGGGCTGCGGCTCGTGGACGACCTCGCCGCGGCCCCGGGTCTGCGTGACCATCACCTCCTGCCCGGCGTGCGCGCCGAACTGCTGACCCGCCTCAACCGGCACACCGAAGCCCGACAGGAGTTCCAGCACGCCGCCGAGCTCGCCACCAACACCCGAGAACGGGATCTGTTGCTCAACCGCGCCGAGCAGACCCGAACCTCAACACATCCCCACTCGACGCCACCGACACCTAGCCGCCAGGAGGACACCATGTCATTTCAGGCCTACCTCGACGCCATCGAAGTCAAGACCGGTAAGACGCCCGCCGAGCTCCTCGCCGTTGCCCACGAGCGCGGCTACGGCGTCGACACCCGCGCAGGTGAGATCGTGCAGTGGCTCAAAGACGACTACGAACTCGGCCGGGGCCACGCCATGGCCCTCGTACACGTGATCAAGAACGGGCCGACGATCAGCGACAAGCACGTCGGCAGCACCGGCACCCACCGCGACGCCAGCAACACCCTGCACCTCAACGGCGCCGCGAACCGCAGCCGGGACGAAGCTGGGGCAGATACCTGACCCTCGCCTTTCGAGCCGATGGCCGCCGCGGAACCCGACGGCTCAACCATCCACGATCGCTGGGGCGTGATGACGGCCATGGCCGCACGTATGTCCACCACCGGTGGCGTCAGCGTGCCGGTCCGGCAACGCGGACGCGGCACGCTCGATCGCACGGTAGACCGTCGAGCGGGCCACGCCGAACAGCTCGGCCAGTTCGGCGCTGGTGTGCTCGCCGGCCTTGTGCAGCGCGACCAGATGCGCTTCCTGCTTGACGCTGAGCTTGGGCGCCTTCCCGTAGCCGGCCCTTGGCCTTGGCGATCTTCATGCCCTCACGGGTCCGCATCCGGGTCATGTCCGCCTCGAACTCGGCGATCATCGCCAGAGTGGTGAACAGCTGCGAGGGCCTCGCGCAGTCCCGGCCGGTCCCGTTGCCGGCACCCCAACCCTGAAGCGACGCAGCACGGTGGCCCCCGCGAAGGACGAGAACAAGGTCGACGCAACTGTGCGACTGTTGCCGTGTCCTCGACGCTTGGACAGGGCAACAGTCGCACAGTTGCGTCGACCTTGAGAGGTCGTGAAGTGGCGAATCAGTTCCGTTCGGTTGATCTCCGGGAAGCCCCGAAGCTGCTCCAGCTCCTCCTCGGAGAACACGTCCTGAGTCGCCACCCATCAGCGGACTGCCCCGAGGTCGTCCCAGTCGTGCTCGGCCACGACTCCGGCGGTGAGAACCACGGCCCGCTCCGGGCGCTGCCGGGCCGGCGACAGCAGGCCCTCAACTTTTGGCGGACGGAAGAAACCCGTGACAGTGGCGGCGCCGCGCCGCTAGATTACTGGATTGCCATTATCGGTAATCCAGTAATCCGAAAGGGACTACCTGGAGCTTCGCGACGCCCTTCGAGCCCACGCATCATAATGACGGTTATGGTGCGTGATGACACCCGTTGATGTGACTGGCGCGATCCGCGACGGCGTACAGCAACCAAGCGGAGCCGGCCCTCGCACAGGCCGCTCCGCGCAAGATCCGACCACCTGTGTGGTCTCTCGGTGCGGCCGGGGCGGGGCGGCACCCAATCGACCACCAACAGCGGCGGGATCTTCGATCGGGAAGGGATGCCTGATGGGCAGCCGTTCGTGTTGGGTCCGGACGGCGGACCGAAACAACGCTAGGAACTGGACATTGATCAAGGTCTGAGGGTCCCCTGTTACAGTGCGTGTTCGTGCTTTATGGAAGATCTGCCGAGATCAGCGCGCTCGACGAGGTGATCGCCCGGGCTCGTGACGGGTTCGGCGGCGCGGTGGTGTTGCGGGGTGAGGCAGGCGTCGGCAAGACGGCTCTGCTCGACGCGGTCGCGCGTGGTGGCGCGATGCGGGTGTTGCGGACCACCGGCGTTGAGTCCGAGTCCGACCTTGCGTTCGCGGCGCTGCACCAGGTGCTGTGGCCGGTCACGGGTTCGCTGGAGGCGTTGCCGGAGCCGCAGCGCGGCGCCGTGCGCGCGGCGTTGGGGCTGGCCGCCGGTGGTGCCGGTGATCGGTTCCTGTTGGGTGCCGGCGTGCTCTCGCTGCTGGCCGAGGCCGCCGCGCCGGGCGGGCTCGTTTGCGTGGTCGACGACTTCCAGTGGGTCGACCGGGCCTCGGCCGACGCCTTGCTGTTCGCCGCCAGGCGGTTGCGGACGGAACGGATCGCGATGCTGTTCGCCGTACGCGGCGACGCTCCTGTCAAGGGCGTGCCGCTGACGGTGGACGTGCGCGGTCTGCCCGACTCGGCTGCGGCGGAGCTGCTGGAGTCCCGCCACGGTGTGCTGCCCGCCCAGGTGCGGCGGGAGCTCGTCGCACTGACCGGCGCGAACCCGCTCGCCCTGGGCGAGATCGCCGCCCAGCTGACGCGCGCGCAGCTCACCGGGCGCGAACCGCTGCCCGACCCCCTGCCCGGTGGCACCCGGCTCTTCGGCGGCCGGGTAACCGCGTTGTCCGCTCCTGCCCGGCTGGTCGCCCTGGTCGCCGCTGTCGAGGCTGACCTCGACCTGATCCTGCGCGCCACCGACCGACTGTTCGCCCAGCAAGCCGGCGCGGACGCGGCCCGATCGGTGGCCTCCGGGCCCGAGGCGGAGGCCGGGGCCGGGCGGGCAGCGTTGGCCGAGCTGGAGAAGTCCGGGCTGGCCGCGGTGTCGGGGACGAGTGTGCGCTTTCGCCATCCGCTGATCAGGTCCGCGATTTACGAGGCGACGGTCCCCGCCGATGTCCGCCGCACACACGCCATCCTGGCGGAGCTGACCGCGGATGACCGGCGTGCCTGGCACCTGGCCGCGGCCGCCCTGGGCCAGGACGAGCAGGTCGCTGCGGCGTTGGCGGCCGCCGCGGAGCGGGCGCGCCAACGCGGCGGGTACGGCGCCGCCGCCGCAGCCCTGGCCAGAGCGGCCGAGCTGACCCCTGATCCGCGCGCCCGGGCCGTCCGTTTGAAGGACGCCGCCGTCGCGGCCTGGCTCGGTGGCCGTCCGGGGCAGGCGGAGTCGCTGCTGGCCGAGGCGCGTGAACGGGCTAGCGGGGATGCCGTTATCACCCTGGAGATCGCCCAGCTCCGCGGCCGGTTCGAGCTGAACTCGGGCAACGCCGCCGAGGCCGTGCGGATCCTGGCGGCGGGCGACGACCTGGGCATGCTCGCTGATGCCGCGGAGGCCGCGTCGTACGTCGGCGACAGGGCGGCCATGGTCGAGCTTGGGCGGAGGGCGGCGGCGCATCCCGAGGGATTCCTGCGGGACTCGGTGGTCGGGATCGGCCTGGCGCTGGACGGCGACGCTGCCGGTCCGGGCGTGCTGCGGCGGGCGCTGGCGCGGGTCGGCGAGCTGGGGGAGGCGGCGGAGTACCTGTGGGCGGCGGCCGCGGCCAGCCAACTGGGCGAGTCGGATCTGGCGACGGAGATGGTCGAGCGGGCCGGACGGGTGGCCAGGGTGTCGGGGATGACCGGGCAGCTGCCGGTCGTGCTGGAGTTCGTGGCGACCGCCGAGCGCATCGCCGGGCGGCTGGCGAGCAGCCAGGCCGTCTCGGAGGAGGGCCTGCAACTGGCCCGCGAGGCCGGCTATGAGAATACCGTGGCCGCGCACCTGGCCAACCTGGCGGTGTTGGCGGCGCTGCGGGGCGAAGAGGAGACCTGCGAACGGCAGGCCCGTGAGGCGCTGGCGATTGCCGTACCGCATCGGGTGGGTCTGCGGGTGGGGGTCGCCGCGTACGCGCTGGCGCTGCTCGACCTGTGCCTGGGCCGCCACCAGGCGGCATATGACCGGTTCACGGCCATCGCCGCGGCCGGACCGGGTACCGGGCATCCGACGGTGGTGTGGCGGACGACGCCGGACCGGGTGGAGGCTGCCGTGGGCGCGGGCGACGAGGCGGGTGCACGGGCGGCGTTGGCGGCGTACGAGCGGTGGTCGGCGCATGCCGTGACGCCCGAGTCGCGCGCTCTGCTGGCCCGTTGTCGGGGGCTGGCCGAGTCGTCCGAGGACGCCTTCGGCGAGGCGTTGCGGCTGCACACCAACCCGTTCGAGGCGGCCAGGACGGCTCTGCTGCTGGGTGAGCGCCTGCGCCGTGAGCAGCGGCCGGGTGAGGCGCGGGGGCAGCTGCGGATGGCGTGGGAGACGTTCGAGCGTGCGGGCGCACAGCCGTGGGCGAGGCGCGCGCAGTGTGAGCTGCGCGCGGCGGGTGAGAGCGGGCAGGCTCCGCCCTCGGCCGCGCTCGCCGCGCTGACCCCGCAGGAGCTACGTATCGCGGGCCTGGTCGCCGACGGGTTGTCGAGCAAGCAGATCGCTGCCCAGCTCTTCCTGAGCCCGCGCACAGTCGAGTACCACCTGTACAAGATCTATCCGAAGCTGGGCATCGGCTCCCGTACGGAACTGGCGCGGCTAGTAGTTCTACAGAAGGCGCCCGTGACCCAAGACGCCATGCTCTGAGGCATGCCAAACGTGAGCATCTGGAGTGAAGAGTTCGGCGCCGTGACGGACGCGCCGATCCTGTTGATCATGGGGTCGATGTCGCAGGGCGTCCTGTGGCCGGACGAGTTCGTCGGCCGTCTTGTCGCCGGAGGCCGCCGGGTGATCCGGTACGACCACCGTGACACCGGTATGTCGGGCACGGTCGACTTCGCGGCGGAGCCGTACACGTGGGACGACATCAAGAACGACGTGTACCGCGTGCTGGACGCCCACGGCCTGGACAGCGCGCACCTGGTCGGCCACTCGGCGGGCGGGCTGCTCGCCCAGTTCGTCGCGGTGGAGCGGCCGGAGCGGGTGCGCTCGCTGACCGTCATCGGCTCCTCACCGCTCGGCGGCGGTGAGGGCGGAGTGATCATTCGAGCTCTGATGGGGCAGCCACAGCCGGAGGGAAGCCTGCCGGAACCGGCGCCGGAGTTCGTGGCCTTCTACCGCGCGATGATGGCTGCCGCGGCGCCGGAGGACCGGCGCGCCCGGATCGCCGGCATGATCGCCGAGCAGCGCCTGCTGCACGGCACCGGGCTGCCGTTCGACGAGGACGCGGCGCGCCGGTTACAGGAACGGATCTACGACCGGGCCCGCGACCTGTCGGCAGTAGCCAACCACCGGCTGGCTGCGATGGCCAAGCCCGACTTCGAGCCGGTGGGCGTGCTGCACCGGCTAACGGCACCCACGCTCGTCATCGAGGGCAGCCACGAGCCGGCCAAGCCGGGACACGGCGCCATCATCGCCGAGCAGATCCCGGGGGCGCGGCTGATGATCGTGGCGGGCATGGGACACACACTGCCGCCGGACGTGCATGAGGAACTGGCCGCCGCCATCCTCGCGCACACAGCCCAGTGACGCGCGTGCCCGCTCGACGATGAGCGGTTCGGCCGAAGGTGACGCGCACCGCTCAGCGGGGAGCAGCTGCGATGCCGCCGCCGGCACCCTGCCAGCCGCACACAGAAAGGCGTCTTGATGGAGATTCCCCCCGGTCGCGCGGTGACCGATTTCGCTGAACGCGCCGAGCGGCACCGCGGCGAGCTGCGGGTGCACTGCTACCGCATGCTCGGGTCGTTCGACGAGGCGGAGGACCTGGTCCAGGAGGTGTTCCTGCGGGCGTGGCGCGGCCGGGACGGCTTCGAGGGCCGCTCCTCCCTGCGCGCCTGGTTGTACCGGATCGCCACCAACGCCTGCCTGGACTTCCTCGACGGCCGGAGCCGCCGGACGCTGCCCGACCAGGCCGATTCGCCGGCCGGTCCGTGGTTGCAGCCGTTCCCCGACCACCTGTGGGAGCCGGTGGCGCCGAGTGCCGACGACCCGGAGGCGGCGGTGGTCGCGAAGGAGACCCTGGAGCTGGCGTTCCTGGCCGCCATCCAGCACCTGCCGCCGAGGCAGCGGGCCGCGACGATCCTCTGCGACGTGCTGGGCTGGCCGGTCCGCCAGACGGCCGAGGCACTGGACGGCAGTGTCGCCTCGGTCAACAGTGCCCTGCAGCGGGCCAGAGCCACCCTGCGCACCCACCTGCCGCCGGGCCGGGCGGACTGGGCCCCGTCGGCGCCGCCCACCGACGAGGAGCGCCGGATCCTGCGCCGTTACATGTCCGCGGTGGAGCGCGGTGACCTGGCCGAGGTCGCGGAGCTGCTGGCGCGGGACGTGCGGGCGACGATGCCGCCGTACCCGGAGTGGTTCGCCGACCGCGACGGCGTGCTGGCAGCGCTGTCGGCGAGCTGGGACGCCAGCTCACCCCACTACATCGGAACGCTGCGCACGCTGCCGGCGAGCGCCAACGGCCAGTTGGCCGGGGCGATGTACCGGTGTCCGCCGGGCGGGCACGCGTACGAGCCCTTCGCCATCGGCGTGCTGCGGGTCCGCGACGGCCGGATAGCCGAGATCGTCGCGTTCCACGAGCCGGCCCTGTTCCCGTCGTTCAACCTCCCACCCACCCTGGACCGATGAGGTTTCGCGGTCGATGCCGTCTCAATACCGCATGAGGCAATCAGCCGGCGGAGGAGACAGCAGTGCACGACATCGAACCGCAGACCGCGAACGGCAAGGTGCTCTGGCATTTCACCATGTCCCTGGACGGGTTCGTGGCCGGGCCGAACCACGAGATGGACTGGATGATGACCGGCATCTCGCCCCAGCCGGGCCTGATCGAGGGGTACGTCGGGACCACCGGCGCGGTCCTGGGCGGCCGGCGCGGCTGGGACCTCTTCCCGGACCCCGGCAGCGTCTACGGCGGCGCCTGGAGCGGACCCATCTTCGTACTCACCCACCACCCGGAGGACGCCGAGCCCGCCGACGGCGTCACGTTCCTCGACTGTGACGTGGCCGAGGCGGTGCGGATCGCGCTGGCCGCGGCCGGCGGCAAGAACGTCGAGGTGCTGTCGCCGACCATCGGTGGCCAGCTTCTCGAACGCGGGCTGCTCGACGAGATCGACCTGCACATCGCGCCCGTGCTGCTCGGCGAGGGCATCCGGCTACTGGACCTGCCCGGTGGCCGGCCGCACTACCTCCACCGGGTCGGCGCCGGCGATCCCACGGCCGAGCTGAGTGTGCGGTACCGGCCGGTCAAGCCCTAACCGCGAGCGTACCGAGCACAGTTCGTGAACTATCCATCTGCTTGAGGAGTAGGCGTGACGATTCAGAGTGAGGTACGGGAGATCAGTGCCGGAACGCGCCGGCGCGATCGGGCGCTCGCGGTGCTGGCGGCCGTCGTGGCGGCCGTCCTGGTCTGGGTGGTGGGCGAGCCGTTGCTCGGCAACGACATGATCATTAAGGCCGAGGGGCAGGAGCCGCAGGATCTCGGGGCGAGCGCGTTCGTCATGTTCTCGCTGTTCTTCTCCGTGCTGGGCTGGGCGCTGCTGGCCCTGCTGGAGCGCGTGACCCGCCGCGCCCGCTCGATCTGGACGGTCGTGGCGCTGGTGTTCCTGGCCGTGTCGTTCTTCCCGCCGTTCACCGTCGAGGCGTCGGGTGGGACCAAGGTCGTGCTCGCGCTCGCGCACGTCGCGGTCGCCGCGGTGCTCGTCCCGGTGTTCCGGGTGACCTCGACGAACGCCCGCGAGTAGGGGACCGGAACTGCGGCGCCTGTCCCTGACCCCGGAGGGCCTGGCCGGGTCCCAGCGTCGACGGTAGTTGGTCAGACCGTCGCCGCCTGCTGCGTTGTCGTGAAGAACTCGATCGCGATGTTGTCGGGATCCTTCGCGTTGAGGTGGGCGCCGAACTGGTCCTCGACGATCGGCGAATGCAGGACGCCTTGCCGGTCCAGGCGCTGCCGCCAGGTCTCCAGCTCCGCGCGGGATTCGACATGGATGCCGATATGGTCCAGCCCGACCCGCGCCGGGTCGAACTCGTCCTTCTCGTCGGTCGTTCGATGCGTGCGGAACCCGACCATGAGCGACGGTCCCGCGCATACCGTGAGTGGACCGGTCTCGTCGCTGGTTGCCAGCACGGTCTCCCCGTCCAGCAAGCGGTTGTAGAAGTCGGCACTGCGCTGGACGTCGGTGACGGTGAGCATGATGTGCCCGATCCCCTGCGCCGATGGCATCGAGACCACCTCCAGACTAAAAGCCACGAATTGCCCCGAATTGACGCTACGCCGGGGCGCGGAGCACGCACAAGAACCGGACCAACCCCATGATCAGGGCGTCCCTCAAGTAGTTAGAGCAACTTGTGGGACGCCCGGATCATGGGGGGGGGGTTGCGGGGGACGCCTCGCTCAGGTGAGCGCGGCCCGCAGCCGCGGGTAGGTGGGCGCCAGCGTGCGCAACGCGGCGGCCGCCGCGAGGTGATCTCCCGCCACCAGGTCGTACTGGACAGCGCCCAGCAGCCTGGCCTGCGCGTCGGCGATCCGCGCGGCGCGGTCCCGGCCGATCTCGTCCAGCCACGCCGAGGCGTCCGCGAGCCGGCGCGCGCCTACCCGCACCGCGAAATGCACCAGGTGGCCGTGGGTCCGCTCGTCCAGACCCGCGGCGACCAGACCGGCGAGCCGCTCCACCGCCGCGGCCGAGGCCGCCAGCCAGCGCACGGCGTCGGGCAGCGCGCCGCGCAGCGCCGCCGCCACGTCCACCTCGCGCACCCGGTGAAAGCCGGCCCGCATGGTGAACGGCGTCGACGGGTAGGGCACGGTCTCCGCCCGCCACGCGGCCACGAACCCGTCCAGGGGCAGCGTCGCGTACGGGTGGCCGTGCGGGTCGTGGAGCGTCACCGTGGCGTCGTCCACCCCGAGCACCACGACGAAGTGGTCCGAGCCGATCGGCGTGCCCATCCCCGGGATGTAGCGCAGCAGCCCGAACTCGACCGGCCCGACCAGCACGGGGCCGGCCTCGGTGGCCGCGCGCAGCCGGCCGACCGCGCCGGCGGCGTCGCCGCCGGCGGTGCGCTCGCACGCCCAGCCCAGCGCCGCGATCGCGGGGTCCAGGCCGAGGTCGGGATCCCATCCGGCCGGGCTGAAGTACGGCAGGCCGGCGATGAACGTCGCCCCGAACGGAGATCCGGTCAGCACCTCGATCGCCGAGGGCGGCACCGCCCGTCTACCCATGACCATCGCGAGGGAGTTGGCGTAGCAATAGGGCCCGGAGCCGATGTACCGCACTGTCACGCCCGCCAGCCTGGCAGGATTTCGCCCTAATGATCAAGGCGTCGGGCAGAGTGCGGGGTCAGCGGAGGTTCAGGCCGCCGTCCAGGAGGATCACCTCGCCGGTGACGTACGAGTGGTGCACGAGCATGGCGATCAGGTCCGCGACGTCCGCGGGTCGAGCGGCCCGGCGCATCGGGCTCGCGGTCTTCCACAGCGTCCGCGCGTCGGTCCAGTCGGCGGTCAGCGGCGTGTCGACGAGGCCGGGCGCCACCGCGTTGACGCGTACGTCGGGTCCCAGCGCCGCGGCCAGCAGCTTCGTCACGTGGTTGAGCGCGGCCTTGCTGGCGGCGTACGCGATCGAGCTGCCCTTCGGCCGGACCCCGGCGTGGCTGGTCACGTTCACCACGCACCCGCCGGAGTCGCGCAGCGCCGGCAACGCCGCCGTACACAGCAGCCAGGGGGCGATCAGGTTCACGTCGAGCAGCCGGCGCCAGTCCTGCGCGCTGAGCCCCGGCAGGTCCGCGTGCGGCACCGGCCAGCTGATGCCGGCGTTGTTGACCAGGACGTCGAGCCTCCCGTGCCGCTCCAGCACCCGCGGCACCAGCGCGGCGGCGGCCGCGTCGTCGGCGAGGTCGGCCTGGTGGTACGACCCGCCGAGCTCCTCGGCCAGCGCGACCCCGGCGGACCGGCTGGACCGGGAGTGGACCGCCACCGCCATCCCGTCCGCCGCCAACCGCCGGGCGGTCGCCGCCCCGATCCCGGACGCCGACCCGGTCACCAACGCCACCTTCCGCACCGACCCACCCTAGAAGACGCCATGATCAAGGCGTCCCTCACGTAGTCCTCACGACTACAGGGACGCCTTGATCATGGAAGCCGGGCCCGCGCTTGACTTCGAGTGCGCTCAAGGTCGTAACGTGCCGGCGCATGAGCATGCGTTACCGAGTCCTGGGCGGCACGGGCATCGAAGTGAGCACGTACTGCCTCGGCGCCATGATGTTCGGCGCCGCCGGCAACCCCGACCACGACGACTGCGTCCGCATCATCCACGCCGCCCTCGACCAGGGCGTCAACTTCGTGGACACCGCCGACATGTACTCCCAGGGCGAGTCCGAGCGGATCGTCGGCAAGGCGCTGCGCGGCCGCCGCGACGACGTGGTGCTCGCGACCAAGGTGCACTTCCCGATGGGCGAGGGCCGCAACCGCGGCGGCAACTCGCGGCGGTGGATCCTCAAGGCCGTCGACGAGAGCCTGGCCCGCCTGGGCACCGACTGGATCGACCTGTACCAGGTGCACCGCCCCGACCACACGACCGACATCGAGGAGACCCTCGACGCGCTCACCACCCTGGTACGCCAGGGCAAGATCCGGGCGTTCGGCTGCTCCACGTTCCCCGCCGAGGAGATCGTCGAGGCGCACCACGCCGCCGAGCGCCACGGGCTGCTGCGCTTCCGCACCGAGCAGCCGCCGTACTCGCTGCTCGCCCGCGGTGTCGAGACCGCGGTGCTGCCGGTCTGCGAGCGGTACCGGATGGGTGTGCTGACCTGGAGCCCGCTGGCCTTCGGCTTCCTGACCGGCCGCTACCGCAAGGGCCGCGACATCGACCTGACCACCGGCCGGGCCGCGCTGGCGCCGGAGCGCTTCGACCCGTCGATACCGGCCAACGCGGCCAAGCTGGCGGTCGTCGAGCAGCTCGTCGAGGTGGCCGACGACCTCGGCTGCACGCTGCCCGAGCTGGCGGTGGCGTTCGTCGTGGCGCACCCCGCGGTGACCTCGGTCATCGTCGGTCCGCGCACCATGGACCAGCTCGAGGATCTGCTCAAGGGCGCCCCGGTGGTGCTGGACGACGCCACCCTCGACCGCATCGACGCGATCGTGCCGCCCGGCACCAACGTGTACGACCCCAACGGCCGGTGGCCGGTCCCGGCCCTGACCGACCTCGCCCGCCGGCGCCGCCCCCTGGCCGACCGCGCCGCCGCCTGACCCCATCCATGATCAAGGCGTCCCTCATGCGGTCCTGGCGACGTGCGGGACGCCTTGATCATGGGGATGGGGCGCTACGGTAGGCGGCGTGATCACGGTGCAGGTTGATGGCCGGCCGGCGACCGCCGAGCAGCTGGCGGCCCTGCTGCTGAGCAACTACGGCCACTTCACGGCCCTGCAGGTGCGCGCCGGCCGCACCCGCGGGCTCGCCCTGCACCTGGACCGCCTCGACGGCGCCACCCGGGAGCTGTTCGACACCGCTCTGGACACCGAGCGGGCGCGCGACCACCTGCGGCACGCGCTGGCCGGCACCGCCGACGCCGCCGTGCGGGTGATCGTGGTCCGGCCGGGCGACCGCGCCGAGCCGTCGGTGCTGGTCGTGGTGCGCCCGCCGATGTCACCGCCGCCGACCGCGCAGCGGCTCATGTCCGTGCCCTACCTGCGGCCGGCCGCGCACCTGAAGCACCTGGGCGGCTTCGGGCAGAGCTACCACGGTGCGCGCGCCCGGCGGCGCGGCTTCGACGACGCGCTGCTGACCGGGCCGGACGGCCTGATCGCGGAGGCCGCCATCGCGAACGTCGCGTTCTTCGACGGCACGGCGGTCATCTGGCCGGACGCGCCGTGCCTCGGCGGGATCACGATGCGGCTGCTGGAGCCCCGGCTGCCGTCCCGGCGCGCGCCGGTGCACCTGGCCGACGTGCCGTCGTTCGCGGCGGCGTTCGTGGCCAACTCGATCGGCGTCGCGCCGGTCGCCCGCGTCGACGACGTCGACCTGCCCGTCGACGTCGACCTGATGAAGACCGTCGCGGACGCCTACGACGCGGTCCCCTGGGACCCGATCTAGGGCCTGTCCGCCCGGGACATAATGGACGGATGCATCCAGTCCTGCCGCCGTCGGCGTTGCCCGCGTTGTCCGCCGCCGGGGACGGTGCCGACTTCACCGAGGCGTGGCTGCGCAACCGCCGGCTGTCCGACCACACCCGGGAGGCGTACCGGCGGGACATCGCGGCCTGGCTCGCCTGGTGCGCCGGGCGGCAGCTCGACCCGCTGCGCGCCACGTTCCTGGACGTCAACGCGTACGCCCGGGACCTGGAGTCCACCGTGGACCCGCGCAGCGGCCGGCCGCTGACCCCGGCCACGGTAGCGCGGAAGCTGTCCGGGCTGTCCAGCTGGTACGGCTTCCTGCAGAAGCTGCGCGCCGTCGAGGCCAACCCGGTCGCCGGCGCCGACCGGCCGCGGGTGGGCCGCGACCACTCGGCCACCGTCGGCCTCACCCCGGACGAGGTGGACGCGCTGCTGGCCGCCGCGGACGCGGACACCGGCCCGCTAGCGGCCCGCAACCGGGCCGTCGTCACGATGCTGGCCGACCTGGGGCTGCGGGTCGGCGAGCTGGTGTCGCTGGACGTCGACGACATCGGGTACGAGCGCGGGCACCGCAGCGTGCGGTTCGTCGGCAAGGGCGGCAAGCCACGCCGCCGGGCCCTGACCCCGGGTACCGCGGCCGCGCTGGACGCCTACCTGGCGGTGCGCGAGGACGCGGGCGGGGCGCTGTTCCGCACGGCCAGCGGTGCCCGGATCGACCGGTCCGCGGTGTTCCGGCTGGTGCGCCGCCTCGCCCGGGACGCCGGGATCCCCGCGTGGGCGAAGCTGTCGCCGCACTCGCTGCGGCACGCGTTCGCCACCACCGCCCGCGCCGAGGGGGTGCCGCTGGAAGACGTGCAGGACGCGATGGGCCACGCCGACCCGCGCACCACCCGCCGCTACGACCGGGACCGGCACAACCTGGACCGCGACCCGGCGTACGCGATCTGGGCCGCCCGCGCCCGCCGCCGCCCCTCTCCATCGTGATCAGGGCGTCCCTCACGTCGTGAGAACCACGTGAGGGACGCCCTGATCACGAAGAGGGCTACGGCACCACCGGGCCGGGACGGTCGTACAGGTCCTCACCCACCCACCGGATCACGTCCCGCGGCGGGCCGGGCGGCGCGGCCGGCACGAAGTTTCCGGCGTCGTCGACGCTGCCGCTGCCGTCGTAGCGGGCGCGCAGCGGGTATGGGAACACCGGCCGGGACCGCACGACCTGGCCCTGCGCGTCGCGGCCCCGGGCGACGACCCGGTCGGGCGCGTCCCCGCGCTCGACCCAGCGCACCAGCTCCGGCAACGGGTCGAACTCGGTGAGGCGGTAGCCGTCGGCGCAGTGGTAGAGGGTGGGCACCATGAACAGCCGCGCGTACCGCTGGGTGCGGTGCGGGCCGCCGTCGCGCTGCCAGAGCCGCTGGTAGTAGTCCAGCGTGCCGGCCGGTGGGATCGCCTGGTCGCTCCCGCCGTGCCAGATGACCAGCTTGCCGCCGGCCCGGCGGAACCGGCTCAGGTCCAGGCTCAGCGCGTTGGCCCGCACCCCTTCCGGGGTGAGCCGGTCGAACTCGGCGACGGTGAACGCGAAGTCGGCCAGCGACGAGTGCGGCTCGCCGATCGGATATCCCATGTATCGCAGGTAGTTGTCGGCCAGCGCGGCGGCGGCCGAGAGGCCGCCGAGCTCCGGCGCCGGAATCAGCCAGCCGTACCAGGCCGGCTCGGAGCCGTACGGCTGGCCACCCGGGTAGAGCCGGCGGCCCGCGGGGTCGGTCGCCCCGGCGTACACCCGCCGCACGACCTCGACCTGGGCCGCGGTCAGGCAGGCCGGGGTGTCGGTCCCGGCCGGGCAGGCCAGCGTCGCGGGGTCGAACCGGCAGGCGCCCGGCTCGTCGACCTGACCGTCGGTGAGGCCGTCGAGCCCGTCGCAGGCGGCGACGACCGCCGCGTGCAGGGCGGGCAGCTTCGCGCCGGTGAGGATCGGCTGGCCGTCGGCGGCCGTGTTCGACCGGGCGAGCCACGCCTGATGCACGATGAGCGGGGTGATCGCGGCCGCCGGGGCCTCCGCGACGATCCCGTCGAAGTCGTCCGGGTATCGCTGGGCGAGCAGCAGCGCTTCCCGCCCGCCGTTGGAACAGCCGCTGAAGTACGAGCGCCGGGGCGGCGACCCGTAGTAGGCGGCGATGACGCGCTTGGCGGCCTGGGACACCACGTGGGGGGCGCGGAACTGCCAGTCATCCCGCGCGGCCCGGTCGCCGGCGGCCCAGCCGCCGTCGCCGAACGGGAACGGCGGCCGCCCGACATGACCGTCGTCGGTCGCGGCCACGGCGAAGTCACCGGGCGGCCGGCCGCCGCAGTCGGGGAAGGCCGGGACGCCGAGGTCGCCGCAGAAGCCGCCGCAGCCGTACTGCAGGTAGCGTCCCGCGTAGGTGCTGGTCGGCAGCCTGAGGTGGAACCGCACCGCGGGCTCCACGTATCCGCGCACGTCGCAGTGCTCCGGTGCGTCGGCCTGCCCCGGCGTCGGGGTGGCCGCCGTGACGTGGGCCGCGCCGGTCGGCAGGGCGAAGTCGCCGACGAGTCGAGCGCAGTCCCGGACCGGCCGGATCCCGGCCTCGCCCGCCGCGGCGGGCGAGGCCGGCGGGCCGAGCCCGACCACGATCGTCGCCACCGCCGCTACCGCGCACCCCGTTCGCAGTCGCATGCCGCTGTCTCCTTCTGGGTCGATCCAGCGTCAGCATCGAGCGACCTCGATTCTCGCACGCGCGCCGACCCCGTGGGGGACAGTGCCGGGCGGTCAGGGGGCGAAGGCGTCGAGGGCTTCCTCGGCGCGGCGCAGCGACACGGCCGGGTCGGCGTCGGGGGAGCCGATCTCCTCGTCGAAGTTGAGGTCGACGAACAGCTCCGTGATGCCCTGCGCCGCGATCGCGTCGAAGTCGGCCCGCACCTTCGCCGGCGGCCCGGTGAGCAACCGATCCCCGGCGCCGGCGGCGGGGCGTACCCGCACCGCGCCGCGGCAGACGAAGCGCAGCCGCGCCGGGTCCCGCCCGGCCTCGGCGGCGGCCGCGCGCACGATCGCGACCGACTCGCCCAGGGTGGCCAGGTCGGCGCGGCTGCTGCTGATCCAGCCGTCGGCGAGCCGCCCGGCGCGCCGCAGCGCGACCGGCGCGGTGCCGCCCAGCAGGATCGGCGGGTGCGGGCGCTGCACCGGCTTGGGGTCCATGCGGGTGCGCGGGATGCGGTAGAACGCGCCGGCGTGCTCGGTCTCGCCGTCGGCCCACAGCGCGCGCAGCACGGTCAGGAACTCCGCGGACCGGCGGCCGCGCTCGCCCAGGTCGGCGCCCACGGCGGCGAACTCCTCCGCGGACCAGCCGGTGCCCAGCCCCACGTCGAGCCGGCCGCCGGCGACGATGTCCAGGGTGGACAGCTGCTTGGCGACCAGGGCCGGCGACGCGTACGGCATGTTCAGCACCGCCACGCCCAGCCGGACCCGTTCGGTGTGGCCGGCCAGGTACGCCATCGTGACGACCGGGTCCTGCACCGCCCGGTACATCTGACCCCAGTCGCCGCCCGGCGGGGACAGCAGCCGCTGGAACGTCCACAGCGAGTGGTAGCCGAGCTCCTCAGCCCGCCGCGCGACCCGCACCATGGTCTCGGGGGTCGCCCACGACCCGGACACCGGCGCCCCGAATCCGATCTTCACACCCCCACGCTACCCATGATCAGGGCGTCCCTGAAGTCGTTAGAGCGACTTGAGGGACGCCCTGATCATGGGTAGCTGGGGTCGGGCAGGTCGAGGGCCGCCACGGCGATGTCCTCACCGCGCAGCCACCGGCGGGTCCACAGCCGGGCGACCTGCTCGGCGAGGTCGCCGCCGCCCCACGCGGCGTGCTCGAACAGCAGGGCCGCCGTCAGGGCGTACGCCATCCGCAGCGCGACGCCCCGCGCGCCCGCCACCACCGTGGTGTCGCCCGGGTCGGCGGTGATCGCGTCGAGCGTGTCGCCCAGCCCGGCGGCGGTGGCGGCGAGCGTCTCGGCGAGCGTGGGGGAGAAGCCGCGGGCCAGGTCGGCGGCCGCCACCACCCGGGCCAGCACCGGCTTGCCGGCGTCGTCCCGGGCCACCGCGCGCAGCACGTCCAGCGCCAGCACGTTCGTGGTGCCCTCCCAGATCGGCAGCACCTGGGCGTCGCGCAGCAGCCGCGGCACCCCGGTGTCCTCCACGTAGCCGGCGCCGCCGAAGCTCTCCACGTACTCGCTGGCGGACGCCACCGCGAGCCGCCCGGTGGCCAGCTTGGCCAGCGGCGCCACGACCCGCAACTCGGCCGCCGCGTCCGGGTCCGCGCCCACCTCCACCCGGCCCAGCAGCGCGAACGCGTGCGCGGCCAGCGCGAACGCGCCGGCCGCGTCGACTTCCAGGACGCCGAGGGTCGCGCGGTGCAGCGGCGCGTCGGCCAGGTCGCCGCCGGCGACCCGCCGGGCGCCGGCGAAGGCCCGCGCGTAGTCCAGGCCGCGCCGCATGCCGCCGGCGGCAGCCGCCGCGTTGTGCACCCGGGTCACCACGACCAGCGTCATCGCCCGCACCAGGCCGGGCTGTCGGGGGTCACCCAGCGGCTCCGCGTCCGCGTCGCGCAGCCCCACCTCGGCGGTCGGCAACGCCCGGGTGCCCAGCTTGTCCTTCAGCCGGTGCACGCGCACCCCCTCCTGGTACCGGGGCACGAGGAACGGCGCGAGCACCCGGCTGCCCGGGCCGGCGCCCTCGGGCCGGGCCAGCGCGACCGCGACCGCCGAGTCGACCGCGGAGCAGAACCACTTCTCCCCGGTCAACCGCCACCGTCCCGCGTGCTCGGTGGCGACGGTGGACGAGCGGGACAGGTCGGAGCCGCCCTGCGCCTCGGTCATCCACTGTCCACTGGTGACGGCCGCGTCCGGGTCGGTGCTGATCAGCTTCGGCAGCCACGCGTCCCGGACCGCCGGGTCGACCTCGCGGCGGCTCAGCAGCGCCGCGGCACCGTCGGCCATCGCGACCGGGCAGGAGAACGTCGCGGACTCCGGCCCGTACAGGTGCAGCAGCGCGTGCTGCACGGTGCGCGCGGCGGCGCCCCAGGTGGCGCGCGCCTCCGGCAGGTACGGCAACGCGACGACGGCGTGCCGGGCGGCGGCCGCGCGCAGGGTCTGCCAGCCGGCCGACGTGTCGACCCGGTCGACGCGGGCGCCCCACGGGTCGTACCGGACCAGGGCCGGCGGGTGTGCCTCGGCGTCGCGGTGGGCGGCGCGCAGCGGGCCGGCGACGTCGGCGGCGAGCGCGGTGAGCCGGTCCCGGGCGGCGGCGTGCCCGGCGGCGCCGAGCGTGCGGTCGAGCCAGGACCGCAGCAGCGGGTCACCGGCGTACGGGTCGACGGGCGGCGGCACCGGCTGCACGAATCGGTCCATGCCCGACCCTAACCTCCTCCATGATCAAGGCGTGCCGCAAGTCGCGAATTCGACGTGTGGGGGGCCGTGTTACTTGTGGGGGGTTATCGGG